>JAEUUE010000158.1 GCA_016787605.1 Cyclobacteriaceae bacterium
GTCGCCTTCGGGCATCTCGAAGAGAATAGGCGTAATTTCCTCCTTGAGCGAAAGCTGGTGGTAGTCTTCCATCACCCCGATCACTTCATAGGTGTATTTCTCGCCCCGCCAGTCAAAGTAAATGTTCCGGCCCACGATCGCTTCGGGTTCAAAGCCCAGTTTCTTGGAGGCGGTCCGGTTCAGGATGACTTTTCTCCGCTCCGTGGCGCGGTTGTCGGTAAAGGTGCGGCCGGCCAGCATCCGGAATTTCATGAGTTCCAGGTATCCTGCGTCGACGTTGTTGCGCCGGATCATGAGCGCCGTCTCCATGCTTCCGCCGTCGGTGTAAAAAAGCATGTCGCTCCAAATCTGGCTGCCGGGCACGTATTCGGTGGCCGAAAGACCGCTGATGTTGCTGTTCCGCGCAAGTTCCTGCTTCAGCGAAGGGTAAGCCTCACTGGCGGTGCGGGTGCGGAGGGGCAGCACGATCTTTGCCCCGGCATCAAAGCCCAGCGACTTGCTCTTCATGAAGTCAAGCTGGTCGGAGATGATGAGCATGCCGCACACCAGCGCGATGGCGATCACAAACTGGAAAACCACGAGCGATTGCCGGAGCAGACCGCCGGAGTTGGAAAACGAAGCTTTGCCCTTCAGCACCTGCGCCGGCTCAAAGGAAGAGAGGTAAAAGGCCGGGTAACTGCCGGCCAGGAGACCGGTGACTACCGCGATGCCCGCCAGCGCAGCAGCCAGGAACATCGCCGACGTGGAATCCAGGGCAATGGTCTTGGAGGTGAGTTGGTTGAAAAAAGGAAGGGAGATTTGCACGAGCCCGACGCTCAGGATGATGGCGATCAGCACGATGACCAGAGCCTCGCCGAAGACTTGCTGCATCAGCGAACTCCGGTAGGCGCCCATCACTTTCCTTACGCCCATTTCCGTGGACCGTTTGCCGGCCTTGGCCGTCGAGAGGTTCATGAAGTTGATGCAGGCAATGAGCAGGATGAACGCCGCGATAGAGGCAATGACATAGATGTATTGAATACGGGGACTTCTCCCGATATCGGATTTGAGGTAGATGTCGCGGAGCGGCTCCAGGTGCAGCGTCTTCTGAACGCCAAGCGCCTTCATCGATTCGGCGCCATGCTTCTGAAGCACTTCGTTCATCTTCTTCTCGACTTCTTCCACGCGGTGGCCGGGGGTAAGGCGCAGGAAGGCGGGAACAAAGTTGTTGCCGGCCCATTCGTTGGCTGCCTCTGGGCTCGTACGGAGAAACTCGCCCCATCCTGTGCTCGTCATTGAGGTGACAAAGGCAGGGATGATGAAGCTGTTGGCCTCCGTGCTGTAAACCCCGGTCACCCGGTAGTCGGCGGGCGCGAGGCCCTGGCTGATCTGGATGGTCTTGTCGAGGGCCGGTTCTTTCCCAAATAGCTTCGTGGCAAGCCGGTCTGACAACACCACGGAGTTGCCCAGCACCAGCGCGGTCTTGGCGTTGCCTTCTTGGAGGTCGTAGGTGAAGATGTCGAAGAACGTGGAGTCGGCGACGTAGCCGTCGGTCTCGTAAAACATGTTGTCGCCGTACCGGATGAGGTTCTGGGCCACCCCGGGAGGATTCAGCACCCGCACCGCCGACTCGACTTCGGGAATTTCTTCCCACATCGTCATCGCGATGGGAGGAGATGTCGTACCCAGCTGGTCGAGCCCGCGCTCGGACTCAAAGCGGGAGACGATCCGGTAGATGTCCTCCAGCCGGCGATGGTGCTTGTCATACCGGTACTCGTCTTCGATGTACAGGGCGAGCAGCACGCAGCAGGTGATCCCGAGCGACAGCCCGAGGATGTTGATCATGGAGTAAACCTTGCTTCTGAGCAGGTTCCGGTAAGCGATCTTCAGGTAATTGCGCAGCATAGTGCGCTACTCTTGGCCAAACCAGTGCCAAGATCGATTCTGCCTTACCACGGCCCAAAAAACAGGTTTTCCATGTCCGCAGGAGATCGCTAGTGAACGGGGGTGTCCGGAAGCGGTCGCCTTCGACTCCGCTCAGGCTGACGTGAAGCCGGGATTAGTCGTCGGTCAGCCTTCGACTTCGCTCAGGCTGACCTAGGGCAGTCTTGATACTTGGAGACTCTAGTCATGCTGAGCAAGCTTGCCCTGAGCTTGTCGAGGGGAAGACGAAGCATGACGGAGAGCAAAGACTTCGCTCAGGCTGACCTGGGGCAGTCTTGATACTTGGAGACTATAGTCATGCTGAGCAAGCTTGCCCT
>JAEUUE010000173.1 GCA_016787605.1 Cyclobacteriaceae bacterium
TTGCCCTGAGCTTGTCGAGGGGAAGACGAAGCATGACGGAGAGCAAAGACTTCGCTCAGGCTGACCTGGGGCAGTCTTGATACTTGGAGACTATAGTCATGCTGAGCAAGCTTGCCCTGAGCTTGTCGAGGGGAAGACGAAGCATGACGGAGAGCAAAGACTTCGCTCAGGCTGACCTGGGGCAGTCTTGATACTTGGAGACTATAGTCATGCTGAGCAAGCTTGCCCTGAGCTTGTCGAGGGGAAGTCGAAGCATGACGAGGAGCGAAGCCAAGCCTATTCACTTCCCTTTGAGCTGCGCCGAAACGAAGCGGTAGCATTTCGGCAGGCAGACAGACTTTTTAGCTTTTCCCAATCGCCGGCCATATAGGCTTCCTTCTTCTCTCGGGTCCATTTTTTCAGACGCTTTTCAAATGCAATGGCTTTCCGAGGATCATCAAAAGTCGTGAAGTGGAGAAGCCTTACAGGTAAGCGCACAGCGGTATAGGCATTGGCGTTCATTTTCGTATTGTGCTCCTGCAGTCTTCTTTTCAGGTTGTTTGTCACACCTACATAGTAACTCTTGTCTTCGCATTCAAGGATATAGACAAATAGCCTTCGCATCAAGAAAAGTACGTAGTGCAGGGTCTTGTCGTACAAGATCCGATCGACGGTTTTCAGGACAAATGGGCTGGTAAATTCGTGATAACCGGTCTGCCTTCGACTTCGCTCAGGCTGACCTGGGTCAGTCTTGATACTTGGAGACTCTAGTCATGCTGAGCGAAGACGAAGCATGACGGACTACGTCGACTTGAAGTTGCTGTAATTCGCCTCCTTCTGCCGGGCCAAATCCTCCTTCTCGCGCTTGATGCGAACCTTGGCCACCGGCCCGACCATGATGGGCACGCGCTCCACCTCCACGTTGGCCAGTTCCAGCCCATACATCTCTTCCGTGGTCAGGCTGAACCGCTTGATGAACCGGTAGCCCTGGATGACCAGGTTGTCGAACGTGGAAATCTCGCTGTCTACCGACGCCAGCGAATGCAGCATCACAAACTTGAAGTCGGCCGGCATGCTGTGCTTGCGCAACGAGTCGTAGTGGCTCACCAGGTCGATCTCGGCGTTCTCCGCCATGTCGTGCAGGATGCGGGCAAACAGCAGGTTCACCCGGTGGTCGGCCTTGAAACCGAGCTTGATGCGCACAAAGAAACACTTGCGGGGGATGATGGTGTCCACAGAATACTTCGACGTGTACGGACTGTCGACGGTATCGACGTGGATGAACCAGTACACGTCCGCCCGTTTCGGACGTTTCTTGAAGATGGAGTAAATGATATTCGAGTCGATGTACCGCTTGCTGTCGGCCACGGCCATGAACACCAGGTTGGTGGCTTCCTTCGGGATCGTCGTGTCGGCCTGCAGGTCCTGGATGAGCGGGATGTAATGCTTCAGGTCCACAAACTCCGTGTGCCGGTCCCGCAGTTTCCGCGCCTTCATCAGGATAAACATGATCGAAAAGAAGAGCAGGGCCATGACAAACGTAAACGACCCGCCGTGCTGGAACTTGTCGAGGTTGGAGATAAGGAACATCCCTTCCAGCGTGAAGAACGACATGGCCAGCAGCGTCGAGCGGAAGCGCGACTTCTTGGCGGTGGTGAAATAATAGACCAGCAGGGTGGTGGTCATCAGCATGTCGAAGGTGATGGCCAGCCCGTAAGCGCCTTCCATGTTCTCCGACCGGCCGAAGCGGAACACCACGAGGATGGTGCCGGCCAGCAGCAGCCAGTTGATGGCGGGAATGTAAATCTGCCCTTTCTTCTGGCTGGGGTAGCGCACCCGCGTGCTCGGCCACAGCTTGAGCTTCATGGCTTCGTTCACCAGGGTAAACGTGCCCGAGATCAACGCCTGGCTGGCGATGATGGCGGCCGCCGTGGCGATGATGACGGCGAAGATGAGGAGGTTGTCGGGGATAATGGAGAAGAACGGGATCCGCCCGTTGAGCAGCTGGCCGTTTTGCGACATGAGCCAGGCCGCCTGACCGAAATAGTTCAGCAACAGGCAAATCTTCACAAACACCCAGCCGGCCCGGATGTTGCCTTTGCCGGCATGGCCGAGGTCGGAATACAAAGCTTCTGCACCGGTCGTGCACAGGAACACGGCGCTGAGCAGCCAGAACCCGCCGGGATACTGGATGAGTAAATCCCACGCGTAAACGGGGTTGATGGCCTTGAGGACGCCGGGGTTCGCCATCAGTTGCACCGCACCGAAGTAGCCGATGAACAGAAACCAGGTGAGCATGATGGGACCGAAGGTGCCGCCCACCACGTTGGTGCCGAATTGCTGGAACAGGAAGATCAGGATGAGGATCGTGATCACGATCGGCGCCGTGGGAATGTCGGGATAGTCGATGGTGATGCCTTCCACGGCGGCGGAAATACTGAACGCCGGCGTGATCACCCCGTCGGCGATGATGGCGGCACAACCGATAATGGCCGGGAAGATCACCCAGTTGGCTTTGAACTTCCGCACCAGGGCGTACAGCGCGAATATTCCACCTTCACCTTTGTTGTCGGCGTTGAGCGCCAGGTAGATGTACTTGGTGGTGGTGATGAGCGTGAGCGTCCAGAACACGCAGGAGGCGCCGCCGAGGACCAGGTCTTCGGAGATGGCACGGTCGCCGACGATGGCGCGGAACACGTAGAGCGGCGACGTACCGATGTCGCCGTAGATAATGCCCAGCGAGACGATGACCCCGGCCAGGGTCAGTTGATATTTCCCTAAATCTCTCGGTTCGTCCATGGGTCAGGGTTCGTTGCGGGGCTTGCCGATAATCAGACGGTTGCTCCGATCGTAGGACAAATAACTGAAAAACCAGCTGAAGAAGGTAAACACTTTGTTCTTGAACCCGGTAATGGACAGCAGGTGAACAAACATCCAGATGAACCAGGCAAAGAATCCCTGCGAGCGAAAAGCACCGATGTCGACTACGGCGCGGTTCCTTCCCACGGTGGCCATGCTGCCTTTGTCCATATAGGAGAAAGGCTTCAGGGGCTTCTTTTCAATGAGCCGCTTGATGTTTTCCGCCACGAGCTTGCCCTGCTGCATGGCAGGGGGAGCCATCTGGGGGTGTCCTTTCGGATATTTCGGATCCCCATCCATGAGGGCCACATCACCTACGGCAAAGATGTTCTCAAACCCCTTTACCCGGTTGTAGGCATCCACCTGGATGCGGTTGCCGCGCGCGATCACCTCGGCGGGTAGTCCGTCGATCGGGTTGCCCTTGACGCCGGCCGCCCAGATCACCGTCCGGGAGATCAGTTTTTCGTTCTCGTTGATCTTCAGCTCGTAGCCGTCGTACGACTTCACGGCGCAGTTGAGCTTCACATCCACGCCCATTTCCTTCAGGTACTGCAGGGCTTTCGCGCTGGCTTTCTCCGACATGCCGTTGAGCAACCGCGGCCCCGCTTCGATAAGGTGGATGTCCATCTCGGACAAATCCAGTTCGTTGTAGTCTTTGGGGAACACGTGCGACTTCAGCTCGGCCAGGGCGCCCGCCAGCTCCACGCCGGTAGGGCCGCCGCCAACGATCACGTAGTCCATGAAACTGTTTTTCTGCTCCGGATCGTCGACGAGCAGTGCATTCTCCATGTTGCGGAGAATGTGGTTGCGCAGCTGGATCGAATCCTCGATGGTCTTCATCGACAACGCATTCCGCTGCACATCCTGCATGCCGTAGAAGTTGGTCGTTGCGCCGGAGGCAATCACCAGGTAATCATACCGGGCCTTGCCGATGCTGGTTTCGATGGTGTTTTCCGAAGGCGAGATGTGTTTCACTTCGCCGAGGCGGAAGTAAAAGTTGGGCCGGTGTGAGAAACGCTTGCGCAGGGGAAACACGATCGAACTGGTCTCCAGTCCCGAGGTGGCCACCTGGTAGAGGAGGGGCTGAAAGGTATGGTGGTTGTGCAGGTCAAACAACACCACCTGGGCGTTGGTGTACTTCAGGTTGCGGATCACTTCGAGCCCGGCAAACCCGCCCCCGATGACGATGATCCGGGGCCCGCCCAGGTCAGCAATACGCGTCTGCTTGACTATAGAATTGGGCATGAAAAGGGTTAAAAACGGCTAAAACCGGGGCGAATTTACTGGATTACCGCCGATTATGTCGGTTCGTCTAAAATTTATTTGACCCCTCCGCATCGCCTCCGGAAAGGGCTTATTTTTGCGTCTGCATATAAACCCATGTTACGTATGAAACAAGTAGGATTGATGTTCATCGTCGGCGCCATGCTGATGAGCTGCGGCGGCGAGACTGAACGTCTGAAAAGTCAGGTAGATTCCCTGCAGAACGAACTGCAGGTCAGCCAGCAAATGGCGCAAACGCTCCAGGAAGTGGGCACGCTGATGGACTCCATCGATGCCAACCGCCAGTTGCTCCGGGTCAACGTCATCGAGGGTACTACCTACTCCGATTACACGGCCCGCATGAAGGATCTGAACAACTACGTGAAGGAAACCCAGTCCCGCATCGGCGACCTGGAGAAGGCGCTGAAGAAGTCGAAAGCCAACAACAACGCGTTTGCGGCTACGGTGAAAAAGCTGAAGGCCGACCTCGAGTCGAAGAACGCCGAAATCGTCACGCTCCAGCAGCGTGTCGAAGAGCTGGGCAATCTCAACGAAAACATGAAGATCACCATCGACATGCAGGAGGCGGAGCTCAACGACAAGCAGGCGCAGATCGACGAGAAGACCCAGGAGCTCGCCCTCATCGAGGCACGCATCCAGGAATTGATGATCCAGTCGAAGATGAGCGAGGCGGATTCCTACTTCGCACGCGCCGAAGCGGTGGAAGAAGCCGCCAACCGCACCAAGCTGGCCCCGCGCAAGAAGAAAGAGACCTACCGCGAAGCCATCGAACTCTATAAGAAGGCACAGTCCCTCGGCCACGAAAAGGCCCAGGCCAAAATCACCGAGCTGGAAAAGAAAGTCAACTGATCACCCGGCTTTCCCAAAACAAAAAACCCTGGTCGTCACCGATCAGGGTTTTTTATTTAGTTCCGGGTTCAGAGTTCAGAGTTCCGAGTTCCGAGTGACGAGGAACGAGTGCCAAGCACCGACCCAGTGCTCCCCAGGCCCCTTGCCCCCGCCTTCGCCAAGGCTCCGTCGGGCAAGCCTAAAGGGGGACCACTTTCTGGGTTAATTGTATTGTACTTTGCGCAACTTAGCGTCTTCGCGCCTTTGCGGTGGTTACTCACTATTCCCGCCAGGCACTCGGCTCTACAAGCGAATTCCGAATTCCGAGCGCCGAGCACCCCGACTACGTGAAACACTTCGTCGGGGCAGGCCGAGAACCGAGTGCCGAGTACCGAGCACCGAGTACCGAGCGCCGAGTACCGAGCGCTAGTCTATCGCAATCAGGTAGATCGTATACGCCACATACCCCGCCAGCATCAGCAGCGCTTCCCACCGGTCCAGTTTGCGGGTATTGAGCGTGAACATGAAAACCATCAGCATGATCGTCGAACCCATCAGCACCTGCAGGTCGAGGTTCATGGCGGCATTGTAAGAAATCGGGCTCACCACGCCGGTAATGCCAAGGATAAAGAAGATGTTGAAAATATTGGATCCCACCACGTTGCCGATGGCGATGTCGGTCTGTTTCTTGTAGGCCGCCACGCACGAGGTGGCCAACTCGGGCAACGAGGTTCCTGCCGCCAAAATGGTGAGACCAATCAATTTTTCACTTAATCCAAAATGGTGGGCAATCTCTATGGCATTTTCTACAACCAGCTGGCCGCCGCCGATAAGCATGGCCAGTCCAATGACCACCATACCGATCGAAATTGGGGTGCTGTAGAGCTTGATCGGCTCACCCTCCTCCAGGTCGGCGCTGGTACGCATGGTCCGATAAATGTAGATGAGGAAGGCGACGAAGAAGACGAGGAGGATCAGGCTGTCGAGGCGGGTGAGGTTGCCACCGTGTCCTTCATGAAGCGGTTCGGCACCCCAAATCATGCCGTCATTAACCAGCACAAACAATACCATTGCAGCGAGAAGGGAGAGGGGAACTTCATATTTGACGGTGTTGCGCTGGACAACCAGGGGATAGATGGTACCCGCTATACCCAGGATGAAAAGCAGGTTGAAGTTGTTGCTGCCGATTACGTTACCGAACGAAGCATCGTTCTTTCCTTCCAGCGCGGAAAGTAGGCTCACAATCAATTCGGGCATCGAGGTGCCAAAGGCAACCACCGTCAACCCGATAGCCAGGTTGGAAATGCCGTTCTTCTTGGCGACAGAAGAGGCGCCATTGACAAGAAAATCAGCGCCCTTGATCAGCACGACAAAGCCAACCAGGAGAAGCAGAATGGGGTACAACATGGAGTCTGGGGAATTTTGAAGACTAAATATAGGAGCAAAATTTCAGTTTCAAAGCCTCCCCTTAGTCACTGGTAACCAGGTAGACCGTGTACGTGAGGTAGGAGAGAACCAGAATCAGGGCCTCCCAGCGGTCGAGTTTTCGTGTATTCAGGGTGAACATGAAAATGATCAGCATGACAGTTCCGCCCATGAATACTTGCAAGTCAAAGTTCAGGGCCACATTATAACCTACGGGCTGCACTACTCCGGTGATCCCGAGAATCAACAGGATGTTGAAAATGTTTGACCCCACCACGTTGCCGATGGCAATGTCGGTGTTCTTCCTGTAGGCAGCGACCAGCGAAGTAGCCAGCTCCGGCAAGGAGGTGCCCACCGCCAGGATGGTCAACCCGATGAGTTTCTCGCTCAACCCGAAGGCCTGTGCAATCACAATGGCATTGTCGACCACCAGCTTGCCGCCGCCGATGAGCATGCCCAGTCCCAACAGAATAAAGAGCGAGGCTTTGGGCTTGCTGTACAGGGTGATCGCCTCGGTTTCACCCAGGTCGGCGCCGTCGCGCATGGTCTGGAAGATGTAGTAGAGGAAAATGCCAAACAGCACAAGAAGAATGAGGCTGTCAAGCCGGCTCAGGGCGTTGGTGGCCCCGGCGCCAAACAGCAGCGAGTCGTTGACCAGGAAGAAGAGAATGACGGCGGCAAACAGCGACAGGGGAACCTCGTACCGGACAGTGTTGCGCTGGACGACCAGCGGCGCAATCACCCCCGACAACCCCAGGATCATCAGCAGGTTGAAGTTGTTGCTGCCGATCACGTTCCCGAACGAAGCGTCGTTGCGACCGGATATCGCGGAAAGCAAACTCACCAGCAGCTCGGGTGCCGAAGTGCCGCAAGCCACCACCGTTAATCCAATGGCCAGGTTGGAGACTCCATAACTCTTGGCAATGGAGGAGGCGCCACCCACGAGGAAATCCGCACCCTTGATCAGGACTACAAAACCGGCAATCAGTAAAGCAAACGTGAGTAACATCGATGGGGTTTGTTTAAACCAAACTCACTTCGTGCGCCAAAAATAGACTTTCATTCGCAAAACCCATCGCCTGTAGCATTATTGAGGGGGCTCGTTTTTGTAGGTGATCATGCGCAACGGTACCGCCAGGCCGATGCCCTCGCGGTCAAAACGCTCCTTGATCGATTTATGCAGGTCGGTCTTCAGATCGAAACCTTCATTCGGGTTGCGCGCCCAGACGTAACCGCGAAGCTGGATGGCCACCTCGCTGAAACCCATCACGCGTACCATGACGGGCGCATCTCCTTTAGCCAGCTCCTCCGGGGTGCGGTTGTCAATACAATAGGGATGCCGCATGGCCTCTTCCTGGATGATCTTCTGCGCCTTGTCAATGGGGGCCTCGTGGGCAACCCCGATCTCGATGAACATACACACCTTTTCGTCGATGATCGTCGAGTTGACGATCACTTCGTTGCTGATGACGGTGTTGGGGATGACGATCCGGCGGTTTTCGAAATCCTTGATGACGGTGTGCCGCAAGGTGATGTCCTCCACATCGCCCATGTACAGCTGACCGATCCTGACACGATCGCCTACGCTGAAAGGCCGGAAGATGACCAGGAAGATGCCGCTCACGATATTGGAGAAGGCCGACTGGGAGGCGAAACCCACGATGGCAGCCAGGATACCGGCGCCGGTCAGCAGGGTGTCGCCAAACGCCCGGAGGGAAGGAATGGACCGGAAAATGACAACCACCGCGACCAGGTAGATGATAAAGTCGCTGGCGTTCTTGAAGAAATTGTACCGGGTGGGGTCGACGTTGAGTTTCTTCGCCGCGCTCCGGAAGAAGCGGCCCAGGAGCATCCGGACCACCCGCCCCAATATAAAGGCGACGACCAGCACGGTGATCGCAAAGCCCACCTGCTCCCAACTATTGTCGAACCCGCTCATGGCTCAAAAATAGACAAATCGGGGGCACAGTCCATAGTCCATGGTCCATAGTCCATGGTGGGGTCAATAGAGGTTACCCCGCCCTCAACTATCAACCATTAACCATCGACCATTGACTATCGACCATTGACTATTCACTATCTTGCCGCGATGTCGCTCCGGTTGGAAGATATAAAGGCCCCGATCAAAGGGGAGATGGCCGAATTCGAGGAGAAATTCCGCGCCTCCATGCGCACCCGCGTCATGCTGCTCGACAAGATCATGAGCTACATCGTCAAGCGGAAAGGGAAGCAGATGCGGCCCATGTTCATCTTCCTCAGTGCCGGCACCTGCGGGAAAATCACCGAATCCACCTTCCGCGCCGCTTCGCTCATCGAACTGCTCCATACAGCCAGCCTCGTTCACGACGACGTAGTCGACGATGCCAACTACCGCCGTGGCTTCTTTTCCGTCAATGCGCTCTGGAAGAACAAGATCGCTGTGCTGGTGGGCGACTTCCTGCTGGCCCGCGCCCTCATGCTTTCGGTCGAGAACAAGGAGTTCGACCTGCTCACCATCGGCACCGAGTCGGTGAAGGAGATGAGCGAGGGTGAACTGCTTCAGATGGAGAAGGCGCGCCGGCTCGACATCAGCGAAGACATTTATTTTGAAATCATCCGGCAAAAGACGGCCTCCCTCATCGCCTCCTGCTGCGCGATGGGTGCCAGTTCGTCCGGCGCAGACAAAGAAGTAGTCGCACGGATGAAGGAATTCGGTCTCCGCATCGGCATGGCCTTCCAGATCAAGGACGATCTGTTCGACTACGGCGACGATTCCATCGGGAAACCGGTGGGCATCGACATCAAAGAGAAGAAAATGACCCTGCCCCTGATCCACGCCCTGTCCAAAGCCTCGTGGCTCGAGAAGCGACGCATCATCGGCATTGTGCGCAGCGACAGCAATAAGGTCGGGAAGGTGAGGGAGGTGATCGACTTCGTCCGCAAATCAGGGGGGATCCAATACGCGCATGAAGCCATGCAGCGGTACTACCAGGAGGCGCTGAAAATCCTCAATGAGTTTCCGGATTCGCCGTACAAGGTTTCACTGGCGAACCTGGTTCAGTACACCATAGAACGGACGAAATAAAGAGGGTTAGACTTTAACCTTCTCGCGGCCGGCTTCGAGCACGGCATAATTCTTCCAGGTCTGGAACGCGACCGCGTCGAGCGCCGGGCTGGCATCATCCGGGGCAAAATTTCCTTCCAGGTCCCACCACTTGCGGGCGTTCTCCCGGGCGGCATTCTTGTCGACATCGAAATACCCGATAACGGAATCCGATACGATCCACGGCTTGGTGACAGAGGCGTACTTCTCGAAAATCATGGAGCGCATCTGCGTGCCGCTGGGCTGGTTGCGGAAGTGGGAAACGGTGTAGCTCATCGTTTCCGGCTCGGTCATGATCAAATCCCAGTACTTTTTGCTGGCCACCACCTGCGCGGTGGTAAGCAGGTAGCCGAATCCTTTTTCCAGGGGTTCCTTGGTGATGGGGCAGGTAGCCCGGAATTCCTTCTTTTTCTTGCCAAACAACGTATCCAGGAGTGCCATAGGTCGGAGTATTTACCTCTTAGATACTCCTCAGCCCCCAAATGGTTGCATCCGCCCTGTTAAATTTTAGAAAATAGGGTGCAAAACGTCAGAATCCGGGGGTGAACTGTATAGCCCTACTTGCCCGGGGTGTTCCCCGGAGCCTTCTGCGCCGCCCGTCGCTTCTCGAATTTCTCGTAATTGACCAGGAACTCCTCCAGGCGCTCTGCGGGCAGACCCTTGGCAATGATTTTCCGGTTTTCGTTCAGGATATACAGCATCGGGGTCGTTTCGGCATAATAATGGTCAAACAATGAGCCCTGGTAGCTGCGCGGCCCGTTCACGGTAATCCACGTCATCTTCATGTCGCGGATATAATCTCTCATCTTCACCATCGACGTATCCAGGCTCACGGCAAATACCTCGAGGTTGTACTTGTCCTTTTGTGCCTTGTAGAAATTTACCAGCCGCGGCGTCTCCTCCTTGCAATGACCGCAGTCGGGGTCAAAGAAGTAGATGAGGGAATATTTCTTCCGGATATCGTACAACGAACGCTTCTGGAAATATTGATCCTGCATGACCAGGTTGGCACCGGTCTTTCCGACGAGGCTGTTCCTCAGCTTGTCGGCGTAGTCCTTCATGGTCTTCTTCATGGTGGCGTTCACCCAGAAGTCCATCTCCCCGCTGGCGTAATACTTGTCATAAATCCGCACGAACACTTCGTCCAGGCCCATGATGGCGGGCCGCTGGTATTTGTACACGCAGGAATACACGAGGTACTTGTAGGTCTCCTTGTTACCCTTTACCCGGTTGGCCAGGTCTTCGATGGCGGCCATCAGGCTGTCGGGCGTCTGCAGCACGAGCTTGTCGAGGTATTCGGCCACTTTCTCCTGGTAAGCCGGAGAGGGCAGACGAATGAGTGCATCGTCGGTCAGGTCGAAGTTGTCGAAGAAGTGCTTCTTGTAATACCGGTACTGAAAAAGGGAATCGATCGTCCCGTCGGCGCGCTTGGGCGGATCAGGAACCTCCACCCGCCGGTTGGCATTCACCAATTTGGCGGTGACGGTCTGCGGGTACTTCTTTACCAACTCGACCTGGTGCGCCTGCACTTTCTTGTCGACGTTGGCGAACCCCTCGCGGGCCTCTTTTTTCTGCTCCTCGGTCAGCGTGCTGTCTCGCAGGATCTTCATGAAGGGCTCGGCTTCCTTGTGCCGGTCCCCGTTGAATACCATGTTCTCAAAAAACAGGCGGTTGTCTTCGTCTCCCGTCACCTTCATGTTGCGGATGTAATCCGGACCACCGGTTTCCATCAAGAAATGCTGGTCCTTTCCGACGACGAAGCCCGGATCAAATAGTTTGGTGCGGTTGAGGACCAGGAAATACACGCCGCGTTCGAGGGGCTTGACGCCGGTAAACGAAAACTTGCCTTCCTTGTCTGATCGCGCGGTGTCCCGGACAAAGGTGCTCTCTCCATAATAATAGCCGAGGAGGACCGTGGTGTCCTTGAGCTCTTTGATCCGGAAGTCAAGCTGGTAACCGGTGTCGGCAGCCTTGGGCCCGCGCGATTCCTGGGCGGCAGCCAGCAGGGGAAAAACAGCGAGGCAGAACAAAAAAGTCTTATTCATACGGGGCGCAATTTCCAAATTTTCCAGGTAACCGCAATTAATGTTCCAAGTCCCGCTGAGGTGACCGGAAGGGTAGGAGTCCTCTTTCTTTTGCGTTATTTTGCACCCTTTACCGCATGTCGATACAGGTTTCACGACTGACCAAAGTCTTCGGCGCCCAGCGTGCCGTTAGTGAGGCGTCGTTTACGGTCCGCGAAGGTGAGATCGTAGGCTTCCTCGGGCCCAACGGCGCCGGCAAGTCGACCACCATGAAGATGATCACGGGCTTCCTGCCGCCTGCCGCAGGCACCGTGCTGGTCAATGGCCGGAATGTGGCTGAAGACCCACGTGCAGTAAAACAATCGATCGGCTACCTCGGCGAGCATAACCCGCTCTACCTCGACATGTACGTCCACGAGTACCTCTCGTTCGTCGCCGGCCTGTACCACATTCCTTCCTCCACTCGTCGCGGCCGCGTGTCGGACATGATCAGCCTGTGCGGACTTCAACTGGAACAGAGCAAAAAGATCGGCTCCCTCTCGAAAGGTTACCGCCAGCGCATCGGCCTGGCCCAGGCGCTCATCCACGACCCGTCCGTGCTTGTCCTCGATGAGCCTACCTCTGGACTCGATCCCAATCAATTGGTGGAAATCCGCAAGCTCATCAAGACGGTTAGTGCAAACAAGACGGTCCTGTTCTCCTCGCACATCCTCCAGGAAGTGGAGGCGCTGTGCGAACGCGTCATCGTCATCCACCGGGGCAACATCGTCGCCGACGACCGCCTCGAAAACCTGACCCGATCGTCGGGCCCCGCCGTCATGGTGGAGTTCACCAGCTCGGTGGACGAGAATCTGCTCGGTCAAATCGAAGGCGTGACCAAAGTGATCCTCCTCTCCGACAACAAGTACCGTCTCACGGCCACCACCGACATCCGCCCGGCCGTTATGCGGTTCGCCGCCGAACGCCAGCTTCCCCTCGTGGGACTGACGCAGGAGGAGAACTCGCTGGAAGCCGTGTTCCGTCAACTCACTCAAGCTGAAGCCAACGAAGCCTGACATGCTGCGGATCTTTCTGAAAGAGATAAACAGTTTCCTCGACTCCCTGATGGGATATGCCGTCGTGGTCGTCTTCCTCGTTGCCATGGGCCTGCTCATGTGGGTGTTCCCTGAAACCTCCGTGCTCGACTATGGCTTCGCCGACATGGACACGCTGTTTACCCTGGGTCCTTTTGTCTTCATCTTCCTCGTGCCGGCGATCACCATGCGCAGCTTCGCCGAGGAGCGGAAAATGGGAACGCTGGAGTGGCTGCTCACCAAGCCGGTGTCGGAAGCGGAAATCGTCCTGGGCAAATTCCTGGCTTCGGTGTGCCTGGTGATGGTCGCCCTGTTGCCGACACTTATATATTATGTCACGCTCTACCGCCTAGGCAACCCGGTGGGCAACATCGACACGTCGGGGGTGATCGGCTCCTACATCGGTCTCGTGTTGCTGGGCGCCGTGTTTTGCGCGCTGGGCATCCTGGCCTCATCGCTGGTAGCCAACCAGATCGTGGCCTTCCTGCTGGCGGCCTTCCTGAGTTTTATCCTTTATACGGGATTTGAATCGGCTTCCGGACTGGTCAGCGACGGCAACGTGGCGCTGCTCATCCGCCAGTTGGGTATCCAATATCACTTCGAGTCGCTTTCGCGCGGCCTGGTCGACAGCCGCGATGTGGTGTATTTCTTCACCCTGGGCGGCGCCCTGCTGCTGGGGGCTAAAACAGTTTTATCGAGCCGGTCATGGTAGCCTGGGATAAGAAAAAAACCGGTGACCTCCTGCTGCTCTTCAACGGCATCCTGCTGGCCGTGGTGCTCAACCAGCTCGCGGCGCTCTACTCGTTCCGGGTCGATCTCACCGAGGAGAAACGGTATACCATCAAGGAACCCACGGTGGCCCTGCTGCAACAGCTCGATGACGACGTGTACGTCGACGTTTATCTCGAAGGTGAACTCAATGCTGAATTCCGCCGGCTCCGCAAAGCCGTTCGCGAAACACTCGAAGAGTTCCGCGTGCGGTCCGGCAACCGCGTGCATTACCAGTTCTCAGATCCTCTCGCGGCCGCCGGCGCCAACGCCCGCCAGGAATTCATGGCCGACCTGGTATCAAAAGGACTCAAGCCGCTGAACATCATCGATTCGAAAGACGGACGCCGCACGGAGAATATCGTATTCCCCGGCGCGCTGGTTTCGTTTGGCGGATTGCAGACGGGCGTGATGCTGCTCAAAGATCAGGTGGGCGGCGCCCAACAGGACATCAACCGCGCCATCGAAGGCCTGGAGTTTGAACTCGCCAATGCCATCCACCAGCTCACGGTCACCGATCGGAAGCGTGTGGGCTTCGTGACCGGCCACCAGGAACTCGACAGCCTCCAGGTATCCGCCCTGCGCGAGGCGCTGGCCGCACTCTACGACGTCAACCTCAACGTCCGGCTGAGCCGGCCCTTGGCAAAATCCGACTATGACGTGCTGGTGGTGGCCAAACCGCAGGCTGCATTTTCGGAGGCAGAGAAATACACACTCGATCAATATCTCATGTCGGGAGGTAACCTCGTCTTCCTGCTCGACGCCCTGCGCGTCAACCTCGACAGCGTGGCGAGCGGTGACTACTACGCGTTCCCGTACCAGCTGGGATTGGAGGATATGCTGTTCCGCTACGGCGTGAGGCTCAACCCCGATCTCGTCCAGGACCTGGTGTCGCTGCGCTACCCGGTGGTGACGGGCCAGCTGAACGGGAAGCCGCAGATCACGCCGATCGAATGGCTCTATTTCCCGCTGGTGAACCAGTACGCCGCGCACCCGGTCACGCGCAACCTCGACGCGACGATGCTCCGGTTCTCTGGCAGCCTCGATTCCGTCAAGGCCGTCGGGGTGAAGAAGACGCCGCTGCTCTTTTCGTCGAACTACAGCCGTCGGGTGAGCGCGCCGCTGAAGATCAACGTCAACGACTTGCGCAAAGAAATCACCCCGCAGAATTTCTCTACCGCCCAGATCCCTGTCGCTTATCTCCTCGAAGGAACATTTCGTTCGTTGTACGAGAACCGGTTCCTCCCGGATGGAGTAAGCGAAGCCGGCCGCCAGAACCTGAGCCCAGCCACACGGGTCGTGGTCGTGGCTGACGGTGACATCGGGCGCAACGAATTCAATCGCCGCACGGGGCAGCCCGTAGAACTCGGCTTTGACGCGGTAAGCAACCACACCTTTGCCAACCGCGAACTCCTCATGAACCTGGTGGCTTTCCTCACCGACGAGTCGGGCCTCATTACCACACGCACGAAGGAGATCCGCGTCCGCCCGCTGGATAAGGAGAAGGTAAGGGAGTCACGCACGTACTGGCAGTTTGTCAACCTCGGCGCGCCGCTGCTGTTGCTGATCGCTCTCGGTCTCTCGAAGGCCTATCTTCGCCATCGCCGCTATGGCCGTTTCCAACTTTCAACCCAACCGCATGGATCCGCGACGGAATAAATGGCTGGCTGCGTCCCTGGTGGCCCTGCTGTTGTTGTCAGCAGGATTGGCGTGGATTTCCCGCGAGGAGGAAAAGCCTGTAGTGGAACGCGACGCCTTCGCCATAATCGAAACGGAGAAGGTCAACCGGGTGACCATGGCCCGGGCGACGGACACGGTGAACCTGGTTTATGATGGAACGCGCTGGACCGCCAACGGGAAAGACGCCGACGTGCAGATGGTCAAGGTGCTGATGGCCACGCTGAGGCAGGCTGAACCGCACCGCCCTGTAGCCGCACGCGTCGTGGACACAGTGCGGGCACAACTGGGTCGTCGCGGCACGCGGGTGACTGTCCAACAAAATGACGGGACGACGTTGTCGTTCACTGCCGGCGGAAACCGCGGCAAGACGGAAGCTTGGTTTATGAAAGCAGGGGAGCCCCAGCCTTATATCATGATCATCCCGGGTTACCGGGTGTACGTGTCCGGGATCTTCGAGCTGGATGCTTCGGGTTGGCGCAACAAGCGGATCTTTGATTTCAACTGGCGCAACTTCAAATCGCTGACGGCCACCTATCCGAAAGAGCCGGCCTCGGGGTTTACGGTGGAGATGAAGCAGCGCTATTTCGGCATCCGCGGACTGGACCCGGTCGACACCACTAAACTCAATGACTATCTCGATGCGGTCAGCCTTCTCATGGCGAACAGGTTCGTGGCGGGTTCGGGTACCCCGGAGCTTGGCGAACCGGTCGCCCGCATTCACATCCTCGACATCGCCGATCGTTCCTACAGCCTGGAACTGTTCGCCCCTGCCGGGCAGGACCCGGAAGCCTTTGGCCGCCTGGCCGACGGGCAGGTCGTGGCCTTTGACCGCTCCGACATCGCCGCCATCGTCCGCCGCAAGGGTTGGTTTGTGCCCGGGAGGGAGTAGCTACACCAGCATCTTAACTTTTTCGATACCCTTGTCATGGAGCATAGCCTGCCACAAGTCGTAGTTGGCTTGGAGGTTCAGCCAATAATGCGGCGTGGTATCGAAGGCCCTCGATAGTTTGAGAGCCATCACCGGTGAGATGCCGGCACGGCCATTCAGGATAGCCGAAAGGTTAGGTCGGGTGATGAAGAGCTTGTCGGCTGCCGAGGTGACGCTCAGTTTCAGCGGCGTGAAATACAACTCCTGCAGGATTTCGCCTGGGTGTGGTGGATTTTGCTGAATGAATTTCTTCGGCTTCATGATTGATTAGTGGGTATCGAGATAGTCTACATCGCTGGCTTCATGGTTTTGGAACCGGAAAACGATACGGTATTGGCGGAGACATCAATCGAATAATATCCTTCCAGGGGTGGTGCCTGCAGTCGATGAAGCCGGAAGGCAGGTACCCGAAAGTCACGCACCTCATAGGCTGAATCCAAGATGGCTAAAATCATGCGTATCTTCTTTAAATGGGCTTGCGGCAGCCGGGCCGTTTCTCCGGTCAGAAAGAGCTCGCGCAGGCCCTTGTGGCGAAACGACCGGATCATATCCCTGGGGATTGAGCGGGATTGTTCTGTGTATCGTTACGCATTACAATGATACGGGATTTTGGAAGCACCTGGAAAGTCATCCCCGAATTTATTTCCTTTCAGTGCGCTGTGGAGACGATGGCCTGTACGGTTTCCAGGACAACTTTTGGGTGCCGCTCCGGAGGGCAGGCCGTCCAGGGCCGGAGATCGCCGGGGGTTCGTTTTTCTGATTCCATTTTCTTCCTAACTTAGCCCCAACAACCACTTAACAGCCTACTTCATGAAGTTCATTGTCAACTCCAGCTACCTGCTGAAGCAACTTTCGTATATCAATGGCGTCATCACCGCCAACCCCGTGGTGCCCATCCTGGAGAACTTCCTCTTCGAAATCGACAAGAACCGCCTGACGGTGACGGCTTCCGACCTCCAGACCTCCATGATCACGGAAATTACCGTGGAATCGAAGGAGCGGGGCAATATCGCCGTGCCCGCCCGCATCCTGCTCGATACGCTCAAAAACCTCCCCGACCAGCCGGTGACGTTCTCCATGGACGAGTCGACCTACAGCATCGAGCTGAGCTCCGACAACGGCCGGTACAAGCTCTCGGGCGAAAACGCCACCGACTTCCCCAAGGTACCGTCGGTATCCAACGACTTCTCGGCCGCCATCTCCTCGGAGGTCCTGGGCCGCGCCATCAATAACACGATCTTCGCCACCAGCAACGACGAACTCCGCCCGGCCATGACCGGCGTGTACGTCAACCTGGGCGACAAAAACACGACGTTCGTATCCACCGACGGCCACCGCCTCGTGCGCTACCGCCGCACCGACGTGAAATCCGACAACGGCAGCACGATCATCATCCCTCGCAAGGCGCTGAACCTGCTCAAGGCCACACTACCGACCGAAAACAC
>JAEUUE010000181.1 GCA_016787605.1 Cyclobacteriaceae bacterium
AATTTTAACCAGTACACGGAATTCACGGCCGGCTTCGGTATCCATGCACCGGATCAGACCAAGGTGTTCTACGCCGAATACCGGGATGCCTATCGTTCAGGCCTGGCGGTGAAGGCCCGCATTGAATTCAGCGCACAGTACCAGCACCAGGTGTTTAACGCCGGATTGCTTAAGGGCTACCTTACCGCAGGCGTGGTCTACCAGAAACATTACGGGACTATTGACTTCTGGGGCGTGCAGGCCGGGTTGCTGTTCCGGTTGTTTCCAACTCCAGAGCGGTACTGACGCTGGGTTACCCACCCACGGTTTACTTCACCTTCTCAAGGATCAGCGTGACCTTGTTGAAATCCGCGGCAGCGTTGATGACCTTCCGGAATTCTTCGTACTGCGCTTTGGGAGCCGATACCTTCTTGTAGAACTCATCTATGCTGATAACGAGGCGATTGCCTTGCAACGTATAGTCCGACCGGAAGAGAAAGGGTTCGTCATTGTTTTCACGGAATACCACATTGAATTTCAGGTCGTCCAGGTTTCGGATTCGATAGCCGGAGGGTATCTCGAAGGTGATTTTCCGGTCATAGCCGCGGTTATGCGTATTCTCGATATCGTTCATCCTTTCTTTGTCGGCATACAGTTCCGTCTGGGGCCCGATGAGTTCGCCTATCCTGAACAGGTAGTTCCCGCCGGCCCGCTGATAGAGGTGTGCACTGTGGAAGGTGACGTCAATTTCAAAAGCCGCAGAAGCCTGGTTGACCAGCGGCGCCGCCGACCATTTCTTGATGGCTGCATCGGGTGCCGTTTGACGGGTAATGGTCTCCACCATACGATGAACTTCTTCCTTTGTCATTAGGTGGTAGTAAGGCGTCACAAAGTCTCCATTGTAGCCCATAAACGTGCGCTTGACACGCACAACGGCTGAATCCATGGTGGCGTCAAAGCCGGCGGAGATCTCCATGTTGTCCATGCTCAGGGTGTGCGGGGGCGCCGGAATTTCCTTGATGGAAGCCAGGCCTGACTTCATTCCGCCCAGGTCCAGGGTTTCAATAAAAAGTCCCTTCTGGTTGGTATACTCCAGGGGAATCAACGGGTACCGCGTGGTCCGGTCATGGGGTGCCAGAAATCCCCTGGTGTCCGGAAAATAAAGGAAGTACTCGTCGAGGTATCCCCAGGTGTCGAAGTTTCCGTCGAACCTGACTTTTTCACGGCTGCACGTAATCACCGGTTCGGCGGTTATGCCGAGTGCGGCAAACACGCCAACGAAGAGCCGCATCGACCCTTGATTGGAAGCTACTTTGGATTTGATGATCTGCGCAAGGTTCGACAATCCTTCGTCGCTGCTTTCGTTGTTCAACGTGATGGTTGTCTTGATCTTATCTTCAATTTGCCGGATTCGCGCCGACAAGTCGGCGCCGGTTCCGGGTGACAGCGTCTCCACATACCTGGCCAGGGCCTTCTCCTCATCCTTATCGCGCTGGTTCAGCGTCTTAAAGAAGCTCTTGGCGGCATCGTCCCACGTGTTCAGACGGCTCCGGTTGCGCGCCGTGTTATAGGCCAGTTTGAACTCCACCCTCATGCGGTTGGGTTCGTAGAATGAAAAGGGTTCCTTCTTCAGCGCAGGAATGTCGGCCATGCTGGCCTTGTAGACTTGATGCTCCGTCGTGCTCGACGTGTCGGGACGTACAAACCCATTGTACGAACGTACGTCAAACACGAGGTGCTTGGGTGTGCGAAGGATAAAGGAAGCGCTGCGAATCGGCACCTCGGTTTGAATCATGGCCCGGTCGTACAGGCGGGGATACATCTTCCTCACGAAGTAGTACTCCACCTCGCTTCCCGGTTCAATGCCCTCGATGGCAAAGAGCCGGTACGCGTCCCCGCGCTCTTCATTCTTAACCTCCTTGAGATTGTTCTTGTCAAACAAGGTCACCTTACCGTCCCTGGAAATGGCCCTCGCCCGCATATCCATCAGTTCAATGACATTGTACATCGGAATGGCAATGGTGTTGTTGTTCTGGATGGCCTGCGCCCCGTTGACATAGACGATACGGTGAAACACGCTTTGCAGCATGAATTGATCATTTTCAAAGCCATAGTTGAACTCCACATGATTCAGGAGAATGATTTCGGGCTTCGACTTTTCTTCCTCAGTCAGGGCATACCGGGGTCGGTTGGCCTGCCATTCATACGGAACAAAAGGGTTGGCTTGTGCGAAGCCAAGCAGACCAAGCAAACACCATACAACCAGAGAGTGACGCATAGATGGACTATTTTTTTCTGAGCAATAAGGTCTCTTTATAGCATTCGCTGAGTTTCCTGACATCGGCGTTCCAGGCTTCAAAGTCGCCCGGCTGCAGCATCAGGTAGTTCAGCACCAGCGTCCGTGAAAGGATGATCCGGTTGTCTTCCCGCGTGTAGTGCAGGTTGTGGCTCAGGAACTTGCCCTCATACACGGAGTTGGAAGGAAGATCGGTGACTTCATACCCTTCCGGCACCTCCAGTACAGTATAGTGCGTATCCATGTACCGATACCGGGCTTCTTTTGGAATCGGGCGAGTGGCCCGGTTGATCAAGGCGCCGTAGAAGTCCTTATTGAGATTCAGGTTGATAAAGATGTCACCTCCCGCCTTTTGAACATAGTCCTGCACTTCGAAGTCGTAGGCAATCTCGGTTGGCTGATCCCGGTCGCGCTGATGGCTCACCGCATACTTGTTCAGGATGAACTTGTTACTGCCCTTGAGCACCATGCGTGTCACCCGGGTTTTCAGCGCATCAGGGTTCAATTGGTCAAGGTCGCGATCGCCAAAGATTTTAGGGTAGCCGGACAGGCGAATGAGACCTGTTCCCGCCACGGCCGACTGCTCCACGCGAATGATTACCGAATCGATCATCCGGTTGCGCTCCGGGTCCATGACCGGTACCTGACGCACTTCGTACTGATCGGGTCCCCGGGCAATAAGTGCTTCTTTGCCCTGGATCATGGCTGATGGAAAGCCCAGCGGGGTGTACTGGCTGGTACCGTCCAGGAAATAGTATTCCCCCGACGGAGCCACATAGGTGGCGATCATGTGGTTGTCAACAATAGGCGATGGCCAATCCGTGTAGGCATAGGGAAGATCGCGCGTCCCGATCCAGGTATGGTACGCCGTTATTCCCGCGAGTTGAAGCATGTCTACGATGATATTGGCCATGTCCTTGCAATCCCCGTATTTCTTCTCGCAGGTGTATGCCCCGCTGTGGGGAATGAAACCCCGCATGCCGTCTTCAAAGGCCACATACTGGATGTTATCCTGAACCCAGTAGAAGATGTTGCGGACAAGGTCCAGCTCTGATTTGGAGCCTGCTTTCAGCTGCTCCACCACCTTCGGCAATTCGGGTCCAGGATCCTTGTTGATTCCATCCACGTACGACCAGTAAGTTCGGTTCAGCGCATCAAGGTTGGGTAGTACTTCCTGGCGTCCGGACTTTCCCTGGTAAGACTTGATGTATAAAACAAGATGTGGAACGTAGTGCCGGATTTCAGGCGCATCATCCATCGTTTGAATGGCCGGTACGTTCTCGGCCCGATAGGTATACACAACATAATTACCCTGCTCCTTTCGCGTCATGTGAACCCGGCGGTCAGGGTCATTCAGGACTTCGGCGCGCAGCTCAACACCTTTTTGGGCGCGGATGGTGAAGACCGACTCCAGCTGCGGCAGGTAACTTCCAAATATGAATCCCGGCACAAAGCGTACTTCCCGGTAGCGATGACGGTATTTCAGGACCGTCCGATTGTGCATGGAAACAGAGGGATAATCAAATGAGTAATAGTAGCTATCGTCGAAGAAAATACTCTGGTCCCGGTTGCTGTTCTTCCTGAACGCCGTCACATCGTTCTCCCGGTAACGGTTCTTGTCCCACACCAGGGTAGAAGCCTTCAACCCTGAAACTTCGGAGAAATGGTTGCCGTACACCCTGTTTTGAGCGACCGAGCCCGTGTTTTCCCGGAGGTGGATCACATCTTCCACCACTTCCGTCGAGGCGATCAGGCTGTCTCCCTCTACCACAAGGTTCAGGTCATGACTCCGCTTCAGGTAGACCGCCGGGGCATCAGAGAAGACGTCCTTGGCTTTCTTCCATACGTCAGGAGCCTGCCCGCATGCCTGGCCAGCGCTCCACCAGACCACGCAGGCCGATAAGGCCAGTCGCAAGTCAATGCTGTACTTTGTCATGCCAGAAATTGTATTCCTTTTTCACTTTGCCCTTTTCGTCGAACACCGTGGTCTTCCCGTAGCGGATACCCAACCGGAAGTTCTCCTGCATAAAGACGGTCCCATTTTCCCGGAAACGTTCTGTTAACCCTTCTCGTTCATCGTTGCGAAGCATGGCCCGTTCACTGACCTGGCCATTGGGGTAATAGGTTAAGGTTACGCCTTCATAGTCTCCATAATCGTAGTTGACCTGGCTAAACACTTTGCCGCCGGGGTAATAGATCACATGCGGGCCGTGTCGCTCACCACTGGCGTATCCTTCCTTCCAGGCGGGGCTGCCGTCAGGATAGTTGACTTCGATAGTTCCCGTACCGGAGAAGCGGATCCAGGGGCCGGTGGAACCGTCTGCCGCTACCGGGCGGTAATGAGTCAAGTCACCTTCATCAAATAACTTCTCCAGGAGGGGCACGCCTCCGGGAGAATAGTATCGGAAGGTGCCGTGACGTTTGTCCAGCTGAAAGGACCCTGTAGAGGAAAGTTTTCCATTGTCATAGTAAAAAAGCCACAAGCTGTCGCGGTCATTGTCCACGTAAGAGCCTTCGCTGTAGAGCTTTCCATTTTC
Source organism: Cyclobacteriaceae bacterium (assembly GCA_016787605.1). Taxonomy (GTDB): domain Bacteria; phylum Bacteroidota; class Bacteroidia; order Cytophagales; family Cyclobacteriaceae; genus ELB16-189. The sequence goes on from JAEUUE010000181.1 coordinate 4,813, forward strand.
GTGGTAATGCACCCACTTCCCGGAGCGATAGCCGTTCACGTAATTTCCGCGCAGGCTCAATGAGCCATCCGGGTGGTAGATTTCAAAATGACCATCGCGTAATCCGTTGCGGAAGGAGATGATGGAACTGGTTGATCCATCCGGGAAGCCATGAAAGACCTCACCATAATATTTCCCGGCGGCCACCGAGAATCGTTCACGGACCTGCCCGGATGCATACCGATCCTCATAAACGGTCTTTCCCTGCGCCTGAGCAGCGTGCAGCGGGATTTCACCGCGTTCACCGAAATGCCGGAATGAGCCGAGCCGCCCCTCTTCATAGAAGGCGGAGAACAACGGCTTCCCGTCAAGGGCATAATCGAGGCCCAAACCACGCTCCTTTCCGTTGAGGAAGTAGTAATCGCTGGTGATCATCCCTTCCTTCGAATAGGTAACCCATCGTTGCTGGCGCTGCCCCCCGGTCATCCATCCCTCCTGTTCCACTTTCCCGTTGGCGTAATAGGTAATTACGTAGCCGTTGACCTCGTCGTCCACATACTCCGTTTCTTCCCTGACTGCACCGCTGGGAAAATACCGGGTCAGCTTGCCCTGGGCCATGTCGTTACGTTGGTCGGATTGACTGATGAGCGTTCCATACCGGGAGTAGTACTTCCAGATGCCTTCCTTCTTCCCCTTCACATACTTCCCTTCGGCCATCCTCTCCCCGGTCGGGTAGTAAAAGGTGCAGGCAAAATTTCCGTCGCCATTGCCAAACGAATTCAGCAGGGAACCATCCTCCTTGAAGTTAACGACCTTGACTTTCATCCCTTTTCGATAGGTGACCGTATAGAATGGTTTACCATGGTGGAAATAGTAATCCTCACCATGAAGTTCTCCATCCTTATCCAGCGACCGGCGTTCCATGAGGGTGCCATCGGAGTTGTAGAAAACCCACTCGCCGATGCCGATTCCCTGCTCGTTGTATTTGCCCGTCCTGGACAGTTTACCGTTAGGATGGTAATACTTCCAATCGCCGAAGATTTTGTCGCCGCGATAGGATCCCTCCGACTCCAGCCTTCCGGTCGCATAATAGGTAGAAAGCGGTCCTTCCGCGAGTCCTGCCTTGTAGTGCTCCAGGCTGGCCAGCTTACCGTTGGCGTGGTAGCTCCGGAACTCTCCTTCCAGTTCACCGTTCCGGTACGTAAAGGTTCGCTGGAGTGTACCGTCCGGGAAGAAGGCCTCGAATTTTCCCTCCCGGGTGCCGGCGTTAAAGTTCAGTTTCTCGTGCAGGTTTCCTCCCGGGTAGTAGGTTTCCACGTCACCATGAATCTTATCGTCCTTGAGGAAGAAGTGCTCCGATCGGGAGCCATCGGGGTGATAATTGGTCACCTCGTTTGTTGTGTAATTCTCCACGCCCTTCAAGGTGCCGTCTTTGCGGTGGTACGTCCAGGTTCCACGCTTGGCCCCGGCCTCATCGTATTCGCCGGCGGCCATTCTCGCGCCGTTGTCATAGTACAGTACCCACTTGCCTGCGCGTTGGTCACCGCTACCCTTGTTTCCGAGAGCTTCCAGGCTGTTGTCGTCCCGGTACCAGGCTTTGATTGGCCTGGAAAATTCCGCCATCTTCACCGAATCCCTGGCCATCTTCATCACCGTGTTCGTCACCTCGTAGAAGGAACTCATCTTGTCCTTATTCTTATCACGCCATTTGGTGGCGATCTCGATCGGCGCAGAAGTAAGCAAGTGGTAAATGAACGCCTCCGCTTGCTGCTTCTCTTTCAACGCTTTGTAAACCGGGAGATAGTGCTGTACCCACAGGTTGCCCGGAAGAGGCTGGATCATTCCCAATTGGCTGAAGAGCAGTTCATACTGACGGATTACTGGAGCCTTGGCGGGAATGCTGGACTGGAAGCCGTCTTCCATAGCCACTTTGGCCCTGATAATCTGATCCAGTTTATCGGAAGCGTTGGGGCCAAGCGGGGGTTCCACTCCCTCATCGGTCACCGCATTATCGACGAAGTTGTTCAGCAATTGAAGGCGACTGTTATCGGACGGGGCCAGGGCCATATACATACCCAGGGCAAACATGCCGTGCACCTTTCGCCCTTGTCGAATCGCCATCAACCCCAGGTGAAGATGACATCCTCTGACGAAAGGGTTGATAGTGAGAATGCTGAAAAACTCTGCCGTTGCCTTTTCGTATTCTTTATGGTTATAATAGGCAAGAGCCCTGCTGTAGCGGATATCTACGTCCGCTGGAAATTCATTGATGGCTTCTGCATATAGCTTGAGGGCTCCTTCGTAATCACCCTTCAGCGAAGTGGAGGCGGCACGAGCCCTCAGGAAGTCTGGACGATATTCCGATGGACGTTGCAGGCCTTTTGATGAGGTCTCAAGGCATTTGTCAAAGTCATCTTTAGCCAGGTAGGCAAAGGCCAGGGCCTTCAGCACCGCCACCGCATTGGTATCCTGTTCCGGTACGGTGAGATACAACGTTATGGCGGCGTCATACTTCCCGGAATCGTAGTAAACCTGGCCCTGGTTCAATACCTCTCCCGAGTTGATTAATGGCATTCTTTTCTGTGCCAAACCTATTGTAGCGATCGCGATAAACAGCCAGAACAGAACAAGCCTCATAACGGAGATGTATTTTGGAACTTAAAGTAATAAAACCGAAACGGTTTTGGAAACCTGGCAACGCCCCTAAAATGGAGTCAGCTCCGGGACCACGCTACCGGGGGATTTTGGACCTGCCGTGAAGCACCGACTCCCCGTTCTCGTCTGTGGTGAGCACCTCACTCATGTAATCAAAAAGGGGGCGAATGCTTCTGAATACCTTATTCACCTCCTTCAGAAAACCGGCGCTTGTCACTTCCTTATCGGAAAAGGGGTGTTCAAACCAAAACTGCTTGTAGCGGAGCAGGTCGATCGCCGGGTGGTCTTTGGGGAAACCCTGGGGAGCTGTCTTTACCTGGTCCCCTTCCATCGAGCCGAAATAGGAACGCACCGGCTTGGCATTCAGCAGTCGCCTCCATTCCTTATAGTTGTGCAGAATATCCACACGGATGCGTTTCAGGTCGGCCGGATCGGGATAGGCGAATCCGCAACCCAGTTTGGAATCACCTGGTTTGATCCACAAGTAGTAACCACCGCGCAATTGAGGCTTGCGCCTTTTTAGGTGTCCGGCAAACCGCGGGTTGTAAGGGGTCTTGTCGTCGGAAAACCGAACGTCGTTGTAAATCCGGTAGAGTGCCTTTTTCCCGGACGGCGTTTCGATGTCGTCGTGGGTGTTCATGACCCGAATGAGCGAATCAAAGAAGCCCTCAGCATTGGCCAACGCCAGCAGGTACTCTTCCTTGTGCCCCTGGAACCAGTCGCGGTCGTTGTTCTTGCTCAGCTTCTTGAGAAATTGAAGGGTGCCCGGCGCTATCTGTGTCATGGCGCCAAGATAAAACTTAACCGCGGGCTTCCCGCAGGTCACCTGCTGATCCGGCAGAAATTGGCGCTTGATCAGTCTTGCCCTCCTGGAGAGCGTGATACCAAAATCAAATGGCTTGAGTAGGCGGAGAGGAAGCCGTTTCTCCAGGCTTTTCCGATTCCGGGCGGGTCGCCGGAAGCTTCTCTCCGATAGTCGTCTTATGAATGCCGAATAACCTGTACGCGAGTAGTCGACCGGCATTAGGAGATTCTTCTTCTTCCACCAGCAGCGTGCCCGACTGCAAGACCCTCATGTCGGTTTCCACCCGGTAGTCAATGGAGATGGCACTTCCCTTCCTCGCAAAGGCCAGTGAAACCGACGGGGCACCTGGATTTCCATTCAGTCGCAAACGGCAATCCTCAAGGTCGGCAAGCACTTCACCGGCCACACCTTCGTCGCCCGTTATTTTCACGGAAAACGACATGGTGTGTTCGGAAAACGGAACCAACTGGGGATACAAAAAATACATCTGCCTGACATACCGCTCCCCTTCACTCCCCCCGGTTGCCTCGGCCAGCGCCTCATAGGTTCGGGCAAGGAGCAGCGTTTGGTAAGGATCTTCACGGTCCGGGTCACGCAATACCTGGTTGAACCATTCAATGGCCTCCTTTTCCTTTCCTTCCGCCAGGTAAAGCTTGCCCAGGAAATACCGGAAGTACTTCTTCAGCCGGGGGCGTTTGTCGGTACGAAGCAGTTTTTCGTAGACATCAATAAAGTACTCGTTTCCGAAACCGTCAATCACGGCCCAGACCTCGTCAAATGTGATCAGGTTCTCGGGCGAGAAGACGGAATAGATCACTTGCTCGCGCTCCGGGTTGGCCGCCACCAGTGAAGCCAGCACCATCTTGTGATGCCGGATCTCCAGGGTGTACTTCACCCATCGGTACCAGTTGACCGGGTTGAGCCAGAAATACCACTCCTGGTGCTCGAACCAGTATTCCTTCTTGAACTGCAGTTGGTTCACATAATTCAGAGACGCCACTGCCAAATTGTATTGCTCCTGGCCCCAGGTGGTTCCAATGTGAAGCTCCTGGAACCGGGCGGCCTTGTTGGTTCGATCCTGGCTTTCAGCTGTAAGCCCGGAGTAATGCTTGGCGCGCGCGAGTCCAATGTTGTGCCATCCATAACCCGGCGTGCTCCCCTGCTTCACGAGCACATCGGTAAGCAGGGAGTCGGCCCGTGCCGGCTCACCGTGATATAGGGCCAGCGTCCCCCTCATGTAATAGTACTCCTTGGTGGTTTTCTCAGGGCTCTGCTCCCGGTCTTCCGCTTCCTGGAAGAACAGCTCGGCCTCCTCGAATTCGCCCATGGCCAGTTTGAATTCCGCGTAGTTATTGCTGGAGTAGGCACCATTCTGAATCAGCAAGTCATAATAGAGATTAGCCGAGTCGATGTCCAGCAGGTAATCATGGATCATCGCCTTGTAATGATAGGTGCTCAGGTACTGCCGGTTCAGGAAATTCGGGTCATAAAGCCCGTTGTTGACCGCAAAGTCCTTGCGAATCTTGAGAATCGCAGAATCCAGGCACTTGTTGGCGGCCGCGACATTCTCCTTCACTGAGTTCTTCAGGAATGGAAACCGCTTCGACGTATACATGCGGTTGCGATGAAACATCCAGGCCATGGTGTTGTACGCGTCCAGGCTGGTCTCCACCTGCAAGTTCCGGTCGCGCACATGCCTCGCCACCTCCATGGCTTCTTCCTGCATCTCCACATTCTGGTAGCAGCGGTTGAGGAAATAGGTAATCAGCCCATAATCAAAATGATACCGGTAATTGGCACTGTAAACGGCGTAGTTGTTGGTCCTCGTGCGGAGCTGCCGGTCGAAATCCTTTTCGATTCGGTTGAGGGCCTTCACCAACGGCACGATGGCCTTTCGAAATCCCAGTTCGTCGTTGGCCCGGAAGAACAGGAAGCCTCCCTCCAGCATGTACCCGACGTGGTAGGTACTGTCGCGCCGGATGAAGCTCCTCGCCTTCTGCAGCATCTTTTCGTCGAAGAAGGACGTGGCCCCTTCGTTCCGCTCCCGGTCGATTTGGTCGCGCACACTGTTTCGCTGCCCCATCGCGGAGACAACGAACAGCAAACATCCTATGGTGAACAGCGACCTCATGGGCCTGCCTCAGGCTTTGTTGTTGATACCCATCTTCGCGAGCCGGTTGACTTCCGCATCGGTGAGTTTCCCCAGCACCGTCTGGGCGGCCTCCCGGTTACGGAAGATCAGTCGGTGATGCAGCACCGGCTGAGCCAGCGCCTTGATGTCATCCTCAATGACGAAATCGCGCTGGTTGACCAGTGCCCAGGCTTTCAAACACTTGATAAACGTGATGCCGCCGCGGGTCGAACAGCCCAGCGCGATCTCCGGGTGGTGGCGCGTGGACTGCACAAGCCTGACGATGCCGCGGACCAGCTCCTGGTGAATATGCACTTTCTCGGCTTCCTTCTGCAGGTTGATGATATCCTGGTAGGCCAGCACTTGCTTCACGGTATGTTTGGAGTCCCCGATTTCCAGGTAGTTGGTGTAGATATCAAACTCCACTTCTTCCGTCACATAGCCCATGGAGATCTTCATGAAGAAACGGTCGAGCTGAGCCGCAGGCAACGGGTACGTTCCTTCCATCTCGATGGGGTTCTGCGTGGCGATGGTGAAAAAGAAAGGGTCCAGTTCAAAAGTGGTATCGCCTGAAGAGATCTGGTTTTCGGCCATGCACTCCAGCAGGGCACTCTGGACTTTCGGCGAAGCCCGGTTGATTTCGTCGGCGAGCAAGACATGGGTAAACAACGGCCCGCGCTTGAAGACGAAGTCTTTCTTCGACTCGTCGAAGATATAGGAGCCAATCAGGTCCATCGGCAGGAGGTCGGGTGTGAACTGCACCCGCTTGAAGGAGACCCCGCCGGAGGGAGCATGGAAGTCCGTCGCAGCTTCCGAAATGGACTGGGCCAGCGTCTTGGCCAGCACGGTCTTGCCGGCTCCGGGATTGTCCTCGAGCAGGATATGGCCGCGCGCGATCAGGGCGGTGATGACGTACTTGATCTCCTGGGGTTTGCCCCGGATGATGCGTTCAATATTAGACGTGAGGGCCAGTAATTTGGATGCAGCGGTCATAAGGCGTGTGTTTCTGGTTCAGGGGATGAAATGGGTTGCTGGAAATAGCGCAAGGCGCGCAACAAATTGAAATAGTTGAGGATTCCACCCGCTATTCCCGTCTTTCTCCGGATGGAAGATCCAAGTGTGTTGGCCAACCTGTCCACGATCTCCCGGTCTTCCGGCCTCATGGGCTGACCGGAGTACTTAAGCCGGAGGTAGGTCAACATGAATGACTCAAAGCCTGCCTGGAGCTGGGGATCCACCATGCGACGGGCATATTCAAGCGGTGTTTCTGATTCGCGCTCAAGACCCGCCATGTGCAAGCGGTAAAGAGCGGATCGATATACCTCGTCAGCCCGTGAGGTTCCGCGCGCCAAAGCCTGGCGGATGATCCGGTAGACCAGGTAAAGGAGCGGCGCCAGGAGTAACAGCACCGCTATACCCGCCAGTCCCTTGGCTACCATCCAGGCGATTTCCTCGAAGGTGATCTTCTTTTTCTTTTCTTCGTCGAGCAGGGAGTTGCCTTCCTTTTCAGGCTCCTTCTTCTTTTCTTCAGGCCGGCGGATATGAATTTCGTCCGCAATGATCGGGCTGGGGAAAGCGGCCACCTGCGGATCAATGGGTGCCCCCTTTCGTAACACCGGGATCTCCCGTGCCTCATCCTTGTAGGATACCACGATGATGGAGTCGCCCGGCTGGAGCACGGCCAACGTGGTGTCCTTCTTGTTCAGCAGCACGCGGCACATGGATACGTCGATGGGACGGGTCAATGGGTTCTTCAGCAGGTAGGGTTTCTCGAGGTACAGCAGTGACTGAAAACTCACCGTTATCCGCTTGGCCGGCAGGTCAAGCGACTCGGCCTTGGCGTCGAGTACCAGCCAGGGATCGGGCGGCGGCAACGGAGGCGTGCCGTCAGGCTTGGGCGCCGACTGCTGGTCCTCGTTTCCGATCGTCATGTCGAAGTCCAGCCAGCCATATTCGGGAAAGTAAACCTGCGTCCAGGCGTGGGCCTGGCTGGCGTAGAACCAGTACCAGCCCTTGTTCTTGTCGCTCCGGTTGACGGTTGCAAAACCGGTGGTAAACCGGGCCGGGATCCCCAGGGCACGAAGCATAAACAAAGAGGCCCCCGCATAATACGTGCAGTACCCGGCATGGGTCTTAAACAGGAAGTCGTACAGCATTTTCGAGCTGGGGATGTTCGGGTCATCCATCCGCCCAGGCTTGAGCGTGTAGCGGAAAATCCTCTTCCCGTTCTCGTTTCTCCTCAGGAAAAAGTCCCTGACAGCCAATACTTTATCTATCGGTTTCACATGTTTTGGTGCAAGGCTGTGGGCTAGTTTGCTGATGGAATCATAGATGCCCCCGGTCGGCTGGCGGGTATAGTATTCATAGAAGGCAGGATCCACACCCCGGTAGTCGATGACTTCCCTTAGCTCTTCGTGCCGCTGTTCCTGGAAACCCTCCAGCATGGGGCTGGCCGAGACGTTGTACACGAAGTAGGCGTTGTTCAGTTCGGAGACATAGGACTGCGTGCGGTACGCGGAGAGAAACTGTTTCTGGAAGTCCTTCTCCACCGGTATGGTCTGAATAGAGAACACGTTGGCAGGGCCCAATACGGCATGCTTCCAGGCGTCGGCGGAAAGGTAGACCTGTGCGTTGACGATCTTCCTTAGACGGGGTCCTTTAGCTTTTCGGATAATGGACGTGTCCATATACGAGTAGTACATCGGCAACTCCGCCGGGTCTACCTCAAACTCATCCGACGAGGGGACGTTCACATCGCGGGTGAAACTCTCTTTCACAGGATCGTACCGCGTGAGGTAATGGTAGACAAAATACAGGGGCTGGGGATCGCCGTTGTCAAAGTAGTTGTCCAGCTTGGCGCAGAACATGAGCCGGTCCGACTGGCTCATGCGGGTATTGACCTTCATGGTGTCCTTGAGGCGGAAACCATCGTCGTCGTGATCCATCAGACCGTAGCGGTCGTCATAGTCGTCTTTCTTGTCTTGTCCCTCACCCCCTTTGCCTTCCTTGTCACCTTTCGCTCCTCTTGCGGCCAGCTCTTTCTCAACGGCCTTGACGGTACCGCGCAACAGCCGGTCGGTAATGACGAAGGCGAGCAGGATAACCAGGAGGAATCCTGCCAGGCGAAGTACCAGGCGTCCCGACTGCTTCCAGGAAATTTCTATCCGGTCGCGCAGCAGGGGCGACAGAAAATACATGTACAAGCCATAGATGAGTACAGGGAAAAGGTTAACAAGGAGGTATTCGATGCTCAGGTCTATGGTATCGGCAGCAATCACCAGCGTTGCCACCACCAACACGCCGAAAATCAGGATATACGACCAGCGAATCTTCGCCAGCAGCAGGCCGAAACCCCAACCAAACAAAAACAAGGTGGAATACAGCTGAAAACGAGCCGTCGTATAGAACACATCAAACTCTCCCGGAAGCCGGCTGATGATGCGCTCGCCCAGGGCGTAAGCGACCCAGAGCAAAACCAGGGTTACGATCCACCGCGCCCGATAATAATAAAGAGTATAGGCCACGAAAAGCCCCAGCGAAAACCACAGGGACTGGCTGATCAGCGAGGTGGTGAGCGCCGTGTACGAAAAGTTCAGCGCCCGAATGGTGTAAACGCCGATGAGGAGCGTTGGAAGCACGACCAGTATCCACCGCACCACCAATTGTTCGAACTTTTCCTTCCTCTCCATGCTAAGCTTGTTCAAACGATATGGTCTTCGTCATCCACGCTTGCGGGCGCTGACGAAGTAACGACTCCAGTTCCTTTTCATTGCGCAACAGGTCACGCCTCAGTCCGCTCACCAGCCACGGTTTACTCAGCTTGTCGGCCGGCTGAGGCTCCGGGGCAAAGAAAATGTCTTTTACGGTAAAGCGGAAGGGCGACGGGATGGCTTCCGAGAGCTTGACCACGACCATAGGTACCGCCTCCGGGAGCCGCTTCATCAGCGCAGCCACTTCGGAAGCAGGGACAAGGGAAGGGAGGCAGACAAAAGCGGCCTTGCCCGGGCTCACGAAAGCAGCGGGCGTGTTCGACTGCTGCCAGTCGGCCGCGGTGATCTGGAAGAGTTCGCGTTTCTTTTCCCCCACCCCGGCCAGGTGCGGCACCTCCTGGTCGGCCGGAATCCGGACCTCATACCCGTTTCGGGAAAGTGCTTCGAAAAGGCTGCGCACATAATCCTTGTAGACATTGAGCATTTCCTTTTCAAACGCTCCCTCCTCCCGCTTGAGCCCGTTGTAATAGCTCACATAGAAATACAGGTGTGAGGCATACGGGTCTTTGATCTCCGGGATCCGCACCACCAGCTGACCGCTCTTGGCATAGATCTTCCACACGATCCGCTGGATATTGTCGCCGGTTTCGAACTCCTTGTAATTGACGTACTCGCCTTCGACGCGCTTGGGGACATCGATGCGATGCTTTTGCTCCTCGGTGGAATGCGGCTGGGCTACCACCCGCTGCGGAGCCTGCGCCCTGGGCAATGTATATACCTGCTGCACCGCGTCGATGGTCACAGGAAGGGAGACCAGCGACAGCATGTCGACAAACGTGATGAGCACATGCTCTACGTCATGGATACCGCGGTCGTGCAGCCAGGTTCTCCCCCGGCCTCGTATCCCCGAGCGCCATAATTGGCGAGAACGGGTTTGATTTTGGTCCAACACAACCGGAAGCGAAAGCTGCTTGTCGGCAAACACCAATTGGGCCTGGACCGTGCCCAGCAGAGGTCGGAAGATCTGCCCTTGAAGCGAGATGACAATGGGTACCCATCCGGCTTCGGCCTTCTGACCGTCGCCAAAGTGAACATCAAAGGAAGCGGCCTTTCTTTTGAGCAGGTACCGGAAATGCAGCCATACCGCCAAGGCCGAGGCCGTGCTGAATACCACCAGGCCGATCAGCATCCATTGTACCAGCAGGGCAAAAAGGCGGATCACCAGCCACAGGGTCGAGTCCTCCTGGCCATACTCATTGCGAAGCCACGACATGAGGAACCAGAAGGCGGCCAGTGACAGGAACAGGGTCCAACGGACCCCGGCATGGTGGGTCCAGAAGGAGGCTTTGCGCAAGAAACCTGACAGCGTTGGCGTGCTCATTTTACCGGACCTACAAGAAAGTAAAATAATGCTAATAACGCTGCGGCCACCACGGTAGTTTGAAAAATTATCCTGGAAACCGTCAGGCTTCCCGCGGAAGATGTCAGGCGGCCGGATGTGTCGGGAAGGGACCTACTTCTCCATATTCCGGAGGTATTCCTCCGTCTCCAGGTCGTAGATGGACATTCGTTCCACCCAGATGTAATCCGGGTAGCCGACGTCGGTATTGATGATTACCGCAATGATGGTGATAACATACCGGAACCGGGCCTCCTCCTCAGGCAGGCTGCTCATCGCCTTTTCCACCTGGCGGTTGACAATTTTTGTAAACGTCACCAGTGGAACTTCCGACTTGAGAATCTGGCCTTTATGACGAAGAGCCAATTGCTCCAGGGTCTGTTCCTGGTAGTCGGGCTCGCTCGGAGCCTGCCGGTAAATGCTGTTCTTCTGCAATTTGGTCAACGCGGCAACGAGGGCTCCGCAACAGGTACTTGAATGGGCCTGCCCTTCCCGTTTGAGCATTCCCCAGCCGCCTTCCATCGAGTAGCCGATGTGAGGACCTACCAGAAGCAGGGCGGTCCCGCTGTCGGGAACGTGGTGGGCGTACGCACTCAGTCCGGTCAGCCCGGTAAAGGGCAGCCCACCCAGTCCACCGAAGTTGAAAGGGCCTTTGATCATGCGCCCGTTGAAGGGACTCTTGGTGTTCATTACATCGTCCACGCAGGTGGATTGTCCCAGCAGGATCATCTCCGGCTTGATCCGGTGAACGGCATAAAGGAAGAAGAGCAGGGAATCCGTGTACTCATTGAAGGGTACGGCTCCCGGAAACATCTTGTTGATTTCCGTCCGAAGCGTGTCAGTTTTTTCCTTCGGCACCTCAATGGGTTGCGGCTTTTCGCGTCGCGGGGCGCAGGAGCCGAAGAGAACAGTTGACAGGAGGAGTGTCACCAGGACACGTTGCAGTTGGGGATAGCACCGGAATGACATGGTCGACAGGTTGCAATAGACAGGCTGAAAGTACCCAGGATTCGTACCTCAGGTCATGATTTTGGTCAGAGGATAATGAAACAATCGGCAGGAAGACCACCAAAAACATGAAGTAACATTTCGGACAAAAGGCTAATTTGATGTCTGAAAACCTAACGAACGGATTTATGGATTCAACGGACAATTCAACCCCCGGCCCCGCGCCGGATGTCAAAATGGAGCTGAACCGGGAGGCCTTGCGAAGCCTCTATGAAGCCGGCGGCTGGGCTACCTTCCTGGCGATCCTGGGATTTATCATGATGGGCTTTCTCCTTATTGCCGGCATTTTCATGGGGGCCATTTTCTCCAACCTGCCGAACAGTGAGGCGCTCCCGTTTCCTGCCGAGCTGTTTACCGTTTTCTATTTGCTCATCGCGGTAGTCTACTTCTTCCCCATCTACTACCTGTTCAAATTTGCCAACCTGGCCCGTAGCGGAATCCAGCAACGCGACAGCAGCCGGTTGTCCAGTTCCATCCAATACCTGAAGTCCCACTACAAGTTCGTGGGCATCCTGACCATCGTGGGAATAGCCATGTACCTCTTGTTTATCCTGCTCTTTGTGGCGCTCGGAATGGGCAAGATGCTGGGTGATACCATGAACGCTTAACCATTTCCCTGCGCCTCTCCGCCTCAGCGGTTACCTACTAACTTCATCCACCCATCGTCATGAAAAACTCTCTCCTCACCCTCCTGCTTATCGGTACCGGTACCCTCAGCGCCCTGGGCCAATCCCCGATGACTCCCGAGCGCCTCTGGCAACTCGGGCGCGTCTCTGCCCTGGGCGTTACCAAGGATGGCAAGAATGTAATCTACGCCGTCAGCACTCCCGACGCCTCCCAGAACCGGAGTTCCCGCAAGATGTTCAGCATCCCCCTGCAGGGCGGCACCGCCACGGAGATGACGAGCACCGACGGGCTCCTGGCCGACAAGAACATTTCTCCCGACGGGAAGTACGCACTGTCCTCCAAGGATGTAAAGGTCAACAAGGTCTTCGGCAGCGATTTCTACCCCGAACTCGACAAATCCAGCGTGCAGATTTACGACGGGCTGAACTACCGCCACTGGGACACCTGGGAGGACGGCGCCTTCAGCCATGTCTTTGTACATCCCATGGCCGACGGTAAACCCGGCGAGGGAAAAGATATCATGCCCGGGGAGCCGCATGACTGCCCGCAAAAGCCTTATGGCGGCGATGAAGATTACGTGTGGAGCCCGGACAGCAAGAAGGTCATTTATGTGACGAAGAAGAAAGCAGGAACGGCGTATGCGGTGAGCACGAATACCGACCTCTACGAATATGACCTCACCACCGGAACTACCGTTAACCTGACCGAAAGCAACAAAGGATACGATACCAACCCCTTGTTCTCTTCCACCGGCGCACTGGCGTGGCTGAGCATGAAGCGCGACGGCTATGAATCGGACAAGAATGACCTCATGGTCCGCATCAACGGCGTCACCACCAATCTCACCCAGGCGTGGGACGAGTCGGTACAACACTACGTGTGGAGTGCCGATGGGAAGAAGCTCTACTTCACCGGCGCCGTCGACGGCACGCTTCAGTTATTTGAGGTGGAGACTCCTGCCGCCAACAAGAAACCGACCGTAAAGCAACTCACCCGTGGAGAATTTGATATCACCGCGATCGTCGGGCAGTCGGGCAACACCCTGGTGGTAACCCGCACCGACATGAACCATGCGGCCGAAGTGTACACGGTCAACCTCACCAACGGGCAGCTGACTCAGCTGACGCACGTCAATGATGCGGCCTACGCATCGACTGCCATGAGCAAGGTGGAAAAACGCATGGTGCCCACGACCGACGGCAAGCAAATGCTCGTGTACGTGGTTTACCCTCCCGGCTTTGATGCCACGAAGAAGTATCCCACCCTTCTCTACTGCCAGGGCGGCCCGCAATCGGCGCTCACGCAGTTCTATTCTTTCCGATGGAACCTCCAGCTGATTGCCGCCAACGGCTACATCGTGGTCGCCCCCAACCGCAGGGGCATGCCCGGTCATGGCGTGGCCTGGAATGAACAGATCAGCAAGGACCACGGGGGCCAGGTGATGGACGATTACCTTTCAGCCATCGATGCGGTATCGAAAGAGCCGTTTGTCGACAAAGCTCGACTCGGCGCGGTGGGCGCAAGCTACGGGGGATATTCCGTGTTCTACCTCGCCGGTAATCACAACAACCGGTTCAAGACCTTCATCGCCCACGACGGCATCTTCAACTTCAAGAGCATGTATGGCTCCACCGAAGAGGTGTTCTTCTCCGAGTGGGAATACGGCGGACCGTATTGGGACAAAAACAATGCCGCCGCTCAAAAGTCGTATACGCAGTTTGACCCGAGCAACTTCGTGGAGAAGTGGAACACGCCTATCCTCATCTTCCATGGCGGCCGCGACTACCGGGTGCCCGACACCCAGGGCTTTGAAGCCTTCCAGGCCGCCCAGCTCCGCGGTATCAAGAGCCGGCTGGTCTACCTGCCTAACGAAAACCACTGGGTCCTCACCGCACAAAATGCCCTGGTGTGGCAACGGGAGTTTTTCAAGTGGCTGAAGGAAACCCTGTGATCGGTAATCGGTTCTCGATGCTCGGCACTCGGGACTTTGTACTCGGAACTATAACCCTAGTTCTCCCTTTACGGCGCCTGGGTTATCGGAAATAATGCCGTCCACGCCCAGGTTGGCCACGCGCCGGATGTCGAAAGGATCGTTAACCGTCCAGGCAATGATCTTCAATCCTTGGCCGTGAATCTTCTCCACCAATGACGGTGAAAGGAACTTGTAATAGATCGCCAACCCCTTCACTCCTTCCACGATCGGGAACGTTCCCAGGTGAAAACTGCGGTCCCGGTACACCGGTGGAAATGCAAGGTAGCCATAGAGCAGCTGGTAGGCAGTGATATCCGGGGCCAGTCGTCGCAGCTCATCGAGGTATTTGTACTCAAAGGACTGTACGATCACCCACGTCTCCGCCTTTCTTGCCCGGATCAACTCCACCACCCGCGGCACTAGGTTGTGATAGATTCCGTTGCGCGGCCATTTCAATTCAATAAGTACGGTCCGCTGGCCGTTGACCAGGTCGAGCACCTGAGCCAGCGTAGGAACCCGTTCGCCCTTGAAGGCCTCGCCCAACCAGGACCCTGCATCGAGTGCAGCGAGGTCAGCATAAGCAAGCTCGGCTATGGCGCCCTTGCCATCGGTGGTCCGGTCGACGGTGGGATCGTGCATCACCACCACCGAGTCGTCGCGGGTGAGGTGGACGTCCAGTTCAAGAACTTCCGCATGAGGCATCGCGGCGCGGAAGGCAGCCAGTGTATTCTCCGGGGCCAGGGCCGAGGCCCCGCGGTGACCCATGACTTGAATACTGGATTTACTGGATGACATGTCGGATGCAAAAAAGAAGTAGCGAAGATACGGATAGGCAACACATCCTGTCACGATGCCCAAACCCAACACCAGGTACCAGACCCATCGCTTCACACGTCCTTTAGTCATGGGTATTGGATATTAGGTGCTCCGCTGATTACCGATTACCGGTCACTAGCTACTGGCTTGCGTACTTTCTTAACAATAGCTGGCACCGCAATGATCACCCATACCACATTGATGAACGTATTGGCGAAAGCAGAGAAGTAGGCCGAGTAAATGATCAGCAGGATTCCCCCTACCAGGTTGAGAAAAAGAAAGGCCATCGAATCGGACGCCAGTTTCTGGTAGCTGTTCAGCCCGTAGGCCGCGATGACCATGACCGATCCGCTCCAGCCCAGGATGTGAATGAGAATTTCCATGGAAAATTGTGATTTACCCGTTTTAACGCAACGCTTTTGACAATCCGTCGTAATCTCCTAGATTCAAGTTCCCCAAAAATGGCAAATCCTATGAAAAGATCACTGCTTGCAGTCCTGCTGATCACCGGGACCCTTTTCGGCACCGAAGCCCAATCCCTTCCCCCCAATTTCTTCCTTACCAAACTAAGCAATGGATTGGAAGTATTGGTCATTGAAGACAAGACCGTTCCCCTGATCACGGTAGAAATCTGCGTAAAGAACGGGTCCTACACGGAACCCCCCGAATATAATGGCTTGTCGCACCTCTACGAGCATATGTTCTTCAAGGCCAACAAGGACATCCCCAACCAGGAAGCCTTCCTCGACCGCACCAACGAACTGGGGATGCAGTGGAACGGCACCACGTCCAACGAGCGGGTAAACTACTATTTCACGCTGAACAAGAAGTTCCTCAAGGAGGGCCTGGAGTTCATGAACTCCGCCATCCGCTACCCCCTTTTCGATGAGAAGGAAATGAAGAACGAAAACCCTGTCGTTGACGGCGAGTTCCAGCGCGCGGAATCGCAGCCGACCTTCTGGCTGATCAATGACGTCAACAAGAAACTCTGGGGAGACCTCTACAGCCGCAAGAACGTCATCGGCAACCACGATGTCATCCTGACTGCCACCACCGCCAAGATGAAAGTGATCCAGGGAAAATATTACCATCCCAACAACAGCATCCTGGTAATCGCCGGAGACGCTGATCACAACGAAGCCTTCCGACTGGCCGCTTCGATCTACGAAAGCTGGCCGAGTTCCGGCTTTGATCCTTTTCAGCAGTACCCGATACCCGAGTTCCAGCCACTCACCAAGAGCGAAACGATCTACACTGAAAACCCCAACGCGCGCAACGTCATCGTTTACCGCAGCTGGCACGGGCCCGACACCCGCAACGACCTGAAGGCTACCTATGCGGCCGACGTGTTCAGCTTTATCCTGGGCCAGAAGTCGTCCAAGTTCCAGCAGGCGCTGGTCGAATCCGGACTTGCCTTCTTCGGCCAGGTTAATTACCAGACCTGCAAGTATGTCGGTCCCATCGGGGCCTTTATGGTGCCCAATCCGGCCAAGGTCAAAGAGGCCATGGCCGAATTTGACAAGCAGATAGCGCAGTGGGGACAGGACGACTACTTCACCGACGAACAACTGGAAACCGCGAAAGTGCAGCTCGCCATCGAAGATGCCCGCGGTCGTGAGAAGACTTCCACCTTCGTCCATTCCGTCACCTTCTGGTGGGCATCGGCTTCCATTGATTACTACACCAACTATGTCGACAACCTGAAGAAGGTGACACGACAGGACATCAAGGACTACGTGAACCGTTATATCAAAGACAAGCCCAGCATCACGGGTATCCTCACCACCAAGGAAGGAAGACCTGCCCTGGAAGCCAGCTTGTCCAAATAACCTAATGACTTCTGCCATGAAAACTACCTTGTCATTTCTGCTCATCGGCGCCTTTACCCTGCTCAGCTTCGCCCCCGGCGAGGAAGTGAAGGTCAAAGAACTGAACATCTCCGGCATCAAGGTGCTGTTCAAGCCATCCACCAAGGAAATCATCAGCGCCCGACTGTTTATCCGCGGAGGTACCGCCAACTATACCAAGGAAAAGGAAGGCATCGAGTCGCTGGCCCTGGCCGTTGCCACCGAGGGCGGCACGACGAAACATGACATGACGTCTTTTGCCACCGCCAAGGAAAAGATCGGAACCGAGATCGGGTACTCCAGCGATTATGACTACAGCCAGGTCAGCGTGAGTTGCGTGACCGCCTACTGGAACCAGTCCTGGGACCTGTTTATGGAAGCGATCAACCAACCGCTCTTCGACCAGAAAGGCTTTGACCTGATCCGCGGCCGTTTGGTCGCCAACGCCAAAGAGAGCGAAGCCGACCCCGACAGCTATGTCGCCCGGAAGGCCATGGAACTCAGCTACGCGGGCCGGAACTA
Source organism: Cyclobacteriaceae bacterium (assembly GCA_016787605.1). Classification (GTDB taxonomy): domain Bacteria; phylum Bacteroidota; class Bacteroidia; order Cytophagales; family Cyclobacteriaceae; genus ELB16-189. The sequence continues at coordinate 22,284 of JAEUUE010000181.1, forward strand.
TGCCAAGGAACCCACCGGAACCGTCAAGAGCCTGGAGGCTCTCACTCTCGATGAAGTGAAATCGCATTACACCAAGGTGATCAACAAGAACAATGTTTTTCTTGTCGTGGTGGGCAACATCACCGAAGCCGACCTCCAGGCAAAGGTATCTGCGGCGCTGGGCGCCCTGCCGGCCGGTGCCACACCCAAACCGGAATCCAAAACGGAAATCCCGGCGGGTGTCTCCATCGAAAATCGAGACATCGCAACCAACTACATCTACGGAACCATGTCGCTGCCCGCGTTGAACGAGCCCGACGCCGTGCCCATGCGGGTGGCCATGTCGATCATGGCGGACAAATTCTTCGTGGAATTGCGCACCAAGCGCAGCCTCACCTACGCACCGCAGGCCTACTACAATACCAGCCCTTCCAAAAATCCACACGCGGTATTCTATGCATCATCCACCAAGCCGAAAGAGTCCTTGCAGGTCATGATCGATCAGATCAATGACGTGAAGAACAACGGGTTCAAGGAAAAAGAACTTAAGGACAAGAAGGAAGAGTTTCTTACCGGGTACTACTCCCGCCTCGAAACCAACGGGGCCCAGAGCCTGAGCATCGGTGCCAATGAGATCTTTGGAAGCTGGAAGAACTTCGAAACGTTCATGAAGGACGTGGAAAAAGTGACGGTGGCCGATATGAACCGGGTGTTCAAGAAGTATTCCAATTCAATCAACTGGATGTACCTGGGCAAGGAGACGGAAGTATCCAAGGACGATTTCAAGCAGCCGCAGATATTGCCGGGGGGAACGAAGGTGGAAAAGAAGAAGTAGTAGAGGCTAGAATCTAGAATGCGGAATTCGGAATACAGAATACTGAATATAGAAGCCAAAATTGAGAGGTGAGTGAACGTAAAGAACTGGTTACGAGCAGGCTTGTGCTGGCCCGGTTTGTGCATGAGGATGCCGCGTTCATTGTGACCTTGCTCAATTCCCCGGGGTGGCTGAAATACATCGGCGACCGGCATGTGCATACTCCCACAGACGCCGTGGCCTACCTGGACCAGGGGCCGATGAAAAGCTACCGGGAAAACGGCTTCGGCTTGCTGCGGGTGTCGCTACGGGAGAACGGCCAACCCATCGGCATGTGCGGGCTGTTGAAACGACCCGACCTGGATACGCCTGACATCGGCTTTGCCTTCCTCCCTGACTTCGAAGGCAAAGGATACGCCAGCGAAGCGGTGGCCGCCGTGCTGGAGCATGCCCGGACCGAATGGCATCTCCCCCGCCTGTCGGCCATTGTCCAGGCGAACAACACGAGATCGATCACGTTGTTGAAGAAATTTGGTTTCGCCCTTGAGCGGCAGATCATCTATGGTCCGAAGCAGGAACTGCTTGATCTTTACCGGTTGGGAAACTCCAGGTCGGAAAACTAATCCTCAGGGCAAAGAATTACTTTCCTGGTCGGGCGTCAGGTTCAAACAAGATTATTGGCGTACGCAAACTTGATAAGCGCCACCAGGTTTGAGCAGCCGGTCTTTCTCAGAATGTTCTTGCGGTGTGTCTCCACCGTTCGTTCGCTGATGAACAGGATTTCCGCGATCTGGCGGCTGTTATACTCCTTGACCACCAACCGAAGGATCTCCCTTTCCCTCGCGGTCAGCGCACCCTGGTCCTCGGGCTCGTTCGCCAGGTGAATCATCACGTCAGAGATTTCCTCTGAAAAATAGCGCTTGTTCTCGATCACCTTGGTGAGTGCCTCGACCAGGGCGGAGTGCGTATCTTTCTTGAGCACATAACCATGGATGCCAACACGAAGCAATTCCCGGACCACCGATGGATCTTCATGCATGCTGAGCACTATCGCCTTTATCTCCGGCTGTGCAGCTCGGGCGGCCTTGATGAGTTCCAGTCCGCTGAGTTCCGGCACTTCATAGTCAGTCACGAGGATATCGAAATCGTGCTGCTTCAGCAAGGTTAACGCCTCGAAACCGGCCGATGCCGTCGCCTTAACATGGAAGCCAGGAAGACCGTTGATGAGGTTCTTCACGCCCTCGAGCAGGATACGATGGTCATCGACCAGCAAAACCGAATGCTTTTCCACGGCGTCTAAAGTACGGTCAAACCAATCGGTAAACCAAATCTTTCGTCTCTTGCTCACAGCTATCCGGATGCTGCAAAGCAACCGAAGGCGGCGCCGCCATACTATACCGACTGCTCGGTATTTTCCACCACCGTGACCGGCGTTGTCCGGGAAATTTTCGGAAGGGTAATCACCACCGTGTTATTCTGTCGCCCCTTCACCACATCAAACTCAATGGTAGCCCGGATCAGCTGGAGACGCGAGTGAATGTTGCGCCACCCGTTGCCTTCGCTCACCATGAACTTCTCCAGGTCATACCCGATCCCGTTGTCACCCAGGGTAAGGATAACTTCGTCGTCATAACCGGTAAAGGACACGGAGACCTCCGTGGCGCTGGCGTGCTTGATGATGTTGGACAAAAGTTCCTGGATAATCCGGTAGACGGAAACTTCTACCACTTCGTCAAATCGCTCCGGGAGATCAAAGGCCGACACCGTCACTGCGATCTTGCCGGACTTGTTGATCTTCCGCGCCAATTCCTTCACGGCCGGCAGCAAACCCTCCTTAACCAGCACCATGGGCATCAGGTTGAAGGCAATGTTGCGGATTTCAGCATGCATTTCACGAATCAGTTGCTCGGAACCCTCAAAGAAGACATCGCGTTTGTCTGGCTGTCCCCCGGCATTCCTCAGCGACTGGATGTTCAGCTGCAGCGCAGCCATCAACTGGCCCATGCCATCGTGAAGGTCGCTGGCAAACCGCTTGCGTTCCTTTTCCTGCGATTCGATCACCGCAGTGATCTGCGCCTCACGAAGCCGTATCTTCTGCTCGCTGAGCACCTGCTCCTGGAGCCGCGCATGGCGCATTTTCCACACGTAAAACAGCGCTATACCCAGCATCAGCAAGGCCAGCAGGCCACCCATGAGGAAGTAGTTGCGCTCGATCGTGGCGGCCTTGAGCTGGTTGTCTTTGTCCAGGTCGGATATCCGCCGGTCCTTGACCTCCGTATCGTATTGGGTCTGAAGTTCCATCAGCTGCTTTGCTTTTTCCTTCCTGAACAAGGTGTCCTTGGCAGCCATGAACAATTTCTGCTCCTGGAACGCCGCGCGGTAGTCCTTCATGCCAGCCTTGACTTCAGACAGGGCTTCCCTGGCCTGCATGATTTGCTCCCAGGCCATGATGTCCTCGGCTATCCGCAGGGATTCATCGGCGTGGTCCAGGGCCTTGGCGCGATCGCCCAGCTGGTTTTCTGCCCGTGCGAGTTGCGACAAGGTAAATGACAGCTCTTTCTTGTTTTCATAGCGGGCGTGGTAGGCGCGCGCCTTTTCAAAGTATTCGGTGGCTTTCTTCCACTCGCCGCGGCGATAGTAGGCGGAAGCGGCATTGCTCAGGGAAGTAGGCAGGAATTGCCAGATTTTCTGTTCCTCAAACTCCCGGGCGGCTTTCAATGAATATAGGATGGCGCTGTCGTACTTTCCCATATTCAGGTAAAGGGCCCCGAGGTTGGAATGGCAGGCCGCCATTCCAAAGCGGTTATTGAGTTTCGTGTAGAGCCTCATGGCGTGGGCATAGTATTCCGCCGCCTGCGGCCAGTCATTCTGGGCACGGAAGACAATGCCGATGTTAGTCAGAACCATGGCGATTTTACCTTCGTCGCCTAGCCGCTCATAGATCTTCCGGGCATCGAAATAATATTCCAGCGCCTGCTGATAGTCGCCTTTCTCATCATGGATGATACCCAGCGTATTGAGTGTGTTCGCCGTCTTTGAGTCATCGCCCAGTTCCCGGCGAATAGCCAGTGCTTTTTGCTCGTACGCCAGGGCTTCGCTGTAGTTTCCTTGCGCTTCGTGCGTCACTCCGATGTGATTCAACGCTTCAGCCTCCAGGTCCCTGTACCTTCCCTTTACGGCCAGCGCCA
>JAEUUE010000188.1 GCA_016787605.1 Cyclobacteriaceae bacterium
ATCCTGCTTTTTGGGCGAGGTCCCGTCCCGAAGGACGAGATGCGGCCTGATTTTGCCTGGTCGCTTTCGCTCGGTATTGTTTTAACGTTAGGTTCAGCAAACGTGTCCCAAACCCGAGTGGATTTTCTTAGTTCAAACGTAAAGAAAACTTCCGCGTTGTCAAGTATTGATTTTAGGGTACTTTTTTCGTACTCCCAAACCGGGTCAATGTGTCACCGTGTCAACGCACCAAAGGATCAACGTCTTGAGGCTTGCCCCGACAAGCGTCTCGCGAAGTCGGGGTGCTAAAGTGCTAAGGTGTTGAGGTAGTGAGGAGGGTATGACGTATCTTTAGAGCCTAATCACCAATAATCATGGCTATCAGACGCAAAGCTACCGCTGTATGGAACGGACCCGGCAAGACCGGCAAGGGAACAGTCTCCACCCAGAGCGGCATCCTTAACAAAACGCAGTACAGCTACATGTCCCGTTTCGAAAGCGGTACAGGAACCAACCCAGAGGAACTGGTAGCCGCCGCACACGCCGGTTGCTTTTCCATGAAACTGGCCTTCAACTTGCAAGGGGCCGGCTTCACCGCGACCGAAATCAATACCGAATGCGAAATCGTCCTCGAGGAAGGCACAATTACGGCCTCCAACCTCACCCTCGTCGCCTCCGTGCCCAACATCAGCAAAGAGAAATTCGATGAACTGGCCAAAGACGCGGAACAAAACTGCCCCATCTCCAAACTGCTTAAGACCACGATTAATCTTAATGCCACTTTGAAGTAGCAGATTAACCCAGGTACACCGGGTATTCCCATTTTCAGATCTTCAAATTTTCAAATTGCCCAATTGAACTTCACCCCCGGTCCTTCCGAGCTGTACTTCACCGTCCCCGATCACCTTCGTCGTGCCCTTCGGGAGGGCATACCCTCGCTTTCCCACCGATCGAAAGCGTTTGAGAAGATCTTTCAGTCGGCCACCGATGGATTGCGTGAACTCCTGGGCCTCCCGGCCGGGTTCCATATTGCCTTTACTTCCTCTGCTACGGAAGTCTGGGAACGCAGCGTTCAAAGCCTGGTCGCGCAGCGCTCCGCCCACCTGGTAAACGGGGCCTTCTCGAGGCGCTTTTTCGAGATCAGCGGCCAGCTCGGTAAAACAACCACGGCCCTCACCGCATCCGACGGCGAGGGGTTTGAGACGATCACTTTGCCGCCCGACCAGGAATTGATTGCCTACACGCATAACGAAACCAGCACTGGCGTCATGCTCACTTCTTCCGTGATGCGTGCGGGACGCGACCAACAGCCCGAAGCGCTGGTGATCGTTGACGCGGTAAGCTCCCTCCCGTATGCCGATCTGGATTACACCGCCATCGACTCCGTGTTTTTTTCCGTGCAAAAAGGATTCGGTCTGCCGGCCGGGCTGGGCGTATGGATCTACAACGACCGTTGCGTGGAGAAAGCCAAACGCCTGCAGTCGGAGGGCAAGAACATAGGAACCTACCACAGTCTTCTCTCCCTGCACACCTTCGCCCTCAAGAACCAGACCCCGGAAACGCCCAACGTCCTGGGTATCTATCTCCTGGGACAAGTGGTTGCCGATTTCCTGCGACGCGGCATCACCATCATCCGGAAAGAAACGGAATACAAGGCTGCCCTGCTTTATGGCGTTCTCGACCGGCGCCCCGATATGACCCCATTCGTCAAGCAGCATGATCACCGGTCCAAAACGGTTATCACCGTCTCCTGCCCGGCCGTCATCCAGCCGCTTACCACCTACCTGGAATCCAAAGGACTATCGCCGGGTGAAGGTTATGGCATCAACAAAGCCGGCCAGCTCCGCTTCGCCAACTTTCCCGCCCACTCAAAGGAAACCTACGAACTCCTCGCCGATTCGATAGAGCAATTCAACCCATAAACCGTTCAAGACTCACCAATTTGAGATGGCGGAGCGTTAAACTTTTCTTCACTTTTACCATCTAAGCACCAACCTACGCCCCTTGGAAGACGCCGAGTTGTTGGCCAAGATCCGAAACCCGGAGACGCGAAGCTACGGGTTTAACATGCTGGTACGTACCTACCAGCAAAAGGTGTATTGGCTGGCCCGGAAGATGGTCATCGACCATGACGACGCAGACGATGTCACCCAGGAGGTGTTTATCAAGGTGCACAAGGCGATCGACGGGTTCCGGGAAGACGCCCAGCTTTATACCTGGTTGTACCGGATCGCTACCAACGAGTGCCTGAGTTTCATCAAGAAGAAGCGGCGACGGTTCTTCCTCCCGATCGGCGATGTGGAGGGCGAGATGGCGGAGAAAATTGAGGCCCAGGAGGTGCCCGAGGGCGACGAAATCCAGAAGAAGCTGCAAAAAGCCCTCCTCACCCTGCCCGACAAGCAGCGACTGGTCTTCAACCTGAAGTACTATGAAGACATGTCGTACGAACAAATGGCCGAGGTGACCGGCACTTCGGAAGGGGCGCTCAAGGCCAGCTATCACCACGCCGTGAAAAAAATTGAAGATTTCTTAAAGAACGATTAAACCTTAGACCCGGACGGAAGTCAAAGAAACAACCCATGAAACGCCTGGACGAAATACCGAAAAAGTTGCTTTTTGAGGCCCCTGAGGGGTATTTCGAAAAGCTGCCCGGCAGGATTCAGGCCCGGATTTCCCAACCCGAGCCGGAAGTCGCCTGGGGCAAAATGGCCCTGCGCTATGCCCTGCCGGTGCTTGTCCTGGGCGCCGCAGCGGTCTTTTTTCTGACCAGCCGGCCGGCCCTGAGCCCGGAGGAACTGATCGCGAGCATCGATTCAGAACAGCTGGTGGCCTACCTCGAAGACTCCGAAGTGAATACCGACGATCTCCTCGATGCCATCGCGCTGGAACCAACAGAGGTAGAATCGATCGAATTGGATGCCATGGGCGACTTCGTGATCGACGAGGCCACCGTGGAAGAATGGGTTGAAGATATTGATGATTCAGTACGTTGAAAGGACTAACGCTATGAAGAAACTCGCAGAAAACCTGAAATGGCTCCTGGTGGCCGCCTTGCTGGTGGCCCTCACGGCGCCGGCATGGGCTCAGGAAGATCTAGACCTTCCTCCGCAGATGGACCCCAAAGCCCGTGAGCGCGTAGAAGCCGCCCGTATCGCCATGATCTCCAACCGGCTGGGGCTCACCCCCGACCAGGCGGAGAAATTCTGGCCCATCTACCGCGAGTTCGCCATGAAGCGAAGCGAAATGCGCCAGGAGTTCCGCCGCGCCCAGCACCAGCTGGACCCCAACAACCCGGACCCTGCCAAACAGCAGGAGCTCATCAACCTGGGTCTGCAAATCAAACAACGCGAACTTGACCTGGAAAAGGACTACAGCGGCAGGATCCTCCGGGTGATCTCCGCCCAGCAGATGATCAGCCTGCGCAAAGCCGAGCAGGACTTCCGGCAGATGATCCTCAACCAACTTCAACAGCGACGCGCCCTGCAGCAACGCCGGGAGCAGTTCCGTGAAAACCAGCGGTTGAAGCGAAAGTGAAGCCCGCCTTCGATTGAAACATCCGGTCACCGTAATCCTGATCCTCTGGTCAGCGTGCCTCTCGCACGCCCAGGATCCGCGCGCCGATACCACGGTGACCCGGTCCTTGCCCACCCTGGATTCCCTCACGCAGGCGTTTACCGCGGAAGACTCACTGGCTATCTTTGATCTCATCGACAGCCTGCTGCTGGCCGACCCTTCGCTGCTCGCCGAAGAAGCCCAGTCACAGCTCGCGGTAAGGCTCGGCTACAACAGCAACATCACCTCCGATAACCGCACCTTCAACATCAGCCAGTTCGGCCTGGCCCCGGGCCTGTCCTACTACCACAAATCCGGCGCTTATGTGGATGCAACCAGCTACTGGAGCAACGAATTCAGCCCCAGCTTTTACCTGACAGTGGCTTCCGCCGGCTACCTACATACCTTCAGCAAGCATTACTCCCTGCTGACGGAGTACAGCCACTACTTCTACAACCAGCCCTCCGACAGCACGGTCTCCATTCCCTATACCAACAACATCGGGGTCAGCAACTACTTCGAGTTCAAGCCCTTCATGCTTCGCCTGGACTACTATCTCTACTTCGGCGAACGGACCGCGCACCGGCTGATGCCCAGCTTCGGGCTGAACCTGGTGAAGACCAACTTCCTGGGGTTTGACCGTGTCATGTTTTTCCCGGCCTTTTCCGTGCTCTTCGGTTCCGAACAAGTGACCACCTACGGGCTCTACCCAAATACACTCCTTCGGATTCTCTGGAACCGCACCCATGTCAGGAAGGTGCCCCTGTATTATGAGGAAATCAAGACGGAGTTTGGCGTGATGAACTATGGGTTTACTATTCCCCTTTCCTTTTCCAAAAAAGACTGGTCCTTCCTGATCAGTTATGCCTACAACATACCCAAGGCGCTGCCCGGTGAAACCCTTTCCCTGGAGAATACCGGCTACCTCAGCTTTTCCATTACCCGCTATTTCTCCTTCTGAACCAACGACAAAAATGTCATTGGTAGCCTTGCTTCGTTTTAATACTTTGCGGGCACCCTATTCAAATTATGACCATGACCAGAGTCTCACTCCTCTCCCTTTGCCTTCTCTCCTCCCTTAAACTCCAGGCCCAGGATCTTCGCTGGCAACAGCGTGTAGAATACACGATGAAAGCCGCCTTGGACGTCACCAGCCATCGGGTTACCGGCAGCCAGAAGCTGGTCTATTACAACAATTCACCCGATACCCTGTCCAAAGTCTACTATCATCTCTACTTCAATGCCTTCCAGCCCGGGAGCATGATGGACGAGCGGTCGAGGGCCATCGCCGACCCCGACCGGCGCGTCATGGATCGAATCTCGAAATTGACCGAAAGCGAAATCGGGTACCAGAAGATCCTGTCCCTGAAGCAGGATGGCGCTGACGTGAAGCACCAAACGGAAGGAACCATCCTCACGGTTAACTTATCCAAGCCTTTGCTTCCCAACTCCAAAACCATTTTCGAGATGACCTTCGAATCCCAAGTGCCGATACAGATCCGCCGCTCGGGTCGCGACAGCAAGGAAGGCATCGCCTACTCCATGACCCAATGGTATCCCAAACTGGCCGAATATGACTATCAAGGCTGGCATGCCTACCCTTATGTCGCGAGAGAATTTCATGGTGTATGGGGCGATTTTGATGTTACCCTCACGCTCGATCCGAAATACATCGTCGCTGGCACCGGTAAGCTGGTCAATGCAAACGAAGTGGGCCATGGATACGAGCGCCCCGGAACCAAAGTGAACAGACCGAAGGGCAATCTCGTGTGGCATTTTGTGGCCAAGGATGTCATCGACTTCGCCTGGGCCGCTGATCCGGATTACACCCACGACATCGCGCAGGTGCCCAACGGGCCTGAAGTGCACTTCTTCTACCAGAAGAATGAGCGTACGGCCGAATCGTGGAAGAAAGTAGAAGACACCGCCGTGAAGACGTTCACCTTCCTGAACCAGACTTACGGCGCCTACCCTTACGATACGTACTCTATCATCCAGGGTGGAGATGGTGGCATGGAATACCCGATGTGCACCCTGATTCTCGGCGAAGGCAGCGCCGATGGCGTAACCGGCACCATGGTACACGAGGTCACCCACAGCTGGTTTCAGCACACCCTGGCCAACAATGAATCCCTTTACCCCTGGATGGATGAAGGCTACACCACCTTTGCCGGCAGCGAAGCCATAGCGGCCATTCGGGGAACGCAGGGGAACCCCCATCGCGGAAGCTACCAGTCTTATTTTGCGCTGGTTGCCAGTGGATTACAGGAGCCCATCAGCCAGCATTCCGATCATTACACAACGAACCGGGCTTATTCCACGGCTGCCTACTCGATGGGCGCCGTCTTCCTCGAGCAGCTGAAATACCTGGTGGGCGACAAGAACTTCTACACCGGGATGCGTCGCTACTATGCCACCTACAAGATGCGGCACCCCGAACCCAATGACTTCATCCGGATCATGGAAAAAGTCTCCGGCCTGCAATTACATTGGTACCTGCGCTATTGGACCGGCACCACGAAACGAATCGATTACGGGATCGCCGATGTGCAGGATCTGCAGGGATCCACGAGGATTACACTGGAACGCAAGGGCGAATTCCCAATGCCGCTGGACGTGGTGGTGACTTTTACCGACGGCTCACAAGAATTGTATTATGTACCTATGAATGAATTACTCGGCAGCAAGCCCGACGACGGGAAAGGAACTCCGCGAAGCGAGACGGCGGTATGGCCGTGGGTGAACCCCACCTTCTCCTGGACCATTTCCTCCCCGCTTTCCGAAATCGCGACCATTGAGATCGATCCCTCCCAGCGGATGGCCGACATCAACCGCACCAACAACCTGCGGATAGTCAACGAAAAGAAGTAATCCCCTACTTGACGGGTTTGCCGTCACGGTTGATCGTGATGAGGAAGAACTCCCCGATTGAACTCTTGGTCTTCACCGACAGTTCAGAGGATTCCTTCAGGAAAGATATTTCAACAGGCACCTGGTCAAAAGCCAGGTCGACGCTCCATGCCAGTCCCTCCACCTTATAGATCTTGGCCAGCGTGGCCTGGTACTTTTCCTGCATTTTCGTTTCCTGGAAAGTCAGCACGAAATAGACGAGGCCCTGCTCATCCTGCGCCGTCAATACTTTGGTCACCGGCAGGAAACGCTTCTTGAAGACCCGTGCATTGACGGGAAAGGACGCTTTAACCGCGGGCTTCCGGGAAGGTGTTATCGTATAGAAATACCCCGTACCCACTGAATCGGCGAACATCAGCCCCGAAGTGAAATTCTCTTCCACCAGGGCAAGCGGCTTGAACTTGCTGGCTTCCGGCGCCGGAAGGACCAGGGGAATGGAGTCCGACCCATCGATGATCCATTTGAGTGCCTCGCCCTTCCGTTTGATGACATCTTCTCTCCGGATGATTTCCCGGAGCGCCATTTCCTTGGTGCCTCGAATCAGGCTTTTCAGCACCGACGTTGATCCATAGGCCGTTTTGACATAATGTCCGTAGTTTTCTGTCTCCTTTTCCAGGTCGCGCTCCACCAGGTTGCCGGCAAGACTATCCAGTTTGCGCGCAGCGCTTATCTCTTTTGTCAACGCCTCCACCTGAAAGCGCAAGCTTGCCGAATCCCGGTACACTTTATTCTCGACCACCTGGCAGCCGAATTCAATTTCCGCCTCCTTCATCCGGAAGACCTGCAGAGGTAGCGGGTCGGGATCAATGCGAACCAGCTCGGGGAATCCTTTGGAGCGCAGCAATTGGAGTTCCTGGCGAACAGAAACAGAGTCCTTCTTGACCTGCTGTTGGAGCTTGTTCAGTTCGATATCCCTGGCCACCAGCTTATCGCGCAGCGGCTTCATCTCCTTATCCAGTACTTCCGACGTGCCCAGGGCCCACCGTTTGAAGTCCTGAATCTTGATGTCGTCGGCATAAAAGTCAGCGGGGGTCAGCTCCCGTTTAAAATCCAGGATATCCTGGGGATCAAAATCCTGGTTGTAGCCGATTTTCCCCATCTGTTTGGCTGTGGACTTGTAGTCGTTAAAGTGAATGTGGCAGGAATCATAGGTAACGGCCAACTGGCGAAGTTGCAGCATTACTGAGTCATCCGCCTGCAGGTAGAGACTACGGAGATCCGGATACCGGGCCTGAATCAGGGCAAACTGCCTGAGCGCCTTTTTGTAAGAATTCTCAGAGGCGGAAAATTGGGACTTCAAGGTCTTGGCCATCCGGGCACGGTCCTTCAGTTTCATGCGAAGCTCCAGGTCCAGAATCACATCTGAATGCTTGACCCCAAACTTGCCGGTCCGCATGTCCCGGCGATTGTACATCTGGTAGTACTCCTCGTTCTTGCTCACTTCCTTTTCCGTCATCCCTTTATTGGCCAGCCCGAAATAGAGCACGGCAGAATCCAGCAGGCCCGCATACCGCTCCGTCTCCCGCAAGATATCCACCCGGGAAGCCTTGTCCTCCAGGATGAGGCCCATGTAGAGGTAGGCGTTGGGGTTGTCGGCATTCTCTTTGAGGTACTTCTTCAAAAACGGCTCGGCATCAGCGTATTGCTTGGCGCTGAGCAGGACGAAGAGATCCTTGTATTTGATCTTTTGCCCCATCACCAGCGAGGAAGCCATGACCCACACAAGCAAAGAAAGTATGATCCGTTTCTGCATTTTCAATTGTAACTTGCCCTAAAATTAGGCAATAATTCCACACCCTGATGGATATCAAAAGTCGCACCAAAATCATGGCCGACCGGGTCTTTGGCTGGATAAAGCCTTTCATGCTGGCCGGCCTTGTCCTTCTCTTCCTGCAAGCTACCGGGCTGTTCACCGTCGTCACCTATGCCGCTCAATGGACCCTGTTGCAGACCGGGTTGGGTGATGCCGACGATGAGATCGTTGATGAAGCCGCCACCTTCTCCTACGACTTCACCATCAAGGACCTTGAGGGCAATCGCATCCCTTTTGAGACCTTCAAAGGCAAGGTGATCTTCCTGAACCTCTGGGCGACCTGGTGCGGGCCATGCCGCGCGGAAATGCCCGGCATCCAGGGCCTTTATGAGAAAGTCGACAAGGACAAAGTCGTATTCATCATGCTGTCACTCGACAAGGACGCCGACCAGCCTAAGGTGGCCTCGTACCTGAAGAACAAATCCTTCACGTTCAACGCGTATATGCCTTCCGGTTACCTCCCGGAACAACTGCAGGTCCCCTCCATCCCTACCACGTTTGTGATTTCGGCCGAAGGCAAAATCGTGAAGAAGGAAGTGGGCGCCATGCAATACGATACGCCGGATTTCCTGAGATTCCTGGGAAAACTGAGCAACTAATTCCTTTTCGGCTCATCCATGCGTTCCTTTTCAGTCGTCCTGCTTGCCATGGTTATCCTTATGGCCTGCGGAACATCCCTCACGAGCCAGGATGAACTGAAGTCGGCGCTGACGGGGGTTCGGGAACAACATCAGCTGTACCGCCTGCAGATGGACTCGGTGGCGAAGATCGAGGGCTGGCAATCACCCACCATCCAGCGTCTCTACGAAGGACAACGAAAACTGGATTCTGTCAACCTGGCTGAAGTGGAAGAAATCATCGACCGCTACGGGTACCCCCGCAAAGATCTCGTCGGTGAACTCGCCAGGGTCCCCTTTGAGGTGATTCGGCATTCCGGCGACTCGGTCATGATCAACTATTCTGAAATAATTCTTGACGCCGGGATCAACGGCGACCTACCCATGGACCAGGTGGCTTCCTTCTATGATCAAATTCTCGTTGCCCAGCGACAACCCCAGGAGTACGGAACACAAGTCTGGATTGATTTCATTGAAAACAAAAAGACCGGGGTACGCTATGATTCCCTGTACCTGTGGCCGGTCCGCAACTACACCTCTGTAGACGCCCGCCGCATTTCTGCCGGATTGGATTCCCTGGCCAATCATCTGCGGCGTTATAACATTGACCCAGCGAAAGGTTATGTCCTGAAGAAATCAGGCGGCGCACCGCTTTGATCACATGAAAAGGCTGGTCGTACTCACCGGTGCAGGCATCAGCGCGGAAAGCGGGCTCACCACCTTCCGCGACGCCGGCGGCCTTTGGGAAGGCCACCGCATCGAGGATGTGGCCACCCCTGACGCCTGGCGAAGAAACCCGGAGCGCGTTCTCGATTTCTACAATCAACGGCGAAAAGCCGCGTTGGAAGCCCAGCCCAATGACGCCCATCGGCTGCTGGCCGAATTGGAAGCCCGGTTCGACGTCGTCATCATTACCCAAAACGTCGATGACCTTCACGAACGCGCAGGATCGACCCGGGTGATTCACCTTCACGGAAAGCTTTTCGAGTCGAGGAGTACCCTGGATCCATCACTGATCTATCCTATCCGGGGATGGGAATTGAAGCTTGGGGATCGGTGCGAACGGGGCTCCCAGCTCCGCCCTAATATTGTATGGTTTGGTGAAGCCGTGCCCCTGATGGAAACTGCCGCGAGCCTTGCTTCCACCGCTGATATCTTTCTCGTGGTGGGTACCTCACTGGTCGTTTATCCGGCCGCCGGCCTGGTGGACTACGCACCCCGGCATGTCCCCAGGTACATCATCGACCCGAAAGCGCCGGAAGGACATTATCCCGGCGTCCACTTTATCCAGCAGAAAGCAACTACGGGGATGCGTGAGTTTCTTTCCCTACTCGAAAACACCCCCTAAACCAACGCCATCCATAGTCCATCGTCCCTGGACCATCGACTATTGACTATGGACTACGGACTACTTCTTCAGGTTCTTGTCCAGGAAGGTTCTCGCTTCCTCAAACACCTTGCGCCAGCTCTCATACATGAGAAAACCGTGAACCTCATCGGGCAACACCAGTAATTCAACGGGCACTTTGCGCGCGCGTAATTTCTCCGCCAGGTCGGTCGTCTCCCAAAACAGCACGTTTCGGTCATCATCGCCGCAGACCAGCAACACCGGGCCTGTCCATTTCGACAAATCACTTACGGGAGAATTCCTGTAAGCCGTCTCCATGTCCTTGCCGGTGATTCCCCAGCCACCACCCGGCGAGAACTCCCTGGCCCGGAAGCCCCAGTCGTGAACGCCATGAAGATCGACGCCAGCCTTAAACAACTCCGGGTTGCGGGCCATCCCCATCGCCGTCAGGTAGCCTCCATAGGATCCACCCCAAAGTCCGATTTTGGCCGGGTCCACTTCGGGAAGTGTCTGAAGATACTTGCCTGCCGCCACCACGTCCTGGTATTCGCTGGCTCCCCAGGGGCCCTGGTTCTCGGCGCGACGGAATTTCCTTCCGTAGCCGATCCCGTCGCGATAGTTCACCGCGATCACCGCATAGCCGACACCGGCGAGGTACTGGTTAAACGCATAGCAGTTCGCATAGTAGTTGCTGTAATGGAACCCTAGCAGCATCTGACGAATCGGTCCGCCGTGCATGAACACCACGCCGGGGCGCTTGCCGGGCAGATTCCGGTTGATAAACAGCTGGCCATGAACGGTGGTACCGTCAGGAGCTTTAAGGATAACCTGCTCCGGCTTGACAAAGGACTGGGTTGAATAGCCCGCTCCCGGCATAGCCGAAATGGTTTCGAATTTCTTACCCTTGTCGTCGTACCGTACCAACGCCGGCGGGAGCGTCACTGTGGAGCGAAGGCAAAATACTTCCCCATTGGCCAGCAAAGGGTACATCTCGATGCCGTCGCCGGACGTAATGGCTGTTACCTTGCCGTCGGCGACACCCGATTTCCAGATATGTCTCCGATCGATATCCTCGCGGTTGCCGTCAAAATAAAGCGAATTCTCCGAGGCATCCAGCACATAACTCTCCACTTCCCCGTTTCCGGGCGTCACATCCTTCAGGTCGGAGCCATCCGGTTTCATGGAATATACATGATCATACCCTTCATGCTCGGAAAAAAACAAGAGCCGGTCTGACTTGGTCCAGGCGAGCGGAGGATTTGGATACAGCTGGGCAAATCCCCCATCGTCTGCCGGCGACGTCCACGCCGCGGCTCCCTTGCCTGTAGTAGCATCCGCCACCCAGATCGAGAACCTCCTGCCGCCGACAAAACTGATCAGTTCCTCCGCCTGGAGACCCGGTGTCCGCACAAAGGCGACACGCTTGCCGTCGGGCGACCAGACCGGGAGACGGTCGAGACTGACTTCGGGTGAGATCCAACGGATCTTCCTAGCCTCGAAGTTGTAGATCCCAATGAAATTGTGATCACGTCGGTAGCTGACAAAGACGATTTCCTTTCCATCCGGAGAGAACCGGGGATCACCGTTGTTACCGCGCGCAAAGAAAAGCTGTGAAGGTGATGCTCCCATGGCGACGGCGATGGTTTGAATCTGTGGTCCCCTGGAGAACAACAAGTGCTTGCCGTCAGGATAAAAGACAGGATCAGATCCGGCGGCGAGACGGAACAATGAGTTGTCGGCCAGGGCGATGCACCAGATTGCCTGCTCCGCCCCATCCGCGCTACTGGCGGGATTGGGGCTGTATCCTTCCCGGCTTTGGTCGCCGCCGCGGACGAACACCAGGTGAGATCCGTCGGGAGAAAAGACGAGTTGCGAAAGGTCCTGGCCGTCATCGTATTCATAACGGGTAAGGGCGCGGACCTGTCCTTGCGCATTGCGCAGGTAGATGTTTCTTCGGCCACGATCATTCAGCACCCAGGCCAGCTGCTTGCCATCCCTGGATACGGTCGCATTCGAGGCCATGGGGGCACTCATGAAATTCTCAACAGACGGCTGCGCGCCAGCCCGCCACGTCAGGGCGACGATGGCCAAAAGCAAAATCTTTCTCATGATACGGATGATTTGCAGACAATATAATCATCCGGCGGGTTGAAGAGAACCCTTTCGTTACGACCGGTTATTCCTTCTTCCTGCGGAAGAAACGCCCTTTTCTTTCCGGCGCATTTTCCGCAAGAACCAGGCATTCCTCCAGCGTCAGGTCCGCGGGCACCTTGTCCTTGGGAATTTTCACATTCTTCTTTCCGGCCTTGATGTAGGGACCAAAACGACCATTCAGCACCTGTACATCCGGGTTTTCTGCAAACACCTTGATGGTCTTGTTCCTGTCGGCTTCCCGCTTGGCCTCGATCAGTTCCACCGCACGCTCCGGCGTGATGGTGTAAGGATCTTCCCCTTTGGGTATCGAAACGAACTTCTTGTCGTGGAGGACATACGGACCAAAGCGGCCGATGTTGGCAACCACCGGCTTTTCTTCAAAAAGGCCAAGGTCGCGGGGCATCTTCATCAGTTCCAGTGCATCCTCCAGGGTGAGGTTCTCGATGAACTGGCCGGAACGAAGGCTGGCGAACTTCGGCTTCTCGGGGTTGCCATCTTCCGGGTTCTCGCCGATTTGCACGTAAGCGCCGAACCGGCCCAGTTTGGCATATACTTTTTTCCCGGACTTGGGATCGACGCCCAACTCGCGGTTTTTGTTCTGCACGGACGACCGCTCCACCAGCTCCGTTTTGGAAACCGTCTTGTGAAACGGCCGGTAGAACTGCTCGATCATCTTTTGCCACTTGAGCTTGCCGCTCGCGATCTCGTCAAACTCCTGCTCGATCTCCGCGGTGAACGAATAGTTGGTGATGTCGGGGAAATGCTCCACCAGGAAATCGTTGACGACCATGGCAATGTTGGTCGGAAACAGCTTGTTCTTCTCGGCTCCCGTTATTTCCGAATCCACACGGGACGAAATGGCGTTGTTGGAAAGTGAGAACGTCCTGTACTTCCGCTCCTCGCCTTCCCGGCTCTCCTTCACTACATAGCCGCGCTTCTGGATGGTTGAAATGGTCGGCGCATAGGTCGACGGGCGACCGATTCCGAGTTCTTCCAATTTCTTCACCAACGTTGGTTCGGTATAACGGGCCGGGTGCCGGGTGAATGTCTCCGTCGCATCGAGCGACTTCAAATCGAGGACCTGACCGATCGTCAGCGGAGGAAGCATGCGGCTTCCCTCCTCACCGCCTTCATCCTCATCTTCGTCACGGGATTCGCGGTAGACCTTAAGAAACCCTTCAAAGCGGATGACTTCACCCGTGGCGGTTAGCGTCCGCGGATTGGTGGAAATGGAAATGGTTGCCGTGGTGCGTTCCAGTTCTGCGTCGGCCATCTGGGAGGCGATGGCACGTTTCCAGATCAATTCATAAAGACGCCTTGCGCCGCTGTCCATACCGGGATCCAGCACGGAGAAATCGGTAGGCCGCACGGCTTCGTGTGCCTCCTGGGCACCGCTCGATTTCGACTTGTAGGCGCGGTTATAGACGTACTCTTTTCCGTAGGCCGTTTCAATCTGGCGAGTGGCACCCTGAACGGCTTCATCCGAAAGGTTGACGCTGTCGGTTCGCATGTAGGAGATCTTACCGGCCTCGTACAACTTTTGGGCAACCACCATGGTTTGCGACACGCTGAACCCCAGCTTTCGGCCAGCCTCCTGCTGCATGGTAGAGGTCGTAAACGGAGGAGCCGGCGATTTCTTGGCCGGCTTCTTCTGCAGATCACTGATGGTGAACGTGGCGCCTTTGCAGGACTCCAGGAACTCGAGGGCCTCCTTCTCCGTGTCGAACTTCTCCGACAGGTCGGCCGTGAGCTGCTTGCCTTTGCCCAAATCGAACTGGGCTACCACTTTGAAGGAAGACTTGGCCTCAAAGCGTTCGATCTCCCGTTCACGCTCCACGACGAGGCGCACAGCCACCGACTGGACGCGGCCAGCCGACAACCCTGTTTTAATCTTCTTCCAAAGGATCGGGGAAAGTTCAAAACCAACCAGGCGGTCGAGCACGCGGCGTGCCTGCTGGGCGTTCACCAGGTCGATGTCGATGCCCCGGGGGTTCTGGATGGCATTGAGAATCGCCTTTTTCGTGATCTCCGTAAATACGATCCGACGGGTCTTTTTGTCGTTGAGATCGAGTACTTCTTTCAGGTGCCAGGAGATGGCCTCTCCTTCACGGTCCTCATCGCTTGCCAGGTAGACCATTTCCGCCTCATCCGCCATCTTCCGGAGCTTGGCAATCACCTCCTTTTTGTCGGGGCTGATTTCGTAGGTCGGCTCGAAATTATTTTCGACGTCGATTGCGCCGTTTCCTTTCGGCAAATCGCGTACGTGACCCATACTGGAAGACACCTTGAAATCTTTTCCGAGATATCCTTCAATCGTCTTCGCCTTAGCCGGCGACTCCACAATCACGAGGTTCTTTGCCATTAAAAAATTGATT
>JAEUUE010000190.1 GCA_016787605.1 Cyclobacteriaceae bacterium
CCGCCAAAAAAACATCGTTCACGTCGGGTTTTCCATCGTCTTCCTCCTGATCATTCTCGTGTTTAAGGAACTGAATGAACGGACGCTGATCGATGCGGTACTTAATGTGGCGAGCTATACCTACGGCCCGCTGCTCGGCCTTTTTGCGTTTGGGCTGCTCACCCGCCGGCAAGTGATGGATCGGCTAGTCCCGTTGGTTTGCCTGGTGGCACCCGGCGTCACGTATCTGATCAGCGCCAACTCCGCCGATTGGTTAGGGGGCTACAAATTCAGTTATGAGATCCTCGTGGTGAATGGCCTGCTAACCATGGCCGGGCTTTGGGCGATCTCCCGGGCCCCGGAAAAAGACTATCGGCCGGTCTGATTCAAAGGAGTTCCTTCGCGGGGTCCCAGAATCGCTTGTCAAATTCCACGACCTTGTCCTTGACCACCTTGACTCCGTCTTTCGCCAGTCGCTTTTCCATAGCGGTAGGTGAGCCGAAGTGCATTTTTCCTGTCAGCAGCCCTTGGCTGTTCACCACCCGGTGGGCCGGTACATCCGGGAGGCCATGGCACGCATTCATGGCCCATCCCACCATGCGGGCGCTCATGCCCGTCCCCAGGTAGCGGGCGATGGCGCCATAGCTGGTGACGCGTCCGCGCGGGACGAGTTTCACCACCTCGTAAACATCGCTGAAGAAGTTGGGTTCCGCGGCGGCGGCTTTCTGATTTTTCCGGGCCATGTCCGACGATGTTACACAAACGGTGGGTGGATTGCAACCAGCGTGGTCAAAACATCCGTATTTTTGTGCCCCCATGAGAACGCTATTTTTTTTCGTGGCCTTCCTCGCCGCCGGAGCTTTCGCCCATGCCCAACAATTGATACTCCCCGATCCGTCGGGCTGGGCTCAGGTGGAAGAAGGCAGAGCCCTGGCTTTTGATGTGAAGCTCAGCGAGCCCGTAGCCGTTGTGAAATATTCGCTGGAAGGGAGCGCCGGCCTCGGCATGACCATGGATTCTACGGGGCATTTTTCCTGGATACCCGACTATGACCTCGTGGACCGGCTCACGCTGCAAAAGGAATTCAATGTCATCTTCCAGGCCACGCTACCCGACGGCAAGCGGCTGAGGCACCCGGCCACCTTCAAGGTGACGCACGTCAATCGGCCACCCGTGACGGAAGAGTTGCCCGTCTTTTACGTCAAGCAGGGGACGCTCAACACCTATCAGATGAACACGGTGTATGTTTTTGATCCCGATGGAGACCCGATCGTGGTCCGCCCGAGAGAAGCTACCATGCCGGAAGGGGCTACCCTGACTTCCTTGGGGCAACTGCAGTGGACACCCTCGCGGACCCAATTCAATTCACTGAAGAACAACCCTGTCACCATTGAAGTGATCGTTCAGGACCAGCCCGGCAAACTGGAATCCGTGGCGAAGATTATTGTCAAGCAAACCCAACTGGACCTTCCTCCCAACCTCTTTTTGGTTCCGGCCGACAGCCTGTATACCATCCGGGAGAACGAGGTGGTCTACATCAAGATTTATGTGGCCGATCCCAACGGGGAGGAAAGCATTGAGCAAGTCGATTTCGTGAGTTCCGACGTGACCATTCCCCGCAGTGTCTTGAAAGAAAACTCGATTACCCAACGTGAATTCGCCTGGCAGCCGGGATACGACTACGTGGATGACCTGGCCGGGGAGAAAGAAGTGACCTTCACATTTTTTGTCATGGACAAAAGCAACAACCGGGCTCAACGCAAGATCCGGATCGTGGTGAAAGATACCGAGAACGTGGAATTGAAGGACAAAGTGCTGACCCAGAAGTATACGCAGTCCATCACCTCGGCCTATCATTTACTGATGCTCCTGGATCAGAACTTTGAAACCCTGGACAAAGCGTACAAGAAAGCCCGCAAGGGAAAGAAGAACAGAACCATTCTCAACGCCTCGCTGGGTGCCATCACCGGTTTGTCGCCCATTGTGCTGCCTACCGAGCAGTCCAAGACGGTATCCGTGGTGGGCGGAACGTCAGTCCTGACGCTCAACTCGCTCGAGGCTGGCCAGGTCATCGGAAAGAATGCGCAGGAGTACCAGAACCAGATCAAGACCAACCGGGATTTGCGCAACCAGCTGCAGTTGAAGGGGAATTATTTCGCCCGGAAGTATGCGCTGAAATCAAACCGCCGGGGACAGGAATTTGAACTGGACCGCGATGATCTGGCGCGGCTGATCAACAGTGATGGGGTAGCTTCACTCAAGCTTCCCGCCGAGGTGCAAAAAGCGCCCAGTTCGGATGAAATCCGAAAGGTGTTCCCGGATTATGGGGAGCAGTAAGCGAACTTCTCAGAAGCAGAAATCCTTCGATTTTTCCAGTTGCCCCAGAAGCATTAGTTTTGCGCTTCTTCAACCAGCCAGAGGAGTGGCAGAGCGGTTGATTGCACCGGTCTTGAAAACCGGCGTCCCTTCACGGGGACCGGGGGTTCGAATCCCTCCTCCTCTGCAAGCAAATGATAAGAAAAGCCTCAACTAGTTCGAGGCTTTTGATCTTTAAAGCACGATGAAGTTCAGGGCATTCTTCACTCTGCCTTGAACGGAACGCAATCACATCGAGTACTCTGTGCCCCATGTTATTCAGGCGTGCAGGACCTCATGACTTTACGTATTGACCTTTGATAGCGTGGGAAGTAAGCAGATAGCCGACTCTCACACCACCCTATCCCAGGCGATCGTCATCCTGGGGCAATCCACCAAGTCTCCACGCTTTGAACTCTTTTCAGAGAACAAACGCTATCAGGACATAAGACACGGCATTCGCTGAGCCGTGCGCAATCCATCCAGGAATAAGACTGCCTTCACTGTATTTTTCCTTTATAATTCCTAACACCGCGCCCGAAACAGAGGTAAGGCAAAAAACAAAAAGCATGGCAAAGCTTGTGGGTTTTACCAATTGACAAATCATCAGCACGTGCACCCCTCCAAAAACCAAAGCTTGAGTTGCATTTCCCGTATAGAATCCAAAATTGGCGGTAAGCCGCTTCCCAAGAAGCCCTCTAAAGAGCACTTCCTCTGCAAAAGAAGTGGTCAGAAATGCCTGAATGAATGAAACAGCAATACCCTCTATTCCCAACCCAAGAACTCGTATTCTGCCGGCGATACTGGGTGGGTGGACCACCATTTGCCTGAGCCCCTCATCAACATAGATCATTCCTATGGCGAGGAGAGTGAACAGAATGGATGGCCCGAACACAAACCTAATTGCATTAAGGGGTGGCCAATATAGGCCAATATATCTCCGAAATGACAATTCCTTATTCGCCCTCAGGGTGAAGAAAACACATGACAAAAAAAGGGTGGCAGCCACTGCGACTACCGCATTGACCAATTCTTGAAGGAGAATAATCATGACTACTGCATATGACTCAGGCTCCTGGGAATGACTAGAACTGCTTTAAGAAACTCACTTTAAGCAATACGGTATTATCCTGCTGCCATGTGGTATTTGTCCCGATAGTGCCGTGGTTATAAATGAGATAGACAAAAGAGAGAGGCTGAAACTCCCACGAGAGGCGGACATTGCCCCCCAGCTCTTCATGGGTTGAATTATACTGCAGGAATGCGGCAATAGACAATCTGGGTGAAAACGCAAATCGACTCTCACTGATGAAGAGCTTCTGCGTTTCGCTCAGCCGTTCCGCTCCAATCTCACAGAATCGCAATACCTCCAAAGTATTTGACAATCGGAGTCGCTCGTTGGGGCGGAATACCAATTGTAAATTAATCTTATCCAATTGTCCGTTGTAGAATCTTCCTGCCTCTGCGGTGGTATTAAAGGAGAATATCCTGGATTGGTCAGTTCCCACCAGCAGAACAAACCTCCAATAGCGAAAGCTTCCTGCCGGAAACTCAATTCCTGATAGCATTATCGGGGCCTCCAGGAATTGATAATTATCAGTGACTACAAATCCAGAGTAACCTCCCTTAACATACGTGAACCAAAAAGGAATATAGGTAACCGAGTACTCTTGAAGTGCTCTGGTGGAAGCCCGATGAAAAAATTCGGATACAACACCCGGCTCAAAGAAAAGGACACTTTTCGGCAACCATTGGGGCCTGATGGTAAACCAGAAGCCCGGCATGGTGAGCATCACATCAGTGCGTGATACAAAACCCACGGATGGTCGATAGGTATCTTCAACGAAAGCTTGTCTCCAAAATGCCATCAGCTTGTCCGAGGTGTGGTCAAACTGCATAAAGGCAGCCGCTCCTTGAGAGCCATCATCATTCAACGTCGTACTCACCATTGACTTCAATTGATTCTTCTCATCCAAGCGAATCAAACCGTCAACTGCGAGTGTCTGGTTACGTGTGTTCGAATTGCCTTCATAGGTATGGAGCAGTCCTAATCTACTCTCGTCTCCGAGGTTTACGGAAAGGCGGTTTATGCTGTATTGCTTTCCCCTCTCCACACCCTCCTGCATATACATCGCACCATAATTGAAGGCGTTAGAACGATGAACATATCGCGCTCCATGACTGATCGGGATCGCTAGGCCGCTCGCGTCCAGGCCAATCCTTCGGCTAAAGAAGGGGATGATGAGCATTGAATGGCCATTGGGTCCACTGGGCTTTAGGCCATCACCAAAAAGACTTGCGTTTTCCAGAAAAAAACTCCTCCGTTCAGGCAGAAAAACAGATGAACGATTGATGTTGATTACTCTTCTATCCACATCTGCCTGCGCAAAGTCGGTTCGGATAGTAACATCAACAACATCTTTTGGCGTGAATGCCCACTTGACATCCAATCCATAATTTGATTGGGCGGATCGGAGTGTGGCCGAATCACTGCTTGATTCGGAGAATGACCCCAATGCATACGGCTGTACTCTCAGATTGATTCCCTGTTTAGGGGGCTGCACTTCCAATAGTCCGGCAAACTGCATGCGATAAGGAAGGACAAACCTGGGATACCAAGACCAAGCCGATATTTCATTAATCGCTCTCGATCTCCTTACCACGTTGAACTTCCATTGAACAAGTCCACTCTTGTACCTTAGCGTTACCCACGGAATGGCAAATTCAGCGAACCAGCCTTCCTTGGTGCGGGTTGTCTTCACGTGCCAATAGGCATCCCATTGGCCATCGACATCAATGCCATCGTAGATCATCATGTCCTTCTGAGCGCCAAATGGATTGGTAAAGAAACTCATGACCACCCGCCCGTCCCCAAACGCATCCAGAATGAGTCCAATGCAGTCCTGCTCGGTGTCATTGAAATCTCGCCTTACCGAAACGCGATAATCCTGAATAGAATCAGCACAGAATACCCCGAAGTATAGGTGGTTTTCATCAGAAAGAGACTTGACCGTCGTTGCATACTTGACCGGGCCATTGTTATCGGGCAGGATTTGAACAAAGTCATCCAGGGTCTCGGCTGCACTCCATGCCTCTTCATCAAGCCATCCATCAATCCTTATGGGAGTGTCTATTCTAAGCGAATTACCCATCTTTTGAGTCCTCTCGCTTTGCGCGAGAACCGCCATATGAATGAGGGAGGCTACAAGAAGACAAAGGAGTATCCTCATAGATATGCTATGCTAAATGTCTTTAGAAGTAAGAGTAGGATTATTGACCGCTAGAGCACCGCACCGGTGTCCGGCTCAGCTTCATACTGGTATCCCTGGACGATGTACGGAACATTCAATTTCTCTGCGGCGTACTTTATGAAGTCCACGGCAAAGAAGTACCAATCCACAGAATGAATGAGCCTTCCATCATGACTTAAACGGATAACTTCCCGTAGCGCCGTCTTGCCTTCCTCATTCTTGCGGAAACCAAATATTACCGGGATGTCATCCAACTCACCATACACCGCAAATCGATCGCTG
The DNA here is from genome assembly GCA_016787605.1 of Cyclobacteriaceae bacterium. Lineage (GTDB taxonomy): Bacteria > Bacteroidota > Bacteroidia > Cytophagales > Cyclobacteriaceae > ELB16-189. Next base: position 5,868 of record JAEUUE010000190.1, read on the forward strand.
CTCTCAAGCGACCAGAAATGCAGAGAGTTGGCCTCGATTTGGCCCTTGCCGTACTCTTCCCAATCGCCAATGATGCAGGTGGTGGCGTTCTCATCCAGAAGCGACAATAAACCCTTTACATCCGCTTTATTGAAAGCCTGGATATAACGGTCAATGACTTGATCCTCGGCTTCGCCGTGTAGAATTGTCTTCTTCTTTGTCGCGATTCCGTTCGCTACTGCCCCAGCTACAATTTTTCGTGCCCTATGAAGATAACTCTTAATGGTACCCTCACTGGTACCCATCAGTTCAGCAATCTCTTTATTGCCAAAATCAAAAGAAGAAGAAAGAATGAATGCCACGCGTTGCTTGGGCGGCAATAATTCGACTAGCCACTCCATCATCTCTCCCAGTTCATGAGAAAGTTCATTTTCTGCCGACTCTTGTTGCCAATCCAGATAGTCATCGGACTCCAGTAGCCTCTTCCTGGCCTGCTGCCTTATCCAAATATTTGTTGCCATCTTGAAAAGATAGGCTTTGAGGTTCAGCGCCTGACCCAAGTAACCCAACTTAGCAAATGCCCTAAGCAATGTATCCTGCAAAAGATCTTCCGCATCAACCGCATTCCCGGTTATTTTGAGGCAATACTTCCATAATGACTCCCGATAAGGTGAAGTGAGTTTAATAAAAGTGCAACGCAGATCAGTTACCGGCTTTTGGAGTTCTTCAATTCGGCTGTTGTCCATCGTGTTCATTTCTTGTAAAAGATACCGAATGGCAAAAAAAGATAGCAGGGATTCGAAAGTTTTTCACAATTCCATGCCCAAATGGGCAATCCATTGATGATGTTCGCACACCTAAACGGACTCCGAAAAAGGCAATGACAAAAATATCCAGAACATCCCTGACTTTCCAGCCACAGAAGAGCAACAAAAATTCTTTGACTACCAGTCCTAGGGTTGTCGAGAACCCGTCAAATCGTGACCGCCTTATGCCCCTTCAGCCGCTCCCTGCGCTTGGCTCGCTCATGCTGGGCGATGGCCTCCAGCTTTTGGCCATAGTGCAAGCTTGCATTGATCTCGTACCCGAACAGCAGGACGACGGTAAGCAATTGAATCCAGATCATCAGGGCGATGAGCACGCCAATGGATCCGTACACTTTATTGTAGCTGCCAAAGTTGGTGATGTAGAATGAAAATCCGTAAGACACGGCCAGGCAGCCGAGCGTGGCCAGGAAAGAGCCAATGGAAAAAAACTTCCAGTTATAATGAATGGCAGGGCCGAAGTAGTAGATGAAGGAGACCGCAAAAAAGAAAACGATGAAAATGACGGCGAAGCGCAAGGCAAACAAGGCATACAACTCGTAACCCTCCAGCCGGACATTGCTCAGGTCGGAAAGCTCATGGGTTACCCGGTCGAGCATGAATTCACCCACCACCAGCAGGAAGACGGCAGAAAAAAGTACGATGGCGAGCATGAGCGTCAGCCCCGTTGCCGTGAGCCTCATCCTGAAGAAGCCGCGCTTTTCTACGGTCTGGTAACAGGCGTTGAAGGCCCGCATCAGGGCCAGCATACCATTCGTGGCCAGAAAAGCCGCCAGCAGGAAACCGAACGTCAGCAGTCCGCCGCGCTGCTTCTCGAGGATGTCCAGCACCGTTGATGACATTACTTCAAACATGCTGGGGGGAATGTACCCGCCGAGAAAACGCATGATGTTGTCGCGGTCAATGGCCGGGAAATAGGTGGATATGTAGGGGATGAGGGTGAACAGGAAGATGATCGTTGGAAATATAGCCAGCACGAAGTTGTAGGCGACCCCGTTGGCCCGGTCCATGATCTCGTCCTTCTCCAGGTTGGCAGCAAAGATTTTCGCAAACCGGTACAGGGAAAGATTATCGCCCGGCAGCCGAACCTTCTTCATGCGGCTCCGCAGGGTACGGGCCTTGGGTATCCGCAGGACTCGTTTCCAAACGGCAAACTTCATGATCCAAAATAGGGTTCCAGCACTTTTTGAAACGCCTCCGGAGGACGACAGGGCCGCCCTGTCTTTTGGTTGACGAACGCCAGCAGTGTCTCGCCGCGGTGGATCAACGTATCGCTCTCGTTGTAGATCTCATAGCGAAACCGGATCCGGACCGAGGGCTTCTCCGGGATGGTGACCCGGACGCGAAGCAACTCATCGTAGAGCGCGGGCGCCAGGAACTCGGAATGATTCTCCAGCACCGGCATGATGATGCCCATGGCTTCCAGCTCCTTGTACGTCAGCCCCAGTTGCCGAAGGCTTTCGACGCGACCTACTTCATAGTACATGGCGTAGTTGCCGTAATACACATACTGCATCTGGTCGGTCTCTCCGTAG
>JAEUUE010000001.1 GCA_016787605.1 Cyclobacteriaceae bacterium
CCCTCCGTTATGCTCCACAACCTGCTCCTCACCGCCTGGCGAAGCCTGACCAAAAACCGATTCTTCTCCTTGCTCAATATCCTTGGCCTTTCCACAGGGATATCCGTTTTCCTCCTGGTAGCCCAGTATGTGTATGTCGAGCGGAGCTATGAACGGTTCCTCCCGGACCCGGCTCCCGTCTACCGGGTGAGCCTTGAAGTCTACCTTAACAAAGACCTCGTTACCCGCAGCGCGGAGAACTACCCGGGCGTGGGCCCCGCGATGCTTGCCGACCTGCCGGAGGTGGAAGGGTATGCACGCCTCTATAACCTGGGGTACAAAAACAACGTCATCATCACCAACGAGGAGTCCAAACCCGACGCAATCGCCTTCAAGCACCGCCGGTTCCTCTACGCCGATTCGTCCTTCCTGCCCATGTTCGGCTACCCAATGGTAGCGGGCGTGGCGGCTACCGCGCTGTCGCAACCCAATTCGGCCGTCATCTCGGAGCGCTATGCGAAGATGTACTTCGGCGACGAAGACCCGCTTGGCAAGTCGCTCCGGCTCCAGGACGACGACTTCAACAACGAACTGGTCAAAGTCACCGGGGTCTTCAAAGACCTGCCGCCTGAAACACATCTCAAATTCGACGTGCTTTTTTCCTACAAGACGCTTTTCACCCGTTTTGAAGGTGCCCTGCAGCGCTACGATCATGGCTGGCAACGCAAAGACATGTACACGTTCGTCCGGCTGCGCCCTGGCACCGACCCGGAATCGGTCGAGGCGAAGCTGCCCGCCCTGGTCGACAAGTTCAAACCCGACAACGCCCAGCGCAACCAGCGCGACGTCCTCCGCCTGCAGCCGCTCCGCGATATCCACCTGATGTCTAACCTCGCCGAGGAACCGGAGACGAACGGCGACAAGCGCATCGTCGACTTCATCTCCCTGATCGGCCTCTTCGTCCTGGTCATCGCGTGGATCAACTACATCAACCTCTCCACCGCCAAAGCCCTTGAACGGGCCCGCGAAGTGGGGGTGCGCAAGGCACTGGGCGCCGTCAAAGGCCAGCTGGTACGCCAGTTCCTCGCCGAAGCGGCGCTCGTCAACCTGGTGTCGATGGTCGTCGCTCTGCTGGCCGTGGCAGCCGCCTTACCGTGGTTCAACGGCCTATCTGGGTTGAGCCTTACGTTTAGCTACCTGGTCAAGCCCTGGTTCATCCTGCTGATGGGAGTGCTGTGGGTGGCGGGGACGTTGCTCTCCGGGTTCTACCCGGCGTGGGTGCTTTCGTCGTTCAAGCCCGTGGCCGTGCTGAAAGGCAAGCTGACCAACAGCCTGAAGGGAATTGCCCTGAGGAAGTCGCTGGTGGTGATCCAGTTCGTGGCCTCTGTGGCGCTCATCGCCGGTACGCTGATTGTGTATGACCAGCTGAACTTCATGATGAACCGCGACCTGGGCGTCAACATCGACCAGGTGCTCGTGGTGGAGCGCCCGGGCATCGCGCCCCGCGACCGCAAGGCCTTCAGTTCGGCCGTGGACGTGTTCCGCGACGAGCTGCGCAAGAGCTCCGTCGTGCAGGGTGTCGCCGCTTCGGGTACGATCCCCGGCAAGCAGCGGGAGTACAAAGGCAACATCAAACGCTACGGCGCGCCGGACGACCAGCTGGTGACGGTCAAGTTCAACGGCATGGACTATGACTTCCTCGACGTCTTCCGGATGAAGGTGCTGGCGGGCAGGGGGTTCAGCGAAGACTATGCCAAGGATCCCGATACCTCAGCGGTGATCACCGAGTCAGTGGCCCGGCTGCTGGGTTTCAAAAAGCCGGAAGACGCGATTGGGCAGACCTTGACCTTTCCGGAATTCCGCTGGTCGCCAATCGTCGTGGGCGTCATCAACGACTACCACCAGGTTTCGCTGAAGAAGCCCCTCGATGCCACGGTGTTCTACTGTTCCAAGTACGGCGGAGAATTCTACTCCATTCGGGTGTCGGGCGGCAACGTGAAGCAGGCGGTGGAGGATACCCGCCAGGCGTGGATGAAGGCTTTTCCCGGCAACCCGTTCGAGTATTTCTTCCTCGATGACTATTTCAACCAGCAGTACGAGAACGAGCGCAAGTTCGGCAAGCTCTTTACGGTTTTCGCCGGCCTGGCCGTCCTCGTGGGTTGTCTCGGGCTGTTGGGCCTGTCGGCTTTCACCGCCACGCAGCGGACCAAGGAGATCGGCATCCGCAAGGCGCTGGGTTCCACGGAGCAGGGGATCGTCCTCTTGTTGTCAAAGGAATATGTTCAACTGATTGGCGCCTCGATCATCCTGGCTACGCCGCTGGTCTGGTGGATCATGTCGGGGTGGGTGGAACGCTTCCCGTACCATATCTCCATCTCTCCGCTGGCATTCGTCGTGGCGGGAATTTCCGTGCTGGTCGTAGCTCTCCTCACCGTGAGCTTCCAAACGCTCAAAGCGGCGCGGGTGAATCCGGTGGAGTCGTTGAGATATGAGTAGATGGTTGTAATGAAATGGTTCACGCGAAGGCGCGTAAGGCGCGAATAAGGCGCAACGGGGGAAATGGTTCACGCGAAAGCGCGTAAGGCGCGAATAAGGCGCCACGGGGGAAATGGTTCACGCGAAGGCGCGTAAGGCGCGAATAAGGCGCAACGGGGGAAATGGTTCACGCGAAAGCGCGTAAGGCGCGAATAAGGCGCCACGGGGGAAATGGTTCACGCGAAGGCGCGGTAAGGCGCGAATAAGGCGCAACGGGGGAAATGGTTCACGCAAAGGCGTCTAAGGCGCGAATAAGGCGCAACGGGGGAAATGGTTCACGCGAAGGCGCGGTAAGGCGCGAATAAGGCGCCACGGGGGAAATGGTTCACGCGAAGGCGCGGTAAGGTGCGAATAAGGCGCAACGGGGGAAATGGTTCAGGCGAAGGCGCGGTAAGGCGCGAATAAGGCGCCACGGGGGAAATGGTTCACGCGAAGGCGCGGTAAGGCGCGAATAAGGCGTAACGGGGGAAATGGTTCACGCAAAGGCGTCTAAGGCGCGGATAAGGCGCAAAGGATGACTAGAGACCGTTGACAACACGGTGGATTCCGGTTTTGATGAGCTCTTCGTTGAAGTTCACAAGGAGACCGAGCTTGGTTTGGGTGAGCCGGAGGTAGGTGAGGAGTACTTTCTTGTGGACCCCGGCAATGGCTTCAATGGATTTTACTTCGATCAACACTTTATTCATCACAATGATGTCTGCTCGAAAGCCAAGTTCCAGGCTCACGCCGTCATAGATGACTGGAATTCCTTGTTGACGCGTGAATAAAATTTCGCTTTTAGCCAACTCATGGCAGATGGCAGCTTCGTATACACTTTCGAGGAGCCCAGGTCCCAATGTGTTGTGGACTTTGAAGCAAATGTTTACGATGACTCGTGACAGTTCATTTTCATTCATATCCCAATGCTACAACTGAGTGCGGTCAGAATCGCTATCCTCGCTCAACGGAAAACAGGACGAAGGCAATCACACTTTCCTTTGCGCCATAAATTGCGTCTTGGTGAGCTTTACGCGGTTAGGGTTCTCGCAAAAGGCGAGTAAGTCGCAATGAAGGCGCGAAGCAAGACTGGTTTGGGTCAGGTAGTGTCCACCCGTTAGTCCTTAGCGCCTTATTTGCACCTTAGCGAGCTTTGCGTGAGATCCAAAGAAAAGGAATCAACCTATGCCACGTATAACTTCTCAATCTGCCCCCCATGCTTCTCCTGCAACTTCGCCCTCATGGGCTTGAAGGATGTCGTAAGTTCCTTGTTCTCCACCGTCCATTCTTCGTCGGAGAGGATAAACTTCTTGATCCGCTCGTGGCTCTGGAGTTGTTCGTT
>JAEUUE010000021.1 GCA_016787605.1 Cyclobacteriaceae bacterium
CCGAGTACCGAGTGCCGAGTACCGAGTGCCGAGTACCGAGTGCCGAGTACCCAGTTCACTCATCCTTCAGGACATCCACCGGGTTGGTGAGGGCCGCCTTAATCGAGTGGTAAGAAGTGATTACCATCGCGATTCCGAGGATTCCCAGGCCTACGGCTGCGAATAGCCAGGGCGAGGGAGAGATACGATAGGCAAAGGTATGGAGCCATTGGTTCATCAGCCACCAGGCCACGGGAGCGCCCAGCAGGAAGGCCGCCACAATCAGCCTGCTATAGCCCTTCGATATCAATAGGAGTATGTTCCAGGTGGAGGCGCCTGCCACTTTGCGAATGCCGATTTCCTTGGTTCGAAGTTCCAGTGAGTAAACGATTATGCCCAGCAGTCCCAGGCAGGCGATCAGGATCGCCAGGGCGGCCATGATCGTCAATGATTTTGCGAATTGCTCTTCGGCGTGGAACGAGCGGGAAAAACTATCATCTACAAATTGGTATTCAAACGGTGACTCACCGGCATGCTGCCTCCACAACTCCTCCAAACCAGCGATGAAATTACTCCACCCGCCGGCCTGGCCCGCCTTGACCCGGATGGCCAGGAACTCACGTGAGCCGTCGCCCACCAGTCGTGCGCTTTTGACATGAAAGAGGCCGAGGGGTTCGATTTCCGTTTGCAGGGGCCAGTAATTGAAGTCCGAGACCACGCCGATCACCTCGAACTTCGACCCTTCTTTTTCAATCTCCTTGCCGATCACGGATTCATCAAGGGTCCAGCCGATCCGGCTCACCGCGGTTTCATTGAGAATGACCCGTCCACTGTCGGCCGGCGTATCCACCGAGAAATTGCGACCCAGCAGCAGGTTAATGCCGAAGGTGGGGACAAAATGCTCGTCGGTGGTGGTGAAATTCAGCGGGAAAGTTCTTCCGTTCATGCCCGAGGCGGTGAACGTATCCCCACCCCATATGTAAGGAGGGAGGGAAGTGGCCCGGGATACATCGACGGCCCCGGAAAGCTGTCGGGCGGCCGACGTCAACGCCTCCCGGCCTTTCACCACTTCCACGTTTTTCAGCACGAGGAGATTTTCCTTGTCAAAACCAAGGTCTTTTTCCGATACATGGTTCAGTTGCTGGAATACGACAACCGTTGACAGGATCAGCACGATGGAAGCCCCGAACTGGAATACCACCAGCGCATGCCGCAAGGCCATGCCCTGGTTTCCGGATTTGAGTTTTCCCTTGACGGCGTCTACCGGGCTGAACCGGGTGAGAAACACGGCGGGGTATAGCCCTGATAGCAGCGCCATAACAAAGACAAGGAAAGCAAGCGCTGCCCAAAGCATTCCATCCATGAGATCAATATGCAGGTCTTTTCCGCTGATCAGGTTGAATGCGGGAATAGCCATTTGTGCCAGGGTGAGTCCCAGGATGGCCGCCAGCACGCAGAAGGTGAGTGCTTCCAGGAAATACTGGGCGGTGAGTTCGGCCCTGCCAATGCCCAGGATTTTCCGGATCGCAGCCTCCTTCATACGACGCAGAAACTGCGCCATCGACAGGTTCATGAAGTTGACACAAGACAAAAGCAGGATAAACAAAGCGGAGCCGGCCAATGCATACACGATGGTGATGTTGCCGGAGACCCCGATGCGGTTATACACGGTTTCCGGGGGAAGGTGGATGCCGGTAAGGGGTTGAAGAAAAAGTTCCCATTTCTTTCCTGACTTGATATACTCGTCGTAGGTGATATTCATCGCCCGGCGAAGTGTCTGGTCGGCGTACTTTCTCGGAATCTCCTTTAACTTGGTTCGCGTGTTTTCGATGTTCGTGCCTTCCTGGAATCGCACGTAGGTTTCCAGTTGGGTAAACACCCAACTCCACGACATCCGGGTGATGATGGGAAAGCTGGACATGGAGAGGAGCATGTCGAATTCGATGTAGGTGTTGTTGGGCCTGTCTTTCACTACGCCGGTCACCTCATACTCCAGTTGCTCATCGGCCGTGCCTACCCGGAGTCGTTTCCCGATCGGGTCTTCCGTCCCGAAGTACCTCGATGCTGTGGTCTCCGAGATTACGACCGTTTGTGCGTCGCGAAGCGCGGTCGCCGGATCTCCTTTAACGAGGGGGAAGTTGAACATCCGGAAAAAGTTGGAGTCGGCAACAACCACCTTGGATTCTACAAACGAAGTTATCGTACCCCTCGCTTCGGGATTGGTGACGATCAGGTCACCCCGGGTGTGCAGGCGGGTGATGAGCTCGACTTCTGGGAGTTCCTCCCGGAGGGCAAAGGCGACACCGGGTCCGGTAGAGCCAAACTGGTGATTGTCTTTTTCGGCCCAGATAAAAGTTTGGTTGACACGGAAGATCCTGTCCGCGTGGTGGTGGAATCGGTCATAGCTCAACTCATGGGTCACATACAAGTAGATGAGGAGCGTGCTGGCGACACTGACCGACAAGCCAAGCAAGTTAATGGTACTGAACAGCTTTTGGCGGCGGAGATTCCGGATAAACAGGAGGGCAAAGTTCTTGAGCATGCCATTCTTATTCAAAGCGCATACCAGTGAAGAAATAAGGCCATTGGGCCTATTTCCAGCGATGGGGTGTCCGTTTCCGTCTGTGGGTTGTGCGGTTCTGGGCATCCCGCCATGGGCTGGCAGAGGTTGCCGTTGCCCTCGTCCAGCCGGTTTGACCTCCCGCCAGGGCATTGGTATTAAAGGATTATTTTGTTTCCTTTAGGACAGTACCTAATCCAATTTCAGCACGGGCCAAGCGCCTGGCTCCAACTGACAATCGATCTTCATGCAGTTACTCGACTACCTGGTCTTTGTTACCTATTTCATCATCGTGGCCAGTTATGGCTATTGGATTTACCAGCAGAAAAGAAAGCAGGAGCTTGATTCCAAGGCCTTCTTCCTGGCCGAAGGATCGCTCACCTGGTGGGCCATCGGCGCTTCGCTGATCGCCAGCAATATTTCAGCCGAGCAGTTCATCGGCATGAGCGGCGAGGGCTTCTTCGTGGGCATTGCGATTTCAGTCTATGAATGGATCGCCGCGGTGTCCCTGATCATCATCGCCGTGTACTTCATGCCGGTGTACCTGAAGAACCACATTTATACGATGCCGCAGTTTCTGACCCGGCGGTACAACGAGTCGGCCGCACTCATCATGGCGGTATTCTGGCTGTTCCTGTATGTGTTCGTCAACCTCACGTCTATCCTTTACCTCGGGTCGGTGGCGATCAATGGACTGGTGGGAGGCGATTCCCTGCACCTCATCCTGCTGGGGCTTTCCTTCTTCGCGCTGGTCATTACGCTGGGCGGCATGAAAGTGATCGGGTATACCGACGTGATCCAGGTGGCGGTCCTTGTACTTGGCGGATTGGCCACGACCTATTTCGCGCTTACCATTGTGGCGAGCAACTTCGGCGCCGAAGGCGCCCTCGCCGGTTTCCGAACCTTGATGGAGCAGGCGCCGGACCACTTTCACATGATCTTCGACAAACCCGGTCCGGACAGTTCACAAGAGGAAATCAACAAGTACCTGATCATGCCCGGCATCCTGATGTATGTGGCCGGCCAGTGGATCGTCAACCTGAATTACTGGGGCTGCAACCAATACATCACGCAGCGGGCTCTTGGCGCCGATCTGCCTACCGCGCGGACCGGCATCCTGTTCGCTGCTTTCCTGAAGCTGCTGATGCCGGTGATTGTCATGCTGCCGGGAATCGCGGCGTTTGTGCTCGCCAAAAACGGGAACCTGCCCGACCTTACGACCAAGGACCATGCGTATTCCGCCATCCTCAGCTTTCTGCCTTCGGGTTTGAAAGGCCTTTCCGTGGCGGCGCTGACCGCGGCGATCGTGGCCTCGCTGGCCGGCAAGGCCAACAGCATCTCGACTATTTTCACCCTCGATATCTACAAGAAGTACTTCAATACCTCGGCCTCCGAACACCAGCAGGTGTGGGTGGGAAGGGTCACAGTCCTGGTGGCCATGCTCATCGCGATTTTCTTCACCTGGTCCGACCTTCTAGGCATCGGTGGGGAAGGGGGATTCACGTTCATCCAGAAGTACACCGGCTTTATCAGTCCCGGTGTCTTTGCTATGTTCATCCTGGGCATGTTCTGGAAGCGCACCACGGGCACGGCGGCGGTGGCGGGAATCTTTACCGGCTTCATCCTCTCGGTTGTGTTCAATAACTACGCGCCCTTGTGGTTCGGTCCGGATACCTTGCTCTACACGGCGTATCCCAACGGCAAAGGCGGTTACGAGATACCGTTCCTGCTCTGCATGGCGCTGTCGTTCTTCTTCACCGTAGCCGTGATGGTGGCCCTCAGCCTGGCGGGCCCCAAAGTGAATCCCAAGGCGTTTGAGCTGGACAAAGAGATGTTCCGCCTCAACGCTACGTCACGAATCATGATCCTGGGGATCCTGATGATCCTGGCTGCCCTGTACGTGAAATTTTGGTAAGTTTATGGGTTGTGAACACAACCCATGAACCGCATTGACCGGCTTACGGCGATTCTCATCCAGCTCCAGTCCCAGCGGATTGTGAAGGCGGAGGAAATTGCCGAACGGTTTGAAATCAGCACCCGCACCGTCTACCGCGACGTGAAGGCGCTCATGGAAGCCGGCGTGCCAATCGGATCAGAGGCAGGTACCGGCTACTTTATCGTCGACGGCTACCATCTTCCGCCAGTGATGTTTACCCAGGACGAAGCCGGGGCGCTGCTGCTCGCCGGCAAGCTGGTAGACAAACTCACCGACAAGTCGATCCGGCAGGCCTACACATCGGCGCTGCATAAGATCAAGTCTGTACTTCACAGCGAAGAGAAGGATCATCTCGAACAACTCGATTCCAATGTCGAGGTCTTCCTGCGTACACGCCACGACGGCCCTTCGACCGATTTCCCGGACCACTTCCTGGCGGCGATTCAGCGAGCAGTCGCGGCGAAGAAAGTGCTGAAGATCACCTATACGAATTCCGCAGGCGAGAGCAGTCGCCGCGATATCGAACCGCTCGGTGTTTCGTATTATGGCATGGCCTGGCACCTCATCGGCTGGTGCCGACTACGGAAGGAGTACCGCGATTTTCGTTCCGATCGTATCCGCGACCTGGTCGACACCGGGGAGTCATTTGCCGGTCATGACCACATTTCGCTGAAAGAGTACTTTCAAACCATGTCACGAGGGTCGGAGGGACTGACTCCCGCGGTTCTTATCTTTAACAAGCAGGGTCTGCGGGGTCGTCCGCTTTATGGAAGCGTCAGGCAAACCGACCTGGGGGACCGTATCCGCGCTGAATTCATCCTGGATAGCCTGGACTGGATGGCGCGATGGCTGTTGATGTTCGGCAACCAGGTGGAAATTGAGTCTCCCGAAGAGCTGAAGCAACGGGTGGCCGGCCTGGTCGAGGAACTTCGCGAGCACCATGGGACAGGGGTCAATTTGAAAATTTGAAAATGAAAGACAATCTGAATCACAGGCGTGACTTTCTTCGGAAGTTGATTGCGGGAACGGCGGCGACGCTGGCGGTTCCTGCCACGGTGCTGGCGGAAACACCCGAACCGGTTGTTCCCCCTGTCGATGCTTCGGATGAGAAATACTGGGAGATGATCAGGCGCCAGTTTGCGATGCCTCCCAACCTCGTGATGATGAACGCAGCCAACCTGTGCCCGCCGCCCTACCCGGTCATGCAGGTCGTTCAGCAAACCCTAAACGACCTGGGTAAGGATGTTTCCTTTCAGTTCCGCGACAAGTTTGACGTCATCCGGCAGACTTCATTGCAGAAGTTGTCCGCTTACCTGGGCGTGGGGCAGGATGAGGTGTGCATCACCCGTAACACTTCGGAAGGGAACAACATCATCGTCAACGGTTTCGATTTCAAGGCGGGCGACGAGGTGCTGCTGTGGACGGAAAACCACCCCAGCAACCATGAGGCCTGGGAACATAGGGCCAAGCGCCTGGGATTCACCGTGAAGAAGATTAGCCTTCCTGCGCATCCTGCCTCCAAGGAGGAGATCATCCAGTTGTTTGACAAAGCGATGACTGCCAGGACGCGGATGGTGGCGTTTTCGCATATCAGCAACCACAATGCGATTGTTATTCCGGCCAGGGAAATCTGCGCGATAGCCCGGAGCCGGAACATCCTTACCCACGTGGACGGCGCCCAGTCTTTTGGATTTATGGACCTCGGCCTGAAGGACCTGGGATGTGATTCCTATTCGGGCAGCATGCACAAATGGCTGATGGGTCCTTTCGAAAACGGCGTGTTGTACGTGAGGAAAGAGGTGCTTTCCCGGCTGTGGCCGCAAATCATCAGCGCGGGATGGGAAGGAGTCAACCAGAAGGCCGATCCATGGCTGGGTATTGTCGGTCAGCGGAATGAAGCCACTCCCGCGGCGATCCCTGAGTGCATCGATTTTCACCTGGCCATCGGCAAGAAGACGGTGGAAGACAGGGTTCGGCACCTGAACCGGCAGTTGCGCGCGCGCCTGCAGGAGAGAATCCCGGGGGTTAAATTCGTTTCACCGGAACCGTTGACTGCCAACATCACCCTGTTTAACGTCCCCAACCAGAGCGACAAAGTGGTGTATGACCGCCTGTATGCCGACTATGGCATTGCGTCGGCCTCCATGGGCGCCGTCCGGTTGTCGCCCACTATTTACAATACGATGGCCGAGATTGAGCGTGTGGTGGAGGCCGTCGCCAAAATCAATGGATAGTCGATGATCCGCGAAGCAGCCAGCAAGTACCTCGAGCCTGAACCCGGCTTTCGCTACCGGGGCAAGGAACCCGGGCGGTTGGAGAACTTCAGCGATGCCGTCTTTGGCATGGCCATCACGCTGCTCCTCATTTCGACTTCCCCGCCGGCCAATTTTGATGAACTCAAGCGCTTCACTTACGAGCTCTTTCCTTTCCTCGCCTGTATTACCCTGATTGTGCTGATCTGGCATGAGCACTACATCTTTTTTCAGCGCTATGGGCTGCGCAACGGAAAGATGATTACGCTCAATACCCTGTTCCTCGTCATCATCCTTTTTTACGTCTATCCCCTCAAATTCCTCACCCAGGTGATCCTGGTTGGCCCCCTGGCGTATATAACGGGCAATGAAATCCTGGTCAACGAAATCAAGAACATGATTCACGCCAGGGATATCGGGGAGTTGATGATCATTTACGGAATCGGCGCCACCAGCGTCTTCCTGGTCCTGGCGCTGATGTACCGATATGCCCTGCAGCAGGCGGAGGTCCTGGGGCTGAACGAGGTGGAGCGCTTCGATACCCGGATGAGCTTGATCGCCAACCTGCTCATGGCACTGGTGCCGTTTATTAGCCTGGTGGTGGCCTTCTTCTTACGCCACTCCTTCTGGGCCGGACCCATCGCAGGATTCACCTATTTCCTGTATACGCCTATCATGTTCGGGTTCCATCGCCGGGTCGAGAAGCGGCGCAACCTCCTCCTGCAATCGCAGGAACAGACACCGGGCGGTTCCGGGGGCGTGGGGGGTTGATTCTGGCCGGTCGCGAAATTTTTTCTTCCCTGTTGACATAGGGCTGTCAGCCCTCCTCCGTTTGTTCGTACCATGAGAAACGTAATGGTACTTTCCACCGGAGTAAAATCCATGCTGGCTGTGGCAGCCCTGGCGCCGGCGCTGGACCGCCTGGCGGGCGAGGGAAACTGGAATTTCGATTTGCAGGACGCTGATCACGTGCTCCGGGTGATCGGGGTTCCTTCACCGGACCCCTTCCTCCGTCTCCTGCACGAGCACGGCTTTGCTGCCGCCGAACTTCCGGATGAGGTGCCGTCCATGTCCGAATTTCCTGCCCCTGAACGAATGGTGTCATGAGAAAGGTGATCCTAGGCCTGGCCGTCTCCCTCGACGGCTACATCGAGGGGCCGAATGGGGAATACGACTGGTGCTTTACCGACCAGGACTATGGGATGTCGGATTTTCTGAAGCGGATCGACGCCATCTTCATGGGCAGGAAGTCTTTTGAATTGGTCCAATCCATGGGAGGGGAGAATCCGTGGAAGGGAATGACCACCTATGTGTTCAGCAACACGCTGAAATCGCCATCACCAGGGAAAGATACCTTGCTGGTGTCCGGCGATTTCATCACAGAGACCCGAAAACTCATAGCACAGCCCGGCAAAGACATTTGGCTGTTCGGCGGAGCGCAATTGACGACACTATTCATCAAGGAGCGATTAGTCGATGAACTCTGGCTGTCGGTTCATCCGATCTTGCTCGGTTCAGGGAAGCGGTTGTTTCAGCATCTTGACAGTCGGGTCACGCTGCACATGGAGGAAAGCAAGACGTATGATTCCGGGTTGGTGTCCCTGCGCTACCGGGTTACCCATTAATTAGGGGCAAGAATAGTGGAGGGTTTGACTCTTGATGAGGCCAGGACCGTATCTGACCTGGTATAGGCGCCCACTCTCATCAAAGGAATATTGGTAAGAAGCTTCTACATAGGGCAGGTCATCCCCAACCCGTACTTTCACTTCGTGGACTAAGTTCTCCACATTGAAAAGGTAGTCCGTGTAGCCCAATAGAGATTTTTGATCCCCGGCAAGCTGTTCCTTTTCATAGCTGAACAGGTAAGTAAGTTTTGTGGAATCGTTGGGAAAGAGGAGCAGCATTTTGGATGGATTCCGGGAGAGTGAATCCGGATAGATGTATACCCATTCAGATTTGCCGATCAAGGAGGCTTGTGAGAATTCACTGTGTTCCACTTTTGTCAACCTTCCCCGGTGGTTGTAATGATATGTTCTAGTTGAGGAGTTGAAGTTACCCGAGAAGGTCAGTGAAGTGGATTCGGCTTCAAGCAAGCCATTCTTATTGTAGGTGAAACCCCTCTTGACATATTCTTGAGGCAGGCCCGGGTAGATGGGGTAGATGGTTTCTGTCTTTTCAAGAAGGTTGTCCTTATTGTAGAAGTATTGGGTCACTGTCCTGATGGGTCCTGTCTTTTCCACGGATACAATCTGATTCCTGTCATTGTAGGTGTAAAGCGACTGGTAAGAAGCTGGGCCCTCAACGTAGGTGGTATAGTCGACCCGGCAGTTGGCGGGTAACTCCTCCTTCCCGCAGGCAGATAGCAAAATACCTGCGAGCAACGCAAACCGCAGACCGTGGACTAACTTGAGTGGTTTCACGTACAACCAAGATAATACACCAATGCCGGATGTCAGCTACCTTTGACGCATGAGGCTGGAATTATTGACCCAACAGGTGACCGCCCTTTTTGAAGAGCTGGACAGTCAAATTGCCAGATTTCAATCCGAGACGATGCTGCATTGCGGATTTGGATGCGGCAAATGCTGTTTCAAACCCGATATCGAAGCCACCGTCCTGGAGTTCCTTCCCTTTGCCCTGCACCTGTATCGGCAGGGCCATGCCGAAACCTGGTACGCAAGGCTGAAGGAAACAACAAGTCCGGTTTGTCTCCTCCTTAACCCAACGCAACCCGGTGCCGGGCTTTGCTCGGAGTACGCCCACCGCGGACTGATCTGCCGCCTGTTTGGTTATTCCGCCCGGACGAACAAGCACGGAAAGAAGGAGCTCGTTACCTGCGCAATCATTAAGTCTGAGCAGACGGAAGCCTTCACGAGCGCGGAGGAAAGAATTGAGGGAGGACTGCCCGTACCCATCATGAGCCAGTACTATTTTCAATTGATGGCCATTGACAACGACTTGAGTCGGGAGTTCTATCCCATCAACACGGCGATTCGCAAGGCCATAGAAACGGTCATGCATTATTATGCGTACCGGGAAGGGCAGGCAGGGGCTTCTGGATAATTACCGGGAATGCCGGAGGGGCTTGATCAGCTGGCGGGAGAGTTCGGTTCCGATCTTGGGCAGGACGGCACGGTTTCCGGAAGGCCGGGAAACACCGGCTTCGGAGCCGGAAGATGTGGACTCCGATTCATTCCAGTAAACGGTGGTCAACGTCACCAGGATGGCGACCAACACGCCGAGGAGAATCAGCCATATCCTGTCCTGGAAAGATTTCATACGTGTGTGTTTCTTTGCAAACTCAATACCACCCTTGAATACGCCTGATTCAGCCAGTTTTTAGGGGTTGAGTGTTCGTTCCCGTACAATTCAATAGGTTGTTTCCGTACATAATGACTCCCAGGACTCCGATTGGTTACCCATTCAGGGCGAGAAATATTCAGGTCCACGGGAGCGTTTTTCTACCTACATTTGTTGGGATCTTAACGGTCAAATTACAGGCTTGCATGAAACAATTTGTTCTGCTTATCGCCTTTCTCTCCCTGGCGGTCCTAACCCAGGCGCAAGAGGCATCCACCGCCAGCCCGGTGAAGTGGATGACCTTCGAGGAGGCGGTGGAGCGCTCCAAGACGGAAAAGCGAAAGATCTTCATCGATGTCTATACCGATTGGTGCGGCTGGTGCAAGGTGATGGACAAGAACACCTTCTCCGAGCCGGAAGTAGCCAAAATACTGAATGAGAAATTCTATCCCGTTAAGTTTGATGCCGAAGGCACCAAGGATGTCGAATTTGCCGGCCGTACGTTCAAGTTCATCCCGTCAGGTAACAAAGGGGTGCACGAATTGGCTATGGCCCTCCTCAACAACCAATTGTCCTACCCGACCGTGGTGTTCCTCGATGAGGAGTTCCGCATGATCCAGCCTGTTCCCGGGTACCAGAAGGCTCCTGAATTCCACCGCATGATCCAGTTCATCGGCGAGGACTACTACAAGAAAATGAAGTGGACGGATTTTCATACGGTGTACAAATCGCCCTACGGCAATCCGCCGGGCAACGGGTCCGGCCACTGACCAGGCATAAAAAAACCCTCGCAAGAGGGTTTTGTGTTTTTTGAGGTATTCCGTATCAATGCTTGGATCCGGGTTCTTCCTGCTCTTTCTTCACTTTTTGGTAGTCAACAAATGCCAGGGCGTTGACGAATCCGATGAGGATGGCTACGATGAGAATAAAAAGGTTGGCGCCATTTCCGACTACTTGCTCAAACATAGGTAACGGGTTATGGATTCAAATGTAAGGGATCGCGGGGATTCCCTCCAAACCCGGCCCGCTAAATACCCAGTTCTTCCTTGTTTTGCTTCAAGACCTCAATGATAAAGGCGATGTGGGCCGTGAGGTCCACGCCAAACAGTTCAACGCCCTTATACACTTCCTCGCGGTCCACCTTGGCGGCAAAACCCTTGTCTTTCAGTTTCTTGATTACGGATTTGGCTTCCAGGGTGGCTATTCCCTCTGGTCGCACCTGGGCGCAGGCCACGATGAACCCCGTCAGTTCGTCGCAGGCCAGCAGGGCCTTGTCCAGCCGGCTCTCGTAGGGCACACCCCACTTGGTATAATGAGCCGACACGGCGTGGGCAATTTCTTCTTCGCCGGCGTCCCGAAGCTTGCCGACGATCACGTGGGGATGCCGGTCGGGGTGCGCCTCATAGTCGGCGTCATGCAGCAACCCGGCTATGGCCCACCGGTCGGCCGGTTCGCCAAGTTGCAGGGCGTAGGCTTCCATGACCAGCTCCACGGTACGCATGTGCCGCAGGAGGC
This sequence comes from Cyclobacteriaceae bacterium, assembly GCA_016787605.1. GTDB lineage: Bacteria > Bacteroidota > Bacteroidia > Cytophagales > Cyclobacteriaceae > ELB16-189. The sequence goes on from JAEUUE010000021.1 coordinate 11,543, forward strand.
TGGCACTTTGAGTCATGGAGGTCAGCAGGGCGCGGGCTTCGTCTCGGGTCATCAGGCGGCTTGTTTCTTTTTCCGTTTGGTGTACATCAGGTTGAAGGTAGCAATGCCGGCAATGAGCGCCATAACCACGGCAACGATGATGATTTGGGCATTTCGAAGTTTGAGTGACTGATTCTGGTTCTGCAGGTGGAGCTCCTGGAGCTCGCTTTCCCTTTCCTGCATTACAAGGGCCATATCCATTTGAGCTATGCGGCGACTGCTTTCCTCACCGAAGACCTTCTCCCGTACGCCGTCGTATTTCTGGAAGGCTTCATAGGCGTCCTTGTAGTTGCCCTGGCGGGCGTAGTTGGCCGCCATGCTCCTCAGGATTTGGGGCACGATATAGTGGGCCTGCAGTTCGGCCGCAAGTTCAAGGGCATGATCGAGGTACTGCTGGGCAATTTTGGGTTGGGCCGCTTTTTCATAAAGCTCACCCAGGTTGGCGATAATCGAGAGTTCGGTGGCCCGGTCGCCCTGCTTCTTCACCATATCGAGGGCCCGCTGGTAGTACTCCACGGCACGCTGATAGTTGCCCTGACGGTAGTACAGGTTTCCAATGTTGGTGAGGGGATCGGCAAATTCCTTTCCTGCTTTCTCCGCCAGCTGGTGGGCATCCACGTAGTAATTGAGAGCCTTGTCATAAAGCTGCAGGTCGCTGTGCAGGTTGCCGAGGTTGTTCATGGAGCCGATTATCCTCTCGGTGAGACCAAGGGCTACGAATCCCTGATGGGAGGCCTCAAAGTAGGTCAGCGCCTGCGCATAGTTTCTCTTCATCGTATAGATGTTGGCTATGTTGTTTTTGGTCGTGGCAATACCTTCGGCATGTTGCAAGGAAGTGTAGATCTCCAGCGAGTTGAGGTAATGGCCGAGGGCTACGTCGAGGGCGCCCTGGTTGCGGTAAGCAACGCCCAGGTTATTGTAGCAGGCTGCCTTCCCTTTTTCATCCCCAATCTGCTCGGCCAGGGTGAGGGCTTCCCGCGTATAGCCCACTGCCTTGATCGGGTCCGTATTGACGTAGGCCCTGAACAACTCGTTCATGACCTTGACTTTCTCGGCGCCTTGCGCGGTCTTGAGTTTGTTTTCGAGACTGTCGATCGTGCCGCCCCAGGCGGAGGCGGTGATCAGGCCGACCGACATCCAGATCAGGTACTTCATCATGGCGATAAATTTAGGGATAATCTCGTGACGCTATCCCTTTTTGGCTCTGCTCTCCACTTCGGCCGGGACCCGGCAATCGGCGGTCCTCCGGGTATCGGAAAGTACAAAGATCAGCCATTCCCCCTTGGCGTTCCGGATAAGTTGAAAGGCGTCAACCCCGCAGTGGTGAAAGTTGCCATTCAGGTAGAAAGCGTAATCGGCCCAAACCTGGGCGAAGTCGCCGTCGATTAAGACCTTTTCATTCCAGGTCAACTCCAGGTAGACGTCGGTTCGGGGTTTGCCCATGGCGTTCAGAAACTCGGAAAGTTTTTCTGGCCGAAGGGCCGGCAAGCCGCTCTGAGGCTGCTTGACTACCGTGTACAACGTGGCCTCCGGGTGGAACACTTTCCGGATGGCGGCAGTATCGCGTGACTTCATCCCTTCGAAGAGGGTATGGATGGGCGCCAGGATAGCCTCATGCTGTGCAAGGCACGGCGTCGTAAAAAGCACGAGGAGCAAAAACGGGGTTATTCTCATGGCAACAAAGTTCGAAATTGACGGGTAAGGAGCAACCTCCGTGGGTCCCTCCGCGTGAATGCAAGAAAACCACCGTATCTTGAGCTATGGTCCGGCTTCTTGTCGCCCTGATCTTCACCGTATCCGCGGCCTTCGGTCAGAAGGATGAAATCCGCAAGAGCATCTACTTTGACGGGGGCAGCTACTTTATCGATGAGTTCCAGGCCGAAGACCTGTCGCGGTGGCTCGACTCCATTCCCAACCTCCTCGACAAGTACGAAATTCAACTCATCAGCCACACCGACCCGGTTGGCGGGTTGCGCTACAACCAGTGGCTCTCCCGCATGCGCAGCGAAGCGGTGTTTCAGTTATTGCTGCAGCGCGACATCCCGGAGAAGAAGATTCATATCAAGGACTGGGGCCTCGAGAACCCGGTGTATGACAATAGCTCCTGGTCCGGCCGGATCATGAACCGGAGGGTCGATGTTATCGTGAGACCGGTTGTTTTCTAAAGCGTGCGGCAAATGGCTATAGGCTGAAAGCTCAAGGCTGAAGGCCAAAAGCTAATGCAGGCTAGGATTTGGCCGTATGCCCTCCGCTTTTTGCTTTCAGCTTTCAGCCTTTAGCTTTCTCTTCGGCGTCCGTTTCCGGTCACCTTTTTTCACTCCCGGACGGAATTTGTGCAACCATTATCGAATTCTGCCGTCTAATCCCTAAGACAGGCCCATGGCATCATTATTGGCTTAACCCCCCGGCTAAAAACCCATGATCAAGCTCAAAGACATCGACAAGTACATTGATTCCCGGTTCCAACGCATGTTTATCCTCAAAGGCATTGAATTGGACGTGCAGCAGGGTGAATTCGTGACCATCATGGGTCCCAGCGGGTCCGGGAAGTCCACCCTCATGAACATCGTGGGGATGCTGGATGAGCCTTCCGCCGGTGAGTACTACTTCTTCGATGAGCCGGTGCACAAGATGCGGGAGAAGCAGAAAAGCGACATGCACAAGAACTACATCGGCTTCATCTTCCAGGCCTACCACCTGATCGATGAGTTGACGGTGTATGAGAATATCGAAACACCGTTGCTGTACAAAGGGGTGGGGGCGAGCCAGCGCAAAAGCATGGTGGCCGAACTCCTCGACCGGTTCAATATGGTGGCCAAAAAGGATCTCTTTCCCGAGCAGCTCAGCGGCGGTCAGCAGCAATTGGTGGGCATTGCCCGGGCCATCGTAGGTCAGCCCAAGCTCCTGCTTGCCGACGAACCGACCGGGAACCTGCACTCGGAGCAGGGGAAACAGATCATGGATATTTTTGAGAAACTCAATAACGAGGGGATTACGATCATCCAGGTGACCCACTCGGAGGAGAACGCGCAGCGGGGCAAGCGAATTGTCCGGATCGCGGATGGCGCGGTGGTCAGCGATGAGAAAATCAGATAGAAACTGGAAACCAGAAATAAGGTAAAAGGAATTTGAGGATATGAAACGAATAGGAATTGTTGTTTTCGCGGTGATGGCAGGATGGGGCAATGCGGCGGCCCAGGGCAAGGTGCTCACGTTTGCAGAAGCTGTGCGGATCGCCATGCAGAACAGCGTCACGCTGAACACGCAACGGAACAACCTGGAGATTAACCAGATGTTCAAGACAGCAAGTTATGTGTCCATGGGTCCGAACGTAAGTCTCAACGCTTCCGCAGTCCGCATCGACGGTAACTCCTTCAACCCCCAAACCGGTACGGTAATCAACGGGGTGCGTGATAATATCACGGGTTCTGTGAATGCAAACATCAACCTCTTCAGCGGCTTCCAGACGATCAACGCCATCAAGCAAAACACCCAGCTGACTGACGCGCAGGCCTACAACGTGGGCCGCACGACGCAGGATGTGATCAATACCGTTGCCACCCAGTACCTGACGGTCATGCTGGACAAGGAACTGCTGCGCATCGCCAAGGAGAACTTTGATGCCCTCAGTCAACAGTTGACCCAGGTGAGGGAACAGGCGGCTCTCGGCTCCCGGTCGCCGGTCGATGAATACAACCAGGAGGCACAAACCAAGGCGGCCGAGCTTCGGTATGTGCAGGCAGAGATCGCGCTCAACAACGACCGCACGTTGCTTGCGCAGACCCTGCTCATCGATCCGTTCGAGGAGTTTGATGTGGAACTGCCCAACTGGGACATCAATCAGATTGGAAATGAGTCCCTTGACATGAGGGAGTTGGCGGAGAAGGCCAAGATCCATCGCGGCGACTACCAGCGGGCGATGAAGCAGGAAGAAGCCCAGCGTTTCGGCATGGCTTCCGTCCGGGGGCGCATGATGCCTTCACTGGTAGCTTTCGGGACCATCGGTTCGGCCTACAACTTCCAGCACAATGTTCCTGATTCTATCGATGATGGCAGCGGAAACATGATCCCTAACCCGGGGGCACCGCGTCCATTCAATGAGCAATTCCGGAATGACAACGTGTATAAACAGTACGGTCTTCAGCTGCAGATTCCTATCCTCAATGGATTTCAGAACCGGAGCACGTACTACCAGCAGAAAAAATTGTACGAGAACGCCCAGTTGAACCGCAAGAATGTGGAATACCAGATCCAGAACGACGTGATTCGTACGGTCCGTAACTATGAAGGGGCCAAGAAGCAATACGGCATTGCCGTCGACCAGCTCAAGTCGGCCGAGATAGCCTTTCAGCTCGAGACGGAGCGCTATAACCTCGGGGTTACGAACTTCGTCGATTTTGTAAACGCCAACCGCACCTATGTGCAGGCGGAAGCCGACAAGGCCCGCGCAGAATACAACCTCGTCTTCCAGAAACTCCTCCTCGAATACGCGGTGGGAACCCTGAAGGCGGAGGATATCGCGAAGTAGCGACCGGGCAACCGGCTTGCCAGGCAGCCAGTTTGCCGGATGGCACGGTCCCCCGGCTCCCCGGCCACCCGGCCACATGGCTCCCCGGCCATCCGGCGCCCCGGTCAACCGGCTCCCCGGCCATCCGATCCCCCGGCCGCCCTGCCACCCGGCTTCGTGGCCCCAGCCCCTGTTTTTTTCCCAAACTTGACTATCTTTGCGGCCCCCCAAACCGGTGGGACGTCGAGGCGGGTGCCTTGGCGGTATGTCAAACCAAAATTTGCTCCGGGATCGGCCCGCCTGGCGCATGTATCACGAGGGTCAAAGCAACATGACTAAAGAAAGAAGCAAAGGCGCGGACAAGGCGGAACCTGCCAAGAAGCCCCTGGCAGTAAAAGGCGCGGAAGCCGACGTGGACGTGAAAACGGCCGAAGTCGAGCTGGAAAACGATGAACTGGCCGCCTTCAAGGCAGCCAAGCGCGCGGAAGAAGAGGAAGGCCTCAACCGGGTCATCCGCGATGTGACCGCCCGCAAGAGCGCCGCCTCGTCGGTGTCTACGGAAAATTTCGACTGGGAGGCATTTGATCGCAAAGGATTCGGCGAGGGTTACTCGTCTGCCGAGCGCGACCAGATGAACAAACTCTACTCCGGCACCGTCACCACCGTTTCCAACAGCGAGGTGGTGAAAGGTGTGGTCGTAGGCATTAACAACCGCGACGTCATCCTGAATATCGGGTTCAAGTCGGACGGCCTCGTGCCGCTGGCGGAATTTAAGGATATGCCCAACCTCAAGATCGGCGACGAAGTGGATCTCTTCATCGAAGAGCGCGAAGACGCCATGGGCCAGCTCGTTCTCTCCCGCCGCAAGGCCAAGCTCGTGAAGGGCTGGGAGTACGTGCAGACTGCACTGGATAAGGATCAGGTTATCGAAGGTTTTGTGAAGCGCCGTACCAAGGGCGGCTTGATTGTCGACGTGTTCGGCATCGAGGCGTTCCTCCCCGGCAGCCAGATCGACGTGAAGCCGATCCGCGACTTCGACATCTATGTCAATAAAAACATCGAGGTAAAGGTGGTGAAGATCAACTACACCAACGACAACGTGGTGGTGTCGCACAAGGTGCTCATCGAGAAAGATCTCGAGCAGCAGAAGGCGGCCATCCTCACGAACCTCGACAAGGGACAGGTACTCGAAGGGGTGATCAAGAACATGACCAACTTCGGCGTGTTCATCGACCTCGGCGGTGTCGACGGTCTCCTCCACATCACGGATATCTCCTGGGGCCGCGTGGCGCACCCGGAAGAAGTGCTCAAGCTCGACCAGACCGTCAAGGTGGTGGTGCTCGACTTCGACCAGGACAAGAAGCGCATCAGCCTCGGCATGAAGCAACTCACCCCGCACCCGTGGGAGTCGCTGCCTGCCGAAATCGT
>JAEUUE010000067.1 GCA_016787605.1 Cyclobacteriaceae bacterium
AGAAATGGAGAAACCCTCCAAGTTGCTGGAGCGTGTCGGCCAATCCATGGCGACTGCCATCCTGGACAAGTTTCCCCAAGCGCTCTCCGTGACCATCACCATCGCCAAATTCAACCCGCCGATCGGGGGCGTCTGCCGGAAGGCGGCGGTGACAATTCAGCAACGGCGTGCCTGAATGCCCCAGGGCAACCTTGCAACGCAGTCAAGGAAAAAGTACTTTAGTTAGCTTTACTTTTGTCCAGATTGACTCACTAAGCCATGACGCGAACCCAAAACAAAACCCGGTTCTTGGTCTTCTTGCTTTGTCTCGCAGTTTCAGATTTCGTTGTGGCTCAAAGCCACCCGGTGGAGATGTCCTACGAGGCAGGGATTGATCATTACAATTTTCTTCGGGATAAGTTGGGTGGTTATGATGTCTTTTTTGATGGAGAGAGTCATAATGTCGCAAGCAATGAAGTCCGTCACTTCAATTTATTCCGGTTCTTGAATTCGAATTTCGGCGTCAGGTACTACATCAAGGAATATGACTTTCAGTACGGCTATTCGGTGAACAAGTATCTTCAGACCGGCGATGAAGCGTGGTTCGGCCGCGGGCCCTCAAAGGAAGCGGTAGAGTTCTATCGCAAGCTATACGAATTAAACAGGACGCTTCCGGAAGGAGAGAAGATCACGTTCATTAGCCTTGATGCCTATGCGTTCCGCGATACGGAAGAGTTTTTGGCCAGAATGACCCATGGTAAAGGCTCAGCACCCTCGGTCGTGGATGAGGTGCTCACGGTGCTCAAAGGCATAAAGAAGACCGATACTCGTGGCATGGGTATGGATGTTCGTGGAAAAGACAAGGCTGAAATCATGTCTGCGCTGAAAGAAGTAAGAAAGAAGGTGGTGGCCGGGGAGAGCCACTTTCGTGAATACTTCGGTGATGATTATGTCTTTTTCTATCTGATGGTCTTTAACCATGCTTCGGAGAAAAGGACGGACGAAAATCTGCTTCAAAACTTCCTGGAGTTCAAGCGTCTGGTTGGCGGCAGCAAGTACTATTTTCATTACGGAAATCTGCATTGTCAGCTCAAGGGTGGATGGCTGGCGTCGAAACTGAACGACGTGGAGGGCTTTAGGGGTAAGGTGTGTTCGTTCACCGCGCAGTACCGGGATTCCGAGTACTACTGGCCTTATGAAATCAGGAAAGAGACCAACTTTGGCATCGTTAACTCGGGAAGTTATTCGACGTCGGCAATCGACAAACTACTCAGCATTCCCTATGATTGCTCAATTACAGCAGCGACGGAGATCGGGGGTGGTCTGGACAAAGGAACAACCTACGTTTACTTTCTTCGTGACCAGAAGGCCATGAATAGCAACCATCAGAAACCGTAAGGATATCCTCTCTTTTGGGGTCAGATTTAGCGACCTGAGAAATAATCTTCGAGGAGCCAGTAACCAGTCCCTAGTGCCCAAGTACAGGGCTGGCCTCATTGAACACGAATCCCTTCGCATCGCCGCCTTCATAGAAATCCACCTCTTTGCCGAAGACGTAGAGCATATGCTTCTTGTCGACCAACACAGGAATGCCTTCTTGCGAATAGGTCATGTCGGTGTCCTTCGGCTTGTCGAAACCCAGGATAAGCTGGTGGCCGCCGCAGCCGCTGCCGCCCCGGATGCCGACCCGAAGGCCGTAGCCCGCCGGGATGTTCTTGGTCCTCATGATCAGGAGCACCTGGTCAGCGGCTTTCTTGGTGAGGGTTACCGGGGGCAGGGAAGACACGGCGCGATGTGGTTTTTCCGTTTGAGGGCCTGTTGAACTTACGACCTCAAAATTACCTAATTTTGACCACGCTACTGAATCGTGATTATGGATGCATTGATTGAATACGGAAAGATCCTCGTGCCTGCCTCGGTCGTCCTCTATGGGGTCTACCTGATGGTCCGGTCATTTATCAACAAGGAAATTGAACTCAAGAAGCTGGAAGTTCGCGGGCGGGCCATCGAGACGGTGTTGCCCAACCGCCTGCAGGCCTACGAGCGAATGACGCTCTTCCTGGAACGCATGTCGCCTCCCAACCTGCTTTCGCGGGTTAGCAACCCGGTTTACTCGGCCCGGGAGCTTCACAAGATCTTGCTGGATGAGATCCGGAACGAGTACAACCACAACGTCGCCCAGCAAATCTACATGAGCGAAGAGGTGTGGAACATGATCCGCAACGCCAAGGAAGACCTGGTCATCATGATCAACGAAGCTGCCCAAACCCTGGCCCCGGAAGCCACGGGCCTTGACCTGTCCCGGAAGATCTTCGAGCGCTCCCTGGAAAAAAATGTTGAGCCGATCAGTCACGCGCTCAGCGAACTGAAGAAGGAAATTCAACAAACGTTCTGATGGCGGTCGCACTCATTGCCGGGGCTACCGGGCTGGTAGGAAACCTGTTGCTGGATCAATTGCTTTCCGGCGAAGACTACACCCAGGTGATCGCAGTCTCGCGAAAACCATTGAACCGCTCGCATGCCAAACTCATTAACCGGGTGGTGGATTTCGACCACCTCGATGCGCAGGCTCACGAACTGAAGGCCGATGATATCTTTTGCTGCCTGGGGACCACCATCCGCCAGGCCGGCAGCCAGGAGGCTTTCCGCAAAGTGGATCACGAGTATCCCTTGCAACTGGCGCGCCTCACCAAACAACAGGGCGCACGGCAGTTTTTGCTGATCACCGCCATGGGTAGTGATAAATCATCTTCCATTTTCTACAACCGAGTCAAGGGAGAAGTGGAAGAGGCGATAGGCAACGTCGGCTTTGAAGCCTTTCACATCTTTCAGCCCTCCATGTTGCTGGGCGACCGTATCGAGCAGCGGGCAGGCGAGTCGGTGGGGAAGAAGGTCATGCTGGCGCTGGACTTCCTGATCCCCAAGAAGTACAAGGCCATTGAGGCCATTCGCGTGGCACGCGGGATGTACCAGGTGGCGCTGCGGCGCCAGCCCGGGCGACACATTCATGATTCTGCGGAACTCCAGGATTTCGTTTCATGATAGCCGTTATTCAGCGTACCGCAAAAGCGGCGGTAGACATTGAAGGCAAGACCATGGCCTCTATCGGCCATGGGTTACTGGTCCTGGTGGGCATCGAAGAATCGGATGGACCTGAAGATATCGAGTGGTTGTCTTCCAAGATTGTCAACCTGAGAATCTTCAATGATGCGCAGGGAGTGATGAACGTGAGTGTCAAGGAGGCAGGCGGGGAAATCCTGGCGGTAAGCCAGTTCACCCTGCACGCAAGCACCAAAAAGGGAAACCGGCCCTCCTACATCCAGGCGGCCAAACCCGAAGTGGCGATTCCGATTTATGAATCCTTTGTGAAGTCCCTTACCGCGCTGCTGGAGAAGCCCGTTCAAACCGGTGTCTTCGGGGCCGATATGCAGGTGAGCCTGGTCAATGATGGGCCGGTCACGATCCTGATCAATACCAAGGACCGCAAATAATCAAAAGACGGCCATGGCGATAAAGACCATGTTCAGGAAGGCATAAATCGCCACCACCAGCCTGAATCCCTGGCGATTGGTCGCCTCGGCCAGTTCCTTCCTGCCCATATCATACTGCTTCAGGGCGATGGCGGAGACCAGCAACGTGCCGAATATGCCAATGAACGTCAGCGCGTGGAGCGTATCAACCAGCGTGAATTCCGACGATTCGGGGAGCAGCGAGTCAATGATGTATTTGTTACCGACGGCGGCAAACAAACCGCCCACGGGCAAGCCAAACCGCGGTTCCATTTCCGAGGGATGGGGGGTGAAGCTGATCAGGGCGATCAGGAAGGCGATGTACATGCCCAGGAAAATCTTCATGAATAATCCCCACGCGCTCCGCTCGATGTCCAGGTCGATCGTAAACTGCGAAAAGGTCTGGTGATCCTTTCCGGGTCTCGGGTCGCCGAAACCGGTCGAATAGTAGTTGTCGCGAACGCCCACCTTGAAATTGCGGATTCGCCAACCGTCGATTGCCTCCTCATCGTCAAACTTGCTTCCCTTCACATCGGGATCGAAGATCAGCACCGTGTTGTCGAGAATGCTGTTTTCAATCTGGACTTTCAGGTGCTGCTGGTCGAAGGGAAAATCCTGCACCGACCAGTTTTCCTTCATGGTGCATTTCATCTTCAGCATCACCCAGGTCTTTCCGTCCACGGTATCGATGATGGATTCCGGGGGTTCGATGGTTTTGGCGTTGGGGATGTCCAGCTGGGTGGTGAAATCAAATTCCGGGTTGTTGTAGAGGAACCACAGCCAAAACCGGATGGTATACTCCTTGTCGTGAAAGTTGATGTCGTGCACACTGATTACGTAGGCTCCGACCTTCACCGTATCCGGCGCCTGGGCCCGTGAGGCGAGGGGTGCCCATGCCAGGATTACACCGGCAAGGAGGGAAGCAATTCGTGGGGTCATGTGCAGGGCAGATTACTTGGAAGGGATCGTAGCTTTCATCCCACCGTTACCTTTCACATAGGTCTCCAGCATGTTGTCCATTTCCCAAAGCATATGGAGGACGGATTCTTTGGCCCGGTAGCCATGGCTTTCATGGGGTAGCAGAACATATCGCGCAGTGCCTCCATGACCCTTGATCGCATTGTAGAACCGTTCCGTCTGGATGGGGAACGTGCCCTGGTTATTGTCGGCTTCCCCGTGGATCAGCAGGATGGGGGTCTTGATCTTATCGGCATAAGAGAAGGGTGACATCTTGGCGTAAACCTCGGGCGCTTCCCAATAGGTACGCTCCTCGCTTTGGAATCCGAAAGGCGTAAGCGTGCGGTTATAGGCTCCGCTTCGCGCAATCCCAGCCTTAAAGAAGTCAGTGTGAGCCAACAGGTTGGCCGTCATAAAGGCGCCGTAGCTATGGCCCCCGACGCCCACCCGTTTAGGATCGACAACCCCCAGGGATGCCCCGTAGTCGATGGCAGCGCGGGCACTGGCGACCAGCTGTTCCACATAGCTGTCGTTGGGCTCCTTGTCGCCTTCACCCACGATT
>JAEUUE010000069.1 GCA_016787605.1 Cyclobacteriaceae bacterium
CCAGTTCCCGGCGAATAGCCAGTGCTTTTTGCTCGTACGCCAGGGCTTCGCTGTAGTTTCCTTGCGCTTCGTGCGTCACTCCGATGTGATTCAACGCTTCAGCCTCCAGGTCCCTGTACCTTCCCTTTACGGCCAGCGCCAGCGCCGCCAGCGCATGATCGCGAGCCGTGTCTGCGTTGGCGAAGCGCTCCTCCCAGGACAACTCCAGGAGGGCCACCACCCGGCCACGTCCGGTTGAAGCATTGACCCATCGCTTCAAGCTATCGAGGTCACGGTTTTGCGACCACGCGGTGAATGATACCAAAAAGAGAAGGCCGATTAAGCCCTTGTGCCATGTCATAGTCGCCATATACCTACCTATCGGTATGCGCAAAATACCAAAATACGCGGATTGAGAGGCCCTTTGCCGGTCGGTTACTTTGATGCACTAAATAAACCCACTCATGAAGTACCACCTTGCCGTCCTGTTACTCCTGCTAGCGTTCTCGGCCACTGCGCAAACGCTGGACCTGGAGAAAACCTATGCCGTATCCAAAGAAGCCCAGAAGGGATTCATTCACATGGTTAACTCGCGCGTCGAAGATCGCCAGTTTGACGTGGTCTACCGCGTCCGGGCCAAGAAGAACCAGGCCAAGTTCATCACCTATACCTTCGACACGGACTTCAATTTCGTGAAGGAATCCGAAGAACTGATCGACATGGAAAAGGAACTGCCTGAGAAGTACCGTCCTAAAAAGTACCGGGGTGAAAACTACTCGGTGGAAGGCCTTGCCGTAGACCCCAACATGATGGGCACGCTCATCCTGAAACGCAAGGTGACGAACTTCAAATGGAGCTGGTTCTTTGGCGGATATACGGTGGATGTCGATGTGGCCGAGAAATTGAAGGCCAAAACCGACGACGACAAGAAGCTCTTCTACCATTCCCACATCGAAGACAACACCGCAGGCAACGTGATGGTGCTGGCCGGTGAAAAGGGCAGCGGCAAGGACGGCTGGATCGACCACCAGAAGAACTTCCACTTCCTCAAGTACGACATCAACCTTACCAAACTGGCCGACGTGTCCGTCAACTTTGAAACGCCCCACGCCGTGGCGGCTGTCTATGGCTATCCCACCCTCGACACAGACACCAAGACCGACATGATTGTGGTATTTGCCCCGCTCAAAATCAAGAACTACACCGGCCCTAAGATTTCCAGCCTCAAAGCCAACGAGTACACCTACGTGCGCGTCTCCTACGAAGGAAAGCTGCTGGAGCGCATCACGTTCTCCTCGCCCAACAGCATCTGGTTCATCGACGATTTCATCCTGTCGAAGGACGGTTCGGTGTACCTCTATGGCCCTGCCAACGACGAAACCGATGACTTTTATGAATCACGCCTGACGTACGAAGGGAATGAAAAGAAGAAGTGGCCCCGCTACCAGCTTGGCAAGATCGAGAAAGGCAAACTGCAATTCGTCACCAGCACGAGCATGGACGACTTTGAAGCCAAACTCCGGGTTCAGCCCGACGGCAAGAAGGGAGATCCGTACAAAGGACGCCGTGTTGCCTTCACCGAGAACGTGATCGGCCCCAATGGCGACATCATCCTCTGCGGGCAGAACTACGGCATGCTGCGCAACGGGAAAGGCCAGGTGATCGGCCGCGGGTATGAGGACCTCGTCATGTTCCACTTCGACGCGAAAGGAAACCTCGTATCACAGTACACCATGAACAAGAAGTATAAGGGCACAAGCCCCGACTACAACTTCTTCGAGTTCTCCAGCGACGGCAACTTCCTCTACTGGTCGTACTTCGACGTTACCGGCACCAAGGCAGTACGGGAACTGGACGTAGCCATCGAGAAGCCGCTCGCCACTCCGAAAATGGCAAAGATCAGCCTGAAGACGGGCAGTTTCGACAAGTACAGTGAGTACGGAGGAGGCGACAACTTTGTGCACTACGGCGGCATTACCAACTATTTCAAGTTCCAGGACGCCAACAAAGTCGCCTACTTCGGAGAAAACAAGAAAGGTAGCGTACTCTGGTTTGCCCGCATCAACCTGGATAAATAGTGTTTCCTGATCCGCGTAACAGAAAAGGTGGCCCCGGAAACGGAGTCACCTTTTTTCGGTTACGTGGCCAACCCCCACTCGCGATGAAAGTACTCCATGCCCTCCTGCTCCTCGCCCTTTGCCACGTCGTCGCTCGGGGCCAGTCGAAGGTGAATTACCTCGCCGACGGGTTTGACGACAACCGCAACCACTGGCTGGAGGCCAGCACGGCCGAGTACCGGTTTCAGATTACCGAAGGACACCTGGCGATCGACGCCAATACTGTGTCGGTACACGCCTACCAGAACATCCAGTCAGCCGCCGACGACTCCTATGCCCTGCACACGCGCATGATCTTCCTCAACGGTACCAGCGAAGGTTGGATGGGCATCCGGTTCAACATGAGCGAAGACGCCACTCGGTACCTGACCTTCAGCTACAACAACGCCCAGGGCTTCCTCGTGAGCAACCACAACGGCAAGAAATACGAGGTGCTGCGCCAGTCGAAGTCGGTGGTGATCAAACCCTACGACTACAACACGCTGACAGTCATCAAAAAAGAAAAGAG
>JAEUUE010000164.1 GCA_016787605.1 Cyclobacteriaceae bacterium
GCTTTGAGTTCCTGGTTGGCATCGGGCGTGCGGCGACCGTTGAGCCAGTCGAGTGACAGCATGTCGTCATCTTTCACCGGTCGCTGTGCCGCCTGCGCAGAAAGTTCCTTGAGCAGTTTGTGCAGGGCCTCGTTCACCGCATCTTCGTCGGCGATGAGATTTTTCAGCGGCCAGCTCAGCACCTGGCGAAACCACGCGTACGTGTCGCCGAAGGCCGACTGTCCCGCTTCCAGCCCGATCATGCCGGGGATGATGGAGCCGTCGACCTGGCCGCAGATGCCGCGCACCAGCTTGCCTTCCATGTCGGCACGCGGCGCCACCAGCATGTCGCAGGTCGAGGTCCCCATCACTTTGCTGAGGTGGTAAGGTTCGATCTGTCCGCCCACGGCACCCATGTGGGCATCGAAGGCGCCAACGCCGATGAGAACATCCGCCGGCAGGCCCAGCTTCGCGGCCCACTCCGCCGAAATCTTTCCCGCAGCTTTGTCGCTGGTGTACGTCTCTTGAAACAACCTGGCGCGATAGCCTTTGAGACGCGGGTCGAGCGAGGCAAAAAACTCGTCTGGGGGAAGCCCGTCAAATTCCTCTGCCCACAGCGCTTTGTGTCCTGCCGAACAGACGCCGCGCTTCATCTGGTGGACGTCATTGCCGCCGGTGAGCACAAACGGAATCCAGTCGCAATGCTCTACCCACGAGTAACACGCGTTGCGCACAGCTTCGTCGGCCCGCAGCACGTGGAGCAGCTTTGCCCAGAACCACTCCGAGGAGTAGATGCCGCCGACATATTTCAAATAGTCCGGCGTGAACTTCGCCGCGTGGGCGTTGATTTCCGCTGCCTCGCGCGTGGATGTGTGGTCCTTCCACAGTACAAACATGGCGTTGGGGTTCTCCGCAAACGCAGGGTTGAGGGAAAGCGGCACCCCTTGCTTGTCGACCGCCACAGGAGTCGATCCTGTGGTGTCGACCGATATGGCTTTCACGGATTGTGCGGCGTCGGGTCCTGCCACCCGCAGGCACTCGTTCACACTCTTTTCCAGGCTCTCGAGGTAGTCGAGGGGGTGCTGCCGGAACTGGCTGGCCGCCGGGTCGCAGTACTTGCCTTCCTTCCAGCGGGGATATTCGCACACCGAAGAGGCCACCTCGCGGCCGTCGGCAGCGTCGACGAGGACGGCGCGGACGCTGTCGGTACCGTAGTCAATCCCAATGACGGATGCTTTCATGCCTGGTTAGTTGCGGATGATGCGGCAGCCAAACACCCGGCCCGCCGTTTTGCCGGCATGACCCTGGATCTTCACTTCCACTTTGGATTTTCCTTTAAGGAGTTCGTGCGGGATCGGGTACGTGACGTCAAAGAACCGCCCGGCTGCGCCGCCGGTGAGTTCCTGCGTGCCGATCTTGACGCCGTCGATGAGCAGGTCAAAGCCACGGTTGGCGTCGTCGCCGATGTAGGTACACAGCAGGCTGCTGGGCGTGTCGGCGAGGACCGTCATGTCAAACGACATGAAGCCGCCGTTGCGGGCTTCGCGTCCGCGGCGGCCGAGGGCGTCGCTGGTGTATGACTTCTCACTGGCCTTGAGGTTGTGGTCGCGCTCGGGCTGCATCTCGCCGAGCCGCATGATATCAATGGTGCGGCTCTCGATATCGGCCTCGTACTTGCGCTGCGCCTGGTATTCTCCCTCCCGCTTCGACCACTCCTCTTGGGTGAAATAGTCCCAGTACACATTATAGTATTGGTCGACGGTCCGGTAGAACGGCACGAGCGTCACCGAACTGGGCTTTGACACCGATGTCTCAAACGTCAGCGGGGCACCGGTCGGCCTCGCCCACTCGGTGACATTGCGGTTGTCAGTGAGCAGCACGGTGGTGCCGAAGATCGGGTCAGGCATCTCGGTGCCGAGCTGGCCGGCCAGCACCACCGGGCCGTACAGCAGGGCGATGCGGTTGGGGTTGTCGGGCATGCTCTCCGAATAAAGATGCATGGGCGCCACGATCTCCAGTTTGTCTTTCGGCTTCCACGTCCGCTCGATGCTCCAGTAGCCGTTGGGCTCCCGCACGGCTTTCACTGCTTTGCCGTTCACGGTCATGGCCAGGTCCTTCGCCGCCCACTTCGGCTGGCGAATTTTCATCGTGAACTTCGCCGGCTTGGCCCCCGAGACGATGAAGGCTATCCGTCCGTCCTCGGGAAACTTCGACTCCTGGCGGATGGTTACGCCCTTGTCTTTCCAATTCAGCTCGGAAGGAATGAACAGGTTGACGATCAGGCTGCCGTCTTTCCCTTCGTAGTAAATGCCTTCGGTGTACTTCGAGTGGTTTTCTATTCCGCTCCCCACGCAGCAGGTGAACGTGTTGAACGGCCGGCTGAACCGCTTCTTCGTACCCATGCGCAACGGCACGAAGTAGCACATCATCCCGTCG
>JAEUUE010000113.1 GCA_016787605.1 Cyclobacteriaceae bacterium
CGGCCCCGCACATTGAACAACACTGTTCCACGAAGTCTGGTGTTTTCTGAATTAATCATGGGCGGTCCCTCTACTACTGTGATGTCGGCCAGCGCTGATAAGGGTACAACACCGTACGAAGATGTTTGTACAGGCACGCGCTTGATCTCATCCAAATCATTCCGGTAATCTTGTGCAAGCCTGACGGTAATAGTGAA
Source organism: Cyclobacteriaceae bacterium (assembly GCA_016787605.1). Lineage (GTDB taxonomy): Bacteria > Bacteroidota > Bacteroidia > Cytophagales > Cyclobacteriaceae > ELB16-189. The sequence continues at coordinate 198 of JAEUUE010000113.1, forward strand.
ACGCTCTCGTCCTTCCACTGTATTGGTCAGGATCATGCCACCCAAGGCAGTTTCAATTACCATGTTTACGTCTTCTATGCTGAGAGCATAACGGGCAATAGCTTCGCGATTGACTTTAATGTTAAGGTATTTTCCTCCTGTGAGTTGTTCCAGATAAAGATCCGTTAGTCCGTCAATGCCTCTTAATGCTTTTTCAATTTCAGCCGTGAGGACAAAGAGCGAGTCAAGATTTGAACCGAAAACTTTCACCCCAACATCCGTACGGATACCGGTAGAAAGCATGTTGATCCGGTTAATGATTGGTTGGGTCCATCCGACAACCACGCCCGGGATACGAACGCGCTCATCCATCTCTGCAATGAGTTTTTCTTTTGTCATCCCTTCTCTCCATTTTGATTTTGGTTTGAGCACCACAATGGTTTCAATCATGGCCATGGGAGAGTTATCGGTAGCGGTGTAAGCACGTCCTGCTTTGCCTAATACATTCTCTACTTCAGGGATACTCTTCAAAATGCGATCCTGCACTTGTATTATTCGTTTAGCCTCCGCATTAGAGACATCCGGTAAAGTGACGGGCATCATCAATAGGGAACCTTCGTCCAAAGGGGGCATGAATTCAGTTCCAAGATTCAGTACAAAAGGTGTGCTGCCGGCAACCAATACAAAGCAGATTGCTAGCGTTACATATTTGAATCGTTGACAAAGACGGATAACAGGTGTATAAATTCTCACAAAGAAGCTCGACACAGGGTTACGGCTCTCCGGCACTAATCGTCCTTTTACAAATATTCTTGCCAGCATGGGCGAAACGGTGATGGCCAACAAGGCGGCTCCTAGTAGTGAAAATGTTTTCGTCAATACCAGTGGAGTAAATAATTTGCTTTCCTGGCCTGTGAGAAAAAGAACCGGGGCAAATGATACGATCATAATGATCACTGAGAAGAAGATAGATCGTCCCACTGTTTTGGATGATTCTTCAATAATGGTCACACGTTCTTCATCAGAAATTTCTTTGGTGTGACCTATACGTTGTTTTTCAGTTGTTTTCATCGCTTGCATTTTTTTGTAGTACCCGGTTAGTCAGCGAACGGTATGCATTTTCTGCCATTACAATTCCCGGGTCAACGACATCACCTATCGCAAGGGCGATTCCCCCCAACGACATAATGTTGGACGTTACTCCGAAAACCTTCATCAGGATAAACCCTATCAGCACGGAAAGCAAAATAGAAGCAATAGCCACAAGGCCGCTACGCACATGGAAGAGGAAGAGTACGACCACAATGGATACAATCAATATTTCCTGCCACAATGCTTCGGACAATGTGTTAATGGAATCATCGATAAGTCCGCTGCGGTCATAGGCAACATGAAACTCAACACCTTCTGGAAGGCCTTTTTTAAATTCCTCTATTCGCACTTTTACGCGCTCAATAACGTCTTTAGCATTTTCGCCATAACGCATCACGACTATGCCACCGACCGCTTCTCCTTCTCCGTTTTCTTCGATGATTCCCAATCTTAATTCACCACCCATTTGGATATGGGCAACATCTTTCAGTCTTATGGGGATAGAGCGGTACGTTCCTACAGAAATATTCTCAATATCTTCTGGTGTCTTGATGTAGCCGAGCCCACGGATCATGTACCCCATGTCGTTCATTTCAAAGAGACTGCCACCAACATCGCGGTTATTATTAACT
>JAEUUE010000148.1 GCA_016787605.1 Cyclobacteriaceae bacterium
TGGGAAATACCTGGAAGAAGCTGCTGTCGCCGTATATGCCCGACTCACGAATGACGGTACCACCCACGGTAAACTGCTGCTCGGAGTTGTCGATTCGCGTCGTGGCCTCCACTTCGGGCAACTCCCGCGAGAGGAAGTCAGCCATCGGCACATTGAATTCCTCGGCGGTCTCTATCTCTCCGTCTACCCGCTCGTTGCTGAGTACGGCAAACACACGCCCGGCATCGGGGTCCTGGCAATCGTAGCTAAATTCATAGCGGTCCCATAGAAACAAAATCACCACTACGGCCAAGCCTGTAACCAGGGAGCCGAGGGTGATGGCGGAGAAGTAGAGATTGCGGAAAAAATGCCTGACAGTGAGGGTGAGGATGGCTCGGAGCATTCCCGTGGGGTTTCGGGATGAAGATACGGATTGCAGCCAAAATGGTTCTCTGACTGCTGAGGGGAATAGTGAGTGGTGAGTGGTGAGTAGTAAGTGGTAAGCAGTTAGCCTTTAGTCTACCACCTCAGCACTTCAACACCTCAACACCTCATCAGAACTTCATGATCCACGCCGACAGCTCATCCGCATCGGCAATATTCCAGGTGTGGTAGCCGCGGCCTTTGGTTGTCACCAATTCGCAATGGTCGTTGCCCGACTTCTTGAGATGCTTGTACAATCTCTCCAGGTCACTGGAGTTCAAATCCTGAGGCTCCATCTCCACGCAATGCCGTTCCTTCACAAACTCGATGTCGGGCTCGGTATAAAGCCGGACGGGCACCTGCTTCAACCATTTGGCATTGCCGCCGTCGGCTTCGCTGGCCATGTATGGAGAGCTCGTAACATAGTTGTTGTACTGGTCATCGGGCGAGCCACCGAGGGCTTTGTCTAGGTAGTCGATGGTTTGCTGACCCTCCGACGCTACCGAGGGACAATTGAATCGTCGTGTCTTTCGTGACGTGGCATAAAGTCGTTGCAGGTCAAGGGGAGGGTCGATGACAAAAACACTCCTGATGTTGGTACTTCCCTGGGCAATCCGATACTCGGCATAGCTCAGCGCCACCGCCCCTCCTGCCGAAAAGCCACCGATGGCTACGCCCGCCGTGGGCCGGCCTTCCGTTTCGGCCTTCAGGATTTCCTCCAGCTGTTTCCGGATCAACTCATCGGCAAACAGGGCGTACTTGAGGTTAGGAACAATGGTCATGTATCCCTTGCCGCTCAATTTTTCAGGGAGCGAGGTCTTCTTGAAGACGGCCTTGGGATTCTCTCCCTTGCCTGGCAACAAAAGCAAAATGCCAGAAATGTCACCGGCAGGCTGAAGCACTTGGTAGCTGACGCTCTTGCCGTCGACTTTGAGGGACTTTTGGACAATCTCTTGTCCCGACACAAAACTGAAAGAGATGAGAAGTATGAGACATATTCCCAAACGGGCAATAGTAGCGGAGTTCATGATCAATTTTTGAGTTTAGGCGGTCAATAGTACAAATAACCAACGTTAGCGGCTAGTGACTAGTGGCTAGTGGTCAGTGGGCGGTGGTTAGTGGTTCGTAAAAGGTAAATGGTAAATGGTAAATGGTAAGTAGTAAGTAGTAAGTAGTAGCAAGTAGATAGGGTTGTAAACTCCCGAGCACCGAGTAACGAGAAACGAGCAGCGAGTAACGATCCTCTCAGTCCTTCACGATGGTAAACTCCACCCTCCTGTTCAGTCTTCTTGTTGCTTCCGTCTTGTTGTCGGCGATGGGTTGGGAGCCGCCGAAGCCTTTGCCGGTGATGCGGCGCCCGTTGATGCCTTTGGAGACGAGGTACTCCTTCACTTTCTGCACGCGTTTCTCCGACAGTTTCCGGTTGTGCTCCGGGTCGCCCCGGTTATCGGTGTGCCCGCTGAGAAGGATCTCGACCTTGGGGTTGTCTTGGAGGAAACTTACCACAAGGTCAAGCTCGTCATTACTCTCAGGCAACAGGTCGGGCAGGCTCTGCTTGAAAAGCACGCTCTTCAGGTTGACCGTCGCACCAATCTCGATGGGCTGGAGTTTGAAATTCATCTCCAGGAACATGAGCTCGTAGGTGCGGACGTCCAGTTTTTCGAAGGAGCCGACATAGCCGGGTGCCTCGATGCGGACTGTGTACTCGTTCACCGAGGGGAACCGCACATCAAAGCGTCCATCCCGGCCGGCCGTGGCCTTGTAGGTGGTGTCGCTGTGAAAGGAGACGGTAGCCCCGCGGATCGGCGAGCCTGTCTTCGTGTCGGTCACGCGGCCGGTGACGCGGAAGAGCTTCTCTTCGGCGGTGATGGGCTTGTCGCGGACGATCTCGACCAGTTTTACGACCGTGTCGGGCCGCTGGGCGATGAGGGAATCCTGCAGGTTGGGCGGCGGCGTGAATACCCTGATGTCGCCATACCCGTCGCTGTTCTGCGTGGAGGTGTAAATGGCCAGCTTCGTACCGGGCACCGTGCGGTAATGGAGTTCGCGTCCCTCCGTATTGACGTTGGCGCCCATGTTGACCGGCGTGGTCCAGTTCATCCAGGTATCGTCGAGACGTTCGGCATAATAGATGTCGAAGCTCCCATATCCCTTCCGGGCCGTGGTGGAGAAGTACAGTATTTTTCCATCGGCGCTAAGGCTCGGGGACCACTCCTGCTGACCGGTGTTGATGGTGGATCCGAGGTTCTTCGCGTCGGTCCACTTGCCCTGCTCGAGGAGGGAAACATAGATGTCTTCAGCTCCAAACGTGTCGCCAAACGGCTCCGCCGAAAACACG
>JAEUUE010000030.1 GCA_016787605.1 Cyclobacteriaceae bacterium
CGAATCGGGGTGGTACTAAGCCGTGAAGGAGGGGCGCTTGCCGAAATCGTGCGGCCCATCCGCTGGGGGTTAGGCGCACCGTTGGGCGATGGCCGGCAACTCATGAGTTGGATTCATATCGATGACCTTTGTGCGCTGTTCATTTACGCGATGGATCATCCTGAGATGAACGGAGTCTATAATGCGGTTGCACCCACGGTGACCACGAATCAAGAGCTTACCCGGGCTATTGCGGCCCGGCTTCGCCGGAGAATTCTCTTGCCTCCGGTACCCGCATTCGTTTTGCGCGGACTGCTGGGCGAGATGGCCGACCTCGTAGTTAAAGGAAGCAAGGTTTCTGCACAGCGCGTGCTTCAGTCAGGATTTCAATTCCGGTTTGGACGCCTCGGGGAGGCCCTGGATGATTTGCTCTCCTGACCTTCTGGTTCTGGCCAATCACAATAACCTATTTTTTCTATCTTGGTCGACTGTACCCCGTGAATTATGGCAAAAAAGAAAAAGAACGGTGAAGAGCTGATGAAGCAGGCGCTCGAGGAGGAGCATAAGATTCGCAAAGCGTTCAAGGACAAAGACTGGTCGGAGATCAAGAGTTCAGACTCCTGGGTGATCTTCAAGGTGATGTCGGAGTTTGTGGAGGGCTTTGAGAAACTGGCCAAGATCGGTCCTTGCGTCACCATCTTCGGATCCGCCCGCGTCAAATCAGGCCATCCGTATTACAAGATGGCTGAGGAGACTGCCTTTCATCTGGTACAGCACGGATATGGAGTCATTACCGGCGGAGGGCCCGGGATCATGGAGGCAGGCAATAAAGGGGCACACCGCGCCGGCGGTAAATCCGTGGGGCTCAATATTTTTCTTCCCTTTGAGCAAAAAGGGAACCCCTACATCGACGCCGACAAGCTGATCACCTTCGACTATTTCTTCGTGCGCAAAGTGATGTTTGTCAAATATTCCCAGGGATTCATCGTGATGCCTGGAGGGTTTGGCACGCTCGATGAATTGTCGGAGGCCTTGACGCTAATCCAGACGAAGAAGATCGGGCGATTCCCCATCGTGCTCGTGGGCAAGAAGTTCTGGGGCGGCCTTACCGAATGGTTCAGGAAGGTGCTTGTCCACGAGGCGATGATTCATGAGGAAGACCAGCTGCTTTTCAACCTGGTTGATACGCCCGAAGAGGCCGTCAAGGTGATCGACGATTTCTACGCCAAGTACCTGCTTTCACCCAACTTTTAACCAGCGGAAAACCTCAAATTTCCCATCCAAACGTTGGTTTTGGTCAGAATTTTCACTTTTTGAAACCTTTATCGTAATATTACGATAAAGGATTATGGGCTTAGCAAAGACAGAGGAATTTACCCTGGAGCAGAACGAACTGGCCGCCATGGCCAAGGCGTTGGGGCATCCGGCACGGATCGCCATTCTTCAGTTTCTGATCCGGAAGCAGTCATGCATCTGCGGCGATATCGTGGAAGAACTTCCGCTGTCACAGTCGACCGTATCGCAGCACCTGATGGAACTGAAGAGAGTGGGGCTCATCCAGGGCAGCATTTCGGGCCCCCGCATTTGTTACTGCATTGACCCGAAGGCGTGGCTTCGGCTGAAACAATCGCTGACGAATCTCCTGGATAGTTTCCAGGATCCTGCCTGTTGCTGAGACGAAACCAGGAAACCAACAACATCAACAATATGGAAACCCAACAAGGAACACAGCTAAAGGATCTCGTGAAGGAAAAGTATGGTCAGATTGCTGACCAGAGCAAGGAAACCAACGCGACCAGTTGTTGCGGAGCCGGAGGCTGCGGGACCATGGACTACACCATCATGGCAGACGACTATACTTCCCTGGAAGGATACGTGAAAGATGCTGACCTCGGATTGGGATGCGGTTTGCCTACAGAGCACGCCTTGATCAAGGCCGGAGACACGGTCGTTGACCTGGGCTCCGGAGCGGGTAACGACTGTTTCGTGGCCCGATCGTTGACCGGACCATCGGGGAGGGTCATAGGAGTCGATTTTACGGACCGCATGATTGAGCGGGCCCGGGAAAACGCCAGGAAAATGGGGTTCTCGAACGTGGAATTCCGGCAAGGCGATATCGAGAACCTTCCCCTCGGCGGCGGAGTGGCCGATGTAGTCGTGAGCAACTGTGTGTTTAACCTGGTTCCCAATAAGAAGCAGGCCTTTGCCGAAACATTCCGTGTCCTGAAACCAGGCGGTCACTTCAGCATCTCGGACATCGTGCTTTCGGGTGAACTTCCGGAAGGGCTTCAGAAGTCGGCGGAAATGTACGCCGGCTGTGTGGCCGGAGCCATCCAGAAGGAAGAATACCTGGCGCTGATCCGCGACGCCGGCTTCAAGAACCTACGCCTTCAGAAGGAGAAGCGGATTGAAATCCCTGATGAAATCCTCCTGCAATTCATTGATGCAGCCGCACTGAACGATTTCAAGTCGGGCAAATCCGGCATATTCAGCATCACCGTTTACGCCGAGAAGGGCGAAGCCTGCTGTGCACCGGGTTGCTGCGGAAACTGATGCGACGCGATGGGAAGGATATAGAGGGAGACGGTTGGAGCCAGCTGCGTCGGGATTTGGTTCGATTGGTGAGAACAAAATCCGGAGACAGGATGCTGGCCGAGGACATTGCCCAGGAGGTCTTTCTTCGATACCGGAGCAGAGGGACTCAGTTGAAGGACCCTGCCAAACTGCGTAACTGGCTGTTCCGGATCGCGATTCATCTGTTGGCCGATCATTATCGCGCACGTCAAAAAACCATGGCGGTGGTCCCCGATCAGTCAACTGATCCGGACGCTGACTTTACTTCTTGTGCAGCGGATTGTTTGAGGGAAGAACTCCAGTCCCTCCCGGAAACCTATCGAAGCCTGTTGCAAAAGGCGGAGTTGGAGAATATCGCCCAGATTGAGCTGGCCAGGCAATTTCAATTAAGTTATTCAGGACTCAAGTCACGCGTCCAGCGCGGACGCAAGATGCTCCGTGATCGGCTTGAGCAAAAGTACCGCCTGGAGGCGGACACCTACGGCAATATTGTCCGGTGTGAAGCCCGAGTCGGCCCCAAATGAATAAACGTCCAGAAAAAAAGAGCGGGGTTACCCCCGCTCATGGGACGTCTAGCAGCAACCGCCACCGCAACAGCCCGGGTCATTTGAATTGATCATTTTGAAATAGGTTTTGTTTCTGCGACTGTGTGTCGCATAGCTATGACGGAGTTGACTGAAAAAAGACGCAGAATCTTTTGCCCGGCTTACCCGCAGGGTTAGCCCTTCAGCTCACCACCCGAGCCCATAATCTTCCCCGTGATTGCTCGAACCACCCCAGAAGGTGCCGTGGCGCCAATCAAACCAAATGGCATTAACGGGTCCGCTGGTCCGGTCTTCATAGCTGATCCGATAACCCATCCGGCCCAGTTCCTTTCTCACGTAGGGCGGGGTTTGCGTGTTCAGGGTGATCGCACCCGGCCGCTTTTCGTGATCGCCAAAAGATGAATACATCTGATAGGTCTTGAAGCTAGGGGCCTCGCAAGATTCCTGCACGGTCATGTTGAACTCTACCATGTTCAGGAAAAACTGAATCAGTAGCTGATCCTGCTCATCGCCGGCCTGTTTGGCAAAGGAGAGGTAAGGTTTACCGTCTTTGAGCGCCATACTGGGCGTCAGGGTCACCCTCGGACGTTTCCCGGGTTCAACCACGTTGAACGGGTTTTCGCTGGCCTCCAGGACAAAGGACTGCATGCGTTGGCTCATCCCTATGCCCGTGTTTCCGGCGATGCAGGCAGGCACCCAGCCGCCACTCGGCGTAATGCTCACGACCCATCCTTCTTTGTCGGCAGTCTCCACTGAGGTAGTGCCGGCTGTGAATGATTCCAGGAACTTCTCATCCATGGGACGATAGGAAGGCAGCAGAGAAGATTGGGTATTGCCCCATTTACGAATTGCATCCTGGTAAGGATTTTGTTTTCCCTCAAAGGGATACGGATCCCCGGGTCCCGCCTTGGGATCGTTCATCTCCCAGTTGATGAGTTTGCTTCTTTCCCTGGCGTACTCCTTGGAGAGCAATCCCTTCATCGGCTCTTCCGGCGCGAAAGCGGGATCGCCATAATAAAAGTCCCGGTCAGCAAACGCGAGGTTCATGGCCTGGTACAACGTGTGGATATAACGCGCCGAATTATAGCCCATGCTTTTGAGATCGAAGTTCTCCAGGATGTTCAGGGTCTGCAACATGACCGGGCCCTGGGTCCATTGCTGAAGTTTGTAGACTTCGATGCCACGGTAGGTGGTCATCATCGGTTCTTCAATCTTTACTTTCCAGTTGGCCAGGTCCTGCTCCGTAATCAGGCCACCTTGTTCCTGGCAGCCGCGCGCAAACTCTTTGGCGATGTCGCCTTTGTAGAATCGGTCGTAGGCCGCGTAGATGGCTTCCTTGCGGCTCTTCCCTTTTTTCAGGGCTTGTTGTTCCGCCTCGACCAGTTTCTGAAGGGTGGCCAGCAGATCTTTTTGAACAAAAATTTCTCCTGCATCCGGAGCCTCCCGTTTTTCACCGGGGTGGGTGAGGAACACCTTCGCGGAGTACGGCCACTTCTTGATTTCGGCTTTTCCTCGTTCGATGCTGTTGGCGGTCTGGGCTTCGATCGGGTATCCTTCAGCCATTTGCATGGCGGGAGCCAATACGTCCTTCAGGCTCATCGTGCCGTACTCGGCCAGCATAGTCATCAGGCCACCCGGAGTACCCGGAGTTACGGCAGCCAGGGGTCCGTATTGCGGAGGGTACTTGTAGCCCTTTCCCTTGTAGAATTCCGGTGTAGCTCCGGTGGGCGCAACGCCCAGCGCGTTGATGGCAATTACCTTCTTCAGTTTGGGGTGGTAGATCAGCGCCTGGGTCTCTCCACCCCAGCTGAGAACATCCCACATGGTACAGGTAGCCGCGAGCATGGCGCAAGCAGCGTCCACGGCATTTCCTCCCTTATGGAAGGTGGCGGCCCCCGCCGTGGCGGCCAGCGGTTTGCCCGTAATAGCCATCCAATGGCGCCCGTGGAGAGGCGGCTTCTGCGTGCTTACCGGGAGGTTATTAAACTCCTGGCCGAACGTGAGCGTCGCAGCGGCCAGGATACCAAGAATCGAAAGAAGTGGTTTCATAGGTTCGACATTAGGTAATCAAATATAGGGGGTCTGGGATGACCTGCAGGGGAAAAGTGAGGAACGGCTACTCCCCGCAAAATGCTATGTTTGAGCACCCATAGAGGGCCAACTCGTATGCTTGATCACATCCAGGAAGCCAGCAAATTCATCCGCGACCACGGGGTGGTTGCCCCTGAAGTCGGGGTAATCCTCGGCACCGGACTGGGAAGTCAGTTCGTCAAGGAGATCCGGAATCCTATCAGTATTAACTACAATTCCATCCCCCACTTTCCGATTTCCACCGTCGAGTACCACAAAGGCAAACTGATCTATGGAACCGTGAAAGGAAAAAAGGTATTGGCCATGCAGGGTCGCTTTCATTATTACGAGGGTTACAGCATGCAGCAGATCACGCTTCCGGTTCGCGTGATGAAGATGCTGGGCGTTAAATACCTGCTGATCTCCAACGCGGCCGGCAACATGAACCCCAAGTGGAAGAAAGGTCAGTTGATGCTCATCGATGATCATATCAACCTCCTCCAGGATAACCCTCTCCGTGGGCATAACGTGGAGATCTTTGGTCCACGCTTCCCGGACATGAGCCAACCCTATTCGTCCAAACTCAACAAGAAGCTCCTGAGTATTGCCAAAAAGCGAGGCATCCGGTTGAATGTCGGGGTGTATGTTGCCGTCATGGGCCCAAACCTGGAGACGAGAGCCGAATATCGATTTCTTCACCGGATCGGCGCCGATGCGGTAGGAATGAGTACCGTCCCGGAAGTCATTGTTGCCAACCACATGTCCATGCCGTGCTGCGCGATCTCCGTACTGACGGACGATTGCGACCCGGACAACCTCCAGCCCGTGGATCTGCGTCAAATTGTAGAAACGGCAGGAAAGGCTGAAAAACGCCTTACCGAGCTGTACATCGAGCTGATATCGAAGATCTGAGCCGTTCCCTGGGTATGGCGTTTGCAACCTTGGAGGCTAAAGAAGCGTCTTACGGGTATCATCAAAACAGCCATTCCCATGAAGACTCTTGTTTCAGCCTTTTTTCTGTTGTGTGCCGTTACGGCCTCCGGTCAGACCAAGGATGGAATCTTCCAGTTGGACAAGTACTACAAAATGACGCCGAGAGGCATCGTAAAATTGAGCTCATCGGACGCGAAGGTGTACATCACCGGGTCTTCCCGGATCGATGCTCACGTAAAGATCTACCGGCAGGTAACCACGAAGGGCGTGGTGTTTGGCCAGGAGGAGTTCACCGTGGATGTACTTGAAGAGGATGGCAACCTCACCATCCGTGAGCGCTCCAATTCGACAGCCGTGGGAATGATCGGGTACCACTACGAGAAATATGAGATCACGCTTGAGGTTCCGGAGGGAGCAAGCTTGCAGATCCGGGGGGATGATGGAGACTACCGGGTACGGAACGTGAACGGAAGCATTTCGATGGATATTGATGATGCTGACGTCGAACTGTCCGCGTGCTCAGGCAACGAATTTCGCTTCCGGCTCGACGACGGCGACATTGTCATGGACGGAGGGAAGGGAAAGCTCGACATTGATGCAGACGATGCCGATGTCCGCATCACCGGTGCCCAGTTCACTTCCATTCTGGCGGATGTAGATGACGGCGACTTCCAGATCGAAACCACCCTGGCCGACCAGGGTGAATACATGATTAATGCCCAGGACGGGCTGGTGGCCATGACGATTACCGGCGGCGGAGGACAGTTCAATGTCCGCCATGATGATGCGCGGGTGATCACAGAGGGCGACTTCAAACAGGTGGACCGTTCGGAGGGCCGCACGACGCTGGTACTGGCCAACGGAAATGCGAAAGTCGACATTCGCTCCGATGACGCCCGGGTGCGCCTCGTGAGCCGTTAATCCAGACTACACATCGCAGATCCTGATCGCGTTGCGCAGTGAGGCGATTTTGTCGGGGCTGCTGGGGATGAATTCCTGGGCTACATGGCCGGTAAAGCCGGTATCGACGATCGCCCGCATAATGGCTGGGTAGTATAACTCCTGGCGTTCGTCAATTTCATTTCTTCCGGGAACTCCGCCAGTGTGGTAGTGCGCGATATACTTTGCGTTGGCCCTCAGCGTGGCAATCACATCGCCCTCCATGATCTGCATATGGTAGATATCATACAGCAGCTTGAAATGGGGCGATCCCAGTTTTTCACATAGCGCCACTCCCCAGGCGGTGTGATCGCACTGGTAATCCTTGTGGTCCACCTTGCTGTTGAGTAATTCCATGCAGATGGTGATGCCGTTAGCGGAAGCGATTTTCAGGACGGGTTCCAGGCCGCGGGCGCAATTCTCCAGTCCCTGGGCAGCAGTAAGCCCCCGGGCGTTGCCGCTGAAGCAGATCACATTCTTCAGGCCGGCATCGGCGGCTTTTGGGATATTCTCGGCATAATCTTTAAGCAACGTGAAATGCAGATCCGGATCGTTGAATCCTCGGGTCAGCCCGATCGGGGAAGCATAGGCCATGGCGCAGGTGAGCCCATAGCGGGCAGCCACCGCCCATTGATCGGACCGGAGCAGGTCGATGGAGGAGATTCCGATTTCTTTGGCTGCCTCGCAGAGTTTCTCAAGCGGGATGTCATCATAACACCACTGACAGACGGAGTGGTTGATATTCTTTTTTAGCGGGGCAGGAGTTTCCATAGCGGAGGCAGAGGAGGGAAGTAAAGCAGAGCCGGCAAGGCCTGCAAGCGATTGTAGTGCGGTCTTTCTGTCCATCGATATGGGCTATTTTTCGTTCCGGTACACGACGCCCTCTTTCATCACGAATACCACTTTGCGTAACTCGGAAATGCTCTTGGTGGGGTCGCCCTTCACGGCTACCAGGTCAGCCTTGAGCCCGGGACGAATGGATCCGATCTCGTTTTCCATATGCAAGGCCCGCGCATTGACGGTCGTGGCGGCGCGAAGCAAGTCCAGCCCCTTCATTCCGCCATATTCACCCATGAGTTCCAGCTCGTAGACATTTTCCCCGTGAGGGAATACGCCTACATCACCGCCCAGGCCAATCGTTACCCCGGCCTTCACGGCGATCGACAGGCTCTTCTTCTTGTTCTTGACCGGGGCAGGTTCTTCATCTTTACCTTTCTTCCAACCGCGATATTGGTTGATGGCATCGATGGCGGCGACCGTGGGGTAGAAGGTCACATTGTGTTGCTTCATGAGCTGCGCGATTTCTTCGTCGATGAAATCGCCATGCTCGATGGTTTCCGCGCCGGCCAGGATCGCCCGTCGCATGGCTTCCGTGCTCTTCGCATGACAAACCAAATACCGGCCCGAACTCCGGGTCACCTCGTTGATCAGCTTCAGTTCCTCCAGCGTGAACGACGGTTGGTCTTCACCTTTGGTACCCCAGCGATAGTCTGCGTAAACTTTCACAAAATCTGCACCCTTCCCGATCTGGTCCCGGACCACGCGGATCAGGTCGTTCCCGTCGGCCGCTTCGGCACCCAGCATAATCGTTTGGTCGGTGTCATAACCTTTGGGGCCATAAGAGCCAGTGGAAACGATGGCCCGACCGGCGACAATCATGCGAGGGCCGGGAATAATCCCTTCATTAATGGCTCTCTTCAGTGCCACGTCGGAGTAGCCGGCGCCCTCCGTTCCCAGGTCACGCACGGTGGTGAAACCGGCCATGAGGGTGTTGCGGGCGTGCACCGTTGCACGGACAGTACGATAGGAGTCGGACTCTTTCAACACCTGCGTGTCCCAGTCGGTAATGTTGTACGGATAAAGCAAAAGGTGGGAATGACCTTCGATCAGTCCGGGCAGGAGGGTGAGACCGGGCATGGCAACGACTTGCGCATCCTTGGGTGCGTTGACCGAGGCTTTGGGGCCCGCGGCCGTGATTTGATTTCCTTCGACGACGACCACCCACCCCTCGTGCATGTCCGTACCGTCGAAAACGCGGTCGGGCTGAAAGACCCAGGTTGATTTCGGCTGGGCAAGAGATGCAAACGCGGCAAGAACCAGGCAAAGGGTGGGGATGAATTTCATAGGGATGGCGGTTGAAGGCAGGCAATAATGGCCAGCAGGGAAAAGGTAGATTTTTTTCAGGAAAAACCGAAGGGCCGGCTGCGGGGAATCACTTGTTGGTGAAACTCTCCGCCTGGTCGATGATGCTTCCCGTAAGGCTCATCAGGTCGGTGTACACATCGATCAGGTTGTAGATGGCTTCGAGATTGGCCAGCGTGGCGTTCTGGTAGTTGAGCTGGATGAGCCGCAGGTCGATCGCATTGATATAACCGACGCGATAGCGCTCCTCCGCCAGGCTCAGATTCAGTTCCGTGGCGCGCTGGTTGGTCCGGGTGATTTCAACAATCTGCTTACGCTGTTCAAAGAGGTCATAGGCAATCTGCAGGTCTCGCTGAAGGGTAAGTTTGAGCTGGTCGGTCGTTTGCTGCCCGATGAGCTCCCGCGTCCTGGCATTCTGAACACTGCGCTTGATCTGACCCCCGTTGAAGAGCGTCCACCGCAAGGTAAAATTGGCGTAGGTGCCGTAAGAATTCCCTTCTACCGTTCGGGCTTCCGGCTGATAGGTGGTATTGATGACTGGCTGGGCGGGATCATCCAGCAGGTAGCCAACGGTATTCTTTACCGGCACGGAGGTAGCCGAGGGCACGGTAGGGCGGAAATTGGCCCTTAGCCAATCCAGGCTGCCTGTAGCGCCGAGGTTTACATTGAACGATGGATAGAGCGGAGCCTTCGCCAGCTGGGTGTTTCCGCGAAGAATCTCCTGCGTGATGAATTGATTCTTGAGCGTGAAGTTGCTGCGCGTCATTTTCTCTTCCAGTTCGGAATACACAAAAGTCGGCGGCGTAAAACGCAGCGGCTGCGGGAACGAGTAGGTTTTGTCGACCCTCTCGTTGATCAGCACATTGAGATTCCTCACGGCATTGCGATAATTCAGGCTTTGAAGAACATAGTTGCCGGAATCGGTGAGGAAGTTGCTCTCTTCCTGCAGCACGTCAAACGTAATGGCGCTGCCCACATTCTTTTTCAGGCGCACCTGGTCGTAACGGGTTCTCGACAGTTCGAGCAGTTTCTTCCGAACCTCGAGTCGTTCTTTCTCAAGCAGGACGGCGCTGTAGGCAAGGATGATGCTTTGAAGGGTGTTTTGCACCACGATGGACGCATTGCCTTCCGACTGCTGTTGCAGCCTTTCGAGCTGATCCTTGTTGACGCTTACACTGAACCCGTTGAAGATCACCCAGCCAATATCGACTTGTCCGGGAAGGCTGTTGGAAAGGCTGGTTCCGGGAACAGCAAACGGGTTGGCAGGTACGCGCGAGACAAGGTTGTTGGTGCTGCTCAACAAGAGGTTGATCGTAGGGTACCGCCCAGCCTGCCCGGGGTTGTTATTGTTCCGCGCGATCTCGACCAGGTTCTTTTGAATCTGGATGTCGAAGTTATTCTTGAGGCCCCGCTGAATAGCATCTTCCAGCGTCAGCGGCTCCTGGGCGAAAAGCCAGCCCGGGAGCAGGACGAGGGTAACAAGGAGCCATTTCTTCATGGGGACCAAAAATAAAGGTTTCAACGCCGGGGCACGGGCTGAAGTTTTGCAGGAGGCGAATTTTTGATGTCAGGATGCCGTTTCCACGGACTCCTTCAGGTTGATCCAGAAGTTGTTGTAGCCTTCGCCCAGCTGGATATCCAGCGTGCCTGCAGCCAGCATCTCCAGGATGGCGAGGAAATTGAAAATGAGTGCGACGCGGGTGGGATTCTGTGTCAGCATCTCGCTGAAAGACATCGTCCGCTTCCGGGTAAGTTCGTTGAGGATATACTCCTTCTGGCCCTCGACGGTATAAGGATATTGAACCACCTGGTGAACCGGCCGGTTTTTCTCCTCGTCGTACCGGCGGAGAACCTTTTCAAAGACCTGCATCAACTTGTACAGGTCTACGGTCTGGAGTTCTGCCTCCACATTGACACTGGCCGCCAGGGACTTCACTTCGCGAAGGATATTGCCGCGCTTTTCCTTGTGCAACTCGGCCTCCTCCATCTGCTGGAAGGTTTCCACCACCGACTTGTACTTCTTGTACTCGAGCAGGTGCTTGACCAGTTCCTCACGGGGATCTATCTCATTGCCCTGTTCGTCCAGCTGGGGTCGGGGCAAAAGCATCTTGGACTTGATCCGCATCAGGGTCGCGGCTACCAGAATAAACTCGCTGGCAAGTTCCACGTTGAGCGTCTCGAGGTGATGCAGGTAATCGAGAAAATCGTTGGTGATTTTGGCAATGGGAATATCGTAGATGTCCAGTTCATCCCGCTCGATAAAAAACAGGAGAAGGTCAAAGGGACCTTCAAAAAGGGGCAACTTGATCTCGAAATTCTCTCCGTTCATAGGCCGGCAAAATTATTCAAAATCGGCACAGAAACCCTCGACCGGGCCAATTGTGTAGATTTGCATGGTTTTCCCCCTGAAAAAGCGGCAAAACACTTACCTTACTTCATTGTTTAGTATCCTGTATTGCCCCGTATGCTGATTACCCCCGGCCACCTTCTTGCCCAGATTAACAGCCCGGCCGACCTGAAGAAACTCGATCAGGCGCAGCTGGTTCAGCTTTGCCAGGAGTTGCGTCAGTTTATTATCGACAATGTGTCGATCTATGGCGGGCACTTTGGGGCCAGCCTCGGGGTTACGGAATTGACGGTGGCTCTTCACTATGTCTTCAACGCGCCGTATGATCAGATCGTATGGGATGTAGGCCATCAGGCGTACGGTCACAAGATTCTCACGGGCCGCCGCGAGGTGTTTCATACTAACCGGCTGTACAAAGGCATTTCGGGTTTTCCCAAGCGCAAAGAAAGCGAGTATGACGCCTTCGGCGTTGGTCACTCTTCCACCTCCGTTTCTGCCGCCCTGGGGATGGCGGTTGCCAGTCACTATATGGGGCTTGAAGACAAGCAGCATGTAGCGGTCATCGGTGACGGGGCCCTTACCGGCGGTATTGCATTCGAAGGCCTCAACAATGCGGGGGTTTCGAACACCAATCTCCTCATCGTGCTCAACGACAATTGCATGTCGATTGATCCGAATGTCGGCGCGCTGAAAGATTACCTCACGGACATTACCACCTCACAGACCTATAACCGATTCAAGGACGAAGTGTGGAACCTCCTCGGCAAACTCTCCAAAGTGGGGAAGAATGCCCAGGAAGTGGTTTCCAAGGTAGACCAGGCTCTCAAGTCGGCGCTCCTCAGCCAAAGCAACCTGTTTGAGTCACTCAACCTGCGCTATTTCGGGCCGGTGGATGGCCATGATGTGGATCACCTGGTGGCGGTGCTGAACGATCTGAAGCACATCAAAGGGCCCAAGATTCTTCACTGCGTTACCGTCAAAGGAAAAGGTTATGGCCCTTCGGAATCGGGCAACAAAACCACGTGGCATTCGCCGGGAACGTTCGACAAGATTACCGGCGAGATTCACAAGAAAGTTTACGAAAAGCCTCAGCCGCCCAAGTACCAGGATGTTTTTGGTCATACCCTGGTCGAGCTAGCCCGGCAGAACGATAAGATTGTCGGCATCACGCCGGCGATGCCCTCCGGCTCCTCGATGAATATCATGATGAAGGAGATGCCGGACCGGGCCTTTGACGTGGGTATTGCGGAGCAGCATGCGGTGACCTTCTCCGCCGGACTGGCCACGCAAGGTCTCGTGCCCTTCTGCAATATCTACAGTTCGTTCATGCAGCGTGCCTATGACCAGGTTGTTCATGACGTTTGCATCCAGAACCTGCCGGTAAATTTTTGCCTGGATCGCGCCGGTTTTGCCGGGTCTGATGGCCCCACGCATCACGGAGCCTACGACCTGGCTTACTTCCGCTGCATTCCCAACATGATTGTATCGGCCCCGATGAATGAGTCCGAGCTTCGAAACCTCATGTATACGGCCCAACTGCCCCGCCAGGACCAGGCTTTTTCGATTCGCTACCCACGTGGCCAGGGCGTCATGCCCGACTGGCGGACTCCCTTTGAAGCCATCGAGATCGGCACTGGCCGCAAGTTGCGCGACGGCGAGGAGGTAGCCATTCTCACCATCGGCCATATCGGGAATTATGCTGTGGAAGTCTGCGATACCCTGGAGAAGCAGGGCATCCGCGTGGCTCATTATGACATGCGCTTTGTGAAGCCCCTCGACGAGAAACTTCTTCACGAGATTTTCAGCACGTACCGGAAAGTGGTTACCGTCGAAGACGGCTGCATACAGGGCGGGTTTGGAAGCGCCGTGCTGGAGTTCATGGCGGATCATCAGTACACCGCCGAAGTAAAGCGGTTGGGGATTCCCGACGCCGTAATCGAGCACGGAGAACAGTTGGAGCTGCACAATGAATGCGGCTTTGGCCCGGAAGGCATTCTCGAAGCCGTTCAGGCTTTGCTGGAGAGCGTTTCCCGCCAATGAGGATTTGATCATGGGTTTTATTCACTATCGTGACCAAGGGACCGGTCGTCCCCTGGTTTTTATTCATGGTTTCTGCGATTCCCTGGAACTTTGGGATGACTTTATTCTCCCTTTTACAGCCCATTACCGGGTGATAACCCTCGACCTCCCGGGGTTTGGAAAATCGGATCTCCTGCCGCAGCCTTTCACGCTGGACGATGTGGGGGATGCTTTGTCCTCCTTGTTCACGGAATTGAACCTGGATCAACCGATCCTGGTGGGTCATTCGCTGGGCGGCTATGTTTCGCTCTCCCTGCTGGCGCGGCATCCCGAACAGTTATCGGGCGTCATGCTATTTCACAGTACCTCCTCACCCGATTCGGAGGAGCGAAAGAAAGTACGCGACAAAGTCATTGCCTTCGTGAAGGAAAATGGTGTCGCCCCTTTCGTGGAGACTTTTGTGCCGGGTCTTTTTGCCAACCCTGCTGACCCGGCCATACCGGGTACCCGAAAACGCACCTTGCAAACCCGGCCTGAGGCACTCACGGCATATGCTGCGGCTATGCGTGATCGTCCGGACCGCCGGAGTTTGCTCGCATCAACGGAAAAGCCGGTTGCGATCCTGGCGGGGGCTAAGGACGTGTTAATTCCTTTTCAGGACCTTCGCAGTATGGTGCAGCTGGCGCCAAAAACTCAGCTTTTTGAGTTGCCTGATGCGGCTCATATGGGCATGTTCGAAGCCAAAAATCAGGCTCAAAACATCCTTTCCAGTTACATCCGACGGGTTTGGGGCATACAGGGGATATAAATTTCATCGACCGTTGGAAATATTGGCCCAATCACGTTAAATTGGGGATTCCATTGCAATTGCTGAGAATTTGGAGAGTCTTTATATTTGTTTGAAATAACCTGAAAACACCTAAACACCATGGTTGAAAGCGCTTATGCATCCTGGAATAGTTTGGCCCTGAATATTGCCTATGGCTGCTGGGCTTTGGGTCTTTTGGTTGTCGTGGGATACATCGTAAGGCTGTCAAGCATTCCGGACAACAAAGACAAGTACGATTTTATCAACCGGCACGAGGTAAAGGTGCTCTGGTATGCCTCCCTGATACTGATCGTTGGTGCATGCGCCTTCTTTAACAGCAACATTTTGGAATTGACCACCATCATGACGTTCGTCCGTGTGTTCCTCACGGCGATGATGGGTACCATTGCCGCCCTGATCATCCAGAATCTTCTCAAGTTTTACTATCCTTTCTTCATTGAAAAGCGCCTCAAGGTCCTGCGCTACAAGCCCCGGATTTCTCCCAAGACGGGCAAGCCGATGAAGCTGCTCAGTGAAGAAGAAGAAGACGTTCACCTCGATGAGGGGATGCAGGCGGAAGAGAATGTGTTCTCCGTCGACTATGACGTATGGAAAGATGAAGAGACCGGCTTCATTAAAATCGAGAAATACGCCGGACACCTGCACGCTATTCAGTGCCCGGAATGCAATTATCAGACCTTCAAGGTGGCTCGTGAGGAGATCCTGAGGGCCCCCACAGAAACCGAAGAGGGCGAACTGCTCAAGCATTATCAGTGCAGCTATTGTGGCTATAAGGCGAAGAAGACGGTGGCTCTTAAGCCCCAGGTAAAAGCGCCCGAAGCGGCGACCGCCTGATTAGACAACAACCATCAAAAAAAGGGCCCTGTTTTACAGGGCCTTTTTCTTTGGTTCAAAGTGCGGCGGGTAGCCGAATCTGGTCGGTATAAAAGTTGAATCGTGAATGATGAACATCCAGGGGCACGATCTTCTCGATCATGTCCTTCTTATGGTTGTAGAAAACTTCGAGGTAATAATTGCCCAGCAAGTAAAGATTGACTTTGTATCCATAGTAACGGATACTCATCACGCATGATCCGTGTTCATACAACAGGCGGACCTGCCGGTCGAAAGACTCTCCCAGAAAATCGGCAAGCGTGATCATAAACAAAAGTACTTAAAAAGAAGATTCTCCTACCGGAGGTGCTTCTGGAAGAAGGCCATGGTGCGCTCCCAGGCGAGTTTGGCCGCGGCCTCATTGTACCGCGTCGGTGCCGTATCATTGTTAAACGCATGCTGCGCTCCTTCATAAAGATACAGCTCGTAAGTGATGCCGTTCTTCTTCAGGGCCTCTTCATAAGCGGGTATGCCGGCATTGATTCGTTCGTCGAGTCCTGCGTAATGAAGTTGTACGGCGGCTTTGATTTGAGGCACGGTTTCGACGGCGGGCTGGCTGCCGTAGTAGGCGACGGCGGCACTGAGCGTCGGCGCGTTAACCGCCAATTGGTTGGCCATTCTTCCTCCCCAACAAAATCCCACAGTTCCGATTTTACCTGAGCAATCGGGCCGTGTACGGGCATAGTCCATGGCTTTGAGGAAGTTATTCAGGTTCTTGGTTGCGTCGATCGCCTGGAACATCTCGCGGGCCTTATCGGCATCGGCCGGCGTTCCTCCTTGAGGAGACAGCGCATCGGGGGCAATGGCGAGGTAGCCGGCGAGCGCAACCCGGCGCGTCACATCTTCAATATGCGGATTGAGCCCCCGGTTCTCATGAATCACAATGACCGCGGGGTATTTTCCGGTTTCCTTGGGCCGGGCAAGGTAGCCCTTCATATCGGCCCCATCGCCGGGATAGGCAACGCGCTCGGTTAACAGCCGGTCGTCCTGCAACGGTATGGTCTCTGCCTTCGCATAGTTTACTTCGAGCATGGGAAGCACGGCCAGGGCGGCCGCAGTGCTTCCCGTCAGCCGGGTCAGACGAGCCATAAATTCTTCCCGCTTGAGCGGCTTGTGCGTGTACTCGTCAAAGAGATTGATGATGCGCTGGTCCATAGGTAAAAGGGTTTTAGGCTATTTACAGCATCAGGCGGAAAGAAGCCAACGGATTATGTTTATTGGCACCGGATGGAGGGGCCGGAAACGAAAAAGCCCCTTTCGGGGCTATTTTCTTGGGGTGAAAGACGGGACTCGAACCCGCGACCCTCAGAATCACAATCTGATGCTCTAACCAACTGAGCTACATTCACCGTATGGGGAGTGCAAAGGTAGGGGACGCGCCAAGAATTACAAAAATGCCCTACCAATCGGGCCTGAACGAAAGCCGCATGCCGGATTGGCCCTCGTAGAGCACCCCGTTTTCGTAGGCGAGATGTCCGGATACAAACGTATGGGTTACCTGGGACTGGAATACTTGCCCTTCGAAGGGTGACCAGCCGCATTTGGCCCGTATGTTGGAAGGCTCGACCCGCCAGGGCCGGTGGGGGTCCACGATGACCAGGTCGGCATAGGCTCCCTCGCGAATGAATCCGCGGTCTTCAATCCGGAATAGAAGGGCGGGGTTGTGACACATCTTTTCAACCATTCGCTCTATCGACAGCTTACCCTGCTTTACGAATTCCATCATGGCCACGACACTGTGCTGCACGAGTGGACCTCCGGCCGGCGCGGAGAAGTAGGGCTGCTGCTTCTCTTCCCGGGTATGGGGCGCGTGGTCGGTAGCGATCACGTCGATGCGGTTGTCCAGGACAGCCTTCAGGATCGCTGCCTGGTCAGCCGATGTCTTGATGGCCGGGTTCCATTTGATGTACATCCCCAATCGGTCGTAGTCGGAGTCATTGAACCAGAGGTGATGGATGCACGCCTCGGCGGTGATCTTCTTCTTTGACAGCGGCAGTTCGTTCGAAAAGAGTTCCGTTTCTTTTGCTGTTGAAATGTGCAGGACATGAAGCCGGGTGCCGAACTCACGGGCCAGTTCAACGGCCATATGGGAAGAGAGGTAACACCCTTCGACATTTCGGATTTGAGGATGCATGGAGGGCGTTACCTTGTCACCGTATTGAGCCTTGAACTGTTCCGCGTTCTTTCGAATGGTCGGTTCATGTTCGCAATGCGAGGCAATGAGGCCGGGAAAGTTCGAGAACACAGAACGAAGAACTTTCGGATCGTCGACGAGCAGGTTTCCGGTGGAGGATCCCATGAAGATTTTCAACCCGCAAACCCGCGTGAGGTCCGTGCGCAAGATCTCTTGAAGGTTGTCATTGGCCGTTCCCATGTAGAAGGAATAGTTGGCCAGGGAATCGCGCTGGGCACGCTGATATTTCTCTTCAAGTAAATCCTGTGTAAAGGTGGGTGGGACAGTATTGGGCATCTCCATGTAGGAGGTCACCCCGCCAGCGACCGCTGCCCGCGATTCCGTGTAGATGGTTGCTTTGTGCGTGAGACCCGGCTCCCGAAAGTGGACCTGGTCATCGATCGCGCCGGGAATCAGGTAATGACCGGCCGCATCAATCGTCTTTCCCGGGTGGGAAAGGCCTTTGCCGATCCGGGCAATGTGCTGGCCATCGATCAGGACATCGCCTTCTGTGACCTTGCCTTCGTTTACTATCTTCGCGTTAACGATGAGTGTTTTCATCGGGGCAAAGATACTCCCAAATCGGTGGAAGCGCAGAACCTCGTATCGTGGTCCGACCTGAAGTTGAATCCGCAACTGTTGCGGGCGGTCTCAGAATTGGGGTTTGAACACCCCACCGAAGTCCAGCGCCGCGTTATTCCGCTCGTCCTTGGCGGCCAGGGAGTAATCGGCATCGCTCAAACCGGAACAGGCAAGACGGCCGCCTATGTTCTTCCCCTGCTAAAGAAACTCACCCATGCACAGGGTACTGAGGCTCGTGCGCTTGTCCTGGCCCCAACGAAGGAGTTGGTCGTGCAACTGGCAACCCATGCACGGGAACTTGCCAGGCATACGGACTTGAGGATCGTTACCCTCTACGGCGGTGTAGGGCCCAAGACACAAATTGAACAAATGCAGGCCGGGTGCGATCTTTTGATTGCCACACCGGGTCGCTTTATGGAACTATACCTACGGGGAGATCTTCCTTCCAAGCAGATCAAAATCCTGGTGTTGGATGAAGCCGATCGCATGCTGGACATGGGGTTTTTGCCACAATTGCGGAGAGTCTTTGAAGTCATCCCTCAGAAAAGGCAAACCCTGCTCTTCTCCGCTACCTTTTCACCGAAAGTGGAGAAGCTAACCGAAGAATTCCTGCTTTATCCGGCCAAGGTGGAAGTAACACCCCAGGCGACAGCCGCCCGGGAAGTGAAGCAGGTCCAGGTGCACGTGCCCAACCTGAGAACCAAAATCAACCTGCTGGAGTACTTATTGAAGGAGCCGGAGTTCACCCGGGTAATGGTCTTTGCGAGAACCAAACAGGCGGCGGACGATGTTTTCAAGTTTGTAGAGCGAAAAGAATTGGGCCCCGTTCGTGTGATTCATTCCAACAAGGGTCAGAATTCCCGCATCCAGGCAATGAATGAGTTTCGTGACGGCCATTTGCGCGTCCTGGTTTCAACGGATGTGTCAGCCCGCGGGATTGACGTATCCGGCGTTTCGCACGTCATCAATTTCGATGTACCTCTTGCCTATGAGGACTACGTGCATCGGATCGGGCGGACGGGGAGAGCCAACCAGCCGGGCGACGCGATCACCTTTGTCACGCCGGCGGAGGAGTTTCATGTGGGGCAGATTGAAAAATTGATGAGGGAGAAAATCCAGGTTCAGCCCATCCCTAAGCCTGTGGTTATCGAAGATACCCTCAAGGAAGAGCAACAGGAGCAGAACCGGGAGCTAGATCGTCAACGAAGGAAAATGGACCCGTCGTTCAAGGGGGCATTCCATGATTCGAAGCGGATGAGGAAATGAAAGGGTTCATCGTTATCGCAGGGTTTCTTCTGGTCGCCCCAGCCTGGGCGCAAGTCAATAACGACAATGTGGCCAACCGGATTCGCCTGGAGCCGGACGGACCGCCCTTGCACACCACCACCGCCTCATCGACGGTCGAATGGGGCTGCCTCAACCAGGCGCTGACCGGCAAATGCCTGGTTTACCACAACGATCAGTGGTATTCCTTTCAGGTCAGCGAGCCGCAGGCCTATTTCCTGAACATTTCACGTCTCACCTGCCGAAGCAGCAACGGCATCCAGATCATTTTAATCGAAGGAAATCCATGCGAAACAAAAAACTACCGCGTGCTCCATTGCATCCGGCAGATCAAGAACGAAGAGGTATTTGTACCGTTGGGCATGGTAATGGCCAATATGACGTACTTGATTGAGATCGACGGTTTCGACGGAGACTATTGTGATTTCGACATTCAAATTGCCAGACGGCCACTCGGGCTGCCGATGAAGTTTGAGGAGACGGATCGCACCGATGTCGCCGTCAGCACCGGAACCCAGAAGGACAGTGTCGTAGATATTGCCTGGAAAGTACCTGCCGGCCGGCTGGACCAAATCGATCAATTCCGCGTCTATCGATTGAAAGAAAATGACATTCTCCGGCTGGAACGTGCGATGTCTGCCTCCCGGAATGCGTACGGGAAATCCGCAGAATCCTATCATCTGCAAGACACCCTGCCTTCACCCGGCGACTATGTGTACCGGGTTTACGGGTATTCACCCAACGAGCAGCCCGTTCTCCTGAAGGAGGCTAGAATTTCCTATGTATTGGCAAAAAAGCCACCGCCCATATCCCAGCGCATCGAGATTGATCCGCCCTTCATGCAGAAGGTCGAGTATGCGGTGAGGGTCTATGAAGGGCAACAGCTCTCCATACTTCACGCGTTCAGCGGAGTCTATGATCCCGCCCAACCGGTGCCCGTCTCCATCGACATGAAGGAGTTTATTGCGGCCGGACACCGGACCTACATGGTTGTACTCATCAACAAGGCTACGCGCGAGACGATGGAATTCTACTACCGGGTAGATGCGCGCGGTTCGGTGGTCAAGGAGTGAGAGAGTCGCTAGCCCTCAGTCGATTCGACGAACAATGAAGCTCCCGTTCTTTCCGGGCCACCCCTGGGGACCCCAGCCATTGCCTTGATTCGCAGTCTTTGTTTGGCCTGATCCACCAGCGGAATATTGCACACCCTGGGCGTCGCTTTGAATGAACATGGGCTGGGGAATATCGCCATTTCCTCCATGGTCGGCTCGTGAGGCGCGCGGGGTAGCCTCACCTGAAACACTGGCTCGTTGCTGGTTTCCCCACAAATCCCAGGAGGCATTTTGACTATTGCTTTGGACGGGTACTTCTGGGGCCCCAGCAGGTTGGGTCAGCCGAGCACCTGCGCCGCCGCTGCCACCGGAAATGTCTACATGGATGGAATGCTTCTTCCCCTTATTGAAAGTTAATGGGAACCCCGGACTACTGTAGGTGAGCGATACCATCCCGCCATTTCCTCCATCCCCTCCGCCATTTCGCCCGTCTGCGCCGGAGGCATCAATTGTCAGTGAACCAAGGGTTCTGAATGTCACCTGAGCGTCAATGCTGCGCCCCGGCATCCCATCCATAGATTTGGCCTCTTCCTGGGCAGATTTCCTGGCGCTTTTCGCCGAGGCATCCCAGGAGCATTTCTTGCCGATAATGGCAGTCCGGATAGTCAGCCGTGTATCGGGAGCCAGGAATACCACCCGGGCCTTATCTTCCATAATCAGCGTATCGATTTGCAGGTCAGTTTCGGAGATTTCGAGCACCTGATTTTTAGCCACGGTCAATTTTGACACCACTTGCTGGGCCTGGAGTCCAATCGAGACACACGCGAATAGGGAAAATAGGCATGTTTTGAACATAGGAGCCGTTCTTGCCTGGGCGGCATATCCAATATACGGAAAATACCCCGGCAGCTGACAACAAAAAAGGCGCGGTTTGGTCCGCGCCTTCAGGGTTGGGTTTCTTTGGAACTTAGCCGTTCATCGAAATCAGGAACTCTTCGTTGTTGCGGGTTCCTTTCATCTTGCTCTGCAGGAATTCCATCGCCTCCACGGAGTTCATGTCGCTCATGAACTTGCGGAGAATCCACACGCGCTGCAGTTCTTCTTCCTTCATCAGGAGATCCTCGCGACGTGTGCCGGATGCCGGTACGTCGATCGAAGGATAGATCCGGCGGTTCGACAGCTTGCGGTCAAGCTGAAGTTCCATGTTGCCGGTACCTTTGAATTCCTCGAAGATAACCTCGTCCATTTTGGAGCCGGTATCGATAAGCGCGGTGGCAATGATGGTGAGAGAGCCTCCGTTTTCAATCTTTCGAGCCGCTCCGAAGAACCGCTTGGGCTTGTGGAGCGCGTTGGCATCCACACCGCCGGAGAGAATTTTACCGGAAGAAGGAACCACCGTATTGTGCGCGCGGGCCAGGCGGGTGATCGAGTCGAGCAGGATAACCACATCATGTCCGCACTCCGTCATGCGTTTGGCTTTCTCCAGTACGATGCTGGCCACCTTCACGTGGCGCTCCGCCTGTTCGTCAAACGTGGAGGCAATAACTTCCGCGCGTACACTTCTCGCCATGTCCGTGACTTCCTCGGGACGCTCGTCGATGAGCAATACGATGAGGTACACCTCGGGGTGATTTTCCGCGATGGCGTTTGCGATTTGTTTCAGCAAAACGGTTTTACCCGTCTTGGGCTGGGCAACGATCATTCCGCGCTGGCCTTTACCGATAGGGGCAAAGAGGTCCAGGATGCGCGTCGACATGTTGTCCGGCGTGGTGCTGAGCTTGAGTTTTTCGTTGGGGAAGAGCGGCGTCAGGTATTCGAAGGCCACGCGGTCACGAATCTCCTCGGACGTCTTGCCGTTGACGTTGTCTACCTTGAGTAATGCGAAATACTTCTCGCCCTCTTTCGGCGGGCGGATTTGACCGCGAACCGTATCACCGGTCTTGAGTCCAAGCAGTTTGATCTGCGCCGGAGACACGTAGATATCATCCGGGCTGGCGAGGTAGTTGTAGTCGGAGGAACGCAGGAACCCATAGCCATCTTGCATAAGTTCCAGTACGCCTTCGCTCATGACCGCGCCGTCAAACTCCCGGATATTCGAGATCCGCTGTTGCTGCTGGCGGTCGGGAGGGAGGTCCGGGCGCTGGCCCGGTTCGCCGCCCTGACCCTGTGGAGGACGGGGACCGCGGGGCTCTTCGGCACGCGGAGCCGGCTGTTGTACCGGTTGTTGTTGGGGTTCTTCAAAGCGGGTTACCGTGCCCGGGGTTTCTTTGGCGGGGGCCGGTTCGACGGGCTCCGGTGCGGGCTTGGTATTTTGACGCGGCTCGCGCCCCCCGTTGGACGGGGCTACATTCTCGCGCCGGCGGGGACGAAGCTTGCGCTCGCCAGAGTCATGGGGCTCCTTGCTCCCCGGCGTGTCGATCAGCGCCTGCTGATCCAGGATCTTATAAACCAGTTCCTGCTTGGCCAGCTTCTTGGCGTTTTTCACGCCCATCTTTTCAGCAATTTCCTTCAGCTCAGACAGGAGTCTGACATTCAAATCATCAATGGTATACATGAGGAGTTAAAACAGATAGTATGGATACAGTAAGAATGCGCACGGAATCAGCGGGTTCCCAATCCGGAGGGACAGCGGGAGAAAATCAGGGTCTGGAAACGTTTCAGAAAGGCGGAACCAAAAAATTGATTTGTCTACTGAGAAACGGCCCGGGAGGCCTGATTGACCCTGCAAGTATAGGCCAATTTGACGGATTATCAAATGTGGTCGGAAAAAATTATGGTGTCATTGTGGTAGTTTTGCGCGACAATAAGGGAAACAGAAATGCTACAGTTGACTACCATCCGCGATGAACGGGAGAAGGTACTGACCGGCCTGAGGAAAAGAAACCTGAAGGATGCCGAGGCCCTCGTTGAGGCAGTCGTCAATCATGACAAGGAGCGCCGGCGCAAGCAAGTGCTTCGCGACGAGGCCAGCGCCGAACTCAACACCCTGTCGGCAAAGATCGGCGGACTGATGAAGGAGGGGAAGAAAGAGGAAGCCGAGGCGCTGCGGACCACCATCAGCGGAAAGAAGGAGGCCATAAAGACCCTTGAGGAGGAAGTGAAGCAGGAAGAGCTTCGTGTGCAGGAGATTCTCTACAAGATTCCCAATGTACCGGCCTCCAAAGTCCCTTCCGGCGCCGGTGCGGACGACAATCTCAACGTCCTGCAAAAGGGTGAAGCGCCCACACTGCCTCCCGATGCCTTGCCGCACTGGGAGTTGATCAAGAAGTATGACATTATCGATTTTGACCTGGGCATAAAGATCTCAGGCGCGGGTTTTCCTGTGTACAAAGGCAAGGGCGCCAAACTCCAGCGCGCCTTGATCAACTTCTTCCTGGATGAAGCGGCTCAGCAGGGGTATCGGGAGGTGCAGCCCCCGATCGTTGTCAACGAAGCCAGCGGCTATGGCACCGGTCAGTTGCCCGACAAGGAAGGCCAAATGTATTTCGTGCCCGCCGACGGTCTCTACCTGATCCCCACCGCGGAAGTGCCCATTACCAACCTGTACCGAGATATGATCCTGGACGAGAGGGATCTTCCCATCAGGAACGTGGGCTACACGCCTTGTTTCCGCCGGGAAGCCGGCAGTTGGGGAGCCCACGTTCGCGGGCTAAACCGTCTCCATCAGTTTGACAAAGTGGAGATCGTACAGGTCTGCCGGGCCCAGGATTCCTATGCGACCCTTGATGTCATGTGCAACTATGTGCAGTCGCTGTTGGAGAAACTCGAACTGCCTTTCCGCAAGCTGTTGCTCTGCGGGGGCGACATGGGCTTCAACTCGGCGATGACCTATGATTTTGAAGTCTTCTCGGCGGCCCAGCAGCGGTGGCTGGAAGTAAGTTCGGTAAGCAACTTTGAAGCTTACCAGGCCAACCGACTGCGCCTGCGGTACAAGAACAAGGAGGGAAAGCCGGAGTTGCTTCACACCCTCAACGGCAGTGCCCTCGCCCTTCCCCGTATTGTGGCCGCCATCCTGGAAAACAACCAAACCGCTGAGGGAATTCGCGTACCCCGCGCACTGATCCCCTATACGCGTTTTGAAGTGATCGACATGAAACCCTGACTGACTTGAGCTTTAGCGACTTCCATTTTGACGAGAAACTCCAGGAAGGACTGGATTCTATGGGTTATGAGAAACCCACGCCGATCCAGCAACAGGCTATCCCTGTCATTCTTGAAAACAAGGACATCATTGCCTGTGCCCAGACTGGAACAGGCAAGACGGCGGCATACATCCTGCCGGTCATCAACAAAATTATTCATACCGATCACCGGCACCTGAATACCCTGGTGATTGCGCCCACCCGCGAGCTGGCCCAGCAGATTGACCAGCAGATTGAGGGATTTGCCTACTTTACCGGCATCAGTTCAATCCCCGTCTATGGTGGCGGCGACGGTGCCACCTGGGATGTGCAGCGAAAAGCCCTTGAACAGGGAGCCGATATTGTGATTGCGACACCGGGTCGTCTCATTGCGTTGCTCCAGGGAGGTACGGTAGTCTTTGATCACCTCAAGCACCTCATCCTGGATGAAGCCGACCGCATGCTCGACATGGGGTTCTTTGATGACATCGTGCGCATCATCAGCTACCTGCCGAAGCAACGGCAGACCCTGCTGTTTTCTGCTACCATGCCTCCCCGCATCCGTCAATTGGCCAATAAGATTCTCCAGCATCCGGTAGAGATCAATATCGCGGTAGCCAAGCCGGCCGCGGGAATCCTGCAGCAGGCCTACATGGTTTACGATGCACAGAAGCCGGCCTTGCTCAGCTTCCTTCTCAAGACGCACAAATGGAACAGCGTGATCATTTTCTCCTCCACCAAGGAAATGGTGAAGAAACTCGGCGCGCAGTTTGAGCGCAACGGTCTTCCGGCGAAGGCTTTCCATTCCGACCTGGAGCAGTCGGAGCGCGAAGAAATCCTCCGGGCATTCAAGAGCCGCCAGCTGAGCATTTTGATCGGCACGGACGTACTGTCGCGAGGAATCGACGTGGAGGGCATCAGCGCGGTAATCAATTACGATGTGCCGCCCGACCCCGAGGACTATGTGCACCGGGTGGGACGGACTGCGCGGGCCGAGACCACGGGCACGGCCATCACCTTCATCAACGACCTTGATCAGCGGCGATTCCACACCATCGAGACCCTGATCGGGTCAAACATTCCCAAACTTGATCTGCCTGCCTCGCTGGGTCCCGGCCCCGCCTATCGGCCTGAGGAGCGTCCCAAACGGCCGTTTCCCGGCCGCAAGAGTTACAACCGGGGTCCCCGCCGTCGCTGAGCTATTTTTTCAGCAGGGAGATAATTTCGTTGAGTTTTAGGAGCGCCTCCACCGGGCTTAGGGTGTTGATGTCGACGCGAGAGAGGAGTTCATGCACTTCCTTCATTTTGGGATCCGCCTCGAAGAGATTCATCTGGAAAGTTTCCCGCGGCATCTCGGAGAGTTTCTTCGAGGTTTTGTTCTTGCGATGGTCCTTTTCAAGAAAATGCAGGATTTCATTGGCGCGCAAGACAATCTTGTTGGGCATGCCGGCGAGTTGGGCTACATGAATTCCAAAGCTGTGCTGGCTGCCGCCTTCCTTCAGTTTGCGCATGAACAAGATCTTGTCACCGACTTCCTTGACGCTCACGTTGAAGTTCTTTACACGCACCAGGTCCTCGGCCAACTGGTTGAGTTCGTGGTAGTGCGTGGCGAAAAGGGTCTTGGGATGAAAATCGGCATGCTGATGCAGGTACTCCACGATGGCCCAGGCAATGGACACCCCGTCGTAGGTGCTGGTACCTCTTCCGATTTCATCCATGAGGATAAGACTGCGGTTACTGAGGTTGTTCAGGATGCTTGCCGTTTCCGTCATTTCCACCATGAAGGTGGATTCACCCCGTGAGAGGTTGTCGGAAGCGCCGACCCGGGTGAAGATCTTATCCACCAGCCCGACCCTGGCGCTGGCGGCCGGAACAAAACTGCCGACCTGGGCGAGCAACACAATGAGCGCGGTCTGCCGGAGCAGGGCAGACTTACCGGCCATATTCGGACCTGTGATAATCAGGATCTGTTGCGACTCGTTGTCGAGGTAGACATCGTTGGGCACGTAGGTTTCCCCGGCGGGCAGTTGTTTTTCTATGACCGGGTGTCGACCCTCCTTGATGTCGATGGTGAGAGAGTCGTTAATTTCCGGCCGCACGTAACGGTTAGCCTTTGCGACAGCCGCGAAGGAAAGAAGGCAGTCGAGAGCGCCCAGGAGGCGGGCGTTCTGCTGGATGGGACTGGTGTAATCGGCCGCGTGATGAACCAGTTCCAGGAAAAGCCGCTGCTCGATGGCGGAGAGTTTTTCTTCCGCATGGAGGATCTTCTCCTCGTACACCTTGAGTTCTTCCGTGATGTACCGCTCGGCATTCACCAGCGTCTGCTTGCGGATCCAGTCGGAGGGGACTTTGTCTTTGTTGGCATGGCTGACCTCCAGGTAGTACCCGAAGACCTTATTGTAGGATACTTTCAGCGAACTGATACCGGTTCGCTCAATTTCTCTTCGCTGAACCTGCAGGAGGTAGTCTTTCCCGGCAAAGGCGATCGTTCGCAATTCGTCCAGTTCGGCGTCCACACCTTCCTTGATAATGCCGCCCTGGTGGAGGAGCATGGGCGCGTCATCTTTCAGCTCGCGTTCAATTTTCTCCAGCAGGAAGTCGCAGGGGTTCAATTGATCCGCCATTTTTTTCAGTTCCGGGGCCCCCAGCTGGCCGAGGAGTTCCCGCACCGGTTTGATGACGAGCAGCGAACGCTTCAGCTGGAGCATCTCGCGCGGGTTGATGCGCCCGACGGCCACCTTGGAAATCAGACGCTCCAGGTCGGCCACCTGGTGAAAGTAGCCGGTGATCTTTTCCGCGGCATCGCGGTCCCGGAAAAACAGGTCCACGATGGTGAGCCGCTCTTCAATGACTTGCCGGTCTTTCAGGGGAAGGACCATCCACTTGCGCAACTGCCGTGATCCCATGGGCGTCACGGTTTGATCGAGTACCTGCAGGAGGGGAACTCCGCCCTCGTTGTGTGAGGAAATCAACTCCAGGTTGCGGATGGTAAACTTGTCGAGCCACACGTAGCTTTCCTGGTCCATGCGTGAAAGCGAAGCGATATGGTGGGTCTCGCGGTGCTCGGTAGCTTCCAGGTAGTGCAGCACAGCTCCCGCGGCCATGATGGCCACCGGAAGTTCATCCACGCCAAACCCCTTCAGGGAGGCGGTCTTGAATTGCTGCAACAGTTTTTCCTGAGCGTAATCAAACCCGTAAGCCCAATCGTCGAGCATAAACGTGGCATAGTCGGCAGCAAAGTGCGCATCGAGCCTGCCGCGCAGAGCTTTGGAGTAGATTATTTCGGAAGGGGAAAGACTCTGGATGAGTTTGAAAATATAGTCTTCGACCCCCTGGGCGCAGTAGAATTCCCCCGTGCTGATGTCAAGGAAGGCCACCCCGAGCACTTGCTTGTCAGCATGGACGGAAGCCAGAAAGTTGTTCCGCTTCCGTTCCAGCACATTGTCGTTGTAGGATACGCCGGGGGTAACGAGTTCTGTTACACCGCGCTTGACGATTCCCTTGACAAACCGCGGATCCTCGAGCTGATCACAAATGGCCACCCGGTGACCGGCCCTAACCAGTTTGGGCAGGTAGGTATCGAGCGCATGGTGGGGGAAGCCGGCAAGTTCTGTTTCCGAAGCAGAGCCGTTGCCGCGCTTGGTGAGCACGATGTCGAGGACTTTACTGGCGGCGATGGCATCTTCGCCAAAGGTTTCATAGAAATCGCCGACCCGAAAGAGCAGCAACGCGCCAGGGTACTTGGCCTTGATGGCATTGTATTGTTTGGCCAGCGGGGTTTCGGAACGGGACATGAGAGGGCAATTTAGAACTTGCTGCGGCCAAGTTCGTAGGACCCCCGGTCATTTTTTCAGGACAAGCAACCACATCTTGTCTCCTTTTTCAGCGACCCTGTCGACAAAAGGGTCTTTGCGGTAAACCAGCGTGAAGCCCGCCTTCTGTGCATCGGCCAGGGCGTAGGAGAGAGCCAGTTCGTGCTTCCGCTCCTGGTCTTCGCGGCTTTCCTTGCGACGGTCATCCGCAATGGCTTCGCAAAGTACCAGGCGGCCGCCGGGCTTCAGAGAGTTATAAATGAAAGCGAGGATCCGGTCATGCTGGTCCATTTCGTGGTAGCTGTCGACGATGATCACCGCATCGAGTTCATTCACCGGAAGCCTGGGATCGTCCTCAGCGCCAAGGATCGTTTCAATGTTTTTTAACCCCCGGCTGGCGGCGTGGGTTTTCAGTCGTTCGAGTTTGCCGGACTCAATGTCCACCGCGTAAACTTTGCCTGTCGCTCCCACCGCCTTGGCCAGTTTCATAGTGAAGTACCCCTCATGACAGCCCACGTCGGCCACGCGGCTGCCTGCCCGAAGGCTCAGATGCCGCAGCAGTTCCTCCGGTTTCTGCCAGCGGTCGCGGTCTTCCCACGCGTTTTCAGTGTAGATATTCTTCCACGTATCCTGGGCAGACGCGGACAGGCAGATGAATAATAGAACAGTCGTGAGCCTGGTCATGATGAAGGATACGTCATGGAAGGGAATCGGTTGCCGGAATGAGCGGGCGAACCATTAATTTTCAGCATGAAAAAACTGAGCATGACCGAACTTGGAAGGCTTTCCGTGGAGGATTTCCGGAAGCTCCGCAAGATACCGGTTGTCCTGGTCCTCGACAATGTGCGGAGTCTCCACAATGTCGGATCGGCCTTTCGTACCGCCGACGCGTTTGCCTGCGAAAAGATCTACCTGACCGGCATCACCGGGTCGCCTCCGCACCGGGAGATTCACAAGACGGCGCTCGGTGCGACGGAATCGGTGGACTGGGAATACGTGGTGCAGCCGGCCGAGGCGGTGAGGAGACTCAAGGATGCCGGTTACCGGATTGTCGTGGTGGAACAGACAACGCAGAGTGAGCCGCTGCACAAGTTTGCTCCCGGCCCCGATGAAAAAGTGGCGGTGGTATTTGGAAACGAGATTAACGGCGTAAGCGAAGAGGTGATGGCGCTTGCGGATGCGGCCGTGGAAATCCCCCAGGCGGGGACCAAGCACTCCCTCAATATTTCCGTCTGCGTGGGCATTGTTTGCTGGGAACTGTTCAAGCGCCAACGGTAGCCATACTCCCCGCGGAATTCCTAACTTTGTCTTTCATCCCGTCGCTATGAAGAAGACGTTATTGATACTTTCCTTATTCGCTCCCCTGGGGGTCGTGGGTCAATCCACGGATTGCCCCCTCTCTTCCGCCATTACCGTCGACGGTAAGCCAGACGAGTGGCCTATGAACTGGGTGGAACATGAGGAGAAGATCTTCAGCTACAACATCTGTGCGGACGACCAAAACCTGTATGTGCGGGTGAAGACCGATGAGTTTTATACGAAAAGAAAGATGGGTGCATTCGGGTTCACCCTTTGGTTTGATCCCAGCGGTAAGAAGAAGAAGACCTACGGCCTGAAATTCCCGGCCGGTGGAGCGGAAGCCGAAGAGCGCATGGGGCAGATCAATGATATGGCTCCAACCGGGAATACCATCGGTGAAAAGGCAGACTTTCAGAAGACTGCTGACCGGATGCTGATTGAAAACCTGGAGATTCTTGAATTGATTGGCTTGACCAAAGACCCCATAACAGCCACGCGATCGGGCATTACCAATGGGATCAAAGTCGCCATCGACATGGATGCCACAGGTGCCTATA
This sequence comes from Cyclobacteriaceae bacterium, assembly GCA_016787605.1. Taxonomy (GTDB): domain Bacteria; phylum Bacteroidota; class Bacteroidia; order Cytophagales; family Cyclobacteriaceae; genus ELB16-189. The sequence goes on from JAEUUE010000030.1 coordinate 30,131, forward strand.
CCTATGAAGTACTGATACCTTTCAAGTCGTACCGGCTTTCGAGGGCACAGATCACTGATTTGTCGGTGGGGTTTGAGACGGGCAAGTATGTGATGCCCAAGCAAAAGCCTACGACCAAGAATTCACCGGTAGCCGGCGCGGATCTTTCACCGTCGCAGTTGAGTCGCATGCAGGGCTATGGAAGCCTCCAGGGCAATCCCAAGCTAACCTACCCTACGGATGCCTGGGTGAAAGTTCCTCTCAAGAAGTAAAGGGGGTATTCAACGTGTCCACGTCCGAACGATACAGTCAACGCGGTGTTTCAGCTTCCAAGGAAGATGTGCATCGCGCCATTGAGAAGCTGGACAAGGGACTGTTCCCCAAGGCATTCTGTAAAGTGACGCCGGATTTATTGGGAGGCGACCCGGACTATTGCACCATCATGCATGCCGACGGGGCTGGCACGAAATCCTCACTGGCATATATCTACTGGAAGGAAACCGGTGATCTTTCGGTTTGGAAGGGCATAGCCCAGGATGCCATCATCATGAACGTGGATGATCTGCTGTGCGTCGGCGCAACAGGACCTATCTTCTTATCGTCCACCCTGGGACGAAACAAAAGCCTGATCCCGGGTGAAGTCATCACCGCCATCATCCAGGGAACCGAGGAGGTTCTCGCCATGCTTCGCAGCCATGGGCTCGAAATTCATAGCACGGGCGGCGAGACGGCTGACTTGGGAGACCTGGTGCGTACCATCGTGGTAGATAGTACCGTGGTGACCCGCATGAAACGGAACGATGTAATTGATAACGGCAGAATCCGGTCCGGCGATGTCATTGTCGGGCTCGCTTCTTACGGTCAGGCTACGTATGAGTCGGCTTACAATGGAGGCATGGGAAGCAATGGGCTCACCTCGGCCCGCCATGATGTGTTCAGCAAGACGTACGCGACCCGGTACCCGGAGTCGTATGATCCGCAAATTGCCAATGACCTGGTCTATAGCGGGAAATACCTGGTGACCGACGAAGTGGCGGATGTGCCGGTCAATGTGGGCAAGCTGGTTTTGTCGCCGACGCGAACGTACGCCCCGGTACTGATTCCCGTTTTGCGCGAAATGAGGAGCAAAATACATGGGCTCGTGCATTGCAGCGGAGGCGCGCAAACCAAAGTTCTGCATTTCATCGACCGTCTCCATGTCCTCAAAGACAATCTGTTCCCCATCCCGCCGCTCTTCCAATTGATTTACGAACAGAGCGCCACGACCTGGCAGGAGATGTACAAGGTTTTCAACATGGGTCACCGGATGGAAGTTTACCTGGCACCCGATGACGCGGAAAGGGTGATGTCGATCGCTCAGGAGTACGGCATAGATTCCCGTATCATTGGCCGGGTGGAAGCCTCCGAGGAAAAGCGCGTGACCCTGCGCACACCTCAGGGGGAGTTCAGCTATCCGGCCTAGACCGCCTGTCTGAAATACCCTTTTTGATCGGGTAGGTATTCTTTACTTTACGAAAAACTGTCTCCTATGCGGATCCTATTCCTCCTTGCCTTATTGGCAGCCGGGTACTCCGGCTTCGCACAAAAGAAGAAAGCGCAACCGGCGCCGGTCGTCAAAAAGCCGTTATCGCATACCGACTACGATGCCTGGAAAGAGATTCCCTATAAAGCGCTGACCCCCGATGGCAACTATGCCGCGATCGTGATCAACCCGCAGGACGGCGACGGCAAGGTTCTCTTTCACAACCTCAAGATCGGGACCAGGGATTCTGTGGAACGGGCGGAACAGGTGACCAGCAGTTGGGACAGCCGGGTCTCGGTTTTCAAGATCAAGCCTCCGCAGAAAGTGGTGAAGGAATTACGGCGACAAAAGAAAAAGAAAGAGGATATGCCCCGCGATACGATGGGAATCTACACGTTTGCCACTCGTGCCGTAGAAAAGGTGCCAGAGGTCCGCTCGTTTAAGATGCCTGAAAAAGCCGGTGGCTGGCTGGCTTACCAAACTGAGCCCCCGCGCGAAGAGAAGGGAAAGCCGGCCGCCAATGGAAAGAAGAAGCCCAGGAAATACTCCGACGATAACGGGTATCGGTTGGTGCTGCGAAATCTTGAGACCCGTACGGAAAAGGTCTTTGACTATGTGAAAGATTATGTATTTGCGCGCCACGGGCAGGGACTTCTGTTTGTGACCACCGGTGACAGCGTGCAGAAGGCGGGTGTGTATTGGTACGATCTTGCAGGAAGCAAGCTCCAGCAACTGTATGCCGGGAAGGCCAAGTATAAATTCCGGGGGCTTTCCGTTGCCGAAGAGGGTAACCAGGTTTCGTTTCTCGTAGACCCCGACACGACCAAGGCGCTGGTACGTCATTTTCAACTGTATCACTGGAAAGCCGGTGATCCTGCGGCGTCCTTCCTGGATGTGGAACGCTCTATGGGCATTCCCCAGAACTGGATCGTCAACGAAAACTACACACCTGTGTTCTCCAAGAACGGGACCCGGCTGTTTTTTGGATCCAGCCCGGTGCCGGTGGTGCAGGACACGACGCTTTTGACCGAGGAAATTGTCCAGGTAGAAATCTGGGGCGGGGAGGATGATTATATCTACCCCATGCAAAACAAGCAGCTCGACACGGAAAAGAAGCGCTCCTACCTGGCGGTGGTTGATCTGGCTGATAAACAGGTTATGCAGCTGGCCGACCGGGAGGTGCCGACCACCGAGATGGGTGCGGAAGGCAATGCCCCTGTAGTACTGGGTGAGACGGATGTTCCTTATCGTAAGATGATCACCTGGGATCCTTCTGCGTACACCGACGTCTACCTGTTTGACCTGCAGAAGAAACAACGGATCACGGTGGCTAAAAAAATCAAGGGCAACCCGAGGCTGTCCCCTCAGGCAAAATATGTCTACTGGTACAGCGCTCCGGACACAGCCTGGATGTGCTACTCGGTGGCCACCGGGTCGACCATCAATTTGACGCGGGGCATCAAGGTGCTCTTCGCCAATGAAGAATATGACGAACCGGATTACCTGCCGCCGTACGGAGCAGCTGGATGGACCGCAAACGACGAGCAGTTCCTGGTATACGATCGCTATGACATCTGGGCACTGGACCCGGAAGGCAAGAAGCCGGGATTGAACCTGACTCAGTCTGGCCGCCGGGATAAAGTGACGTACCGGTATCAGCGCCTGGACATGGAGGAGCGATTCATCGACCCGGCGAAGGATCTGATTTTGTCCTCATTCAATGAAGTCACCAAAGCCTCCGGGTACAGCAAACTGTCTCTTCGCGACCAAAAGTTGACGAAGCTCATCCAGGCTGATGCGCGTTATGGCGGCCTGTCGAAGGCGAAGCGGGCGGATAAGCTCTTGTTTACCCGGGAGAGTTTTCGGGAATTCCCCGACGTGTGGGTAACCGATATGAATTTCGGCGCGCCAAAAAAAGTGACAGCGGCAAACCCCCAGATGAAGAATTACTACTGGGGCACGGTGGAGATGGTCAAGTGGACTTCACTCGACAACATTCCGCTGACGGGCCTTCTCTATAAACCGGAAGGATTTGATCCGAACAAGAAGTATCCCATGATTGTCTATTTCTACGAAAGAGAGAGTGACAATCTCCATGCGCACATTCCGCCCACCCCGTTGCGGTCGACGATCAATCGTTCCACCTACGTGAGCGACGGCTACCTCGTCTTTGTTCCGGATATCGTTTACAAGATCGGCTTCCCCGGGGAAAGTGCCCATAACTGCATTCTCCCGGGTGTAACGGCCCTCATCGGCAAAGGATTTGTGGATGAAAAGAACATCGGCATCCAGGGACATAGCTGGGGAGGCTACCAGATTGCCTACTTGCTTACACGTACCAATCTTTTCAAGGCGGCTGAGGCAGGAGCCGTGGTTGCCAACATGATCAGTGCCTACGGAGGTATCCGATGGGGAACGGGCCTGAGCCGGATGTTTCAATACGAACATGCCCAGAGCCGGATCGGCGGATCGCTGTGGCAGAAACCCATGCACTTTATCGAAAATTCACCGATCTTCTTTGCCGACAAGATTCAGACCCCCGTGTTGTTGCTGCACAACGATGCCGACGACGCGGTGCCGTGGTACCAGGGAATTGAGATGTACCTCGCTTTGCGCCGACTCAACAAACCGGTGTGGATGCTCAACTACAACGGGGAGCCGCATTGGCCTGTGAAGCGTGAGAACCGGATGGATTTCCAGATCCGGATGAAGCAGTTTTTTGATTACTACCTGAAAGGCGCCACGGCCCCGCCCTGGATGACGGAAGGAGTTCCTGCAGTAGAAAAAGGAATCAAGAAAGGTTATTAAAGGAGACGGGCTAAGAAGGCTATCGGTCAGGATCCTTCTCGATATCCTTTTTGAAGAACTTGTCGTCTTCGTCTTCCTCTTCGCCTTCTTTGATGAGGCGCGGACCGATCTCGAGGATCTTAAACTCGGTACGGCGGTTTCGCTGCCGTCCGTCCGGGTTGTCGGAACCATCGGGGTTGGTGTTGCGGGCAATGGGCTTGGATTCTCCGTAGCCCTTGGCGACCAGCCGTTCAGGAGCAATGCCCTTCTTGATAAGGTAGTTGACGGTGGCGGCAGCACGCCGCTGGGAGAGGTTGATGTTGTATTCTACGGAACCCGCGCTGTCGGTATGCGATGACATTTCGATCTTGATCTCGGGGTTGTCGTTCAGCACGTCCACCAGTTTATCAAGTTCCCGGGCCGACTCCGGACGGATGTTGGCGCTGTCGTATCCGAAGTAGATGTTCTTGAGAACAAACACCTTATTCTTTTCCAGGCGATCGAGGACCAGGAGCGTGTCGAGGGTGATGTTGGTGACCAGTTCTTTCAGGGTGGCCGGATCAACGGTTTTGCCTATCGTTTGGTATTGTCCGCGCTGCACCAGGAAGCCTTCCGCCTCACCGATAAGGGTGTACTTCTCGTTTTCATAAACGCGAAAAAGAAACTTCCCGTCATTGCCGGTCACATAGTCCTGCATGATGTCGCCCTTGGAATCGAGCAGCGTTACCTTCGTGTCCGCAAGAATATTTTTGGTGCTGTCGGGCCGCATGGAGTAGGTCACGCCCTGCAGGTAATAGTTGACCACCCGAAGATTGGGGTCGTCATTGATGAAGGTATAGATGTCATCGTCGCCTTTGCCCCCTTCCCGGTTGCTGGTGAAGAAACCGCGGTCGACACGGAAGAGGAATATTCCAAAATCGTCGGCGGTTGAGTTGACGGGCTGCCCCAGGTTTTCCACCACGGTTTTCCCATTGACCCGGTTGACCACAAAGATGTCGAGCATGCCATAGCCGGGATGGCCGTCCGATGAAAAATACATCTTCCCGTTTTCAGCGATGTAAGGGAAGGACTCATTGCCTGACGTGTTGATTTCCGGGCCCAGGTTGCGAACGCGGGTAAAGCGTCCGCGGGAGTCCATTTGTGCCGAGTAAAGGTCCAGGCCACCGAAGCCACCTTTGCGGTTGGACGAAAAATACAAATGCCGGCCATCGGGGCTGAAGGCCGGGGTGGATTCCCAGGAGTCCGGCTGGTTGATGTTGATTTGTACGGGCTCGGTCCAGGCGTTATTGCGGTAGCGCGACAAGTAAAGATCCACGTCATTGGCTCCTTTGCGTTTGCCCGTGTTGCCTTTGGCAAACACCATCGTTCTTCCATCCGGGGAAAAGGCGATGGTGCCGACATTCACATTGGGTGTATTGATCGATTCCGGCAAAGGCTTGATGGTTTCCGGCTCTACGTTTGCGCCCTGCGTTTTGGCTTTATACAAGTCGGTAAACGGAGTGCCCGTGGAGCCATAGATCCGGTCATTGGACCGCGATGAAGTGAAATACAGTTCGCCGTTCAGGTAGGCTGGGGAATATTCGCTGAAGTTGGAGTTGAGCGCCTCCAGGTTCTTGATGCGGTAGTAGCTCTGCTTGCTGGCGAGTTCATCCAGGTCTTTGAGACCTTTCAATTCCTTTTGGGCCCGATCACGCAGCCCTTCGACTTCAGTGTTGGACACCAGGTCCTGAAGCGTTTGCCTGGCGTCTGCATAATTGCCGTTGGCCTGTTGGGATTTGGCCAGGTAAAGTTGCACTGTATCCTTGCTGATCCCCGGGCCGCCGGCCTTTTCGTAGTACGGCTGGGCCAATTTGATGCGATTCGATTGCCGGTAGGATTCCGCGATATAGTAATTGGCTTTCCCGTTGTTGGGTTGCTTGGCCAATACGTCTTTGTAGTAAGCAATAACGGTCTCGTAGTTGCCGTAACGGAAATTCTTCAGCGCCTTGCCTTCAGGACTGCATCCGATGGCCACCCACACCAGGAAGAGAAAGGCTCCCCAACCGATATTCTTGCTGCGTGTCATTCGTCGAAAGGTAACAAAAAAGATGAGTGGATGATGATTTACCGCACTCCCGCGGTCTTCGGTAGAAAGCGTGAGAGCCAACTGTCCCTCGCGGCCACACGCCACTGTCGCGCCCAATCCGCTTTGGTGGTAATCGTATTATTGAACGTCAGCGAGTCCGCCGTCAGTATGCCCTTTTCGAAAAGAGCTTTCAGTTCGTTCAGGGGGTACAGTCGAACCGAATCCCCATCGGCGAAGGCTACCCACTGGCGGTTGAAAAAGTCTATACCCATCCGTTCCTGCATGGATTTCAAGAGGCGCACGGTGCCATCGATGGAGCATCCACTGGCTCCCGCGTGTCGCTCATCAACCGCCAGGATAATGAATTGATTGTATTCGATCCGGAACGATGTATGCAAAGGCGTTCCATGCGTCGACCAGGTGTCGCAGAGGTGATGCAGGTTGTTCTCGGCGGCCGCGCGCTCCACCGCGGTCAACGGGCGGTCTGCCTGGTAAACCCAGAGCCGGGCGTCATCGGGCAGTTGTTCAAAGGGGAGGTACATGCGTTCTACCTTAACTTATTCGGCGATCAGATTGTTCCCGGTCATTTCACGGGGAACGGCCAGCCCCATAAGGTTCAGGATAGTGGGTGCCAAATCGCCCAGTTTGCCGTTCTTGATGGTACGCTTTCGTTCGTCGTCCACCAGGATGCAAGGCACCGGGTTGGTGGTATGCGCCGTGTTGGGCGTGCCGTCATCGTTGATCATCAGTTCGGCGTTGCCGTGGTCAGCAATGATGATGATGATGTAACCATTTTTTCTTGCGGCTTCCGTGACGGCCTCGTTGCATTGATCAACTGTCTCGCAAGCCTTCACTGCGGCGGAAAAATCGCCGGTATGTCCGACCATGTCAGGGTTCGCAAAGTTGAGGCAAATAAAGTCAGCCTCCCGCCTGGCGAGTTCCGGAAGAATCTTGTCGCGGATGTCGGCGGCACTCATCTCCGGTTTCAGGTCATACGTGGCTACTTTCGGGGAGGGGCACAAAATGCGTGATTCGCCGGCAAAGGGCTCTTCGCGACCCCCTGAGAAGAAGAACGTGACGTGCGGGTACTTCTCGGTTTCCGCAATCCGGATTTGCTTCTTGTCCGCTTTGGAAAGAACTTCTCCAAGCGTGTTATTCAGGTTGTCTTTATCGAAAATGACGTGGACTCCCACGAAGGAGTCGTCGTAGTTGGCCATCGTCACGTAGTGCAGGCTGAGCTTCTTCATTCCCTGTTCGGGGAAATCCTGCTGCGTAAGCGCCTGGGTGATCTGTCGCCCACGGTCAGTGCGGAAGTTGAAACAAATGACCACATCACCTTCCTGGATGGTAGCCAGGGGTGTCCCCTTGGAATCAGTGATCACGACGGGCTTGATAAACTCATCGGTTACTCCAGCCGCGTACGAGGCTTCAATGGCCTGCACAGGATCAGTGGCGGCCGTACCGGTTCCGCGCACCAATAAGTCATAGGCCAGCTTCACACGTTCCCAGCGCTTGTCGCGATCCATGGCGTAGTACCGCCCGACAATGCTTGCTATTTGTCCGGTTGTCTTGGACAAATGACTTTGCAGTTCAGTCACGTAGCCTGCACCACCCTTGGGGTCGGTATCCCGGCCGTCGGTGAATGCGTGAACGAAGACGCGGGTGAGTCCCCGCTCATGGGCAATGCGCGTGAGACCTTTCAGGTGATTGATGTGCGAATGAACACCTCCGTCCGACAACAGCCCAATGAGATGAATAGCCTTGTTTTGCTTTTGGGCGTAGTCATAGGCTGTGGTAAGCACCGGATTTTTATCCAGTTCCCGCTCGTCTACGGCTTTGTTGATCTTGACCAGGTCCTGGTAAACGACCCTTCCGGCCCCGATATTCATATGGCCCACCTCCGAGTTGCCCATTTGACCTTCCGGCAACCCGACTGCAAGACCTGAAGCGTCGAGCTGACTAAAGGGATAACGGGTATAGAGTGAACGGATGTAAGGGGTATTGGCCTTATCGACCGCCGAGACTTCCTTGTTTCTTGCGATTCCCCAGCCATCGAGAATCATCAACAGCACTTTTCGGTTCATGGGTGAAATTTAAGTCAAATATAGGGCCACGCCCGGCGTTTTGACGTTCTGGCAGGCCGGTTGTCGGGCAGTATTTAATGGCATACTTTTGGAATGAAATTGGCTGACATGAAGCGTTTTGTGCTTGTTTTCGTCTTTTGGGCAGGGCTTGCCGTTCATGGAATGGCCCAGCCTGAGATATTTAACCCCGCCAAAGAGGCCATCAAGAAGGGTGATGCCACCGCTTTAGTGAAAACATTCGCCGTTTCGGTAGATATCAACCTGGAAGGAAACATCAGCACCTACAGCAAAGCGCAATCAGAATTTGTCCTAAAGGAATTCTTCAAGAAGCACCCGGTGACCGATTTTGCCATCATGCACACCGGCTCTTCCAAGGGTGGGCTGCAATTCGCCGTCGGCAGGTACCTAACGGCGGGCGAGGTATACACCGTCCTTATCCGCGTACGCCAGGTAGGGGAACCTTACCTGGTTCATGAAATCAGTTTTGTGAAGGAGTAGTAGCGGATGCACCCGGTGGCCACCGTTGCCCTTCCCTCGTACATCACTCCTGAAGCCCTTTCAGCGTTCATTGTTTCCGCCATGCGTGAGGACATCGGCGCCGGTGACGTAACGTCAATGGCCACCATTCCGGAAACGGAGAAGGCGGCTGTGAAGCTCCTGGTCAAAGATTCTGGTTTGATCGCCGGCGTGGATCTGGCTCGTCGCATTTATGAACAGGTGGACTCGGCCGTGCGACTGACCGTCCGTTGTCCGGATGGAAACCGCGTGGCTCCGGGCGACATTGTCTTCCAGGCCGAGGGATCTGCGCGTACGTTGCTGGCGACAGAACGACTGGTGCTGAATTGCATGCAGCGAATGAGCGGCATCGCCACCTATACCCATCGACTCACCCAATTGCTGTCGGGTACCCGCGCGCGGTTGCTGGATACCCGGAAGACCACCCCGAATTTTCGACTGGCGGAAAAATGGGCGGTTCATATCGGAGGGGGCCTTAATCATCGGTTTGGATTGTTTGACCGGATCATGATCAAAGACAATCATGCCGACATTGCCGGGGGTGTGAGTGTGGCCTTGGATCGCGCAAAAGAGTATGTGAAGAAGACCGGAGCTTCGTTGAAAATCGAAGTGGAAGCCCGTTCATTGGAAGAAGTGAGACAGATCATAAAGACAGGGGGAGCGGATATCATCCTGTTGGATAACATGAATACCGAGACCCTTCGAAAGGCCGTCGACCTTATCGGCGGGGCCTGTGCCACCGAAGCCAGCGGAGGCATCACGGAAGAAAATCTCAGGGACGTGGCGCTTACGGGGGTGGATTTCATTTCGATGGGCGCATTGACGCACTCGGTGAAAAGCCTGGACCTGAGCCTCAAGGTAATGGGGCAGTAGGCAGATTAGTCTCGGGCGATTAACTTTGCGCCCCATTTAGTTGAAGCACGCATGATCGTCAAGACTCGAAACTACCGGCTCGAACGCCCCCTCTACATAAAATTGGCGCTCGGAAGCGTCCTGCGCCAGCAATGGTGGACTATCCCGATTGCCCTGGGCATCTGTTTACTCTATCTGTGGGTTCCCAGTTTCTGGTGGATTTTTGCTGGAGTGATGGCCTATGGGTTGTATGTCCTTTTCTGGCTCATTCAGTTTTATGGCGTGACCCAGCTTGACCAGGGGAAGATGCTTTTCGAGCGTTTTTCCTATGAGATCACCAGCCAGCAGATTGTGATGAAGATCAACGCGAGGGAAGGAATGCCGCTCAAGTGGGACCAGATCAAGCGGGCGAAAGTAGGCAAGGACTTCTTCCTGCTCTTTGTGAACAAAGCCCAGTTGATTCACCTTCCTTTCAAGATCTTTAATACGGACAACGAGAGGAAGTTCCTGGGAAGCATTCTCAAGACAAAAGGACTGGTCAAGTAACCAAGTCCTTGTTCCGGCAAAAGCAATTAGTTTTGCCGTGAACCTGTATGGCCGTACGCTCCAACGTTTCAGAGACCTCACGCCGGCGCTATTCACCGGAAGAAGCCTTCACCCGGATTTGCCGGTACTGTGCCTACCAGGAGCGTTCCCACAAGGAAGTACGGGCCAAACTGTTTTCCTATGGGCTATTCTCTTCCCAGGTGGAGGAGCTTCTTTCACGGTTGATCACGGAGGGGTTCCTCAACGAAGAGCGTTTTGCCAGGGCATTTGCCGGCGGGAAGTTCAGGATGCAGAAGTGGGGTCGCCTCAAAATTGTCCGTGCCCTGGAGACTCATGGATTGAGCGGCCGATGCATTCAGCGTGGCCTTAAAGAAATCGACGGAACGGCCTACACCAAGGTCTTGCGGCAGTTGCTGACCCGAAAACTGGCAGGGTTAAATGAGGCCAATCTTTTTAAGGCCCGTCAGAAAGCGGCCCAATTTGCGATTGGAAAGGGATACGAGCCTGAGTTGGTTTGGGAACTTCTTCGGGACTTAACCCAGGAATAGCAGGGTGGATTGTTGCCTTTCCTGGTGCCCTGACGACCGTGCATTTTTCAATTACTGTTACTTTTGCACTTTCATTCCATGACACTTACCGACGTATCCTGCCGAATCCTGCAGCAATTAGCCGATGTCATGCGCCAGCTTGATTCGGCAGATTTTGTCCGGCCTTCCGTGTCGCTGAGCCAGGCGACCATCGGTCAGCATGTGCGCCATATCCTGGAATTTTTCCAATGCCTGGAGCGAGGGTTGCCCAAGGGTGTGGTCAACTATGATGAGCGCGAGCACAATGAACTCTTGCAGGAGAACCGCGAATTGGCCCTGCAGGTCATCGACCAAATCACCACGTTTCTCCGGAATCGTGAGGGCAATGTATCCTTGTCACTGGAGGTGGGCTATGAGCGCTCGAGCGACAGGACCCAAACGGTACCTTCCAATTACTTCAGGGAATTGACGTATAACATTGAGCATGCCGTTCACCACATGGCACTCATCAAGATAGGTTTGTGGGAAGTCGCTCCCCGGGTCGCCCTCCCCGTTGATTTTGGCGTGGCCGTCAGCACACTGCGTCACCAGGAGTCGCTGCTTGCGTCCCGCCAGTAGCTTTCCCCATGATTTCATTCGCCTCTCTTTTCAGGAGCAACTTCTTTGTCAAAGCCCGGAATTGGGAGTACTGGCCCTTTGGCATCGTGCATGCCCCTCTTTTTATCTATTGGCTATGGTTATCGGCCAAGTCACGGTCCATCACGTTCTTCTCCGCATCCAACCCGGGTATCCTCATGGGAGGTATGTTTGGAGAGTCCAAGTTTGACGTGATGCGCAAGGTGCCGGATGAAGTGAAACCCCGGACAATTCGGCTTGATTACCCCACCACCAAGAGTGCAGTACTTGAGGTGTTGTACCGTGAGCGTATGACCTTCCCGCTGATTTTCAAGCCTGACCTTGGAGAGCGGGGATGGAGGGTCAGGAAGATCGAAAAAGAGTCCGACATCGAAGATTACCTCTCCATCATCACCTTGCCGTTCCTTGCGCAGGAGTTTGTTTCGCTTCCCCTCGAATTCGGCGTATTCTATGTACGGTACCCCAGCCAGCCGACAGGGCGCGTTGTATCCATCGTGGGAAAGGAGATGCTTTCGGTTACCGGCGACGGGCAACGATCGCTCAGGGAGCTCATCCTGAACAAGGACCGGGCACGGCTTCAGTGGCAAACCTTGGAAAAGACCTATCACAGCCGATTGGATGAGGTCCTTCCTTCCGGCAAGCGACTGGAACTGGTATCCATTGGCAACCACTGTCTCGGCACCAAATTCCTGGACGCCAATCACCTGATTACGGACCGGCTCACCCAGTCCTTTGACGCGCTCAGCAAACAGATCGAGGGATTTTATTTCGGCCGCTTTGACCTTCGTACGGCTTCACTGGAAGACCTGGAGCGGGGAAAGGTAATGATCCTGGAACTGAATGGGTGCGGGGCAGAGCCGGCGCACATCTACCAACCGGGTTATTCTTTGTGGAACGCCTGGCGTGTATTATTTCGCCATTGGAGTGATATTTACCGGGTGAGCCTGGAGAATCATCAGCAAGGGACCCCCTATATTTCCCTGGCCGAAGCCCGGTCCATCTATAGGCACTTCAAGGCATTGACGTCGGCATGAGCTACCTCTGGGTCTTCTTCCTGGGATTTATTTTCAGCTTTGTTGGCTCCATTCCTCCGGGCACGCTCAACGTAACAGTTCTTCAGCTGGCTCTTGAGCGCCAGGTAAAAACCGCCTTCCGCTTTGCGCTGGCCGTATCGATCATCGAATATCCCTACGCGTGGATCGGCGTGCAGTTTGAATACTACATTTCTACCTCGCCGGTCATCCTTGAGAATTTCCAGCTCATCGCCGCGCTGGTTATGACATTGCTGGGAGTATCCAACCTTTGGCCCACGGGAAATCCACGCGGGATCGCCAGAAAATTTCAGGAAAGCGGGTTTCGCCGGGGTATCCTGCTGAGCCTGCTTAATCCCATGGCCATTCCGTATTGGATGGGATTCACGGCGTACCTCAAGGTTCAGGGATGGATTGACCTGGGCACAGTCGGGCTACTGCACAGTTATGTTTTCGGCACAGCCGTCGGAACGTTGGCGTTGCTGAGTGTATTGATCTTCTTTTCGCAACGGGTGGCCCCCTACGTACAGGGTAGCCGGTGGCTCAAAATCATTCCGGGTTTGATTCTCCTGGGTTTGGGTTTGTACGCCTGGTGGCAATACTTCTTCTAGTTTACCGCGGATATTTCCAGCAACTGACGAGATGATCGTTGACTAACCCACACGCTTGCATGTGGGCATACATGACGGTGCTGCCCACAAACTTGAACCCCCGTTTGATCAGGTCCTTGCTCAGTGCATCCGACTCCCGGGAAGTGGCCGGCAGTTGTTTATCCGTCTTCCACTTGTTGATCTTTGGTTTGCCGCCCACAAACTTCCAGATGTAGGCGTCGAACGTTCCGAATTCTTTCTGGACCTCCAGGAATCGCCTGGCATTGTTGACGGCTGCATTCACCTTCTGGCGGTTCCGGATAATGCCGGGATCCTGGAGAATCTTCTCGATGCGGCGGGGGGTGAAGCGCGCGACTTTTTCGGGATCAAAATCGGCGAAGTTCCTGAGATAACCCTCGCGCTTGTGAAGGACGGTCGACCAGCTCAACCCGGCCTGTGCGCCTTCCAGGATAAGGAATTCGAAGTGAACGCGGTCGTCATGGACGGGCACGCCCCATTCTTCGTCGTGGTACCGGATATAGGTTTCCGTGGAAAGACACCAGGGGCAGCGAACTTTGTCATCCATGGTCGTCGGGAGTTTGTCGTGCAACAAGTTAACAACAACTGACTATCTTGAGTGAAAATAATCAACCATGAAATACGTGCTTTTCCTGGCGTGCCTGATCCTCGCACCGGGGATTTTCGCCCAAAAAATCGATCCGGAGAAGAAACTTGCCGAGATGGGATTGCAGCTTCCCCCGGTATCCAAGCCTATTGCCAACTACGTCAAGGCCGTTCGGGTTGGCAACCTGGTCTTTTTGGCTGGTCACGGTACCGATGTTATCGGCAAAGTAGGCAAGGATGTCACCATCGAGCAGGGCTACGAAGCGGCCCGTCAAACCGGGCTTAGCCTTCTGGCATCGCTCAAGGCGGAAATCGGCGACCTGAACAAGGTGAAGCGTTTTGTCAAAGTCCTTGGCATGGTCAACTGCACGGAAGGCTTTGGCGATCAGCCGAAAGTAATCAACGGATTTTCTGATCTCATGGTCGCGGTATTTGGCGAGCGGGGAAAACACGCCCGTTCGGCCGTCGGCATGAATGCCCTTCCCAATAACATGGCCGTCGAAATTGAAATGATTGTGGAAGTTGAAAACTGATCAACCGGAGATCACCTATACCCGGCTGGAAGTAGAATGCCCGGCCGAATTTACCGATATCCTGATAGCGGAACTCGCGGAAGCCGGCTTTGGAATGTTCATGGAGACAACCCATGGCTTTGAAGCCGACGCCGAGGAAGGTGAGGTCAGGCAGGACGTGCTGGAATTCGTCAGAGAGAAGTACAGCCATCTTCAGCCGTTGGTGTTCCGGCTTTCTTCGGTGAAGAAGGAAAACTGGAATGCGAAGTGGGAGAGCCACGTGGAGCCGGTGAACGTGGAGAGCCAGGTACTCATCCGGGCGGAGTTTCATCCTGCCGACAGCCGCTTCCCGTACGAAATCATTATCACGCCAAAGATGTCGTTTGGTACCGGCCATCACCCCACCACCTACCTGATGGTAAAGAGTCAGCTCTCCCTCGACCACCAGGGCAAACGGGTCATGGATGCCGGATGCGGAACGGCTATTCTCTCCATCATGGCATCCAAACGGGGAGCCCTCCTGGTCGAAGCCTTCGACATCGATGAGTGGAGCATCAGCAACGGGCTGGAGAATGTGGCGATCAACGCGTGCACAAACATTCGCATCCGGCGAGGGACTATCGCCGATTTTATATGGCCAGATCCCTTTGATATCATCCTGGCCAACATCAACCGGAATATCCTGATGGCGGAAATGGCGGACTATGCCCGGCACCTGGTGCCCGGGGGAGTCCTTCAGTTAAGCGGATTTTATGTGAAGGATATCCCCGCCCTGGTGGAAGAAGCGGCCCGCCACGGCCTGGAGGCTGAGTCTCAGGACGAGCGCGAGCAGTGGGCCACCCTGCGGTTGCGGCGGAATCGTTAAAGATATTCTGCCTTTTGGCTGACGTACAGGAGGGTTTGCACGTTAACCAAAAAGCGCTCAATCCGAGATTTTTTCCGAATTTCAGGTTTTCTACGGGTGAAAAGAGGGTTCCTTTTGCTGTTTTGCTGCTCCGTGGTGTCACTGACATCAGCGCAGGTCAAGATTGATCATAAGCTGGCCTTTCAGGACAGTGTGCGCGTGATCATGGAGACCGGCCAGAACACCGAAACTTCGATGGTGGGAGGTACCTTTGCCACCGCCTGGCATAAACTGAGCCTGACCCAGCAGGAACAGATCATGATCCAGGCCGAGATTCTTCGGAAGAGGCGATACAAGCCCTTCCCCCTGCTGGCCGATTATTATGGCGCTATCGCCTTTGCCATCGAGCGCGAGGGCGCAGACAGCGACAAACTTGATGCCTACCTGAGGGTTGCGGGAAAAGTCATAGAGAAGGAGAAACCGGCGGGGATCGTTTCCTTCTTTCACTACATGCGCGACTATTTTGAGTACCACGCGTTTCATTATGAGCGCTCCTATCGCCTCCATGCTGAACCCGAGCACTACACCTTTGAATACATCGAGGAGGCGCCTCCGCTCCCGCAAACCGACACGGTGGAGCAGACCGATGCTTTTCAACAATGGGATAATCCCGATCCACAGCAGGATGCCAATACTGCATGGGAAAATGACACCCTGAAGACGGATGCCATGCCATCCTGGATGATGAGCACACCGCAACCGGTTTTGTCGGGACCGGTGATGAAACTTGAAGGCACTACGTTTACCTTTTCTACTCCCTATGACTCTGCCTCTTTGCGAAACACCCGGGGTACGCTCTCGTTGCGCGATGGGACGTTTGTCGGGGAAAAGGGGACTTTCGGATGGGATCCTGCCGGCCTTAGTGGCGATAGTGTATACTTCGAGTTTAAGGAATACAACTTCAACGTGGACAAGCCGCATGTGAAGGCGGAGAACGGCAAGCTGCGGTATGCCGGCCGGGCGTCCAGGAAAATCGACGGGATCTTTGAGTTCAAAAGCGTCCGTCACAAGAGTAAGGAAACCTCTCAGTATCCGAGGTTCATGTCTTTCCAGGCCAATGTGACGATGGAGGGATTCAGTAATGAAGACCTGAGGTATGTAGGTGGTTTTGCCCTTAACGGAAAGCAATTGTTCAGTTCTTCCGTGAGCGGAGACTATGCCCGCCTCGAAGTTTATCACAAGGGTGAGCGAAAGTTTGTGGCCCGATCGCGACAATTTGAGTTCAAGGATTCCATCATCACGGCCAAGCGGGCCATGATTAATTTGTACCAGGACAGTGATTCCATCTATCATCCCGCCGTCAAACTCCGCTATGATTATGGAAAGAAGCAATTGTCGCTCGACCGGGAAATGGGACCCCTGCGGGATACTCCTTATTCCTCTTCCTTCTTCAACGTGGATTTCAGCAGCGACCAACTGCGCTGGGATGTGAAATCAGACAGCCTGAACCTGGTCACCATTGGAGGTAACAATCAGGCCGCCATGATCATTGAGTCGAAGGACTATTACCATCCGGATGATTACCGGCTGCTCAGCGGTAAGGGATTCCGGTTTCACCCGCTGGCCGTGGTGGTTAACTATGCCAATAAGAACGGGGTACGGGAGTTTTATCTTGATCAGGTAGCGCAATTGGCTAATATCAGCTATGAGGAAGGGCGCATGGCAATGACCTTTCTCTCCCAGAAAGGGATGATCAATTACAATACCCAAACGGGATGGATTCAATTGAAGGATAAAGCCATCCACTTCGTTGACGCTAAAAAAGGAGTGGCGGATTATGACAACTTGAAAATCCACTCGATTTCGGAGAATACCGCGAATGCCAGTATCAATTTTCCGCGCCGCCGGATGGTGGTGCGTGGCGTGGAGGAAGTGAATGTCAGCGATTCCCTTAATGTACTGCTTAAACCGGACAGCAGTGTGGTGACGATACTGGAGAACCGCGACTTGAAGTTTGACGGGAAAATTACGGCAGGCAACTTCGAGATCAATGGCAAGGATTTCACCTTCAAATACGACAGCTTCTTTGTCAGCCTGAATAAAATCGACTCCATCCGGTTTTACGTGACCGAGCGAAACGCCAAAGGACAAACCGTCCGGCGCAGGGTGAATAATGCCATGGTCGGGGCCGATTCAACCGCGCTGGCCGAAGGGGGCATGCAGTCTGGCGCCGGTCATACGTCCGGCACCCTCTTCATCAATTTGCCGGATAATAAGTCCGGCCGGTCCAAAGTGCCTCACTATCCGCGGCTTGATGCCACCGCCGGCGGGGTCATCTATTTTGACCGAAGTGAAATCCTGGACGGCGCCTATGACCGGTCGGTATTCTTCGTGATTCCCCCGTTTCGCCTGGACAGCCTGAATGATGCCGACCCCGGGTCCATTCACTTTGACGGCACCTTTGTTTCCAGCGGCATGTTCCCCAACTTCAAGGAGAAGCTGCACACGATGCCCGACAAATCCCTCGGGTTCTCCCACCAGATTACTCCCCAGGGATATTCCCTGTTCAAGTCGGATGGAAGGGTGTTTGGGAATATCAACCTCGACAACAGCGGTATTCGGGTGGGCGGCCGGGTAGACTACCTGGCGGCCACCGTGGAGTCACCCGATTTCATTTTCTACCCCGACTCCGTGGTGGCCCGGGGAAAGAAAGGCGAACTCAAGGAAAAGCAATTCGGAAATGTCTGGTATCCTCAAGCCACGCTGGCGGACTATGAATTGGTCTGGAAGCCACGGCAAGACAGGTTTAGGCTGAAGAATCAAAAGGGGCCATTCAACCTGTATAATTCAACCGCTCAGTTGGATGGAACCCTGACGATCTCCAAGGCAGGCACGGCGGGCAATGGCACCCTATTGACGCGCGGATCAGCGGTGAAGTCGGAAGAACTGGCCTTTTCGGCCAAGGAGTTTTCCGCCCGGCATGCGGAATTCCAGGTCAAGACCACCAATCCGGAGAAACCCGCCTTACAGGGCAGTGACATTCGTCTCAAGTTTAACCTGGAAAAGAATTTTGCCGATATCAGCCCGGAGATTGAGGGTGTTGCGGCCATCGATTTTCCTTACGCGCAATTCAAAACCTCGATACCTACCGCTCGCTGGGACCTGACGACGCAAAAGATTACGATGACCAAGGATGCGAATGTTCCCCTGGAAAACTCGTACTTCTATACGACCCGGGAAGACCTGGATTCATTGGCATTCAATGCCGAGAAGGCCGAGTATGACATCAAACTGCAGCAAATGAAGGTGAGCGGCATTCCATTTATCACCGTGGCCGATGCACGCATCACCCCGGAGAATAACGAGGTGCTGATCCTGGAAAATGCACGGATCGGGCAGCTTAAGAATACGACCATCGTGCTGGATACACTCAACGGCTATCACCGCATGATCAACGGGGTGGTCGATATCGTCTCGCGCAAGGAGTTTACGGGTTACGCTACCTACCAGTACATCAACGCAGAGAGTGACACCTTCGCCATCAAAATGGAAAATTTCAGACTGGAGGCCGTCCGGGAGGAAGTAGGCGTCAAGCGCAGCAAGTCAGCTACTACCCGCATGCAGACCGTGGCGAGCGGCACGGTGCCTGAACAGATGAACATGATTTTGGCTCCGCGGATGTTTTACAAGGGCGACATGGTGATGTATGCCACCAAGCCGGCCCTGCAACTTCAGGGATACGCGAAACTGGATCTCAGGAAGATCAAGAATTACAACACCTGGCTGAAGTATTCACAAAGCGGGGATGAAAAGGATATCTTCATTGATTTCGATCATGCGGAGATGGAGGATGGCGGCAAACCGGATGCTGGCTTGCACATCGGGTCGGATAATAGTCTGTACATTACTTTTCTGAACGACAAGAAGGCGCCCGATGACGACGACTTTTTCCTGCCCAGCGGTGCGCTTTTCTTTGACAAGAACAGCGGAGAGTTCAGGATTGAAGACCGAATGAAAGCGGCCGGAGAAAAACTTTCAGGTAAAGTCTTCAGCTACAATGAAGACAAGCAGGAGGTGCGCTTTGAAGGTCCGGTCACATTCTTCCGCGACTCAAAAGAATTCAGTGTGGTGGCCTCGGCCATAGGATCAGGAAACCTGGAGACCAATGATATCCGCGCCAACGCATTCATCATGACCAATATGAATGTTCCTGCGCAAATCTTTCAGATGATGGCCCAGGATCTTCAGAATGTGATCAAGAATGAGGATATCCCTGAAGGACTGGGTGATCCTACGGAACTTCTTTACAAGATTGCTGATATCGTGGGCGAACGGGCCGCCAAGGATTTTGAACAGCGATCACTCCAGGGCCCTGTCTCCCTGAGCACGCTGCCTGCCCTTACCCTGCCGATGGTTTTCTCGAATGTAAACCTCAAGTGGTCGCAAAAGCACAAAGCCTTCTACAGCGAAGGACCTATCGGGCTCAGTCATCTCCTGAAGAATGACGTCAATGGCGGCTTCGAAGGTTTCATGGAAATCCGGCGCAACGAA
Source organism: Cyclobacteriaceae bacterium (assembly GCA_016787605.1). Taxonomy (GTDB): domain Bacteria; phylum Bacteroidota; class Bacteroidia; order Cytophagales; family Cyclobacteriaceae; genus ELB16-189. The sequence goes on from JAEUUE010000030.1 coordinate 49,797, forward strand.
GACGGCACCCCGGTGTTCCACGTATTCCTGAAGGCTTCACCGGAATCGTGGTACTACTTTGGGTATGAAGATAACCGGCTGATGATCCAGTCATCCAGGCAAATGGTCAACGATGTGGTCTCAAAGCGTACAAACGCAGCCAAGGCAAAGTTGGGAGAATTGATCTTTATCCCGGGAAGTGAAGACGAGACGCTGGAGTTCATCAACCGTTTCCGCAAGAACTATTACGGAAAGGAGGACGGCTACGATTTGGACGCCACCGCGGCCCGCAAGAAGCAAAAGAAGAAGGATGAGAAGTCGGATGATGGTTTTTGACCATTTTGGGGCAGTCGTTTATGCCCCAACCCCTTGAATTTGAACACTATTCGCCTATTTGTGAGGGCCAAAAGCGCGCAAACCCTTGTGAATTGGGCTTTTTTTGACCATTTTTGGCGACTATTAACCCAAACAAAACACTCTATCTATGAAACAAAACAACACTTACAAGAAAAGTTTGTTGGTGCTTGCTTTCTCGTTCTTCGCAGTGACGGGAGCTTTCGCACAGTTTTCGGTAGGCGCTGAATTGGCTCTTCCTATGGGCACGCCTTTCTCGGATGGCTTCAACATGGGCTTTGGCGCCTCGGCCAACTACCAGAAGCCGATCAATGATAACCTGAGCTGGACAGCTTATGCAGGTTTCCAATCCTACGGCGGCAAGAACCTGCCGTCCGGTGTATCCGCTACGTTCACGATGATTCCGATCATGGGTGGTGTGAAGTACTATTTCACCGAAAGCGGCAACGGATTTTACGGTGAGTTTGACCTGGGCATCTTCTTCGCCAGCAGCAGCGTGAGCGGCGGCGGTTTCAGCGGAAGTGCCAGCGACAGCAAATTTGGTTTCACTCCGGCACTGGGCTATCGCCTCAATGCATTTGATCTGGGTGTTCGTTACAACCTCATTTCTGATGCCAACAACCTGGCCTTCCGGGTGGCTTACGTATTCGGCGGAGAGTAATCACGACTCTTTCTGTCATTAAAAAAATAACTGCCTTCGGGCAGTTATTTTTTTGTCTTCACTTTTTGGTTCTACCCCATCCGCCGCCTCCCGGTGTCTCGATAATGACGCGTTCACCGGCCTCCGCCTGAAGGTTGACAATTCCCTGGAGCGCCAGTTGGCTGCCATCCCTCCGGATCAGCCGTTGCCTGCCCGTCAGCCCGGGTGAACCACCCACCATCCCATACGGTTCTTGTATACGGTGTTGGCTAAGCAGATTAACCTCCAGCTTCTCCAAAAATTCGTATTCACGGATCGAACCATTTCCGCCTTTCCACCGGCCTGCACCGCCGGACCCTTCCCGGATTTCGAAACGGACTAACCTCACCGGGTAACGGTGCTCCAGTACTTCGGGATCCGTAATCCGCGTATTGGTCATGTGTTGGTGGACCGCGTGCGCACCATCAAATCCCGGACCTGCGCCCGTTCCACCGCAAATGGTCTCGTAGTAACCAAAGCGATCATTGCCAAACAGGAAGTTGTTCATCGTCCCCTGGCTGCAGGCGGCAAGACCAAAGGCCTTGAGAACCGTGTCGGTCAGCCGCTGACTCACTTCCGTGTTACCACCCACCACGGCGGGCATTGGCCTCACCGAAAAGTCGGGATTGAGTAATCCGTGCGGGAGAATGAGGTCCACACTATCCATCAGCCCCTCATTCATGGGCAGTGGTTCGTTGATCAGCAAACGAAGGGTGTACAGGACCACGCTTTGAACAATGGCTTTGGTGGCGTTGAGATTACCCGGATGCACTCCAGATGACTTCGAGAAGTCGAGAAGAAGACGATTCCCCTTACGCTGAACCCTGACCGTCAGCGGGGATCCGTCATCCAGGTATTCGATGGCTCTTACGGTTCTGGCGGGCAAACTCTTGATTTTTCTTTCCAGCAGGCGCCGGGCATACTGCCGGAGGGCCAGCATGTAATGCGACACCTCTTTTTGGCCATGCGCCTCACACAGCGAAAGCAAACCCTGCTCGCCTATGCTGATGGACGCCAGGGCGCCATTGAGGTCAGCCAGGTTTTCTGAAAGTAGACGGGTAGGATGTGCGGCTTTGGTCAAGACCTCACGAACCTTGTTCCATTGGGGCCTTCCCTTGCGAACAAGATACATGGGTGAAATGATCACGCCTTCTTCTTCCAGCCGGCTTGCTCCGGCGGGCATGGACCCGGGCTTTGACCCTCCAATTTCCGCGTGGTGGGCGCGGTTCGCCACGTATCCGACCAGCCGCCCTTTATGAAAGACAGGCTTGATCAGGGTCACGTCCGGAAGGTGGGAGCCGCCAAAGGCAGGATGATTGGTCAGAATCACATCTCCTTCCTCCATGGCAATTACTTTCCTGACTTCACGCACGCAAACGCCCATACTGCCCAGGTGAACAGGAATATGAGGCGCATTTACCACCAGGAACCCATCCGCGTCCAGGAGCGCGCAGGAAAAGTCAAGCCGCTCCTTGATGTTGACCGAGAAAGACGTTCGCTGAAGCAAGGCTCCCATTTCCTGGGCGACCGCCGTAAAGCGGTTGGTAAATAATTCCAATTCTCCTTCCGGGGAGTGAGTGCGGGCGACTTTCCTGGCCAGCCGGGAAACGCGGGTCATTCTGGCATTCCCTGACTTTTCCAGTTTCCATTGCCAGCCGATGTCCACAAAGGAGGTAGAGTTTCCGCTGACGATCAACGCCGGACCGGTGATCGAAGCGCCGGGCCGAAGTTCCTCCCATCGATAAACTGAACAGGGCAGGAAACGATCCCCGCAAAAGGTCTTTACTCTCTTAATGGCCTTCGGACGGTAAGCCCGGAGGGTTCTTTCCACCCGATACCTCGCCCCATGACCAACCGAGGCCACCACCCGAATCGACTCTACTTCAATCGGGCGGTCCGTCCAATGACCGTAGATGGACGTGTAGCGTTGACGGAAGAGTCGGGGTACATTTTGTCCGGGCCGGTAGGCCACTTCTATCGGGCTATCCTGACCTGCGAAACGGAGGTAAAGGAAGTTCTGTGCCCTGCGGATCAGCGTAGCGGGATACCCTTCCTTTTCCAACCGCTGCTGAGCCTCCCCGTACACCTCGTCCAATTGCCGGTCTATCGAATTCTCTGCTTCGTCCCACGACTTCAGCAGCAATCGCTCGCTGAATCTCTCAACCACCGCTTGCCCGATGCCAAAGGCGCTGAGCAGACCAGCATCGTAAGGGATAAGCACTTCCTTCATCCTAAGAATTTCTGCCAGCGCGCAGGCATGCTGTCCTCCGGCGCCTCCAAAACTGAGGAGCGAAAAATCCCCCGGGTTATGTCCCTGCTGGACAGAGATCTTTCGGATGGCTTCCGACATTTTCTCGTTGGCAATTTGCAGGAGCGAAGACAGCACATTGATTTCCTTGGGCCGGTGACGGGTGAACTTCTTCATCCGGTTCACCAATTGCTGAAGGGCTTCCTGGGCGGCCTTTACGTGCAAGGGGATGGCAAATTGTCCAGGGTCAATCCGGCCCAGGAGAAGATTAACATCCGTGATGGTCAGCGGTCCTCCGGCCCCGTAGCAGGCAGGCCCGGGATTGGCACCAGCGCTTTGAGGTCCCACCAGGAGCCGGTGACCATCAAAGTCGCAAATCGATCCTCCTCCTGCAGCGATGGTCTCAATAGCAAGCGACGGGGAAAGAATGCTGTGTGATCCCACCCTGGATTCAAACCGGTAATCATACCGGCCGTTATACATCGAAACATCGGTGCTGGTGCCCCCCATGTCGAAAGCCAAAAGATGTTTCACGCCTGACCTGATCGCCTGGTGAGCTGCTCCCACCACTCCGCCCGCAGGACCACTCAGCAAGCTGTCCTTCGGATAGAATGACTCGGCGCGAACCAGGCTTCCGCTGCTGGTCATGATAAACAACTTCGCGCTACGGAGCCCCTCCTTTATTCCGGAGACATAGGTGTGAATGATTGGGTCAAGGTAAGCGTTGGCCAGGGTCGTTTCCGCGCGCGTCAGCAGGCGAATCTGCGAGGAAAGTTCATGGGATACCGAAACGAACCGAAAACCCGCCTTGCGAAGTGCCGCCGCCAGCTGTTGTTCATGCCGGGGATTCGCATACGCATTCAGCAACGCGATGGCAATCGATTCAATCTTCTTTTCCTGCAGAGTACTGATCAGATCGCTGATCGCTGATTCTGAAAGCGGGGTCAGAACCTGGCCCCTGGCGGTTATCCGTTCATGGATCTCAAAGACTGCATCGTACAGGGGAACGGGCTTCCTGACATCCAGTGAAAATAGATCAGGACGTTGCTGGTTTCCGATGAGCAGGAGATCCCTGAAGCCATGGGTGACCAGGAAGGCCGTTCGAGCCCCCTTCATTTCCAGCATAGCATTGGTGCCACGTGTGGATCCGAGTTTCATTTCCAGCGGAGGAAACGGGTGACCGAGGGCCGTATGGGTAAGGCAACGCGCGGCCAGCACCGGGACCTCTTCGTTACTGGTCAGTTCCACGAAGCTTCCCGGCCGGGCCCTGTCCAATGGCTCGGTGAGTTCGATCACCTGTCGCAGAAGATCGACACGGGCCACGCGCGATGCCTGGCCGGACCCGATAATGCGCAATTGAAATCCCGAAAAAATATCCTCTTGAACGGGCCACCTAATATCTACCTGAAGGGAATTCCGGTCGGGCTGAGCAACGAGCGTGCCTCTGAGCACACTGCTGCTTAAGATCTTGAGGCGACGAGTTTTCCCCGCCGGATCGGTGGCGATGCAGTCGGTAAAAGTTCCGCCGGTGTCAATCCAGAGTTGCCAGGGTTTCGACGGGCCGGGGTGCAACAGAGAGCGCAAGGAAGGTGCGTGGTTCAGGGTTGAGGCATGGACAGCACGATTGACCGCGTAGACAGGCGGATGCCAATGGCGTGACTCAACTCCTGCGAACCATCGGGGTGGAGGAGGTAAACAGGTCGTGTGAACAGCATGGAGTCCGTACCGAGTTTTTGGAGATTATCGGCAGCCGTTCCTGAGGCGGCCGCGGCCATATAGGCTTCTATGAGTTGTTTTTCTGTCTCCCCTCGAGGTGAACTATCGGGGCGGAGGGGATAGACCACAACACCCCGTGCCGCGGCGAGGGAATCAATTCTTGTCTTGTTCAACAGGAATTTGTCGATACGCTCTACATCGCGCACAATCTCTCCCGCCAAACTCAAGGCGGCCTCCTGGAGTTCGGCGTCGGTCACGCGCCGAATGTCCTGGGTGGCCATGCCTTCGTGAAGCTTTGCCCTTTCTTCCTGTGTCAGCTTGCCGCCACAGGCACCAGCCAGGATCAAAATGAGGGGAAACAGGTAACGGATATTCATGTCAACAAGTTAGCAGATACGGCATTTCGGTCAGGGACAGAAACCCAAAATTTGTTCGGAAGCAGGCTGCCCGGATTCTTGCAAGGCTATTTTCCTAACTTTGCCCGCGTTTTTAATGCTATGATAGACAAGCTCATTGAGATAAACCACCGGTTTGAGGAGGTTGGCCAGTTGCTGGGGCAGCCGGAGGTGGTCAGGGACATGAAGAAATTTACTCAGTTGAGCAAGGAATACCGGGACCTGGAAAAGGTGGTAGTGAAGTACCGGGCTTATCAACAGATTCTAGACGGGCAGGACCATGCCCGTGAAGTGCTGGAAACCGAAAAGGATCCGGAGCTCAGGGAGCTGGCCAAAATGGAGATTGATGAGCTGGGCCCCAAACGGGAGAAAATCGAGGCGGAGATCAAGGAATTGCTCATGCCAAAGGATCCCAACGACGACCGGAACTGCATCCTGGAGATTCGGGCGGGAACAGGTGGCGATGAGGCCGCTATTTTCGCCGGTGACTTATGGAGGATGTATCAACGGTTCTGCGACCGGAGGGGACTCAAGATGACCGTAATGGATGTGACGGAAGGATCGGCAGGAGGCTACAAGGAAGTCATCACCCTGGTGGAAGGGCAAGGCGCCTACGGTATTTTCAAATACGAGTCGGGAGTGCACCGTGTCCAGCGGGTTCCTGAAACGGAACAACAGGGACGGGTGCACACGTCGGCGGCTTCGGTGGTGGTGTTGCCGGAGGCGGAAGATGTGGATGTAGTCATTAACCCTGCGGACCTGGAATATCAAACCGCAAGGAGCAGCGGCGCCGGAGGGCAGAATGTGAACAAGGTGGAGACCAAGGTGCAACTCACGCACAAGCCCACCGGTATCGTGATCACCTGCCAGGTGGAGCGTTCCCAGCATGCCAACCGGGAGCGCGCGCTCCAGATGCTGAGAAACAAGTTGTATGAACTGGAAGTGGAGAAGCAAAATGCCGAAATAGGAGCCTCCCGCCGCTCCCAGGTTCGCAGCGGAGACCGTTCAGAGAAGATCAGAACTTACAACTACCCGCAGAGCCGGGTAACCGACCATCGCATCGGATTTACGCAACACAACCTTCCCGCGATCATGAACGGGGAGATTGATGACTTTATTGAACAGCTTAAACTTGCCGAAACGGCAGAGAAGATGGCGGAAGGGAAGTAAGACTACTTCTTCTCCTCCTTGTCTTCTTCATCCGCCAACCTTTCCTGCTCATCCAGAATCTTCTGGATCAAGGCCTGTTGAGATTCATTGATGCTGTTGTCCAGCTTGGCCTGCTTCTTCATGAAGCGGAACATCGCATTCTTCTTGATTTCGTAGGCGATGAAGACCGTGTATCGCTTCTCCTTTTCATTGTAGTATTTCTTTTCGCCCACTTTCCGCAGATCGGCCATATCGGTATCCATGACCTGGCGGGCCAGGCTTTGAAACTTTTCCGCCACGTCGGCGCCCCGCTCATTTTCCGTCTGGCCCATATAATTGTCGGCCACCTGCTTCATGGTGGTATTTACCTGTCCGGCCAGGTAGGTCTTTGCTTCGATGTCGGCCTTGCCTCGGGCAATGTTTTCCGATGAGCTTTCGCCCTTACCGGTAGCCCGGAAGAATCGATTATTTGATTCATAGGCGTTTCCGCTGAAAGGTTCCTTTACGCGCGTGCCGTAAGGACTGGATCCGCAACCGGCAAGGAGTGCCAGCGCAGCAAGGGCCAATACAAGACGTTTCATGGGTAGCTGATTTCTGAGTCAAAATTACCAAAACTGTGCCAAACGGGAATCCGGGGAGCAAAGCATGATTTTCCAGCGAAAGGCCCAGTGCCAGCTGATCCGGTACTGCACAATCCCGGATCGTGCAGTCAACCGCTTCCAGTCGCCCCGGGTGAAGGCCCTGCTCACGGAAAGCGGGGCATCATAGTGAACCATGGGAGAGGAGGAGAACCAGCGGGTAAGCCACTTGATGGAATGGTAGGCAAACCAGTGCCGGTGAATGTCATTGATGAGTACGCCATACTTCGCCTGGCTGACCAGCCGGGGTAACAGGCGCACGAGGGTGTCGTCGTCGAAATGGTGAAAGAACAGTGTGCCGCTGATGATGTCATAGCTACGCGCTGCGAATTCATCTGAAAGCACATCGACGGCCTCGATGGTAATCTCCGGATAGTCGGCGCAATGCCTTGATGCATACGCGGCGATCGAGGGATTCGCATCGATGCCAAACAGCTGTACCGGGATGGAATTCTTCCGCGCGTACCGGGCGAGACGACGAAGCAAGTCCCCGCTCCCGCATCCCAGGTCGGCAATTCGGAGCGGTACGCCGGAGGAACCGCGGGATTCCATCATTTCTTTCAGCCCGGTGAGTGTTACGGCGTTTCCGCCGAGCAGCCTATTGATGATATCCAGGTCTTTCAGGGTCCTTTCCACCACGGGACCCGAACAAGTGAGATCATCCATGATCTCTGTCTCTTTCGAGCGCTGATCGGCATTGAACGCCGGGCTCATCGGGTGGTGACTTTAAACAGGGCACTTTCCAGGGTGAGTCCTGGCCCGAACGCGAAACTCAGGATACGCCGCTGGTCATCCGAAGGGGTCAGTTGTTTCCACAAGGCTTCGAGGACAAACAAGACGGTAGGAGAGGACATGTTTCCGCAGCGGCGCAGGACCTCGTAGGCGAAACGATTGTGTTCCCGGCTTATCCCGAGTTCAGCTTCGATGGTTTCCAGTATCTTCTTCCCCCCGGGATGAATGGCATAGAATGAAATGCCGGCAGGGCGCTGCCCGATTTTGGCCAGCAAGGAACGCGTGAGGTGCCGGATTCCGCTTCGAATGATCTCCGGAACATAGGAAGACAATCGCATTTCGAACCCCAGGTCTCCAACGGTCCATGTCATGTCATGTTCTCCTTCGGTGGCCAATTCGCAGTGGAACTCCTCCAGTTCCAGGCCGATCCCGTGACGCGGCCGCGATTCCACAAGCACGGCCGCGGACCCATCACCGAACAGCGCGTTGGCCAGCAGGTTGTCTTCCGTGTTTTCTTTCTGAAAATGGATGCTGCAAAGTTCGGTGCAAACCACAAGGACTTTGGCTTCGGGGTTTGACTGGCAGGCGGCCGCGGCGATTTTCAGCGCGTTGAACGCGGCGTAACATCCCATGAAGTTGATGCAGGTTCGCTGAATGGAGGAATTCAATCCGAGCGCTTTGACAAGATCAATATCGAGACCCGGCGCATACATGCCCGTGCAACTCACCACCACGAGGTGTGTAATGGAATCACGCCGCAGATCGGGTGTGTGGGCAAGGCATTGATGGACCGCATCCAGGCTGAGCGAAAGGGCATGTCTCCGGTAGAGTTCCATTCTTCGCCGGGTAGACGGAAATGGTTCCATCGCCGGGTTGTTTTCAAAGAAGTCAAAGTCCCCTGTGCGTCCGTAATCTTCGATGACCGAGTACCGCGTTTCTATACCGCTGGCTCTGAAAACAGCACGAAGCTTTCGGGCGTCATCAGGTCCCAGTTCCATGGCCCGGACCATGAAGTCGGCCACCCGGGATTGAGGAAGCGCGTGCGGCGCAGTAGCCGAGCCAAGGGCGGTAACAAAGCTCATTACCCAATAATAGGTAAAAAGACTATCTTGATCACTGGTCTTCCCCTATGCCTTTCCGGTCTACACTGCTTCATCTTCGAATTCCCTTCTCCTTCTTTTTGCTGCCGATTTTTTTGTTCGCCGTGGCGGTTTCTCCAAACCTGATCCTTGGCAGACTTATCTGGATACTTTTTATTCTGCATGTCCTAGTCTACCCGGCGAGTAATGGTTACAACAGTTACTTTGACAAGGACACGAAAAGCATCGGGGGGCTCAGAAATCCGCCTCCCGTAACTCCCGCCTTGTATTGGGTATCCCTTCTGCTGGATGTGATGGCCCTGGTATTGGCCTTATATTATGTGTCTCCCGGCTTTGCTTTGATGATTCTGATCTATGGTCTCGCTTCAAAGGCTTACAGCCATCCACGGATCCGGCTCAAGAAGATGCCCTTCACTGGCTGGCTGGTGACCGGCTTCTTCCAGGGCTTCTTCACCTTCCTGGCCTGCTTCATGGGATTGAACAAATTCGAATTCTCCAGCCTGCTTCAGTTGCATATCCTGTGGCCCGCGACGCTGACGAGCCTGATGCTCTGGGCCAACTATCCCATGACGCAGATCTATCAGCATGAAGAAGATTCCGCCCGGGGGGATAAAACACTTAGTCTCCTGCTTGGCGTCCGGGGCACATTCCATTTCACGGCGTCCATTTTCGGCGTGGCCACCCTCGGGTTCGTTTTCTACTTCATGCGGTATTACACGGAACGGCAAGCCGTAGTTTTTCTCCTGAGTCTTTTGCCTGTTCTTTTCTATTTCGGCTTCTGGTTCATGAGGGTATGGAAGGACCCCTCGCACGCCGATTTCAGGCATACGATGTGGCTGAACCTGGTGTCTTCCTCCATGTTGACTTTTTTCTTTATCTGGCTGCTTTTTGACACCCGGAATGTCGGGAGATACTTGTTTGACTAGCGTACTTCTGCTCCTGCCTTTTTCAACAGTTCGAGGGTGGCCCGGATGCCGTCGCGCTCAGAGAGCTTGGAGCCCTCGTATTCGATGCCGATGTAGCCGGTATAGCCGGCTGATTTAACAATCTTCAGCATCCGGAAGTAATCGGTTTCTACACAATTCCCCTGGGCATCGAAATCATGGGACTTGGCGCTGACGGCCCTGGCAAAGGGCATCATTTCTTCGACACCCTGGTAACGATCATACCAGGTATCATTGCCCAGGTTGAAGTTTCCAAAGTCAGGTAATGTCCCGCAGTTAGGCTTGGCGACCGCGCGAATGACAGCGCTAAGCCATTTCCCATTGGAAGAGTAGCCCCCATGGTTTTCAACGATGACATTCAGGCCGGCCTGTGCGGCATATTCGCTCAGGCGTGAAAGCCCTTCGGTCCCGGCGGCAGCAACTTCCTCCGGGGTACCTTTCCCGGCGCAATTGACTCGAATCGAGTGGCAGCCCAGGAAGTGCGCGGCATCAACCCATTTGAAATGGTTTTCTACCGACTGCTGACGTTGTGAGGAATCGGTATCCGCAAGATCGCCTTCACTGTCGCACATGATGAGCAGGCTGCGTACGCCATGATCATCGCACCTCGTTTTCAGTTCACTGAGGTAGGTCTTGTCTTTGGCTTTGTCCATGAAGAACTGGTTGACATACTCGACGCCGTCCAGCCCGAACTCTTTCCGGGCAACAACAGGGAACTCGAGATTATTCATTCGCCCGGCCTTGAGCGAAACGTTGAAGGACCATTCCGCCAGGGAGATCTTGAAAAAAAGCCTGGGCTCTGAAGAGCACGACCACACGGGAAAAGTGGTCAAGCCAAACGCGGCGAGCGAACCCGCGCTAAAGAGGAAATCCCTTCGTGAGATGGAGCTGGCGATGTTAGTCATGGTTTGTTAAAGTAGCAGTAAGCCTGAAATTATCAAAAGGGTTTGCCATGGGTGAGTCGAATCAGCCCGTTAGCGAGAGGTTTCATCCGCCGGGCAAGCTGTACGGCAAATTGCGAAGTGCTCTCCGCCCCGAACAACCGCTGGATATTCCTTCCTGCCCAAAGTCGAAAGGCAAAGGACTGTTTCCAGGCTGATTCATAGTCCTGCTCCATGCGTTCCCTGTTGTAACCGGGCTCTTGGCAAAACCGGACCACTCGTTCGGCGGCCAGTTTGGCGGAATGAATGGCCAGGGCCATCCCGTTTCCACAGAGCGGGGTGATCATTCCTGCTGCGTCGCCACACATCAGTACATGTCCTTCTCGGGGCCCCTTGGTCTCGAACGATATCTCATTGATTGTCTCGGGTCGTTCGAAGAGAAACTCCGCGTGGGTGAAAATGTCTTTCAGGAAGGGATTCTTCAGGAGGACGGACTCTTCCATTTCCTTCAGGTTCCCGTGGGTGCGCACGTTGTCGCGGTGAGTGAGGTAGCAAAGGTTGAAGATTCCGCCTTCCACGGCGCTGATTCCGCAATAGCCGTTTTCAAAATTGTGTAAGGCGATAAGGTCCGCCGGGAAACCGGGCAGACGGATATGATACTTGACCCCGACATACGGAGAGTGCCGGGAAATGAACGCACGTTTGAATTCCTTGTCAAGCCGGGATCGCTTTCCGTGGGCGGCGATCACCACATTGGCAGAAAAGGTCTCCTGAGTGGTTTCCACGGTAAAGGAATTGTCCTGATATCGGACCGCGGTAACCTCCGTGTTCAATTGAAATCGGACTCCCCGGGCGAGGGCCAGCTGGTAGAGAAAGTGATCAAAGGCGTAGCGGCTGAGGCCAAAACCTCCAAGGTCGAGCGGCAGTTCGGCAAGATCACCCCGCGTGGAAGTCAGCTGGAAGCGATCGATCTGGGCGGGTTGGAGGGCGGAAGGATATGCCCCCAGTCGGGTCAGGTACGGGATTACTTCCCGGGAAACGTATTCGCCGCACACCCGGTGGACAGGGTAGGTGGCTTTTTCAATCACTGTGCAGCCAATACCTTCGCCGGCCAGGTGGAGTGAAGCGACCAGGCCGGCCAGTCCGCCACCGATGACGATCACATGCTTTTCGGGCATGGTGCAAGGTAGGGAATCGTTCGGGGCGAAATCCCGGTCAGATCTGATTGACAAGAACCATTTTCTTCTTTAGCACCTTTCCTTCCCGCATAATCTCGATGAGAATCTTCTTGCCGGGTCGGAGATCAAAGGCACTATTCAGACTATTAAGGCTGAACTGGGAAGCCAGGAGCCCGTTGACGGAGACAAGTTCGTCACCCGCCTCGATTCCGGCGAGGTCGGCGCTGGAACCCTTGCGGACGTCGGTGATTTCAAATCTCCTCAGCTGAACACCCTTTGCCTTAAAGGTCAGGCCACTGAGGTTGTATGTGAACTTCCTGGAAAAACTGGCATTCTTTCTGAAATATATCTTCTCCATCGGGAAGTTGAATACCACGGTGAATCTCCGGAGCAAGTCACCCCCAAGCGCGCCGTGACGGAACGTCTTGCCTGCCTTGATGGAATCATTGAATCCATAATCTCCCGGGTTGGGGAAATTGGTCACCACATCATGGAGTGTGTAAGAACCGAATTCAATCGAGTGGATCCTCCCCACTTGTCCGCTAATCGTTCCGGCCAGCCCGCGACCGATCAGGCTATTGATGTGTTTTTCGGGGACAACTATGCGTTCATCCGATTGAGGGTCCAATACCAGCCCGTGGCTGGCCCCGGTATCGACCAACAGTTTAGTCTCCAGCCGGGTGTTGTTTTGCAGGGTGACGGGCACACTCACATAAGGCTTGGTATCCTCCACGCTAATGGATAGCTCCTGGTATTTCTTTCGCCGCTTGAAGGCATCCGGGGCGGTAATGGTGAGGTGGCGCCCCTCGTAATCTATTTCCACGACGAAGCGACTGAACAATTCATAACCCAGGATACCCTGGACGTCTGTACCCATGTAATTCCGTAGTTCGAGGTAGTCCTTTTCCAGGACCAGCATGGCGTGACCCTGCCCGTGAATGCCGGGGAGATCAAGCGTGACATCGTTGGTGATATAGGCCTCCACCAGTTTCTCCTCACCCGGGCCGGCCACCTTGATGTAACGGCTATATTGAAGATTGAGAATATCACTGAAGGCTTTTTCCGTCAGGATCGTGGTGCGAACGCCCGTGTCGAGAATAAAGCGCAGGGGCAATTGCCCGTTGATGACGACGGGAACAATCACGAGGTTGTTGATGACCTCGATCGGGAACTGAACGCGACGCTGCCCGGGCTTGAGATGAAATCCCAATTGGGCGGGACATATCCCGGGAAGGAGCAGGAGGAGGACGACGAAATACCGTACGCGCATGGCGACGCAATTGTACCGGAAAACTATTGAAAAAAAAGACGTACCGATAATGGCTTATACGGCAACTACCCCCAGGGCGGTGAGTAATTTGGCGGGAGAATCTTCAACCCTTAGGAATTGAAGGTTGGACGGGTGCAGGAAACCTTTCTGGGTCATCTGGTTCATCTGCTCAATGAGGGGGGAGAAAAAGGAATCCACGTTGAGCAAACCCACCGGCTGGTCCGTCAACCCGAGTTGCCGCCAGGTGAGAATCTCCGCCAACTCATCGAGCGTGCCCCATCCGCCGGGCAAGGCAATGAAAACGTCCGCCAGGTCGGCCATTCGTTTTTTCCGCTCATGCATGGACGCCACCACAATGAGTTCGGTTAGCCCCCGGTGGCCCACCTCGCGATTCATCAGGAAATCAGGGATAACGCCCACCACCTTTCCGTGGTGGGTGAGCAGGGTGTCGGCAAGAATACCCATTAAGCCGATATTTCCGCCGCCATAGATGAGGGTGTGCCCGCCTTGCGCGAGCAAACGGCCTGTTTCACGGGCAGCATCGGCGAACTCAGCGCGCGTTCCGGTGCTGGACCCGCAAAAGACGCATACATTCATGCGTGCCGGTCAATGCTTGACGTCGTGCTCGTTGTTGCTGACCGCCTTGTTGGGGAAGATCCATACTGAAAGGATCGCCAGAACAAAGAGGGCGATGACAATGCCGAAGACTACCATAATTCACAATTATTTGGCCCAAATAACGTCTCTTTTCGTAATTCGTGCAAACGCTGATCCGCCAGGGCGGATTACCCGTATAAGGCCTTAACCCAAAAGCTGTTCATGAAGCGGTTTATTCTCTTTGCCGGCCTACTGGTTGTACTCCTGCTGGCCGGTGCCATCTTTTGGTGGTACAACACCAAATCGTACAGTCCTGAGAACAGCGTAACCTTCCAGGATGGTGACCTCAGGATTATCGTCTCGTATAACCGCCCATATAAAAAAGGACGGACCATCTTTGGCGGATTGGTTCCCTATGGAAAAACCTGGCGCACAGGCGCCAATGAAGCCACCGTGTTTGAAACCAATCGGGATCTCTACCTGGACGGCAAAAAATTGGCCAAGGGGAAGTACTCCCTGTGGACGGTGCCTGGAGAGCAACACTGGCAGATAATTTTTAATACCACGATTCCCCCCTGGGGAATCGATGTTATGAAAAATGGAGAAGCCGCCCGGGACACCGGGGCAGCCGAAGTCATCATCGAGGTACCGGTGATGAACTCGCCCAAAGAGATTGAACAGTTCACCATTACCATTGAGAAGATGAACGATTCCATGGAGCTGGTGCTGATGTGGGATCGTACCCTGGTGGCCGTTCCGGTTACCCTCAGTGCACAATAACCTGTACTTCGGTTCGCCGCTTCTCGATCACCGCTTCCTTCAAGGCCGTACCGGATCCGGCCAGTTGCCCCGGGGGAATGCCTTCCTTCTGCAGAGCCGATATAATCGCCTTCGCCTGGGCCAGGGTGCGGTCATTGTGATACCGGGGCTTCACCACCAGGGTATCCCGCGTGGCCGTAGTCACCGAATCGAGCGCGTAAGTTATTTGTAGCCGGGTGGTATCGTAGCTCGTTTCCGTAAGGTCCGGGCTGGACCGCAACGAATCCTCCACAAGTCCATAAAGCGTGACTTCAATGGCAAACGACTTTTGGGAGTTTCCACGAATCATTCGGGCGAGGCGGGAGATCTCCGGGCCCGAGGCCGGAGACAAATTGGCCGTGCCCGGCTCAAATTCGATTCCGTCAACATCGAGCACCGCGTCAGAAGCAGCAGGTTCGAGTACGGCATGAACCTGTTCTACCATGGAATTGTCGGGGCCGCTCAAGTCAAACACCCGGTTGAAGAAAGTATAATGGTCCTCTGCGGATTCAATGGAAAGGTCGTACCGGCTTCCGTATTTCAGGTAGGCAACGAATTGGCCGTTGGAGCCAGGTCGGGTCACGAAGGATTTCTGTCTTGAGTCGCGATTGAAGACGGTAACGTAGACGGAAGTGAGATCGGGAGGCCCCGTGAGGGTTCCATCCACCCGAAGGGTTCCTTTGGGACGGACCTCGGGGGGAAAAAGCAGTTCGACCAATTCACTGCTGCGTTGTCCCTGCGCTTCCTTGAGGAGGTACAAGCCAGCCGCGGTAGCGCTCACAAAGTGGTCGTCCTTGGGCGAATTGACAAAATCCAGGGAAACGGGGCGCGACCACTGGCCATCCACAAGGCGCGTTAAATACAGGTCCATGCCCCCGCGGTTGGGTAGGATCTTGTCGGAGGCAAAAATCAACGTCTCCCCGTCGCCCATAATTCGCGGCGCCTGTGAATTGCCCGTGTTGATGTAATCCGGAAGCTCTTCCGGGGTGTCCCATTGCCCGTTTGGTTTCTTCTTCATCACCAGGAGGCGACATCCTTCCGCCTTCTCGTAATTCATTTTGTCGCAGCGCATGTAGTAAAATGACGATCCGTCGAGCGACACGGATGGGCTTGCCTCGTGGCCCTTGCTGTTGACAGGGAGCAGCATATTGACCGGCTCCTGCCAGGTACTTCCCCTGAGCTGGCTGGCATAGATGTCATATCCGCCCATGCCGTTGGACTTCTGGTTGGCGATATACAGCGTTTTGCCATCCGGACTCAGCCCGAATCCCATCAGGAAATTTGACCGGTTGTTGACAACCCGGGGCAGCATCACCGGGTCTTTCCAGTTGACTCCGTCGCGCGTAGAATACGCCATCGTCAGCGCGTGGTCTTCACCCAGGTCGGCGACGTAAACAAGAGAATTGCCGTCAAGACTGATGTAGGGAGCGTAGTTGTTGATGGCCGGGTGATTGAGGTTGGTAGCCATCTTTCGCATTTTGGCCTGGCCATAACCCGCCGTGACCAGGTGCAGCAACAGGAGGATGAGCAGAACAGGAACCTTCATCGGTTAAATTTAGGCAAAACGCTCCGGGATGACAGGAATCGTTTCCGGTGATTTTTTGGGCCCGGTTTGTTGAGTCCCATGAAAAAAATAAAGTAGATTGGGTCGATGATTCAGGTAATACCATCCATTGCCATCCGGAAGGGCAGGGTAGTCAAGATGCGGAAGGGCGACCCGACCAGTGAGAAAGCCTATGATGAAAATCCGCTGGATTTGGCCAAGCGTTTCGAAGACCATGGCATCGAGGTGATTCACCTGGTTGACCTGGATGGGGCCGAAAAGGGCAGTCCTAAGAATTTTCACGTGGTCGAGGGCATTGCCAATTATACCGACCTGAAGATTGACTTTACCGGAGGCATCAGCACGGATGGGGATATTGCCAGCGCCTACGAGCATGGCGCGGATTATATCACTGCCTCCAGCATCGCGGTGACTAACCCCGAATTGTTTGCCTCCTGGATCATTTCATTTGGCCGGGAAAAAATCACGCTCAGCGCCGACGTCACCGACGTAAAGACCAAGCAGGTGGCGTTCCGGGGTTGGCAAAAACAATCGGAATTGCGGCTTTTTGACCACCTGCGCTTTTTTTATGAGCGCGGGCTGAAATATGCCAAGTGCACGGATATCTCCCGCGACGGGACGATGGAGGGGCCGGACTTCGCTTTTTACCAGGATATTCTCTCGACGTTTACCGATCTGAAGGTGCTGGCCAGCGGCGGCGTGCGCAGCGTAGACGACATCAAGCGCCTTCACGACATGGGAATTTTTGCCGTCATTTTCGGGAAGTCGTTCTATGAGGGCCTCATAAGCCTCAAGGAGCTCGAACAGTTCCTCGTCAAATCCTGATTTTTTCTTCCGGTTTTTCCTTAGTCTTGTCCCTTCAAAAGACCGGAAGGGCAGGGCCGGCGCAGGCCTCATGGAATTATGAAGGGAGATCGTGCACAACCTCAAAAAGACCTGACCGGTCACTCCTCAATTGAGGTTATTGGCGCCCGGGAGCACAACCTGAAAGATATTTCTGTTTCCATACCCCGCAACCAGCTGGTGGTGATTACGGGCATCAGTGGCAGCGGAAAATCCTCCCTCGCTTTTGATACCATCTATGCCGAGGGTCAGCGCCGGTACATGGAAAGCTTCTCCGCCTATGCGCGAAGTTTCATTGGCAACCTGGAGCGACCCGATGTGGACAAGATTAATGGGTTAAGCCCGGTGATTTCCATCGAGCAAAAGACGACCTCCCGCAACCCGCGATCCACCGTGGGTACCGTCACCGAGATATATGACTTCATGCGGCTCCTCTTTGCCCGCGCCGGGGAGGCGTACTCGTACCTCAGCGGAAAGAAAATGGTCCGTCAAACCGAAGACCAGATCCTGGAAGGCATTTTCCAGCATTTCCGGATGAAAAAACTCACGTTGCTGGCCCCGCTGGTGCGTGGCCGGAAAGGACATTACCGTGAGTTATTTGTACAAATCCGGAAGAGCGGGTTTACCAAGGTGCGCGTAGATGGCGAAGTCATGGAGATCTCCGCCAAAATGCAGGTCGACCGGTACAAGATTCATGACATCGAAGTGGTCATCGACCGCATTGTGGCGGATGAGAAGGACCGGTACCGCATCGCCCAGTCCGTCAGTCGCTCGCTGAAGGAGGGCAAGGGTGTGATGATGCTGCTGGAAGAAAATGGAACGCTCCATCATTTTTCCAAGTTCCTGATGGATCCGACCACCGGGCTTTCCTACGATGAGCCGGCTCCCAACCTGTTTTCGTTCAACAGCCCGTACGGCGCCTGCCCGGTCTGCAATGGACTGGGAGTCATCGAAGAGATCACCGAAGAATCGGTTATCCCTGATAAGAACCTGAGCATTCTTCGCGGAGGAATTCTTCCGCTGGGCGAATACCGCGATATCTGGATATTCAAGAAGGTGGAAGCTATCCTGAAGCGGTACAAGTTGTCTCTTTCCACCCCGATCAAGGACATCCCAGCTGAAGTAATCCGTATCCTCCTGTATGGGGACGATGTGCCGGTCGCCGTTCCCTCGGTAAAGTATCCGGGCACAAACTGGAATACCAAGTTCGAAGGCATCATCCGTTTCCTGGAAAAAATGCGTGAGGATTCTTCGGAAGGGGCCAAGCGGTGGATGGAAGATTTCACGATCTCGAGGATGTGCCCCGAGTGCAATGGGGCAAGGCTGAAAAAGGAATCACTTCACTTCAAGATCGACGAAAAAAATATTGCCGAACTGTCCCGGATGGACATCCTCCAGCTGAAGTCATGGTTCGATCACCTGGAGGACCGTCTCTCGGCGAAACAGAAAACCATAGCCGCAGAGGTGTTGAAGGAGATCCGGAAACGGATTCGCTTCCTGCTCGATGTAGGTCTGGATTACCTTGACCTGAACCGGCCGCTGCGAACGCTGAGCGGGGGAGAAGCCCAGCGGATCAGGCTGGCCACACAGATTGGCACCCAGCTGGTCGGCGTGTTGTATATCCTCGATGAACCCAGCATCGGACTCCACCCGAGAGACAATGTGAAGCTCATCAAGGCCCTGAAGGATCTGCGCGACCTGGGCAACTCCGTGGTGGTGGTGGAGCACGACAAGGAGATGATGCTGGAGTCGGACTATATCGTGGATGTCGGTCCCGGGGCCGGGCGCCATGGGGGAAGGGTAGTGGCGGCGGGCCCCCCTGCCGAATTTGTACGCAACAGCAGCGTCACATCAGGCTATCTCAACGGGACCCTGCGTATTCCGTATGATAAAAAGAAGCGAGAGGGCTCCGGGAATACGATTGAACTGCATCGCGCCAGCGGCAACAACCTGAAGCAGGTCGATCTCTCGCTTCCCCTCGGTACGTTCATCTGTGTCACCGGGGTGTCGGGAAGCGGGAAATCCACCCTGATCCACGAGACCCTATTTCCAATCCTCAATAAGCACCTGTATAATTCCAGGACAGAACCGTTGCCGTACAAAAGCATCAAGGGCCTGGAGCATATCGACAAGGTGATTGAAGTGGATCAGTCGCCGATCGGCCGAACGCCCCGATCCAACCCCGCGACCTATACGGGCGTTTTTACCGACATCCGGGACCTGTTTGCCCAAATGCCGGAGGCCAAGATTCGGGGGTACAAGCCAGGACGGTTTTCCTTCAACGTAAAAGGAGGACGGTGCGAGACTTGCGAGGGAGCCGGACTTCGGTTGATTGAAATGGAATTCTTGCCCGATGTCTATGTTCATTGCGAAACCTGCAAGGGCAAGCGGTACAACCGGGAAACCCTGGAAGTGAGGTTCAAGGGCAAATCGATTGCCGATGTTCTCGATATGACCGTGGAGGAAGCCGTAGTGTTTTTTGAAAACCAACCACGCATCCTCCGCAAGATTGAGACACTGAATGACGTGGGCTTGGGATACATTTCCCTGGGTCAGCATGCCACGACACTGTCGGGGGGAGAAGCCCAGCGGGTGAAGTTGGCCACGGAATTGTCGAAACGGGATACAGGAAAGACGCTGTACATCCTCGATGAGCCGACGACCGGCCTGCACTTCCAGGACATTGCTCATTTGCTGGAAGTGCTTCAGAAGCTGGTGGATAAAGGCAACACCGTGCTGGTCATTGAGCACAACCTGGATGTCATCAAGTCGGCCGACCACCTTATCGACCTGGGCCCTGAAGGTGGAGCCAAAGGCGGCACCCTTGTGGCTTCCGGCACGCCGGAGCAGGTAAGCCGTCAGCAGGGCAGTTATACCGGCAAGTTCCTTCGGACGGAGTTGCGCCAGTCGTGATTTCCGCCTGTCACATCTCAGGCTGCTGAGGTCCGGGGATGTGTCTACCTTTGTAGAACCGCAACACGATGGTCAGTCAAGTCAACAAGGTCAGGTTATACTGGACACTCCAGCTGGGCGGCTGGTCGGTTTACTTTCTCAGCCAGTTGGTGTTTAGTGTGCTCGCCTCGGAAGACCCGAGGATCAGCACGGCGCGCATACTCTTTCTGATTTATGAGTCCATTTTCGGCTTGCTGCTGACGCATGGGTACCGGTATTTGATCAATCGTTGGAAATGGATGAGCGCAGGAATGTCTTTGCTCATTCCCCGTGTGGCCGGAAGCGTAGTGCTCCTGGGTCTTCTGCTCTATTTTGTGCGCCTTCCGATTTCTATTCCCCTGGGCCTCTACAGTCGTGAAGTGGCTTTTAACGTATCGACGATCTTTGGACTGACCGCGATCTATGCGCTGATCTTTTTTCTGTGGTCGGTTCTCTATTTTATCTACAACTATTTTGAGCGGTACAATACCTCGTTGAAGCTGGAGGCTTCTGTACGTGAGATCGAACTCAACAACCTCAAGTCGCAGCTCAATCCTCATTTTATTTTCAATGCATTGAACAGCATCAGGGCCCTGGTAGACGAGAACCCGGAGAAGGCCAAGCAGGCCATCAACCAGCTGGCCAATATCCTTCGGAACTCGTTAAGTACAGGGAAACGGGAACTTACCAAGTTTGAAGACGAATTGAAGATCGTGCAGGATTACCTCGGCCTGGAGAGCATCCGGTTTGAAGAACGATTACAAACCCGGTTTGAAATCGATCCGGCCTCGCGTGACTTCCTGGTTCCCCCATTAATGATTCAAACGCTCGTGGAAAATGGCATCAAGCACGGTATTGCCAAGCTTACCGCGGGAGGAACCATTCACCTGAAGACCTACGTTCACGATGACAGGCTGAGCATTCAGCTGCGGAACTCCGGAACGTATGTGAACGGTTCGTCCGGAATGGGGGGTGGCCTGGGCCTGGAGAATACCCGGCAGCGGCTCAAACTGATTTATGGAGAGGCCGCCTCTTTTAGAATTCTTTCTGAAAACGATAATTTTGTTTTGACCGAAGTAGAGATTCCCCATTTGCGCTAATGGCGCCAAACTATGAAAGCACTGATTATTGATGATGAGCGCCTGGCGCGGAAGGAATTGATCAAACTCCTCGAAGAGCATCCTTCCATCGAGATCGTCGGCGAGGCCCAGAATGCGGATGAGGCGGAGCAGTTGATCACCGACCTGAACCCCGACGTTCTTTTCCTGGACATCCAGATGCCCGGTCGAACCGGGTTCCAGCTGCTGGAATCCCTCGACAGCGTTCCGCTGGTGGTCTTCACCACGGCGTATGATGAATTCGCCCTCAAGGCGTTTGAGATCAATGCCCTGGACTACCTCCTCAAACCCATTACTGCGGAGCGCCTCGCCGAGGCGGTCCACAAAATCCAGGAAAAGGAGCGCCTGCGGTCCGGCCGCGGCCGCGATCAGAAGCTGGGATTGGAAGACCAGGTCTTTGTCAAGGATGGCGAGCGCTGCTGGTTTGTCAGCTTGGCCAATATCCGCCTGTTTGAGTCGGATGGAAATTATATCAAGGTCTACTTCGACAACAACCGTCCGATGATTCACAAGTCACTGAATGCACTGGATGAAAAACTGGATGAGCGATCCTTCTTCAGAGCTAGCCGCAAGCACATCATCAACCTGAGCTGGGTGGAGGGCATCGAGCCGTGGTTTAATGGAGGGCTGATGGTGAAACTTCGCGGCGGCGACAAAGTGGAAGTAAGCCGACGCCAGGCGGCGAAGTTCAAGGACATGATGAGTCTCTAGCGAACCTACTTGAGCACCAGGTCAACCAGGGCCTGTTCGACGTTCCAGTCGCGGGCCAGCCGGATCATGGCGGTGGCTTCCATTTCGGTGACGTAGCCCTTCAGGTTGTTGGATTCCCACACCATCTGGATAAGTTGCTCCCGTTTCTCTCGGGTATAATCCCGGATAATGTCGTTAAGAAAGGCCCTTGCCCGTTCAAAGGAGGTCACCTGGTCTTTTTCGATGAACTCCATGGCCCACTTCAATTCCTCCCTCGCCTGGAGCCGTTCGGTCGCCGTTTCCAGGTCAATCTTCTCTTGCTCGTCCAATCCATGGTAATGAAAGATCACGGCCTTCAGCAGCAAGTAGACGCGTTTCTCTTCGGAGGTCATGGCTAAAGATCGCATTTTTTTGGTCCTGGCCGCAAGCGCCGGTTCAGGTTAGCCGGCCATAAGTTCCTCGGTGATCCGGTCGGCCAGCAGCATGCCCCTCCGGGTGAGCCGCACTTCTTCGCCGGAGATCACGAGTAACCCCTCTTCCATGTAGCGATTCAGGCGGGAGCCGCAGCGTCCGGGAAGATCATCGCCCAGTTTCCTGAGGACGCGCAGGTCCACGCCCCATTTCGTGCGAAGACGGGTAAGAAGGTATTCATTGATCTGGTCAACAGCCGAAAGCACCTCAGCCTCCGACGGAATCCGATCGCTGCGCAAGGCCTCGGCATACCGTGGGTTGTTGGCCAGATTCACATAGCGGCGGACCCCGTCATAGGAGTGAGCGCTTGGACCGATTCCCAGGTAGGGCTTTTGAAGCCAATAGCTGCTGTTATGCCGGGAGTGGAAGCCGGGAAGACTGAAATTGGAGATTTCGTATTGTTCATACCCCAAGTCTTCCAGGACATCCTGCATGCGTTCAAATTGTTGAGCGGCCTGCTCATCTTCCACGCGTCGGAGTTTGCCGGCCCGGAGATGGTGACCAAACACGGTGCGTTCCTCGATGGTGAGGGAATACGACGAGAGATGCTCAGGCCGGTAGGAGGCCGCTTCTTTCAGCGAGGTCTCCCAGCTGGCCAGATCGAGACCGGGAATGGCATAAATCAAATCGATACTGATGTTGGTGAAGCCTGCCTCCCGGCTTTCTTCCAGTGATCGCCTGGCGGCCTGGGCATCGTGGGCACGGTGGAGATACTTCAGCAAGTCATCGCGGAATGATTGGATGCCAATGCTGAGCCGGTTGACGCCCGCGGCACGAATCGCGTGGAGCTTGTCTTTTGTAAGATCGTCAGGGTTGGCTTCGAGGGTTATTTCAGGCTGCGGGGCAATGCCAAACGTCTTTTCCGCAAGCGCAAGAAAAGAAGCGATTTGATCGCCTTCGAGGAGGGATGGTGTGCCTCCTCCGAAGTATATGGTTTCCAGCGGAGCGGAGAGAAAACCTTTCCTAAGGGTCATCTCCTTATGCATGGCTTCCAGCAGTTCACTCCGATGCCTGGAGTCGGTGGAGAAGTGAAAGTCGCAATAATAACAGGCCTGTTTGCAGAACGGGATGTGCAGATAAAGTCCGGCCATATGTGAAGTTGCAAATTGTTTCCGGAATGGAGTCGCTTTGACCTACTTTTGCGCCATGATTTCCCTGGTCATGCTGTTGGTACTCAGTTCGCCTGTACAGGTGGCGGATCTCCGGGAGATGTGGCTGGTACTGGATGGGAAGGAGTATCGGCATCCGGAGGCAAATGAGGGAGAGAAGCTGAGAACGATTTATTTTCCTCTCGATGCCCGCAAGTATGGCGGCCTGAGCCTTGAATTTGAGGTCCTTGACCGGGGTCATGTCTTTATCAATGGGAAACTCCTGGGTCCCATTCAACGGGAGACGCGGTTTTCCATTGATAGTTTGCGGGAGGCATTCGGCGACCGGCTATGGGTGGCCGTCCATGCGCCCGGGCTGCTGCATACCCTCACGGCCAGGGTGGTGGCCTACGCAGAACTACCCGGGTCTTCGGTTCCCCTGATGATGCCTCGACCGCCGACTTACTTTCGGGACTATGCCATTCTCATGGCTTTGTGCCTGGTCGGTTTTTTCGTTCTCCTGTACAGGTCCAACCCCCAGCTTACCCTGGATTATTTTTCCTTTTCCAAGATCTTCTCGTCTTCAGAACGAAATGAGACCCAGTTGGCCTCGCGCATTACCTCGAGTGAGAATCTGCTCTTTTATGTTTTCAGTGCCCTGCTCACCGGCTTTCTCTTGTCGGCGATCCTCTATTCTTCCGGGCCTTTCTTTCCGGCAGCCCGGGCGCTCTCATTTGCCTCCCTGGGAGGTTCGTTGCTCGTCGGAATTAAATTGTCAGGCTTTATCCTGCTGCTCCTGGCGGCGAAGCTGGTTATTGTGCTTATCTTCTCCACACTCTTCAATTTTCGGGAGACCGTCAGTTTCCAGTTCTTCAATTTTCTTCGCTTTGTGTTGTTTACCTCGGTGGTTTTGGCCGTTTTAAGTTTGTTCCTCTTTGTCTTCAGGGCGTCTTCACCCCGGTGGTATGAGCAACTGGTCGTTGTTGCGCTCGCCTTGCTTACCCTGGGATCGGGCGTGGTCTTGATGAAATTGTTAAGAAAGTCCCGTCTCTCCTTTTTTCATTTATTTTCCTACCTTTGCATCTCGGAATTTATTCCGTTAGTCATCCTGTTCAAGATATTCTTTTGATTGATTGGAGAATCGACTCGTGCTGCTATGACTGATTCCCTCGTAATTGACCGAATGCGCAAAGTAAAAAGCATCCTGGTCACGCAGGAACCCCCCACCGACCCGGCCTCGCCTTACTACAAGATCGCTGAGAAATATTCGGTGAAGGTCGATTTTCGTCCCTTTATTCAGGTTGAGCCTGTTCCTGTCAAGGAGTTCAGGAAACAGAAGGTGGAGATACTGAACTACACGGCGGTGATCTTTACCAGCCGCAACGCAGTCGACCACTTCTTCACGCTCTGTCGCGAGTTGAAGATCGAGATGCCCCCGGAGATGAAGTACTTCTGCATTTCGGAGCAGACCTCCAACTACCTCCAGAAATACATAGTCATCCGGAAGCGGAAGATATTTACCGGCCTCAAGGATACGCAAGACCTCCTGGAGATCATCAAGAAGCATAAGAACGAAAAGTTCCTTTTTCCCTGCTCCGACATCCGGAAGAATGACATCCCCGACTTCCTGAGGGAGAACAATTTTCAGTTTTGTGAGGCCATTACTCACCATACAGTGGCCGCCAATCTTTCGGACCTGAAGGAGGTTTATTATGACATCCTGGCCTTTTTCAGCCCTTCCGGTATCCATTCGCTATACACGAACTTCCCCGATTTCAAGCAGAACAATACCCGGATTGCCGCCTTCGGACCGGCCACGGCAAAGGCCGTTCGTGATGCGGGGCTGGTACTGGACATTGAAGCTCCCCTCCCGAATGCCCCGTCAATGACGGGAGCCCTTGAGCTCTATATCAAGAAGGCAAACCAGATCAAGTAAGAGTTCCCCTTCGCGGTCGTTATTTACCTGGCTGGTCCTGTTTGGCCAATCGATATTGGGCTATATTTGAAACCTAGTCAACCGGGTTGTGAGGAAATTTCTTGTTCTCTTTTGGATGAGCGTGTCAGGGGTAAGCTGGGCCCAGCAGGATCCTCAGTTTACTCAATACATGTTCAACAATTTCTATTTCAACCCTGCCTTTGCCGGGCTTGACGGCGTCACCAAGATCACCGCTGTTCATCGCTCCCAGTGGCTGGGCTATTCTCCCACCTTCGGCGACGGTGGGGCGCCTACCACCCAACTGGTAAGTGCCCACACCCCCATGCCGTTTCTCAAGGGCGGCGTGGGAGGATATTTTGTGTACGACAACCTGGGTCCGGTGACTAACATGGAAATCCAAGCCTCCTATGCCTACTACATCCCGGTGTCCAATGGCCGGTTGAGCCTGGGCGTTCGCGCCGGCATGATTTCCCAGAAGATTGACTTTGATAAGTTCCGCGCCATCGATCCCAATGACCCCTTGCTGGGCCGCAAAGGAACGGAGACTCAGATGCGTCCTGATTTCGCCTTCGGAGCGGCTTTTCGTAAGGAAAAGTATTACGTGGGAGCCGGAATCAACCACCTGAGCCAACCCTCTTATGACTTTGGCCTGAGCCAGGACAACCAGCTGAAGCGGCACCTCTATGTGACCGGGGCCTATTTCTACGACGTGAACTTCGATGTGAGGTTCCAGTTTGTTGGGTTCGTTAAAAGTGACCTGGTCAAGACCTCTTTTGACCTGGGGGTCCTGGCCTACCTCCGGAATACCATGTGGGGAGGGCTGTCTTTCCGACAGTCTGACGCCCTGAGCCTTCTCTTGGGATATAGCTTCTTGGAGGACAAATCGTTGAGTGTAGGGTACTCTTTAGACTATGTCTTTAATGATCAGGAAGCCAAGGAGGCCACCTCACATGAATTCATGATCTCCTACAGTCTCCCCGTGTCTGCCAGCAGGAAAAAGGTGATCCGGACGCCCCGGTTCCGCTACTAAAACCGAACATTTTTGGGTTTTTTTAAAGTTTTTGACCAATTTGGGAACTCTATTTTTGGCAAGACAGACGAATGAAATAAATTTATGGTCCCTTCGTTGGACTGAAGGCAGGAAGACGAGGAGTTAACGAATCAAGTATGGATGTACGCGTGAAAAGAAAAAGTCTTGGCTATCTATCATGGGCGGCCCTCGCCTTTACGCTGGCAGGTTGCGGCCTTCTTGGCCTTGGCGGCAAGAAAGGCGGCGATGCGCAAGGGGAATTGGTTGGTGTGCCTAACCGCGAAGGTTGGGTCATGACTATTCCTTACGGCATGGTGCCCATCCCGGCAGGTACATTCCATATGGGACAAGCGGACGAAGATCCCGCTTCGACGCAGATCAACTTCAATAAGCAAGTGACGATCGGCCCGTTCTTCATGGACGATACCGAGATCACCAATAACGAATACCGGCAATTCACCAACTTCTTCCTGGTGGATAATGGCACGATCGAGGGCTTCCCGGCCGTTAGCGTTGAGGAGTTTCGTCAAAAGTACTACCCGGACACTACCGCCTGGGTGCGTGATTTTTCTCACCACATGGGCGACCCGATTCAGGACTACTACTACTGGCACCCGGGATATGATCCCTACCCTGTGGTAGGTATCAATTGGGATGCTGCGGTGTTCTTTGGAAAATGGCGCACCGCCTACCTCAATGACTTCAGGCGTTCTGTGGGTGAATTTCCGATGCCCGACTTCCGTCTCCCTTCGGAAGCAGAATGGGAGTACGCGGCACGCGGTGGACGTGATATGGCCAAGTACCCTTGGGGGAACCCGTACATCCGGAACTCCAAAGGCTGTATGCTGGCCAATTTCAAGCCCGGGCGTGGAAACTTCTTCGATGACGGGTTTGCCTACACTTCCCCGGTTCAATCCTACTTCCCCAACGACTATGGCCTCTTTGACACCTCCGGCAACGTGTCGGAATGGTGCCTGGATGACTTTAACCCCGCATCGGTTCCTACCGTTTGGGACTTGAACCCCCAGTATATCGATCCCCGTACCGATCCGGAAAGCAAGAAATTCAATGCTAAAGTGGCCCCCAAGAAGGTGATCCGCGGCGGGTCCTGGAAGGATGTGGCTTACTACCTGGAGACCGGAACCCGCACCTACGAGTTCAAAGATTCTTCCCGTGCCTACATCGGCTTCCGTTGTGCGATGACCCACCTGGGCCGCTCCTCGGGTCGCGAGTTTTAATAATGGAAAAGTCCTGTTAACTTTAATTACTTCCCTTAGAACCTTAAACCTTAAACTCAAATAATCATGGCAAAGAAAAAAGGCGGATTCATGCAGTTGCTTTATGAGACCATCATGCCCAAAGTCTATGGAATCGGGGCGGCAGTGGTAATCGTGGGGGCACTTTTCAAAATTTTGCACTTACCTGGCGCTAACCAGATGCTGATGATCGGTCTCTCGACGGAGGCTGTAATCTTCTTCCTGAGTGCATTTGAACCCAAGCACGCTGAACCGGATTGGTCCAAAGTTTACCCTGAACTGTCTGAAGACTATGAAGGACCGGCTACGCCTACTCCCACCCGCATCAGCAACCGCCCGGGTGGCGAATCTCCTTTGCTGAAGATTGACGAAATGCTGAAAACAGCCAAGGTTGACCAGAACCTGCTCGATAACCTGGGCAAGGGACTTACCAACCTGGCTACCTCGGCTTCCCAGATGAACAGCTTGTCGAATGCCGCCGTGGCTACCAACGAGTACGCCAAAAACGTTCAGGCTGCTTCCACCTCCCTCGCCGAAATGAATAAGTCTTATGGCACCGCCATGAAGGCCGTGAGCGCCATGGCTGACGCTTCGAAGGATACGGGTGAATATCATGCCCAGGTGCAGAAAGTGACCAAGAACCTGGCCGCCCTGAATACCATCTATGAAATGGAACTCAAGGATGCTGATTCTCATGTCAAGAACATGAACAAATTCTATGAAAGCCTTACCGGAGCCATGCAAGGGCTTTCTTCCGTGGGCACCAACACCAGCAAGTTTACCTCTGAGCTGAGCAAACTCACCGACAATCTGACGGCCCTCAATAATGTGTACGGCAGCATGCTGACCGCTATGAAGGGGTCTTCCAAATAAGGTAGCCAAGGTTTAAGGATACATAACACTATTTAACCAGATCAGATATGGCAGGCGGTAAGGAAACCCCGAGGCAAAAGATGATTGGCATGATGTACCTCGTGCTCACAGCGCTCCTGGCGCTCAACGTGAGCAGTGCGGTACTCGAGAAATTCGCCATCATGAACTCTACCCTGATGGAGTTGATCGAAGAGGCGGAGGGCATCAACGAGAACAAGCTCAAGGCCATTATGAGTTCAACCAGCGACAAGCCGGTGGTACTGGATGCGAAAGACCGGGCTCAGAAGCTCCGGGAATTCACCAAGTCTACAATGGAGTCGTTGGAAAAACTGAAGGAGGAGTTGAGCAAGGATCACGCTGGCAAGCCCATGAAAGGCGATGAACTGGTTTCCAACACCAATATCGCCGAGGAAAAGATGCTGAATGATAAGTCAACCCTAGGTACTAACTACGAGAAGACCCTGGTTGATTTTCATACCAAGGTCGAAGAGTTATCGGGCATGAAGTTCCCCAAACTGAACAAGAAGGCAGTTGATTTTGAAGAGTTGAAGAACGAAAAGGGTGAAGTGGAGCATGCCGAGAAGAACTTCATTGAGTTCTCGTTTGAGGGCACCCCGACCATGGCTGCACTTGCCGGCATTACGCAGATGCAGACCGAGATCCTGGAATACGAAGGCATGGCCCTTGATTCCCTGAACAGCATTGCAGAAGGCGTAAACTTCAAATTTGACAAAGTGGTTCCGATGGTAATCGGTCCCTCCGTGGTGGCCGCAGGTGCCAAGTATACGGGCCAGCTCTTTATGGCCGGCGCGGCATCGGGCGTGAGCCCTGAAATGTTCCGCAACGGAGCACCACTTACTGTGACCACCGACCCGGAAACGAATATCAAGATGGCCAAGATTGAGTTTG
>JAEUUE010000111.1 GCA_016787605.1 Cyclobacteriaceae bacterium
CACCACGGTGCTATTCAAGGATATTGCCTTATATATTGAGAATTTCGAAGGCACACCATATACCGAAGAAGAGAATAACATTCTCTACCGCTTTGGCAAAGTATTCCAGCAAACCTATACCCGCTTCCTCGACCTGCAAAAGGCCGAAGCCCAGGCCCGGGAGGCCCAAATCGAAGCCGCGCTAGAGAAGGTCCGATCACGTTCACTGGCCATGCATAAGAGCGATGAATTGCATGACGTGATTAAATCGGTTTTGCAGCGTTTGGATGAGCTGGGCATTGCCATGGATTCCGCTAACATAAATACCGTATCGAACGATGGTAATATGATTACCGCCTGGATAGCGGCTAAAGATTATGAATACGTCCAGTGCTTTCGCGCAGTGTGGTCGTCAGCGTCCAAAATTTCTAAAGATCTAATGGAGGCCTACCAGACGGATACCGATTATTTTGCCAAAGCCTATGACCAGGAAGAGAAAAACGAGTACCTCTCTGAACTATTTGCATACTCAGACTTCGGGAACATCCCGGACGAGCGCAAGGCATTTCTGTTAAGCCAGCCAGCATACGGACTGTGCGCGGCCGGAACTAAAAACTCATGGATTCAGGTCATCAGTTATAGCGGGAAAACGTTGTCGCCCCACGAGGCTGACGTGCTTAAACGTTTTGCCCGGGTGTTCGAACAATGTTATGTCCGTTTCCAGGACCTGGAAAAGGCCGAGTCTCAGGCCCGAGAGGCGGAAATACAATTGGCCCTTGAGCGCGTTCGAGCCCGCACTATGGCCATGCACAAAAGTGACGAACTGCGAGAGGTAGTTTTTGAAATGTTTAATCAAATGCACCCGCTAGGACTTGGGAAATGGGGATGTGGTGTAGGCCTTGCCGACGAAGCGAGCAAGGGCTTCAATACATTCTTTTCTTCACCATCAGACCGTGTGCTTCCAGACAGTTACCGGGTTCCCATAGGAGACAACACGGTCATGGAAAAATTTTGGCTGGCTTACAAGAACCAGGCGTCCAGTCGTATTGAACTTTCACAAAATGAAAAACATGAATTCGACAGATGGCTCTTGAAGGAGACCGATTTCAAGCGGCTTCCCGAAGCGGCCAAGCAAGGTATTATGGCCCTGCCCTTTGTTCAATTTTCTCTCACCGGGATGCGTTATGGCATTCTGGAGGCCATAGACATAGAACCCATTCCAGACGAGCAAGTCGATGTTCTGCGACGATTTGCCAATGTCTTTGAACAAACCTACACCCGCTTCCTCGACTTGCAGAAAGCCGAAGCCCAGGCGCAGGAAGCACAACTGGAAACCGCACTCGAACGCGTTCGATCCCGTTCCCTGGCCATGCACAAAAGCACCGAGATCGAGGATGTGGTGGCGGTTGTGTTCACGCAACTCCAGCAACTCGGATTGAACTTCGAAGTGATCGGCATTGCCACACGGGTCGAAAATACAAACGACCTGATGTTCTGGATTGGTAACGATCAGCATTCATACGCCAACCGATTTCTTCTCCCCTATACGGACTTTGGCGCAGGTCGGGATATCCTGGCTGCGATGGATAACAAGGCTCCTTTCTTTTCAAAGGTCTACCCCTTCGAAGAGAAGAATCGTTTTTGGAGGCATGCATTTGAGAACAGCGGCTTCAAAGCTCTTCCGGACTCCCGCAAGCAATACATCCTGGATAGCGCCAGTTTTTCACTGTCAGTCGCGCCCGTGAATGGCGTTCTCCTTCTACTGATTGATTATTCCGGCAAAGTGGCCACCGAGCAGGAGTCCGAGCTGGTCAAGCGCTTCGCCCGCGTGTTTGAGCAATGCTACGTGCGGTTCCAGGACTTGGAGAAGGTCGAAGCCCAGGCCCGCGAAGCCACCATCCAGGCGTCCCTCGAACGCGTGCGCGCCAAAGCCATGGCGATGCACAGTTCACAGGACCTGGCGGAGACCATTCATACCTTCTATTCCGAGCTGGTCTCCATGAACCTGACCCCCCGCAGGGCAGGTTTGGGACTGATCAATAGGGAAACCCGCGTATCGGAACTCAGCACCATGAATACCACGGAAACAGGCATATCAGTGGAAGTAATTGGCGAATTGGTGCTGAAAAACCACCCCGTGCTGGAGGGCGTTTATGATCATTGGCTCAGGCAAGAGGAGTATCACCCCGTGCTGCGGGGCAATGAAATCAAGGAGTATTACCAATTGGTAAGGAAAAATCTTGCCTTCCCGGACTATCCCAACGATGCCGTGCAGTTCGGGTATTTCTTCTTTTTTGAAGAAGGTGGTGTCTATGCATGGACCGATAAGCAACTTCAGGAAGATGAACTGAACATCTACCGCCGGTTTACCTCCGTACTCAGCCTTACCTACAAGCGATACAAAGACCTGAAAGACGCCGAAGCACGTGCCAGGGAAGCCGTGAAGCAGGCCTCTCTTGACCGAGTCCGTGCCGAGATCGCTTCCATGCGTAACGCCGAAGACCTCCAGCGCATCACACCCCTGGTTTGGCGCGAACTAAGAACACTGGGCGTCCCGTTCTTCCGCTGCGGGGTGATGATCGTCCACGAGAAAGAACACCATGTGGACTTCTACCTTTCTACACCCGAAGGCAGACCCCTTGCCGCCCTTCACCTCGACAGCAATGGGCAGGAAATAACGAAAAATGCCATGGAGCACTGGCGCCAGCAGACCGTTTACACCGACCATTGGGACCGCGAACAATTTGCGGCCTTTGCGCAGTCGATGGTCAGGGAAGGCCAGATTCAAAACACCTCCGCATACCAGGGCGGCGAACTCCCTCCTGAGTCGCTGACCTTGCAGTTCTCCCCCTTTGCCCAGGGCATGCTCTACGTGGGAAGCGTCGAGCCCTTGTCGGGCGAACAACTTGAGCTTGTCCATGCTCTCGCCGACGCGTTCTCAACCGCCTATGCCCGCTACGAAGATTTCACACGCCTGGAGGCAGCCAAAGCCACCGTGGAAAGAGCCTTGAGCGAACTTCGCACCACCCAAAACCAACTCGTGCAATCGGAAAAAATGGCTTCA
>JAEUUE010000092.1 GCA_016787605.1 Cyclobacteriaceae bacterium
CATGGCTTCGAACAGTCGCCCATCAACATCATCTCGTCCGCCAATGAGTCGGGGAAACACCAGATCACGCTGTACTTCAAGGATGAGGTAAACAAAGTGGAAAACCTGGGCCATACGGTTCAGCTGGATTTTGCAGAAGGCAGCACCATCGTCCAGGACGATACGACTTTTGCCTTCAAGCAGTGTCACTTCCACACTCCTTCAGAGCACCTGGTCGACGGAATGACGTTTCCGATGGAGATGCACATTGTCAACATCATGCCTAACGACGACAAGGCGGCTACACCGCAATACCTGGTGATCGGCGTGTTGTTCAAGGAAGGAAAAGAAAACCCGTTCATCAACGATTTCCTGGCGGCCATCCCCAAGGAGGAACACGCCGCCACTTCAGTCAAGGCTGGGACAGTGAAACTCTCCGATCTTTTTGGCGCCATACCTAAGGAAATCAAGGGGAACTACTACAACTACCGGGGCTCACTGACCACGCCACCCTACACGGAATCGGTACGCTGGTACATCGCCAAGCACGTGTTTGAGGCTTCGGCGGCCCAGATTGAAGCCATCAACAAAGTTGAAGGCAACAATGCCCGCCACGTCCAGGCCCTCTACGGCCGGACGGTCAATTCGAAGTAGCTGCGCCTCGCTGAACCCGGGCGATCCAGGCGTTGATCTTCTTTTCCAGCAGTTGAAGAGGAAGGCTGCCGGAATTCAGAACCTGGCTGTGAAACTCCCGGATGTTGAATTTCTCGCCCAGGGCCGATTCCGCCCGGGTACGAAGTTCGCGGATCTTGAGTTGGCCGACTTTATAGCATAGGGCAGCGCCGGGAGTGGCCATGTACCGCTCCACTTCCACGGTAATTTTTTCCAGCGACTCCGCCTCGTTTTCCAGCGAGTATTGAATGGCCTGCTCGCGTGTCCAGCCCTGCGCATGGATGCCGGTCTCCAGTACGAGTCGTATCGCCCGGTGCATTTCCATGCTCAACATGCCAAGGTATTGGTACGGATCTTCATATAAGCCGAGTTCCTTGCCCAGCGACTCGGCATACAGGGCCCAGCCCTCCACAAAAACGCTGATGCTTTCCGGGTGTAGAAACTCCGGTAACTCGGCGTTCTCCTGCTGCAACGTCAACTGGTAATAGTGGCCGGGTACGGCTTCGTGAAGGAAAAGCGCCTCGTCGGCATAGGTGTTGTAATT
Source organism: Cyclobacteriaceae bacterium (assembly GCA_016787605.1). GTDB lineage: Bacteria > Bacteroidota > Bacteroidia > Cytophagales > Cyclobacteriaceae > ELB16-189. The sequence continues at coordinate 1,196 of JAEUUE010000092.1, forward strand.
CCGGACATCCCGAATCGGCACATAGAAGATGCCGGGTCGCGACCCATCTTTGCTTCCGGGTAGAAACTCCGCGCTGGCGGACGCTTCGCGAAATGCTTCCGTTCGCCGCACTTCAAAGCCGCCTTTTGGCTTGAGTTCAAAGAGCTCGGGCAATTTCTGTTCGACGCGGTCACGAATCTTGTTAAAGTTGGCAATCACCTCCTCGGGTTTCCGGAAGGGCATCAGTTTGCGGTTCGACCGCACGTGATCGAAGAACGCTTTGAGGTCGCCGTTGAAGCCGATCTGCTTCCTGACCGCTTCCATCTCACCCCGGATGCGGGCCACCTCCTGTTTTCCCAGCTCGTGAATTTCGGCCGCCGTCATATCGGTCGTGGTGAAGTACTTGATGAGGTATTGAAAGGTCTCTGGACCGTTAGGAAGGGCCAACAGGCCATCCGTAGCCCGGCCGGCCGGCAAGTAGGTGTCGCGCAAGAAGGTCTGCAGCTGCTTGTACTTGGGCGCGACTTTGTTGGTCACCATATCCGTGTAGGCCCCTGTCAGTCGCTCGCGTTCAGCCTCCGGAATGGCAGCAGGCATTTGAGCGATAGGTTGGAAGAAGAGGTGATCCTTGACAGGCGCCGTGGCAAACCCCTCGATTTGCGGAATCATTCGTTCGATCAGGACTTTGGGAAGGACGAGTCCTTTCGACAGGCCTTCGCGCATCTTGACCATGGCCGTATCCAGGAAGGGAAGGAAGGCGTCCACGCGACGCAGCCACCGGTCATAGTCTTCGACGGTTTGGAACGGCTGAAGGCTTTGGCCGCCGGCCAGTTGAGAGAAGTAGAGGTGAAGCGACTGGATCTGGAGCAAGGGCATGAGCTCGAAGTTGGGCATGTCGTACATGGGCGAAGCCACCGTCACCAGGGAATTGGTCAGCCCTTCCAGTTTCAGTTCGCAATCCCATTTCATTACCTGAAGGCTCATCCACTGGGATTCGCTGAGGCGGGTGGAGTCGTACCGGGCAATCTCCTCAAGGAAGCGTTGGTAGTTCTGAATGAGTTCCTGCTTGTAGGGTGTCGAGATGTAATTCGCCACCTGGTCATTGTAGGCCGTGAACCCTGCTTTGGTGGCTTCTATCGGGTTGATGCGCTTCTTGAATTCATAGAATTCGTGAAACAACGTGTCGACGGGCTTCACCTCGGCAACCGGTTTCTGCGACCCGGTGCATGCGGAGATGACGAGTGCCAGGAAAACAAAGCGAATGATCATGGTGGTTAATTGTGTGCTCGAAATATACATCGGAAACCCGAAGGATGGGTACTAACGACTGGCCACGTAGAGCTATCAAATGCCCAGGCTTTTGAAAATGCCCTGGTAGTCGGGGTTGTTGGGATCCTGGCGGCGCAACACGGCGGCATGCCGCATCGCTTTCTCCGGCTGGCGTTGCTGCAAGTAAAGAACCGCGAGCGCATAGTTCAGGTTGTTGGCGAAAGGTTCGAGGTCATAGCCCCGAAGTAGTATTCGCTCGGCCTCTTTGCTATCGCCCCGTTGCTGGAGGAGCAAGCCATAGTTGTAGTACAAGCCCGGGAACCGTGAGTTCAGACGAAGAGCCCTCCGGAAGTTCTCTTCCGCAGCCTTTTCGTCCTGCATCTCGTAGCAGAGCAAGCCGAGGTTATAGTAAGCGCGGTCATTCTTGGGGTCAACCGCCACGGCTTCCTTCAGCGTTTTCAGTGCCTCGTCGTTTTTCCCGAGCGCATTGTAAGCCGATGCCAGGTTAAAGCGAGCGTAGTTCATCAGGCTGTCTTTCTGCAACCCCCGAACATAGTGGGCAATAGCTCCAGCGTGATCTCCTCCCTGCAGCTCGTAGTCGGCGAGCATGACATTACCGACGGCGAAATCGGTCTGATAAGAAAGGTATTGCCTGTTTTCGGCATCGGCCTTCTGGTAATAAGCCAGCCAGGCAGACGGAATCCGGTCTTTGGGTAGCTGGTGGAAAAGGTCGGCGGCGGCGATCCGTACGGCCCGGACTCCGTCATTCAGGCAGGGGGCGGCAGCCTGCATCCAGGCATCCGGAGGAAAGGACTGAAGGGCGCGAAGGGTATAGTACCTGACGATCGCCTGCTTGTCGGTCAGCGCCGCCTGGAGTGCGGCCAGACTTTCCGGAGCCGGGAGGCGACCCAGGTAAGTGGCGGCGGTAGCCCTGGTGATGGCCGGCTGCGACCGATCGGCGAGCAGCCGGGCAAGATGGGCTCCGCTCTTTTCGTCCAGCTGACTTCCCGGAACGAGGTCATCCGAAAAATGATACGCGCGTTTTGGCCCGTACCAGTCCACGACGGCTTTCGCGGCCCAGGAAGCCGACTGGTTGGTGTGGCAGCCATTGCAGGCGTTGGGCGTGCCGAAGGAGACGGATTGATCGGGGCGCGGGATCCGGAAGCTGTGGTCACGCCGCACGTCGTTACCCATGTACGTTTGTGTGGTCATGTGACAACTGACGCATTGCGACGCCTCCGTGTTCAGCGCATGAAAGGTATGTTCCTTCGTGTTGTATTTGGGTACATGGCAGCTCATGCACAGGTCGTTGCCGGTCTTCACGAGTTTACCGCTATGCGGTTGGTGACAATTGCTGCAGCGAATGCCGAGGTGGTACATCTTGCTTTGGGCAAACGAGCCGTACTCATAGTCCTCATCCCGGATTTGCCCGTCGGCATGATAGAATTCCGTGCTGATCACCTGGGGGATCAGGTCATCGAGGAGTTCATCGGTCCGTAACAGCTCGGCACTGATGTCGGCCTTACGCGCATGACAGGGGGCGCAGGTATTGAGTTGTTGCCTGGGCAGCGTATCGCGGCTGTAGTATAGGGCTGAATTGGGCAATCGGGCACCCTGGCTGTAGTCCGGCGATTGTACGTAAGCGATGTGTTTGCTTCCGGGGCCGTGGCAGCTTTCGCAACCCACGTTGATGTCGGTCCAGGTGGTCTGGTAGGAATCGGAAGTGAAGGCGTAGTTCTTCCTGAGGTTGGTCGAGTGACAGGTGGCGCACATCGTGTTCCAGTTTTGCCCGTTCCCGGTCCAGTGCAGCCAGTCGTGCGGAGGAATCTTTTGCCCGGCGTATTGGTGAAACCATCTGCCATCGCGTGAATTCCAGCTGGCGCGTGCCGGCTGCAGACGTCCGCCACTGAATTCAATCAGGTATTGCTGCAGCGGAAAATATCCGAAGGTGTAGCGAACCTCATAGTCGTGATTCTTGCCGTCGTCGCCCTGCGTGTTGATGAAGTACTTGCCATCCCGTTTGAAGAACCGGCTGGTCACGCCGTCCGCCACGAGTGTTCGGTTATTGAAGTCTCCACGGACGGTGGAGTCGGCCGCCTCCTGCATGGCCAGGAAGTGGTCGGATTGCTGCCAGTCCTGGAATTGCTTCGTGTGGCACGACTGGCAGGAAGCCGACCCTGCGAACGTCGGGGATCCCAGATCCGCAAAGGGAGGTTCTTTCTTTGGCGCCTGGCATCCCAACAGCAGCCCGACAGCTATCAGGGTGATTACCGATACACGAGGCATGTAGAAAACCTGTTTGAAATGATTGGGGTCTCCGAGGTTCACGGCCGGCCGGGCTTCATTTTTTCCACCGGAATAGTTCCGCCTCGGCGGCGATGAACCCGAATGCTCCAAAGTTCTTTCCGGCCACGACCTGTTCAAAAATAGATTTGGCTTTCGCTGAGTCGCCGTTGTAGAGATACCAGTTGCCCACCCCATAGCCCTGCGTGGCCAGGGTCAGGCTGGCCTGTTCAGGGTCGGTGGCCGATACCTGCAAGACGGAGTCCGGGGAGAGTTTTCCCTGGTACATAAGGCACCGTTTGTAGTAGGAATCGTTCTCGACAATGTTCATTCCTTCATAGACGTTGCCCAGGATGGACGATGCGAGGTCGGTTTTGCCCTGCCGGCGGTAGGTCATGTACAGCCAGTCGACACAGGCTACCATCAGGTCGTCGTTGTCGCAGGTTTTGAGGCATTCAATGTAGGCCTGTTCTGCCTGTGCAAAGTTGCCTTTCAGGTAATGCGCCAGGCCCAGGTGATAGAGGATATTGAACTGGGTAGACGACAGCGGTTTGTTGATGGCATTCGGCAAGCCATCGGGTTCCACGTCGAGGGGGAAACCGGGCATCAGGCTGTTGGCCTGGTTAAGGTCTTCGATGGCCCGGTCAAACAGGCGCATGGAAATATAGCGGTGCCCCCGGTGGCGGTACAGTTTGGCGCTGCTGGGAAACCTGGCGATTCCTTCGGTGAGAACATCCACTGATTCCTGGTAGCGCGAGAGGTAGCCCAGGCGACGGCCGTACCAGATATAGTTATCCTCGGATGGGTCTGCCTCCCAGTTCTTTCTGGCCACTTCGAGGTTGGAATCCAGCCGTGCCTGGACCTCGGCCGGGCGTTCCGGCTCGAAGTAGGGCGTACCAAGCAGGGAGATGACAACCGGGGAGGCTTCCTTCTTTTGTTCCCCCGGGCCGCAAGCCGCAACTATGGCGAGGGTGAACAGCCACATCAATCTTTTCATGGGTCAATTCATGCCCGGCTGCTTCAATACAAAGCCGGCCTTGGTTTTTTCGGTGTCTACAATCTTCTTGACATCCGCCAGCAACTTCTTGGCATCATAAATGATCCCGTCTTTAATGGTGTACTTGACGCCGCCCACTCGCTTCACGGTGTTGTCGTCCATGAGTTTGATGGCGCCCACGCCGTAAAGTACCTGGAGGTTCTCGAGCGGGTTCTGGTCAACAATGACAAAGTCGGCAAGCTTGCCGATTTCCACGGTGCCGATTTCCTTGTCCATGCCGAGAGCCTGCGCGCCATAGAGGGTGGCTGAGCGGATCACTTCGAGAGGATGGAAGCCGGCTTCCCGGAGCAGTTCAAGTTCACGGATGTACCCGAAGCCGTACAATTGGAAGATAAAGGCGTTGTCGGAACCCGCGGTGACGCGACCGCCGCGGTTCTTGTATTCATTCACGAATGTCATCCAGAGCCGGAAGTTCTCCTTCCAGGCAAATTCTTGTTCCGTTCCCCAGGAAAACCAATAGGATCCGTGGGCGATGCGGCTGGGTTGGTAAAATGCCCAGAGTTGAGGGAGTGTATAGGTCTCGTGCCACTCCTGGCGCCGCGCCCGGTGCAGGTCGCGGGATGCTTCGTAGGTGTCGAAGGTGGGGTCGAGGGTGAAGTCCATCTTCAGCAACGTATCCATCACAGCATTCCATTTGGGAGTAAACGGCGCGGCCGCCTGCTTCCAGAGTCGTCCGGCTTCTTCAAAGCGGTGCTGTTCGTTCGAGTAGTTGTAGTTCAGCGGGTAATTCTGGATCGAGGAGGAGGTGAGCATGGCTTCGGGGAGCCCGTACCAGTGTTCCATGGTGGTGAGGCCTGCCGTGGCGGATTGAACCACATTCCAGCGGGCGACGCCCAGCTGGGCATGGTGGCATGCGCTTCGCAAACCCAGGCGCTTGTTCTCACGAAGTGCAGCGTCCATGATTTCCGGGGCGGCGCCAAAAAACTTGATCCCGTCGGCGCCTTTCATTTTGTTTTCGTTGACCCACGCCCGGGCCTGTTCCGGCGTACGGATGGGCTCCTTGGCGCCAGAGCCAAATGTGACATAGGCCTTGATGCGCGGAGCCGTAATCAGGTTTTGTTCGCTTTTCTTTTTTTGGTCGAGCACCCAGTCGATGCCGTTGCCGCTTCCGGGGTCACGAATGGTGGTTATCCCGTGAGCCATCCATAGTTTGAACACATACTCGGCGTCGGGCGCCTGTCCTCCGCCGATGTGACCGTGCATGTCAACAAAACCAGGCAGCAGGTACATCCCTTCAGCGTTCAATTCTTTCCCGCCGGGTTCAAGTTTTGGGCGGCTGGAGGAGCTGGCCATACCGGGTGTGGGCAATCCGAGGCTTGCGATGCTGACAATCCGGTTCTGCTTCACCACGATGTCCACCGGCCCAACGGGCGGAGCCCCGGTGCCATCGATGAGCATGACGCCGCGGATAATGAGTTGAGGAAACGGACCGTCTCCCTCTTTGATTTCAGGTGCCTTCTTGACGCCTTCCTGGGCGTACAAGGTCAGGCTGGTAAGAAACAGAATGCCAGTGAGGAGTTTTTTCATAGGATGGTGGTAGCAAATTGAAAACTACCAAAAAACTCCCGATTTGCGAGTTGTTTTTTTCAGGACGGTTAATCCTGGACGACAATCGTTCCCTGGCTCCGGATCACGGTCCAGCGGTCGCCGCTCTTCTGCCAGACACGGATGAACTTGGATTGCCCGATCACGTGGCCCGACTTGGCTTTGTTCAACTGTTTCCCCGAGGTAATGGCAATGGAACCGTAAACGGCAGCCTTGACGTCCTCCATGCTAATGGTAATGTGCGGACTTCCGGACAAATGAAACTCAACGAGTTTTGGCTTGTCTACCGTTTGACCGGAGGCAAGGACGCCCTGGTAGCGATCATCGTAAATCTTCAGGATGGTTGCCGTATCCTTCGTGATGATGGCTTGTAACCGCTGGTCCTCCATTTTCAGCAAGGTCTGTTCCGGGGTTTCCTGTCCCCAGCAGGGGAGTATGGAAATACACAACAGGCAGGCGAATAGTGATTTCATGGGGTGAGTGATTTAGCGTGATCAAATTTACCGATATTGGTGGACCAGCTGTTGGTCTTTTTTCGTTTTAGTTCCTGATTTATGTCAACTGATAAGTTTATTTCGGCGATAAATAGCTCGTATTCGCCGACGGGCGCTTCCATTTATCTCGGTGCCGGCGTTTTTCAGGGTTCCATTGTCCCCGAGGCCAGGGTTAATCTCCCGTTGCGGATGATGAATCGCCATGGCTTGGTAACCGGAGCCACGGGGTCTGGCAAAACCCGGACGCTCCAACTGATCGCGGAGCAGCTTTCAGCGGCCGGTGTTCCGGTATTCATGCCGGATATGAAAGGGGATTTGTCGGGGATAGCGGCCGAGGGGGTGGCCAACGACAAGATTACGGAGCGTGCCGGGGCCCTGGGCATTACCTATTCTCCATCAGCCTTTCCGGTGGAGCTGTATTCCCTTAGCGGAAAATTGGGTGCCCAGATGCGCGCCACGGTAACGGAATTCGGGCCGGTCTTGCTCAGCAAGGTGCTTGAGTTGAATGATGTGCAGAGCAGCGTGCTGATGATCCTCTTCAAATATGCCGATGACAAGGATCTTCCCATTGTGGATCTCAACGATCTCAAAAAGGTGTTGAATTACTTGTCGGAAGGAGCGGGGGCGGCCGAGATCAAGGAGGGTTACGGCAAGATATCGACGGCCACCGCCGGAACCATTCTCCGCAAGATCGTCGCGCTGGAGCAGCAAGGCGTGCATCAGATCTTCGGGGAGAAGTCATTTGATATTGGAGATCTACTGGAAAAAGTGGACGGGCGCGGCGTGATCAGTATCCTCAACGTGTCGGACGTTCAGCAGCAACCGGCGATATTCAGTACGTTCATGCTGGCGTTGCTCGCCGAGATTTACCAGGGGCTTCCAGAAGCCGGCGACCTGGACAAGCCCAAGCTGGTGTTTTTCCTCGATGAGGCCCACCTGCTCTTCAAGGATGCCCCGAAAGCGTTCATGGATCAGATTGAACAGGTCATCCGACTTATCCGGTCCAAAGGGGTGGGGGTATTCTTTTGCACCCAGGTCACCCAGGATGTTCCTGCCACGGTGCTTTCCCAGTTGGGCAACCGCGTGCACCACGTCATCCGTGCATTTACCCCCAACGATGTGAAAGACCTGAAAGAAACCATACGCACTTTTCCCAAGTCGGCATTTTACGATATGGAGCAGCAGTTCACCCAGTTGGGAATCGGGCAAGCGTTCATCACCGTCTTGAATGAAAAGGGAATCCCGACGGAAACGGTGGTCACTCATTTGGTTCCACCGTCCTCGCGCATGGGCCCCTTATCCCCGACGGAATACCAGCAACTCCTGGATCAATCGACGATGTTTGCGAAGTACAAAGACACCGTAGACCCCCGCAGCGCGTTTGAAATACTCAACGAACGCGTGCAGGCAATCCGGCAGGAGCAGGAACAAGCGGCGCCGGCTTCTTCGCCGAGGACGGCAAGCCGGCCAGCCCGGCAGGAGAAGAGCACCTTTGAACAGGTCATGACTTCCCCGGTAGCCAAACAGGTGGGCAGGGAGCTGGTTCGCGGGGTATTTGGTATGTTGTTCGGCTCAGCGCCGCGCCGAAGTTCCCGACGGAAGTGGTAACACCACCAGGGCATTGCATGATTGGCGCTTAAACCGCAGCGGCCATCAGGTATTTCTTCGGCGTCACACCAAACTTCTTCTTGAAGGCCGCGATGAAATGGCTCGGGTTGGTGTATCCCACCTGGTAGGCCACCTGGGCAACCTGGAATTTCCGCGAGTCCAGGAGCATGCGCGCGTGGTCAAGCTTATGGTCCAGCAGGTAACCATAAACCGTGTTCCCATAAATTTCCTTGAAGCCGGCCTTCAATTGGTATTCGTTGAGACCCGCCAACCGCGCCAGCTCCTTGATGGTGGGTGGATTATCTTCGTGGGCAAGAAGATGCTCCTTGGCATGCTTGATCTTCCTCACCAGGTCTTCATTATTGAGAAAGGGACAATTCTCTGTATCCGGCTTCCGTTCGGAAAAGTAGAGCGCAAGAAGCTCCAGGATTTTCCCCTGGTAGTATAACCGGTTGGCGTTGGCGCTCAGCTGGATGTTGATCAACTGATTCAGCTCTACCAGGAGGTTGGAGGGAATGTCCCGCTCATCATAGTATTTCTGTTTGATGTTTTCGGGCTTAAGGAAAGGGAGTGGCTCGTGGATGAACAGTTCGTGCAGCTTCTCCAGCGTAATGCTCATCAGCACCATCCGCGTGCGGGGTGCGAGGCGCAGCCGAAAGGGAAGGTCCTGGTCGGGATTGAAGAAGAAGTAGTTCCGGCGACCCAGGATTTCCCGCTGGTAGTGAGGACCGAATTCGAAGAAAGCCTGTCCCTCCAGGCAGAAGTAGAAGTGGATGATCGACTTCCGGATGAGACTGGGGGCGGCGATGAACTCCTCTCCCGCGTTTTCCATGACCGCCAGGGATTGTTCTGGCGATTCCAATAGGGTCCGAATTGGACTGATGGGGGTATTTACATCCACAGGCTGGTCTTTTTTGCGATACATCTAAACGCAAAAATACCCTTGGAAGTTATTTAAATCCTGCCAAAAGTCATGTTTTCGCCCAATAATGCCGCATAATGTCTGATTTAAGTCAGCAAGGCATTATTTCTCCTGATCTGGGTATTTTGTGGAACCGGGGTCGCTAATCTTTGCGACCGTGAAATTCCTGCCAGCCCTCTTACTTGCCTTCGGTATTGTCTCCGCGCATGCGCAGGAGGCCGACACCCTAGCCCCTCAGCGACTGGAAGAGCTGGTCATCACGGCCACCCGAACGGAACGGACGATGGGTGCCCTTCCGATGCCCGTGATGCTGGTGCCCAAAAACCAAATCCGCACGATGGGCTCCCTGCGCCTGACGGAAGTCCTCACTGAGCAAACCGGCCTTGCCGTGGTGCCCCAGGTGAACGGCCAGGGCTCGGGTATCCAGATTCAGGGACTCAATCCCGACTATACCCTGGTTCTCCTCAATGGCGAACCGTTGATCGGTCGTTACACAGGGTCACTCGAACTCAGCCGGATCGCCGTCGGGAATATCAAGCAGATTGAAATTGTCAAGGGACCGTCATCCAGCCTGTACGGTTCAGATGCACTGGCCGGAGTGGTCAACATCATCACGGAGCGACCGGAAGGGACGCGCGGCCATCTCTACTCACGCTATGGTACCAACAACACGCTCGATATGTCGGCCGAATACGGGACCACCCACGGCCGATGGAGCCTTTACGGTTTTGTCAACCGCTACTCCACCGACGGCTACGATCTTTCCCCTCAGAATTACGGGAAGACCGTCTCTCCCTTTTTCAGCTATACCGGTAACCTCCGGGTGGGCTATTCCTTTTCTCCGCGCACGGAGCTGGTGGTCTCCGGCCGGTACTTCCGGGAGAAGCAGCAGTTCGATTTTGAAGTGCTCAGCAGTAACAATGAGAAGATCCGAACCAGCGGCGACGGGCTCACTTCCGATTGGAACTTCAACCCGGTTCTCACTCACCGCCTGAGCGATCGGGCCAAACTGACGGCCCGTTTTTATGCCACGGGCTACCAGACGGAAACCCGGTTGGTCAACCCGGCCACCGACACGGTCTACTACACCGACAATTTTCGCCAGGGGTTCATGCGGCCGGAAGCTAATCTCGAATACTTCGCCGGGAAGCAGCATGCGCTCACCTTCGGGGCGGGAGCCAACCTCGAATCGGTCGAAACGGGCCGCTATGGCGACGCTGTGGCCCGGAACCAGGAAACCACTTACGGTTTTGTCCAGGACGAATGGACACCTTCCGAACGACTGAATGTCATTGGCGGATTGCGGTTTGACTACAACAACATCTATGGTTCCCAGTTCAGCCCCAAGCTTTCCCTTCGGTATGAACTGAGCAAGAGCATTTCGCTCAAGGGATCCTATGGCGTAGGGTTCAAGGCCCCCGACTTTCGCCAGTTATACCTGAATTTCAACAACACGGCGGCCGGTGGCTACAGCGTGCTGGGCACGGAAGTCGTCGAAGGCCGCCTTGCCGAGATGAATGCGCAAGGACTGCTTTCGGGTTACCTGATCGATCCCTCACAACTCGGCAACCTGGAGGCCGAACGGTCTCACGCGTTCAACGTGGGAGGGCGAGCTACCGTGTTCAGGAAGCTGACGGCAGACCTCAACTTCTTCTACAATTCCATCGACAACCTCATCGAAACGCAGGCGGTGGCGGTAACCACGGCCAATCAGACCATCTACAGCTACCGCAACATCAAACGCGTATTTACACAGGGACTCGAAGCCAACCTGAGTTACCCGTTGACCCAAAGGATATCCTTGTCATTGGGTTACCAGTTGCTTTATGCAAAGGATGCGGATGTGGTAGATCAGGTGGAACAAGGCCAGGTCTTCTGGAGGGACCCCGAGACCCTCGTGACGCGTCGCCTGAAGCCCGAAGAGTATTTCGGTTTATACAACCGCTCCCGGCACATGGGCAACTTCAAGATCTTCTATTCCCACAAAGGATGGGAAGGCAGCGCGCGTGTCATCTATCGCGGCCCTTACGGCATGGGTGATATCCGCGGCAATATCCAGGGCGAAGTGCTCCCGCCTTCCGACATCAATGGAAATGGTATCCTTGATGTCTATGATCATTTTGTCAGCGGCTATGCCCAGGTAAATCTCTCCGTGGCCCGCAGCCTGGAATCTGGCCTCCGTCTCCAGGTGGGTGTCGACAACCTGCTGGACTATACCGATCCGATTTACATCCCCAACCTCCCCGGCCGGCTTTTGTACGCCAGCGTGGGGTACACCTTTCACAGGAAAACCAAAACGAACAATTAAATAAACTATGAAAATCAACCGCTTCATACTGGTACTTTTCAGTGCAGTGCTCATTACCCTGGCTTCCTGCCAGAAGGATGATCCGGCTCCCGTCACCATCAGTGCGTCTACGGTGACCAACCTTCCCGCCGATCCGCCCAGCGGCGGCTATGATCCGATGTCGGGCCAACCGATCGGAGTGACGAAAAAGTTTACCCTTTTCAGCTTCAAGACCGGCGCCATTGTGGCCAACGCCGACAGCGCCACGGCGAACTGGGATTTGGGTTTCAATGGCACGACGATCATTGTCAACAGCGGAACCTCTGGCCCGGGTACGGCCGGCGCACAGGTAGTTACCGGTGTGTTCGATGAAATCCTGGAGGCTCCGGCCAGCGGCTATGGTACCGATAATAAGACTACGGTGCCGGCCACCTATGCCATCCCCCGCGGCTCGGGCAACGGTTGGTACAACTATAACCCTTCCACCAATGTGATCAGCCCGATTGCGGGCCGAGTGATCGTGGTGAAGACGTCGGAAGGCAAGTATGCCAAGATGGAAATCCTGAGCTATTACAAGGACTCTCCGGCAGCGCCCTCCAGCGGCGATATCGACCGCCATTACACGTTCCGGTACGTGTACCAGTCCGGAGCCAGCAGCACGTTTGAGTGATCCTATCCAAGTTTGAGACGTCCTGAATCCTTGGTGGGTTCAGGACGTTTTCATTTAATGATAGGATTTTTCTCCGGCCCGGATCGCCACGTTCATTAAGTTCTCCCGTGGTGGTAGGGGACAGGAGTAATTTTCATTGTAAGCACAATAGGGATTGTACGCCTTATTGAAGTCCAGTTCAATGCTCGTGGCCGCAGGGACTTTTTTCAAGTCCAGGTAGCGTCCGCCCCCGTAGGTTTCCTTTGCGCTCGTTTCATCGGCGAAGGCCAGGAATAGTTTTCCCCGGTTCGGGCCCATATCCATTACTTCGAGAATCAGCAGTTTGCATTCCGTTCCTTCCAGTTCGAACATTGCCCAGGCATAATCCAGGTAACGCGCCTGCTCGCCCGTGCTGGTCTGAAGAATCCGCACTTGCTTTTGTTGCACCGGCTCCAGGGAGGCGAGTACACGAAACTTCAGATCGGGCGGATAATAGACCAGTGGCTTAATGGAGTCTTCGATGGCGCGGAAGGGAGACTCCGGGTCCCTCCGCAGGAAAGCTTCCTTCTTTTCCCGTTCGGAGTTGATGAAGGCGGCGTACTCATCCGGGGAAGGCCCGGAAGATGTTGAAAAATAGACCATGGCCCCGATTGCCACAAGGAGGAGTATGGGTATGAGATAGCGTTTCATGCGTCGGGCGGCTAAAGCATGCCCTCATCCGCAAAACTAAAATACTTCGGGCCACAAACGATGAGGTGATCGAGCAATTGAATCTCCAGGAATTTGCCCGCTTCTTTGAGTTTGCGCGTCAGGTCGATATCGCTTTGGCTGGCGGTGCGGTTGCCCGAGGGGTGATTATGCGCCACGATGATCCCGCTGGCAAGGTGATCCAGGGCGCTCTTGAAAATCACCTTGGGATCGGCGACGGTACCACTCACACCGCCTTCGCTGATGCGATGCTTCCGGATAAGCCGGTTGGCCCGGTTGAGCAGGAGCACCCAGAATTCTTCATGAGGGAGGTCCATCAGGTCGCCGCACAGCAGGTCGTAAGCCTCCCGCGATGAGCCCACTTTAGGTTTTTCTACCGGGTCGGAATCCTTTCTGCGCCGGCCGAGTTCCATGGCGGCCACGATGGTAATAGCCTTGGCCGGGCCGATTCCCTTAATCCGCGTAAGATCTTTCGGTTTCAGTTTGGCCAATTCCGGCAACTGATGCTCGACGCAATCCAGGATGCGTTTGGACAGGTCGAGGGCGCTGGATTTTCCCGACCCGGTGCCTATGAGAATGGCAAGCAATTCGGCATCCGACAACACCGAGGTTCCCTTGAGCAGGAGTTTCTCCCGGGGTCTGTCGTCAGGTGACCAATTCTTGATCGGCAGGGGTTGTCCGTCGCGGATTTCCATGGGGTGGATTCTTTCCGCCAAGTTGGGAGGCAGCCGTCGCGAAAACTGAGACCTTCAGGAAGGAATACCGGACGAAATTTTAGGCAATAAAAAACCCTCCCCCGCCGGTAGGCGAGGAAGGGAAAAATGGGGGTTCTGGCTCAGGCCAGGCCGTTGACTTTCTTGGAAAGCTGCGATTTCTGGTTGGCGGCCTTTTTCCAGTGGATAATGTTCTTCTTGGCCAGCTTGTCAATCATGGAGGTAACTTCCTTCAGGAGGGCCTGCGCCTCGTCCTTCTTGGTGGTGGCCATGAGTTTCTTGATCTGGGTGCGCGTGGTTTTATGCTGATAGCGGTTGCGTACGCGCTTCTTTTCGTTGGCCCGGATGCGTTTTTCGGCGGATTTGTGATTTGCCATGTGTCTTTTAAAAAGGACTGCAAAAATATACCCTTAATCGGTAATTACAAAAAGGCGCCTAAAAATGCCCGAAACCCTATTGAGCCGTTGCCGACCCCTCAAATAGGAGATCGCCGTCCGGGTCCAGGATAACGGAAACCACCTTTCCGGGGGGCCGGAGAGTCAGGGTCTGCTGCCTGCTTTCCATAGTCACAACTTGGTCCCAGGTGCCGCCCCCGGCCAACTGGAACCGTACCTTCAGGGGAAACCGGAAAGCCTGTGCCTGTTCCTGGTCGATACGGAGTTCTATGCGGGAGTTGGCGCTCTTGCCCTTCCAGGTCACCCTTAGTTTGGGGTGTCCTCCGCGATACACCCACTGATCGAAGAACGGCCGGAGATCACGCCCGGCAGCTTGCTCCATTTCTTGTTGAAAGTTAGGGGTAAGCACGTTGCCATTGCGGTAGCGGGCATAGTAACTGCGAATGCCTTTCCAGAAAGCTTCGTCGCCGATTTCCCGGCGCAACATGTGAAGGACCCAGCAACCCTTCTGGTAGACGTTAGTGTTGAGCACCTTGTTGATGTCCAGGATGGTGGTATCGACCACGGGGTTGGGGTTCTTGCGGTAATACTGAATCACCCGCTCGCGCTCTTTGGTCATCTCTGCCTTGAAGGACTCAAAACCGAAGGTGTATTCGAAATACAGGTTGGCAAAATAGTTGGCGAAACCCTCGCTGAGCCATACATGATGCCAGTCACTTTCGGTGACGGCGTCACCAAACCACTGGTGGGCCGCTTCATGGGCGATGAGATGATCTAACGGACGCGAACCGGTGACCGAGCCTTCACTGTAGAAAATGTTGCCCGCATTCTCGAGTCCGCCCCACCGGGTCTTTGATTGTACATGGGCCAGCTTTTCGTAGGCGAAGGGTCCGATCTGCTGCTGGAAATACCGGAAGACGGACACCCCCGGTTTGAAATCGTGAAATCCCTCTTGTCCATTCTGTGGGAACACCCAGATGGATTGCCCAATGGTGTCTACCGGTTGCTCTTCTTTCACAGAAAAACGCGCAGCTCCCATCGCCATCAACTTCACGGCGACAGGTGCCCGCTCACTATAATGAGTCAGCTTTCTGCCTTTTGGAAGCGAGGTCTCTTCCACCTTACGCCCAGTAGCAATCACCTGGTAGTGAGCCGGCGCCACCACAACCCACTGCAGGCTGGCTTTGTCGGAGGGATGGTCGATGCACGGCAGCCACTGGTGGCCGCGATCGGGCCAGTGGTCGGCGAAGAAGGTGCGGTCGCCAAACTTGTTCTTACTGATGATCAGCCCGTCCCTGGGAATGCCGTCGTATCGGATAGCTATTGTAATCCGCTCGCCGGCCTCGGCGCTCTTGGCAAGCGTGATCATCACTCTATCGTCAGACTGTGAAAAGCGTAGCACCTGCTCACCGGCGTAAACTGACCGGACCGTCATCCCCGATCCGTCCGGGCCTGGTCCGGCCAGGTCGAGGAAGAAGGATGGAACGGGTTTGGTGAAGCGTATCGTGATGTAAGCCTCGCCTGAAATCCGATCGGTGGTGTCGTTGAGTTCGACGCGGAAAACATAGTGTTCGATGTCAAGGCCGTCCTGGCGGGGGTAGGGATCTCGGGCCTGAGCGATTGTCACGAAAACCGTCAGGGCCAGAAGGTGAAGAATAGGAGTTGATCGCATAGGTTGCCAAAATAACCCCATGAGGCGAACCAGAAAAATGAAATTGATCCTGGCGGCAGCCGCATCCATGGGTTGGGGCTTCTTCGGCCACGAAACCATCAACCGGCTGAGTATTTTTTCCTTGCCGCCGGGGATGATCGGATTCTACAAGCGTCACGCCGATTACCTGGTGGAGGCTTCGGTGAACCCCGACAAAAGGAGGTATGCCATAAAGGAGGAGGCCCCGCGCCACTACATCGACCTGGACAGCTATGGAGACAGTGCCCGGTCGTTGCCGAAATATTGGGGAGCGGCACGGGCGCGCCTGGGAGAAGACTCGCTGATGAAGCATGGGATTGTGCCATGGCATATCGCTTTCATGACTGAGCAACTGAGAGAAGCCTTCTTCGTCCGTGATCCGGATCGTATCCTTCGCTTGTCGGCGGAGCTGGGGCATTATGTGGCGGACGCCAATGTGCCGTTGCATACGACGCGGAATCATAATGGCCAGCTGACCAACCAGCATGGCATCCATGGATTCTGGGAGTCGCGGTTGCCCGAATTGTTTTCCAAGCAGTACAACTTTTTTGTGGGGCGTGCCTCCTATGAAGACGATGTTGCCGGTCGTGCCTGGGAGGCCGTCTTCCATGCGCATGCTGCCGTGGATTCCGTGCTCACAGAGGAGCGGTTGCTGTCGATCAATCACTCCTCCATCAAATACAACTACGAGACACGCGGAAAGCAAACGATCCGTGTCTTCGGTGCTGACTACTCGCGCCTGTACCACGAGCGGCTTCGCGGAATGGTTGAGCGACAGATGCGCCGGAGCATCCGGATGACGGCCGATTTGTGGTACACGGCCTGGGTGGATGCCGGGCAGCCTGATCTTCGCCAACTCCTGGAATACCGGCCCACGGAGGAGGAACTCCGAAAGCGAAAGTTGGAGTGGGAGGGGTGGAAGGCCAGAACCTATCAAGCCCGTGAGCATGAAAGCGGCGGCAATTAGGCGCAAGGCTTGGAATTATGGGGGAAAATCCAAATATTCGAAAAACTTAACCTCACCAAGCCTATGGGTTTTTTCAACGATCCGAACCGCATCCCGGAGAATTACGGCCTGAAAACGGCTGCCGGTCTCATCGTCTACTTCCTGGCCATGCAGGTCATCGACAAGCATCACCATGTGGAGTTGCGGCTTCTCAACCTGATTATCCTGTGCGTGGGCATTTACTATGCACTGAAAAAATTCAAGAACACGCATGAGCACCACATGAATTACTTCCGGGGCCTCATTGTAGGTGTAGCCACCAGTGCCATCGCCTCGGTAGTCTTCGGTGCCTTCTTGTTCGTTTACATGAAAATCAACCCGTCGTTACTGCAATCCATCCAGGAGAACGAACCGATGGGTCATTACCTAAATGAATACATTTCCGCCTTCATCGTGGCCCTGGAGGGTGTCTTCTCCGGCCTCCTGGTGACCTTCGTCTTGATGAACTATGTCGACTCGGACGAGGTCAACGACCCGGCCGGCGAAAGCAACTGACACGTACTGCCTGAAATAGAAAACCCCCGATTCTCCGGGGGTTTTTTGTTTAACTTGCCTGGGCTAATTCCTGATGAACTATGCGTTATGACCCCATCGATCCTTCCTTGTTTGTGACCAACCGCAAGCGGCTTGTCCGTGAGCTGAAACCAGGTGCCCTGGTGTTGCTGAATTCCAGCGACACCATGCCTACCACCGCAGACGGTACCATGCCCTTCCGCCAAAACAGCGACCTGTTCTACCTCACCGGCATCCAGCAGGAAGAAACGATGTTGCTGCTTTGCCCGGGCTTCAGGGACGAAAGCAAGCGGGAAATTCTCTTCCTCCGTGAACCCAACGAACACCTGGAGAAGTGGCATGGCCATAAACTGACCAAGGCGGAGGCCACCGCGATTTCGGGAATCAAGACGGTGATGTGGCTGTCGGAATTCGAGGGGATGTTCCATCACCTGATGGTCATGAGCAGCGCGGAACTGGTCTACCTCAATACCAACGAACATTACCGGGCCGAAATCGTCGTCCAAACACGCGATGCGCGGTTTATCCAGTGGTGCCAGGAGCGTTACCCTCTTCACACGTATCAGCGCCTGGCGCCGATCATGGCGAAACTGCGTACCGTCAAGCAGCCCCAGGAACTAAAAATCATGCAGAAGGCCTGCGACATTACGGAGAAAGCATTCCGCAGGGTGCTGAAATTTGTGAAGCCGGGAGTGATGGAGTACGAGGTGGAAGCAGAGTATACCCATGAGTTCATCCGGCATGGTTCGCGGGGCCATGCCTACACGCCTATCATTGCGTCCGGAAAGAATAATGTGATTCTCCATTATATCGACAACGATCAGCGTTGTGCGAAAGGCGACCTGCTCCTCCTCGACGCGGGGGCGGAGTATGCCAGTTACAACGCCGACCTCACGCGCACCATTCCGGTAAGCGGCCGGTTCAGCAAGCGCCAGAAAGATGTTTATAATGCCGTGTTACGCGTCCTGCGCAAAGCGATGGGCATGATGAGCAGCGGAATGGTGTACTTCGACTACCATCGAGAAGTGGAAAAGCTGATGCAGGGCGAGATGCTGGGCCTGAAGCTCATTTCCAAGAACGATATCAAAAATCAAAAACCCGGCCAGGAGGCGTTCCGGAAGTACTACTACCACGGCACGTCACACATGCTCGGGCTCGACGTTCATGACCTGGGCGATATGCACGCCCGCATGGCGGTGGGATCGGTGTGGACGGTCGAACCGGGAATCTACATCAAGGAAGAGGGGTTCGGCATTCGTTTGGAGAACAACGTAGTCATCCAGCGAAACGGTATCGTTGACCTGATGAAGAACATTCCGATCGAAGCGGATGAGATCGAGGAAATCATGAACAGCAAGTAGGTCAATGAAGAGAGCCTTCGTCATCGGTCTGATGGGTGTTGCCCTGGGCATGGCCAGTGTGGCTCATGAATTCTGGCTGTTGCCGAAGAAGTTCCGATTCAAGGTGGGCGAAGAAATGCAGGTGGCTTTCCTCGTGGGTGAAAATTTCCAGGGGGAGCCCTGGAACCTGGCTCGACACAAAGTAGAACGCCTTGAAGTGCACACCGGGATCACGGTGAAGAAGCTGGCAGATAAAGTCAGGCCGGATAAAGGGAAGAACCTGTCCTATACGTTTGACCGGGAAGGAACGCATTTGCTCGCCCTGGAAAGCAACTTTGCTTTCCTCGAGCAGCCGGCTGACTCTTTCAAGATGTACCTGGAGGAGGATGGCCTGGAGAACATCCTGGACGAGCGGAGGCGAACAGGCCGGTCTGGTGAGCGTGCCCGGGAGTTCTACAAGCGTTTTGCCAAAGTCATCGTACAGTGCGGCACCAAGCTGGACAACTCGTTTCGTCGCAGCGCCGGATTCCGCTATGAGATCTTTCCGCTGGCCAACCCGGTGTCGCTTAAGCCCGGCGATTACCTCGATTGCCAGGTGATGTGGGAGGGTAAGCCCGCTCCCCATGCCATGGTGAAAGTCTGGAGTCACGTAGGCAATCGTATCTTCCTCCAAAATATTTACACCGAGAAAGACGGCACGATTCGCTTTCCGGTGAGCAGCCCGGGCCCCTGGATGGTCAGTTCGGTGAAAATGATCCCTTCCGAACAGGAGGGCGCCGACTACCAGAGTTTTTGGGCCAGCCTGGTTTTTGACATTCAATCCCCATGAGCGATACATTCATTTCTTCCGACAAGGCGCCAGAGCCTGTCGGTCCTTATCCGCATGCCCGCCGCGTGGGCAACCTGTTGTTTCTCTCCGGTGTGGGTCCCCGCCAGCGCGGATCCAAAGACATTCCCGGAGTCACGCTGGACGACCAGGGTGTGGTGGTCATTTCCGATATCGAAATTCAGTGCCGGTCGGTGTTTGAAAATGTGCGGCATGTGCTGGAAGCCTCCGGCGCCCGGTGGGAAGACCTGGTGGACGTGACGGTGTTTCTCACCGACATGAAGCGCGATTTCCCGACCTATAACCGCATCTATAAGGAATATTTCCCTGACCCTGCCACGCAGCCGTGCCGCACCACCGTGGAAGTGGGGGCGTTACCGACGCCGATCGCGATTGAGTTAAAGTGCATAGCGGTGGTTGGTCGATAGTCCATAGTCGATGGTCTATAGTTGTGAACTGACCATTGACTATCGGCCAAGGGCTATTTGAGCTTGTATTTCAGCACTACAATATCCTGCCATTCGGCATCCGGTTTGGGCCGATGATTCTCGTCATACGCACCCCATTGACTGTTGGCCACGTAATAGAAGTCGTTACCCAAAAGGGTACCCTGGGTGGGCTCGTTAAGTTCATGCCGACCCTGGTCGATAATGTCGGCGCGAGTAATCGTGTCCAGCGTGCTATTCAGTTGGAAGCGCATGACTCGCAGCGGGTACGTGCCGTTCTGGAGAGCGAGCAAGGTGCCCTGGTGGAACAGGAGCCCATCGATTCCTTTCAATGAGTTTTCCGGCGTCGAACCGATTTTAATCAGCTTGCGTGTAGCCATTTCCAGGCGAAAGGGGCCTTTGACGTAGTCGGCAATGAAAACATATTTGCCATCGTCGCTGAACGTCAGCCCCTGCATACTCCAGAAAGTTTCATCTGTCAAGAACCTGTCCAGGGCACCCGATTTTTCATTGACGATATAAACTTCATTGGTGCGGGAGTCGGAGACGAGTACCTGGCCGTTTGGACCGATGGCAAGGTCGCCTAGGACATGGCCGGTCCCTGGAGCCTCGTACTGCGCAAGCAGCTTTCCTGTTTCAAGATCGAAGCGGTACACCCGGGAAGGCAGCAGGCTGTCGTAACCATCCATTTCCTCCAGGGGAGATGAGCAGGCCCACAACGACTGGCGTTTCAGGTCCACACGGAGCCCAAGAACCGCCGTGAGCCCGTGTTCACCGGGTTTTGTAAAGTCACGGGCATTTCCGTTGGCATCGATCGCTACGATCTTCCGTTTGTGCACGCTCCCGACATATGCAGTTCCCGTATTTAGATTCACGCTCACCGACTCTACGTGGAGGCTGCGGTCGGTCAGCACAAACGCCGTATCGGAAGAGGCAACCACTTTCTGAAGATCTTTTTGGAGCTGCAGCAATTGCTGAAAGTCACTCCGATCCCTCACTGAAGCGAGTTCCGGGATTTCCAGCTTGTAGCCGGCGTTGATGTACAAGGCCTTACGCAGGTACGGGATGCTTTCATCTGGTTTGCCGGTGAGCGCCGACATCACCCCCAGTTGGTAGAGGATACCCTGGTGGTAGGGATGGTAGGCATGCGCCTTGACCAGGTGATCATAGGCCGCCGCATAGTCTTTGTTGGCAACCGCCTGGCGTGCTTCCGCCACGTGACGGCCGACTTCGGGATTTTGACCGATGGCCACCGGGCCAATCAGCAACAGGGAAAAGAGGATACGGATCATCCCCAAAGGTAAAAACCCCCTGGGTGAGCGTGGGCACTATTCGTTGACGAAATATGGCTGTTTGGCGATGTTGGAGACGGGTCGCGGTTGGAGGCCGACCAACGCCCGTTATACGGCAAAGCTCTCCCCGCAGCCGCAGGTGCGCGACGCGTTCGGATTGATGAACTGAAACCCTTTGCCATTCAGGCCATCAGAAAAGTCGAGGGTGGTACCGAGGAGGTACAGCAGGCTCTTCTTGTCGACGAGAATCTTGATGCCCTTGTCTTCAAAGACCTGGTCCACGGGCTTGATCTCGTCGTCGAAATTCAGGTCATACATCAGGCCCGAGCAACCGCCGCCCTTGACCGACACCCGCACGTTGTTGTTGGGGGCCAGCCCGTCCTTGGCACGGAGCTCAATGATTTTTTCTTTCGCTTTTTCGGTAACGGTGATCATGGATTTCTCAATTAACTGATCGGGTTCAACACGACGCTGAAGACAGTGATCGTGTTCCGATCGCGGCCGTAATACAACTTCTCCAGCGCCTCCAGGATGTTCCCGGCACGGAAGTAGGAGGTGTGCAGTTCATGCTCGCCGCGGGCCACCCACTGGATGGTATACGAATTTTCCTTCTCCTTGTAGTTCTTAACGTAGTCGAGCATCTTCCGCAAGGCATCTACCTTGTCGGCGGCCTTTTCGGAATGAAACAGGAACGACTGGCTGTGTCGGGGGTTGATAGTAATGAGGTCGAGCTTGACCATGCCCTCGAAGGTGCTGAATTCAAAGACCAGGTCGGCCGTCCGCAAACCCAGGTAATCCTTGATTTGCTGCTGGATCTTGGCGGCCTCCACATGCGTATCGCTCGTCGTCTCCATCCTGTACCTTTGTAATTGGTGTGAAAACCTTGGGAAACCGGGAAAAGTTTCCTCCTTTAGGCAAAAATAGCAAAGAACCTGTAAACCGCCCCCTTATGAACAAGCTGGAGCATATCGGAATCGCCGTTCGCAACCTGGAAGAGTCCAACCGCCTTTTTACCCGACTGCTGGGTGTGGAACCGTACAAAATGGAAACCGTGGAGCGGGAAGGCGTCCGCACCTCCTTCTTCCGGGTCGGCGACGTGAAAATTGAATTGTTGGAATCTACCCGACCCGGATCGGCCATCGATACCTTTATTGAGAAGCGCGGCGAAGGCATCCATCACCTCGCCTTTGATGTCCATGACGTGCAGCAAAAGATTGTTGAATTCACCCATGACGGCTTCAAGGTCCTGACCGACAAGCCGCTCCCGGGCGCCGACAACAAAGTGATTGCCTTTCTTCATCCGAAGTCGACTAACGGCGTGCTGGTCGAGATTTGCCAGGACAAAGACTAGGGATTAGGACCTTTCTTCGGGTGCAGGCCATATTGGGTCTGGTTGTAATACTTCCATTTTCTCTTTCCAATGGCAGTGTCGGAATACGACTTGGGTCCACAGGCGAGGAAGAGAACGGAGGCAAGAAGAACTAGCGCAAGCGTCTTCATGGTTTTGCATTTTGCCATGAATACCGCGCCCCGGGGGCAGTAGACGGAATCTGCCGTTATCCCCGTATTTTTGCCGCCGAGTTGCTTTTCCTGTCGACCAACACCACTACCCATGAGCACCACCCGCACGGATATTTCTACGCTAGGCGAATTTGGCCTGATCGACCACATCCACCAGGGCGTTACCCTGAGGAACGCCACGTCCCTCAAGGGAATCGGTGATGACGCCGCCGTGATTGACGCCGGCGAGGAGGTGATTCTCCTGTCTACCGACATGCTGGTGGAAGGCATCCACTTCGACCTGGCGTATACGCCGCTCCAGCACCTGGGCTATAAGTCGGTTGCGGTCAACGTTTCCGACATCGCCGCCATGAACGGGAAGCCGGAGCAGGTCGTCGTATCGATCGCCCTCAGCAACCGTTTCTCCGTGGAGGCTGTCGACGCCCTGTACGACGGCATCAAGGCCGCCTGCGAAAGCTACGGCGTTGACCTGGTGGGTGGCGACACCGCCGCCTCTCCTTCCGGGCTGATCATCAGCATCAGCATCCTCGGCCGGACGAAAAAAGGCAATGAGGTGTACCGCAGCGGCGCCAGGGAAAATGATGTCATCTGCGTCACCGGCGACCTGGGCGCGGCTTATATCGGTCTGCAGATTTTGGAGAGGGAAAAAGAGGTCTTTCTGGCCGACCCGAACATGCAGCCCGACCTGGAGAAGCACGAATATGCGGTGGGACGCCAATTGAAACCCAAAGCGCGGATGGATATCATCCACGAACTGGCCGACCTGGGCATCAAGCCTACGGCGATGATCGATGTGTCGGATGGATTGGCTTCTGACTTGCTTCATATCTCCAAGAATTCCAATGTCGGTGTCCGGATTTTCGAAGACAAGATTCCCATCGACGAGGACGCTTTCAACACCGCGGTGGAATTCAAGCTTGACCCTTTCACCTGTGCGCTTAACGGCGGGGAAGACTACGAACTGCTCTTCACCATCCGGCAGCAGGATGTGGAGAAGCTGAAGAAGCACTATGACATCCAGATGATCGGGTACATCCATTCCGACCCGAAACAGAATGTGCTGATCACCAAGAACGAGAACGTGGTCCCGTTGAGAGCACAGGGGTGGGTGCACTTCTAGGTCGATGGTCGATTGTCCATGGTCCATGGGCTGGTCGCACCTTAGTACGTCAGCACCTTAACACGTCAACACCTTGGCCCGTTAGTCCTCCGGATAGGGGATAAACACAAAGCGAGTAAAGTCGCGGTCAATCACGAACAGGCAGCAGAATTCGTCCGGGTCTTTGTAGGTCTTTTTGAAATCCTCCTCCTTTTCTTTTGCCACCAGTTCCCGCTGAACGAACTCGTCCAGGAAAGAGGCATAGTAGTTCCATTTTAGCCCGAGTTCATCCTTGCCCAGGAGCAGCTGACCGATGGGCTGTTGGTCGGCGCAGATCGGGAAAATGGGGTATTCAAACTCGGCTTTGCGAATCTGGTAGGAAGCTTCTTTCAGCGTGTCGGACACCCTCGCGAAGTCGGCCGTGATGGTGCCCAAATATTTGCCATCCAGTTCGGGATCGTTGGTCATGGGAATTTGCCGTTTGCGTATCGCTGGCCCCGCAAATCACGGAAACACCGACGTCCGGCGCAAGGGGCCGTTGAACCAAACAAACCCTCTACCATATGAACCGCTCACAATTCCTGCAGCGGACCGTCATCGGCGGTGCCGCTGCCCTCACCTTTCCACTTCTTTCACGCGGCCAGCAGACCCAGGAACGGCCGCCGGCGATCAACCTCGATATCGTGAAAGAGTTTGTCACTGTTTCTCACGGCAAGTTCGACCGATGCAAAGAGATGTTGGAAAACGATCCTCAGCTCCTCCATGTGTCGTACGACTGGGGTGGCGGCGACTTTGAATCAGGCATTGAGGCGGCGGGTCATGTGGGCAACCGGGAAATCGCCGAGTATCTCCTTGGAAAAGGCGCCCGCTACAATGTGTACCTGGCCTCCATGCTGGGCCATCTCGAGACGGTCAGGAATGTGCTGACCTTCAACCCTGGGTTGCTGAACTCCAAGGGTCCGCATGGCTTCACAATGCTGCATCACGCCAACAAGGGAGGCGATCCTTCAAAAGCCGTTGTGGATTACCTCGTTTCACTTGGAGCGAAGGAGACGAAGATAGATTTCTACGCTAAACGCTGACCCTTTGCGCCTTATAGCGCCTTGGCGAGCTTCGCGTTAGATCAATTCATTTTTCCTTTAACCATTCACCTTCCGCCACTCCAAAGCGAACTGCTGCAGTTCCGGGAAGAACAACTTGAACTCCCTTTCGAAGTCGGCGTAACTGGTCCGCAGGTCGTGGATTGCCTGCTCCATCTTCGATTCAAAAGTTGCCCGGCGCGACATGCCGGTGAGAGCCCGCTGGATACCTTCTACCTGCGCGTAGTTCAGCAACCAGTTACCGCGCGTCATGTAGGTGAGCAGGTGCTTGACCGAATCGGGCAGAATCGGCTCATGGCGCATCATGAGCTGGTAAGCCCGTTGACTGTAAGCCTCGAGGGGTTCATCCGCGTAGTCCGACCATCCGGAGGCCAGGAAGTGATCATAGAAGATATCCACGATGACCGAAGAGTAATGCCGGTACGTGGGCCACAGGCGCGCCTTGCTTTGTTTGACCACCGGGTGCCGGTCGGTAAAGGCATCAATGGCCCGGTGAAGTTCCACCCCCCGCGCAATGCCTTCGCCAAATTGCGTCTTCAAATCCCTGCCTCTGACAAAGTCGCCAATGAAGTTGCCTACCATCAAGGCTTCGTCGTTTCCTGACAGGTGTAAATGAGCAAGGAAGTTCACACGGCAAAATACGAAGCACTTTTCTTCTTCCTCAGGAGTTTCGTTCTTGGTGCAGGACCATTTATTTCTGAATTTCGTGCGTAATTCCAGTCATGGACACCCTCCACCGCCTTCGTACCCTCATTGCCCTCGCTGCCGCCGACGGAGAGTTGGGGGAAAAGGAGCGTCATTTTATTCTTTCCATCGGACTCGCCAATCACCTGATGGTGGCAGAAGTGCTGCCGCTCTTCGCGCTACCGGCCACTTCGGCCAAGGATGTGGTGCTGACGCGCAATAAGGAAGAGTTGCTTCTGGAGCTGGTGCAGTTGATGCAAATCGACGGCAAGATATACCAGGCAGAAATGCGGTTTTGCGCTCATGTGGCCGCGCGGCTGGGCTTTCGCGAGGAAGCCATCTTTGAACTTATGCTCCGGGCCCATGAGTTTGCGGCCGACAAGCAAAAATTGGTTCAGGCCTTGGGGGACTACGGGGCGGTGTAACCGCCGGAATCAAGTGACGTCTGACCTTAGGTGTGCAGGCCGATAAAGTGCCATCGGTAGAGGAACAGTACGTGTATTATGGCGCAGGCGCACACCACCGAATAATAGATTCGGAAGGAGAGGATCCCGCGTCGGGTTTGCCATAGCCGAACGGTGGCGATAACCATCAAGGATACAGCGACGGGTAGCAGGTATGACCACTCCTGCACGAGACGGAATACGTCGGGAACACCGAAGTAGAAGTCGTTAATGTTTCGGGCAAGATACATGAAGCCTCCAAAAAAGTGAACCATGATGAGTGTCAATACCAGTAACCCAGGAAGCAGATACGCCTGGGGAACCAGTACCTGCGAGGCGTAGCCTTCTATCTTTCTCCTCCGAATGAGCACCCACAGGCGGTAGAGGGGTACAAACAGGAAAGTCAGGATGAAGACGAGGACAAGTACATAGTATTCGTTGATCAGAACGGGATCATCGTACCAGGCCACCGGGGTGAGACTGACCGGAAGATAGAAGCCGGCCAGATTGATGTTGGTGTAAAGGCGGGCGATGCTGCCCGATTCGTCGCGTTGAAAGACAAGGTATTGTTCCGGAGCGGATTGATTCTGGAAAGTCAATGAATCCACCGGACGATAGTGCCTCCAATCGCCATTCTGGTAGGTGACCAGATCGCCCTGTTCTGAAATCTTTAATTCAAGCTTCCCCTGATACAAGGCCAATAAGTCTTCCACCGAGGTGTGGTTATAGCGTTCACTACGGTACACGCCGGCAAATTCACGAACGTCCAGGGTCATGGGCTGACGCAAGCCACCGCCGGCATGGCCAGGAAACAGGTGTGGAAAAAATGCACTTCGGAACATCTCCAGGAAATTGTCAGTCTGTGTGTTGGTGGAGATGAAGAGACCAAGGTTTTGGTCCGGGAAGACAATGAACTCAGACAGGAAGCCGGTGAAGGCGCCGCCTTTCGCCAGGCCCTTGGCGCCGTACAAGAACTGCTCTTCCATACCAAGCGTGTAGCCCATTAGATCGGGATGACTGGTGAAGTGCTGTTGCTTTAGTCGTTCAAAGGATGTAGGGTTCAGGAGTCTCCCGGTTGGTTTCAGGAACTCAATCAGCAATTTCCGCATGTCGCTTGCACAGGACAGGGCGCTTCCTGCCGGGGTGGCGTGCCGCGGGTAACAGGCCACGGCCTCGAATGTGTCGCGCGTTCGATAACCGGTGGCGTAGGCCTCGAGTTGTGGGTAATCATCCGGAAGGAAGTAGGTGGTATGCCGCATGCCCAATCGATCAAAAATGTTCTTCTGGACGTACGCGGTGAAAGACATGCCGCTGACACGCTCCACAATATGGCCTGCCAACGCATAGCCGTAGTTCGAATAGTTGATCTCCGTACCTGGCGATTGAAAAGAGGAGGGCATGAGAGCCTTCAGGTGATCACCCAGCGGCTGGATTTCTTTTTCGCTCCGGGCCAGGTAGCCAATTAAGCGGTCATTGAATCCCGCTGTATGCGTCAGCAGGTCGGTCAGCGTAATCGGCCTGCCCGGTGGATCCACGGCGAACCCGTCCAGGTACTGATTGACATCCGCCAGCAGATCGAGCTTACCTTCATCGACCAGTTGCAGGACGGCAATAGCCGTGAAGAGCTTCCCCACAGAACCGAGCTGAAACAAGGTGGTCGTATCGGCCGCTTGATTACGTTCCACCTGTTTCAACCCAAACGATTTGATATACGAGGAATCCCCAATCACGAGGGCTACTGTCCCGCCAGGAATCAGTTTTTCATTCAACCCCTGTTGGAAGAGCGAGTCGCACTTCCGAACCGCCGTTTGAAAGTCGGATTGCGAAAATGCGCCCAGGTACATGGCCAGGAAGGCCGTGAGGAGGGCAGGGCGTCTCGATACTATGTATTGCATAGTACCAGAACGAGGGCCTCGCGAAATTGGTTGTGCCGATCCCTCGGACTGTCTGCTACAGGGTAGCCGCAGACAGGGAAATTTGGCTACTTTTGCACCTCATTTAGGCTGATTACCGGGGAATGGAAAATATTCGCAACTTCTGCATCATTGCTCACATCGATCACGGGAAGAGCACGCTGGCTGACCGCCTGCTGGAATTTACCGGGACCTTGACCGACCGGCAAATGCAGGCCCAGGTGCTGGATAATATGGATCTGGAGCGCGAAAAGGGCATTACTATCAAGGCCCACGCGATCCAGATGAACTACAAGCACAAGGGAAAGGACTACATCCTTAACCTGATCGACACCCCTGGCCACGTGGACTTCTCCTATGAGGTGTCGAGGTCGATTGCCGCGTGTGAAGGGGCCTTGCTCATCGTCGACGCCGCCCAGGGCATCCAGGCGCAGACCATTTCCAACCTCTACCTGGCCCTGGAGCATAACCTCACGATTATTCCCATCCTGAATAAGATCGACTTGCCGGCGGCCATGCCGGAAGAGGTAACGGACCAGATCGTTGACCTGATCGGCTGTACCCGGGAGTCGGTCCTGAAAGCAAGCGCCAAAGAGGGCACGGGCATCGAAGAAATCCTGGAAGCAGTCGTGGACCGCGTCCCTGCTCCCAAGGGCGATCCCGAGGCTCCGCTGCAAGCCATGATTTTTGACTCGGTGTTCAATTCGTTCCGCGGCATTGAAGTGTACTTCCGTGTCTTCAATGGCAGCATCAAGAAGAATGACCGTATCCGTTTTGTGAACGTCGGCACAGAGCACAATGCCGATGAAATCGGCGTGCTTAAGCTGGACAAGCATCCCCGCAACGAAATCAGCGCCGGCAATGTAGGCTACCTGATCTCGGGCATCAAAGTGGCCAAAGAAGTAAAGGTGGGGGACACCATCACCAAGGTGGAGAACCCGGGACCGGCTATCAAGGGATTCGAAGACGTGAAGCCCATGGTATTCGCGGGAATCTACCCGGTGGACACCCATGAGTTTGAAGAGCTGCGGGCATCCATGGAGAAACTTCAGCTGAACGACGCATCCCTGGTGTGGGAGCCCGAGACTTCGGCGGCGCTTGGCTTTGGATTCCGTTGCGGCTTCCTTGGTATGCTGCATATGGAAATCATCCAGGAGCGACTGGAGCGGGAGTTCGGAATGACGGTCATCACCACGGTGCCTTCCGTTCAATTCCGCGCGCTGCTCACCAACGGTAAGGTGATTGAAATCAATGCCCCGTCGGAGATGCCCGACCCCACGCAACTGGAGATGATCGAAGAGCCCTACATCACCGCCCAGATCATCACCAAGGCGGATTACATCGGCGCCATCATCGGCTTGTGCATGGACAAGCGGGGCATCATCAAGAACCAGATGTACCTGACGAGCGACCGGGTGGAGTTGACGTTCGACATGCCCCTGGCAGAGATTGTCTTTGATTTTTACGACAAGCTAAAAACCATTTCACGCGGCTATGCCTCGCTCGACTATCACCTGATCGGCTTCCGGGAGAGCGATATGGTCAAGCTCGATGTTCAGTTGAACGGCGAGAAGGTGGATGCGCTTTCGGCGATCGTTCACCGCGACAAGGCCTATGAGTGGGGTCGCAAACTCTGTGAGAAACTGAAGGAACTGATTCCTCGTCACATGTTCGAGGTGGCGATCCAGGCCACCATCGGGCAGAAGATCATCGCCCGCGAGACGGTAAGCGCCATGCGCAAGAACGTGTTGGCCAAGTGCTACGGCGGGGATATTTCGCGTAAGCGGAAGCTTTTGGAGAAGCAGAAGAAAGGTAAGAAACGCATGCGCCAGGTCGGCTCGGTGGAAATTCCGCAGGAGGCGTTTATGGCGGTATTGAAAATTGAATAAGCCATGACGGAGACCGCCACCAAGTCGTACACGCTGATCGACGGCCGCAAAATCGCCGGCGAGATCAAACAGGAGATTACCCAGAAGGTGATCGAGCGGAAACAGGCCGGAAAGAAAATTCCGCACCTCGCGTTCATCCTGGTGGGCGACGACGGGGCCAGCCAGACCTACGTGGATCACAAGGTCAAGGCGTGCAAGGATGTCGGCTTTCACTACACCATGATGCGCTTCGCCGATACCATTTCCGAGGAGAAACTGAGCAAGCACATCGTAGCGGTCAACAACGATGACGATGTCGACGGCTTTATCGTTCAGCTCCCGCTGCCCCCGCACATTTCCGTAGAGCACATCACCGACAAGATTCGCCCCGACAAGGATGTCGACGGGTTTACCAACCGCAATTTCGGGAGCATCGTCTCCAAGGTGCCGCTGCTGATGCCCGCTACTCCGTTCGGGGTTATCGAATTGCTCCGCCGCTACAATATCGAGACGGAAGGCAAGCATGCGGTGGTTGTTGGTGCCAGCCGGATCGTAGGCGCCCCGCTCAGCATGATGCTCGCCGAGCATGGCCATGCGACGGTCACGATCTGTCACAAGTACACCGTCAACCTGAAAGCCTATACGCAGATGGCCGACATCCTGCTGGTGGGCGTCGGAAAACCCGGCCTGATCACCGCCGACATGGTGAAGGAGGGAGCCGTCGTCATTGATATTGGTACTACGCGCGTGGAAGATCCTTCCAAGCCGACGGGCTATTCCATGAAAGGCGATGTGGATTTCAAGAACGTCGCACCGAAGTGTTCCTTTATCACCCCGGTGCCGGGCGGCGTAGGCCCTATGACCATTGCGTCGCTGCTCCTGAATACCCTCCGCGCGACCGAATTGAGCCACCCGTAACGTTTTTCCGGAGGCGCTCGTCCGGCCACCTCAGCACCTTAGTACTTCAACAACTCAGCACGTCGGCACCTCAACACCTCAACACGTGAACACCTTAACACTTCCCCTCATGGAGGATTTCCTCACGCTGCAGGGCGAGGGGTATCACCAGGGAAAGGCAGCCTACTTTCTCCGCCTGGGGGGCTGCGACGTGGGCTGCGTATGGTGTGACGTGAAGGAGTCCTGGCCGGCAGAGGCTCACCCTCCCGTAGCCGTTACTGAGATGGCCGAGCGGGCCAGGCAAAGTGGCGCTCCCCTGGCGGTGGTAACCGGGGGCGAGCCTACCATGTACAACTTGCAGGCGCTAACCGATGCGCTTCATGCCAAGGGATTGCACACGCACCTGGAGACGTCCGGCGTTAATCCCATTACCGGTTCATGGGATTGGGTATGCCTGTCGCCCAAGAAGTTCAGAAAGCCGGATCCTTCCAGTTACGGGAAGGCGGACGAGTTGAAGGTTATCGTTTTTCATCCCAGCGACCTGGCATGGGCCGAACAGGAAGCTGCGCGCGTGAACCCGGCATGCCGATTGTACCTGCAGCCGGAATGGTCCAAAGAAAAAGAGATGGTTCCCCTGATCGTGGAATACATCAAGAAGCATCCCCGGTGGCGGATTTCTCTTCAGGTGCACAAGTACTTAAACATCCCCTGAAGCGTTTTAACTCCGGGTGCGTATCTTCACGCAGTATGAGGCGGATGCTTTTCCTTTTTTTTCTGTGCTCAGCACTTGCCGCCGCCGGTCAGACGGGCCTCAGCACCACCAACAAGAAAGCGATTGAACTTTACGCCGAGGCAGACAACTACCGGGTAAGGGGGCAATACCGCGAGGCGCTGGAACTGCTCAACCAGGCGATCGCCAAAGACCGGAATTTCGTCGAGGCCTATTTCCGGCAGGGCATTATTCTCAAAGCCGTTCACGATTACACGCAGTCGAACAAAGTATTTTTGATCGGGCTATCCCTGACGCAGGATCCCAAGAAGCAAAAAGGATTTTTCTACGAGTTGGGCGAGAACTACCTCCTGGAGGGCAATTATGCCAAAGCGCAGGAAGTGCTGGACCGCTACCTGGAATCCGAGATCCTGAACAAACCCAAGATGGACCAGGCCTTGCTGTGGAAACGCAATGCCCAGTTTGCGCTGCGCAACCAGAAGGTTAACTCCGGGTTTCAGCCACGCCGGTTGCCGGATACCGTGAACCGGTTTGCCATGCAGTACTTCCCCGTGATGACCGCTGATGAGCAAGAACTGATCTTTACGCGCCGGGTCGGGGGCGGACAAAATGATGACGAAGACCTGGTCGTCTGCCGCAAGGACAGCCTGGGCCGGTGGCTTCCCCCCGTGTCCATTTCTCCCAACATCAACTCGCCGATGAATGAAGGCACCTGCACCATCTCGGCCGACGGGCGGCATCTTATTTTCACCTCCTGCCTGGGCCGGCGTGGCTACGGCAGTTGCGATCTTTTTGAGAGCCGGAAGGTGGGTGAGGAATGGAGCCGGCCGGTCAACCTGGGTCCCGAGGTGAACTCAGCGGCATGGGAGTCTCAGCCTTCACTATCGTCGGATGGGCGCACACTCTATTTCGTTTCCGACCGCCGGGGCGGGTTGGGGAATAAGGACATCTATGTGTCCTACAAGATGGAGAATGGCCGCTGGACTAAGGCGGAGAACCTGGGTCCGAATATCAATACGCCGTATGATGAGATTTCGCCCTTTATCCATGTCAACGGCCGTACGCTCTTCATCGCCTCCAACGGCAAGCCGGGGTTTGGCGGCTACGACATCTACCGCAGCGAATATGAAAACGGGGCATGGACGGCGGCGGAAAACTTCGGAAGCCCTGTCAATAATCACGAGGATCAGTTCTCCTTGTTTATTACCCGCGACGGCCAGCGCGGATTTTATTCTCATGAGGACAACCTGAAGGCCAATTCCTCGATGCTTTATGAAATGCAGGTTCCGCCCGACATGCAGTTGAAGTATAAGAGCAACTACGTGAAAGGGATCGTTCGCGACGCGCAGACCAAGATGCCGCTGGGCGCGAGGGTGGAGCTATTCAACATTAACAAGAACGAGCTGACATCGGTGGTCCAGGCCGATTCCATCAATGGCGACTACCTGATCGTGCTCACCCAGGGTGCCGACTATGCCCTGTACGTATCACACCCAGGATATCTTTTCAAGAGTCTGAATTTCAACTACGAAGTACAGGATCAGCTCACTCCGGTGGCGCTGGACGTGTGGCTCGATCCCGCCAAGGCAGGAGCGTCCGCCGTACTCAACAACATCTTCTTTGATCTCAATAAGTACGATCTCAAGGAAAAGTCGGTGACCGAGCTGGAGAAGGTGGTCAGGTTTCTCACCGAGAATCCGACGCTCCGCATTGAGATTGCCGGCCACACCGACAATGTGGGAACCGCAGCCTATAACCTCCAGTTGTCGCAAAAGCGGGCCCAGGCGGTATCGGCTTACCTGGTGGCTCATGGTATTGAGCCTTCACGGCTGACCCAAAAGGGTTATGGAGCTGAGAAGCCGCTGGTGCCCAATGATTCAGAAGAAAATCGGCAGATCAACCGCCGGATCGAGTTCCGTTTGCTGCGCTGAAGTTACTCTTCGCGTTTCATCAGGTAGTTATTCACATAGTCCGTGGCGCCTTCCTCCAGGGTATGGAATGGCTTGGTGTAGCCGATGGACCGCAGTTTGTCCATACTGGCCTCTGTGAAATACTGGTACTTGTCGCGGATGTCTACCGGCGTATCGATGAATTCGATTTGCTCCGGTTTGCCCATGGCTTTGAATACGGCACGCACCAGGTCGAGAAAAGTCCGCGCCTTGCCGGAGCCCAGGTTGTAAATGCCGGAGTTCTTGCGGTGATGCATCAGCCAATAGCAGACGTCCACCACATCGAGGACATAAACGAAGTCGCGCATCTGCTCGCCGTCCCGGTAGTCGGGGTTATGCGAGCGGAATAGTTTCATCTTGCCGGTCTTGAGAATCTGGTTGTAAGCGTGCCAGATGACCGAAGCCATGCGTCCTTTGTGGTACTCGTTCGGGCCGTAGACGTTGAAGAATTTGAGGCCGGCCCAGAAGAAGGGTTTTTCGTTTTGCTGAAGCGCCCACACGTCAAAATCCTGTTTGGATTGCCCGTAGGGATTCAGGGGCTTGAGGCGGGGGATCAGCGATTCGTCGTCGGAGTAGCCGAGCTCGCCCAACCCGTAGGTGGCTGCTGAGGAGGCGTACACCAGCGGTATCTGGTAGCGGATGCAACGCGACCAAAGGTCTTTGGTGTATTGGGTATTGTACCGGTTAAGTTTCTCCTTGTCGAATTCCGAGGTGTCGGTGATGGCGCCGATGTGGAAGACGAACTCCACCAGCTCCTGGTTGGCATCCAGCCATTCGAAGAAGGATTCAATGGCGACTTTTTCCTTGATAAAGAGACCTTCCAGGTTCTTGCTTCTTACCGGATCCTGGAAGGAGTCGACGGCCACAATCGCCTTGAAGTTTTCCTGGTTCAGTTTGCGAACCAGGCAGCTGCCGATAAAGCCGGCGGCACCGGTGACAACGATCATTTCGGGTACTGTTTGCTGCAAGTTAATGTATATTTGCGGCTCGTCGTCCTATGGTATACCTCAGCCGCCAAGAACATTTTAACGCTGCGCACAAACTGAGCAACCCCGCCTGGTCCCGGGAAGAGAACCAGGAGGTCTTCGGTCCCTGCGCCAACGAAAACTGGCATGGTCACAATTTTGACCTGATTGTCACCGTCAAGGGTGATCCCGACCCCGAGACTGGCTTTGTGGTCGACCTGAAGAAACTCAGCAGGCTGATCCGTGCGGAGGTCATCGAGAAACTGGACCATAAGAACCTGAACCTGGACGTTGATTTCATGAAGGGCAAAATGGCGAGTACCGAGAACCTGGCCATCGAGATCTGGAAGATCCTTGCCCCGGCCATTCCCGCACTCTCCTCACGGGCCCGACTTCATTCCATCAAACTGTTCGAGACTCCCCGCAATTTCGTCGAGTATTTCGGCGACTAGCGTCCACCCGATTAGCTGTCATGCGGTACTACATCATTGCTGGCGAACGTTCAGGCGACCTTCACGGAGGGAACCTGGTCAAGGCTTTGCGGCAAAAGGATCCCGCGGCCGTCATCCGGGGATTCGGTGGCGAAGACATGAAGGAGGCGGGCATGGACCTGGCGGTCCATTACAACCAGTTGGCCTTCATGGGTTTCATCACGTTGCTGGCGAATTATGGAACGATCCGGCGGATGCTCAAATTCTGCAAAGAAGATATTCTTGCGTTCCAGCCGGATGTGGTGATCCTCATCGACTACGGGGGGTTCAACCGCCGCATTGCCAAATTCACGAAACCGAGAGGGATCAAGACCTTCTATTACATACCGCCCAAAGTGTGGGCGTGGTACCAAAGCCGGGCCCGCGAACTGAAGCAGACCATCGATCGGATGTTTGTCATCCTCCCGTTCGAGAAGGAGTTCTACAAATCGTATGGGATGGAGGTGGATTATGTGGGCAATCCCGTCCTGGATGCGGTCAAAGCATTTTCTCCCGATCCCGGGTTCCGTTCCCGGCACGGTTTTGATGCCGGCCGACCGGTGGTGGCGTTACTTCCCGGCAGCCGGAAAATGGAGCTCAAGCGAATTATTCCCGTGATGACCCAGTTGGTAGACCGGTTCCCGGAATTTCAGTTCGCGATTGCCGCCGTGAGCAGCCTCGATGGCCGGCTCTATGAACCCTTGCGCAGCCATCCCCGGGTTACCTGGGTGGCGGATGACACCTACAACCTGTTGAACATTGCCTCGGCTGCTGTGGTGACCTCAGGCACAGCCACCCTGGAGACGGCCCTCTTCAAGGTTCCCCAGGTGTGCGTGTACAAAGCCGGATGGCTGGAAATGCAAATCGGGAAGGCCGTGGTCCAGGTGAAGCACATTTCCCTCGTCAACCTGATCGCCGGAAAGGAAATCATCCGGGAGCTCATCCAGGAAGATGCTTCGGTTGACGCGGTGGCCGGGGAATTGAAGCAGTTGGTGAGTCCGGGCCCTTACCGCGATGCCATGCTGACGGCCTATGCGTCTATCTACTCCACGCTGGATACCGGTTCGGCATCCGAAAACGCCGCCCGCCTGATGACGGATTACCTTCGGAAATCCTAGGGCGGGAGCTTTTCGAGGTCAAGCGCATACATCCTTCGATCCAGCCATCGCTGATGCCGGAAGAAAACATCGCGCACTTGCGGATTCTTTTTCATCCCGGCGAGGTAGTAAAGTCGATTCTTATGAATGTAGGCCAGCCCGTGAGTCCAGGGTACGTTGGTGCGCCATTGCTTCCAGTCTCCGGTGCGGGGGTTCCAGCGGATGAGAAACCCCTTGTCCTGATCAAGTCCCAGCAAATACAGCATGCCGTTGAGTTCTGCCACCGCACCAACCTGCACGGGTAGTTGGGTAACGCTGTCCCACTCGTTCAATGCAGGATCGTACCGGATCACGTCTGTGGCCGGTACGGGCAGGTTTCTCGGTCCGAAGGCATAGAGTTTTTCCCCGGCAAAGGCGCCGATCCGAAAGTGAGGCCCGAGAAGCGTATCGAGGACATCAAATCGCAGGGTGGCGGGATCAAAGACAAGAAAGTAGGCGGTCGGAACCACCACCCGTTGGGGAATCCATGGATTGTTGCGCGTGCTGGGCTCCAGGTCCAGCTTGAAGGAGCTGCCTAGCAGGTACACTTTTTCATTGGAAACCACGGCGCCTCCCGGCACAGGGGCTGTTCCGTCGACGGGGTAATAGGAAACGGTAAGTTTTTGCAAGTCCAGCACCTCGATTTCCTCGCCCATCGTGATCACCTTCCCGAACGTGGGAAGGTAGGCGCAGGTAATCCAACCCTTGCTGTGAAGTTTGCGGAGCTGCTGATCGGGGAATTCGATTTTCTCCCAGCTGTTGGTTTCCAGTGAGAAGAGATGGTAGTCTTTCCAGTCCCTGACGATGATGGAACGTCGCGTAAGGGCGCCTCCGAATTCAGTGCCGACAAGGGCGGGGGATTTGCTCAGTTCATCGAAGCGAACCTGGGGTTGCGCCAGGACGGCTAACGAAGGCAAGATCGTGAGAATCACCCACGACAGCCAACGCGGGTCAGGCCACCTTGAGCTTGCTGTACCGTGACTTGCTGAACTTCTCTTCGGCATAGGCGCGGTTGATCACCAGCTTGTCGGTTCCTTTCTCTGAGGGAAGCTCAAACATGGCATCGTTGATGATGGCCTCGCAGATGGAACGCAGTCCGCGGGCGCCCAGCTTGAAGTTCATGGCCTTCTCGACAATGAAATCGAGGGCGCCTTCCTTGAATTCCAGCTCGATGCCTTCCATCTCAAACAGTTTCTTGTACTGCTTCACCAGCGCATTCTTCGGTTCAACGAGAATCTTCTTCAGCGCGGTGGCGTCCAGGGGATTCAGGTAAGAGACAACCGGTAAGCGGCCGATCAGTTCGGGAATCAGGCCGAAAGCCTTCAAATCCTGGGCGGACACAAACTGCAGCAGGTTGTCGTTGTCGATGTCGCTGGGATGCAGGCCGTCGGTGGAAGCGAATCCGAGCGGCCTTGTATTCAGGCGGCGTGAGATGAGCCGCGGCAATCCTTCAAAGGCGCCGCCGCAGATAAACAGGATGTTGTCCGTATTGACCGTGATCATCTTCTGATCCGGGTGTTTGCGTCCGCCTTGCGGAGGTACATTCACTTGTGTTCCTTCCAGGAGTTTGAGCAGAGCCTGCTGCACCCCTTCGCCGCTAACGTCGCGGGTGATGGAAGGATTGTCCGACTTCCGGGCAATCTTGTCGATCTCGTCGATATACACGATGCCGCGCTCGGCGGCCTCCACGTTGTAGTCGGCCGCCTGCAGCAGACGGGTGAGGATGCTCTCCACGTCTTCTCCCACGTAGCCGGCCTCCGTGAGCACGGTGGCGTCGGCAATGCAGAAGGGTACCTGGAGGATACGCGCCAGGGTTTTGGCCAGGTAGGTCTTGCCCGTTCCCGTTTCCCCGGCCATGATGATGTTCGATTTTTCGATCATCACGTCGGACACCTCCGACTTTCGCTGCATGAGGCGCTTGTAGTGGTTATAGACCGCCACCGAAAGCACCTTCTTCGCCTGGTCCTGGCCGATGACATATTCGTCCAGGAACTTCTTGATTTCTTTCGGCTTGATCAGCTTGAAGTTGGGGGTGTTCCCCGCCTCCACCTTGTTTTTCTTTTCTTCCTGGAGGATCTGGGTGGCCTGGGTTACGCACTTGTCGCAGATGTGGGCATGGATGCCCGAGATCATCAGGTCCACGTCCTTCTTGCTTCTTCCGCAAAACGAGCACGTTACTTCAGCCATGTTCTATCCGGGGATAAGATCGAAATTCAAAGGTACTGACTATTTACCCAATTGGCCAACCTCCGGGCAAGGGGGTTACTTCTTCTTGGAGAGCACCTCGTCGATGAGCCCATATTCTTTGGCCTCGGTCGACCGCATCCAATAGTCGCGGTCAGAGTCCTTTTCGATCTTTTCGAAGGTTTGGCCGCTGTGTACCGCCAGGATTTTGTACAGATCTTCCCGGATTTCCAGGGTTTGCTTGAGGGAGATCTCCATGTCTTTGGAAGTGCCCTGCATGCCTGAGGAAGGCTGGTGGATCATGATACGGGCGTGGGTCAGGGCCGAGCGCTTCTTGGGTGCGCCGG
This sequence comes from Cyclobacteriaceae bacterium, assembly GCA_016787605.1. Classification (GTDB taxonomy): domain Bacteria; phylum Bacteroidota; class Bacteroidia; order Cytophagales; family Cyclobacteriaceae; genus ELB16-189. The sequence goes on from JAEUUE010000092.1 coordinate 39,524, forward strand.
AGGCCAGGAGTACGGCGCCCATGGAGGCGGCCAGGCCGGTGCAGATCGTGGCCACATCCGGGCTCACGTATTGCATGGTGTCATAGATGCCGAGACCGGCATAGACCGAGCCGCCCGGGCTGTTGATGTACATGATGATGTCTTTCTTATGGTCGGCCGACTCCAGGAACAGCAGCTGGGCGGTGATGAGGTTGGCGATCTGGTCGTCGACGCCCATGCCCAGGAAGATGATCCGGTCGGAGATGAGGCGGGTAAATACGTCAATGGCCCGGAAGTTGCCGGGGCGTTCTTCGATGACGTATTGGGTCATGTTTTCAATCTTCTGCGCGTAGCTGTCGACGGTGTTGCCGCTCATTCCAAGGTGGTGGACGGCATACTTTCTGAATTCATTGTGCTTATCCATAGCTTGCTTCAACGTGGTTACTTTGTTTAGGACGCATTCGGGTAAGAATTAGTTTACCCAAATGTCGATTTATAACATCCAATGTTAGAGAATAAATCCCCGATAAAAAAGAACTCCCCGGGGATCGCCCGGGGAGTCTGTGGGGAGCCTTAGTGCACGTGTGCCTCGGCGGCTTTCTTGAACTCGTCAAGGGTCACCTTTTTCTCGGTGATCGTGATCTTTTCCCTGACCGCCTTCATGATCTTTTCGTAGCGTACCTGGTTGTACACCCGCATGAAGTTCTCTCCCTTGCCGTCCTGGCCGGAGAGGTAGTTGTCGGCAATGGCGTCAAACTTGTCGCCAAGCTGCTCGATGATGGCGGGGCCGCCGAACTGCTGGGCGATGAGGTGCTTGGCGCGGTCGCGCACTTCGCCTGATTCCACATTGACCTTCAGTTCTTCCGCGATCTTGTTCTTGATGAGATCCCATTTGAGGCCTTTCTTGTAGGCTTCGAATTCCTTCCCGAGCACTTCGTCGGTGATCTTGCCCTCCCCGGTAGCCTTCAGCCAGGACTTCAGGAAGTTGTCGGGCATGTTCACCTTCGTATGGTCGACCAGCGCATGTTCGATTTCATGATCGAGGAGGTGGTTGCTTTCCCGCTGGTAGTTTTCGCTGATGGTCTCGCGGATCTTGTTGACGAATTCTTCCTCGCTCTTCACCACATCTTTGCCGAACACCTTGTCGAAGAGCTCCTGGTTCATCTCCGCCGGTTCCATGTGGCTGATGTTGGTAACTTTCAGGGTATATGTTCCCTTCAGGTTACCGGCTTCTTCCTCGGTCACGTTCATGATCTGCGAAAGCACAGCGGCATCATCCGTCAGTTTTTCCACATCGAAGCTTACCGTATCGTCCTTCTTGAGTCCGACAAACTTCTTTTGTTCGTTCTTGGCCAGCTTGGGAATCTGGAGGTAAGAGGATTTGGCGGTTCCGTCCGGTGAAGTAACTTCTCCGAAGAGGTTGTCGTCGGCGGTGCTTACTTCCGGGTTGGTCACGTTGCCAAAGCGGCGCTTCATGTCGCCAATAGTTTCCTGGACGATCTTGTCGTCCACTTCAATGACATAGGAGGTGACCTTTACCTTGGGGGTGAGGTCAATGTTGAAATTCTCGACCAGGCCGATCTGGAACTCGAATTCGAAGTCCTTCTGATTATCCCAGTCGATCTGGCGGGCCTTCTCATGGTTGGGAAGCGGGTCGCCGAGAACGGTCAGCTTTTTTTCCTTGATATAGTCGGAGACCGAATGGGAGAGGAGGTGATTGACTTCTTCGACCAGAATGGTGCGGCCGTACATTTTACGGACCACACCGGTGGGTACTTTTCCCTGGCGGAAGCCTTTGATGTTCATCTTCCGCGAGTACTCTCTTACTTTTTCCTCCACTTTGGGAAGATAGTCGGTCTCGGCCAGCTGGATACGGATGATGCCCTCGGTGGGTGTCGCTTGATCAAGTGTAATGTTCACTGTTATGGAGTTTAACTACTAATTCCTTTCAATCTACTGGGTCATGGGCCCCGCTATGGTTACTGTTTACCGGTCACCGGCTACTGGTCACCGGTCACTGTTCAGTGCGGATGGAGGGACCCCGACAAAAGCCCTCCGGGCTTCATCGGGGCAGGCTCGAACCCCCACGCCTTTCGGCACCAGATCCTAAGTCTGTCCCGACCGCAGTCGGGGTGCCATTACGCCACATCTGCAGCACTTTTTCTTTTCAATCCTCCAGGCCGTCTGCCATGAAGCACCTGATCCGTATCACCTGTCCGGATGGAGGGACCCCGACACAAATCCTTCGGATTTGATCGGGGCAGGCTCGAACCAGTTATCCTAACAGTTCGCTCCATAAGCACTGTGCGGATGGAGGGACTCGAACCCCCACGCCTTTCGGCACCAGATCCTAAGTCTGGCGCGGCTGCCATTACGCCACATCCGCCTAATAACATGGGATGCGATGGTAATGGATCCTAAGTCTGCCCCGACGGGTCGGGGTGCCATTACGCCACATCCGCATGTGACCCTCATAATCTCTTTTCGTCGAATGCGTTCCCTGGCCGGCTGCCATGGAGTTTACCCTGAGCTTGTCGAAAGGGCCACATCCACATGTGACAAACATCCTATCGGGGCTACATCCGCAGGAAACCCCTTTTCAACAATCTTTTTGCGAAAAGGAGTGCAAATTTAGAGATTATTCGTTACCATAGAAGTCCAAAAGACTATCATCTTGGTGACTTCGGCTGTTACGGATTCTGTGGAGGAGAAAAGGGAGATCATCAACCGCTACCGGCGGTTGCTTCGCAAGAGCAAGCCGGTACTCAAGGGAAATGATGCCAAGCTCATCAAGAGGGCGTTTACCCTGGCCCTGGAGGCGCATAAAGACATGCGCCGCAAGTCGGGCGAGCCGTTCATCTTTCACCCGTTAAGCGTTGCCGAGATTTGCGTTGAAGAGATTGGCCTGGGAACCACCGCCATCATCGCAGCCCTGATTCACGACGTCGTCGAGGACACCGACATCGAACTGGCCGACATCGAGCGGATGTTCGGAAAAAAGATCGCCAAGATCGTCGACGGTCTCACCAAGGTCAGCGGCGTATTCGAATACGGAACGTCGCAGCAGGCGGAGAACTTCCGCAAAATGCTCTTCACGCTTTCAGAAGACGTGCGCGTGATCCTGATCAAGCTGGCCGACCGGCTGCACAACATGCGCACCCTCGAGAGCATGCCGCGCAACAAGCAGCTGAAGATCGCTTCCGAGACTATTTACCTGTATGCCCCGCTGGCGCACCGGCTGGGGTTGAATGCGATCAAGACGGAACTCGAAGATCTCTACCTCCGGTTTACGGATGGGGCGGTGTACAACGAGATCAACAACAAGATCGATGAGTCCAAGGCGACGCGCAACAAGTTCATCAAACAATTTGTGGCGCCCATCAAGGAGGAGCTGGACCGGCTGAAAGTGGATTACGAAATCAAGGGCCGCCCGAAATCGATCTTCTCCATCTATAACAAGATGCGCAAGCAGAATATCCCCTATGAGGAGGTGTATGACCTGTTTGCCATCCGCATCATCATCGATTCCCCCCTGGAGCAGGAGAAAAGCTTTTGCTGGCAGGTGTACTCCATCGTGACGGATTATTACACGCCCAATCCGGACCGCCTGCGCGACTGGATCAGCACGCCCAAGGCCAACGGGTATGAGTCGCTGCACACTACGGTGATGGCCAAGAACGGCCATTGGGTGGAAGTGCAGATCCGGACCAAACGGATGGACGAGATTGCCGAAAAAGGATATGCGGCGCACTGGAAATATAAAGACAGCATCAGCAACCAGGAGTCCAACCTGGAGAAATGGCTGGTGCGGGTGCGCGAGACGCTGGAGAAGCAGGATACCACGGCGCTCGAATTTGTCGACGATTTCCGCGGCAACCTGTTTACCGAAGAGGTCTTCGTCTTCACGCCGAGGGGCGAACTCAAGACCCTTCCGGCGGGAGCCACGGCACTGGATTTTGCTTTCGACATTCACACCGACATCGGAGCCAAATGCATCGGGGCCAAAGTCAACCAGAAACTGGTGCCGATCAACCACGCGCTGAAAAACGGCGATCAGATCGAGATTCTTACCTCCTCCAAGCAGAAGCCGAATGATGACTGGCTCCGGTTTGTGGTGACCCAGAAGGCCAAAGCCAAAATCAAGGACCTGCTGAAGGAGGCCAAACGCAAGCTGGCCGACGAGGGGAAGGAAGTGCTGCAGCGCAAGATGAAGCAGCTGAAGATCGATTCGACTAACCAGGTCTTTGAGGCCATGCGCACGTTCTTCAACGTGAACTCGCAGCTAGACCTGCATTACGCAGTGGCCACCGGTCGCATCGGGCTGTCCGAACTTAAACGCTTCAAGGAATACAAACCGGAGTCCCCGCGCCCCAAGGTGGAAGAAATTCGGCGAGAGGGAGAGCCACACGCCCGGAAACCACACGAAGACATTCTGCTCATCGGCGAAGACATGGATGTCGTGGAATACAAACTGGCCAAGTGCTGCACGCCTATCCCCGGCGACGAAGTCTTCGGCTTTGTCACCATGAACGAAGGCATCAAGATCCACCGCACCAATTGTACCAACGCCCCTGAACTCCTGTCCAATCACGGTCACCGGGTTATCAAGGCTAAATGGACTTCGCAGCATGAAGTTGCCTTCCTGACGGGTCTGAAAGTGGTGGGGACCGACCGGGTGGGGCTGATCAACGACGTTTCCAAGATCATTTCGGAGGAACTCAAGGTGAACATGAGTTCGATTGCCTTTCGAAGCAACCAGGGCATTTTTGACGGCGAAATCATGCTTTATGTCAATGACACCCGCCACCTCGACTTGTTGATCAAGAAGCTGGAAAAGGTGGAGGGGGTGGTCAAGGTATCGCGCTTTGACTCCGCCACGATGAGCCGGCCGCAGTAGACGGTTATCTCCTATATTTACACCCGGTATGCCGCTGAACCAGAAGCTTTACGACGAAGTAAGCACCATCTTTACCGCCTACCTGGAAAACAAGGAGCTGAGGAAGACACCGGAACGGTACGCCATCCTGGAAGAAATCTATTCCATTCCCGGCCATTTCGATGTGGAGTCTCTTTATGTCAACATGAAGAACAAGGGCTACCAGGTGAGCCGGGCAACGGTATACAACACCCTCGACTTGCTCACCCAGTGCGACCTGGTGACCAAGCACCAGTTTGGCCAGAACCAGGCCCAGTATGAGAAGAGCTACGGCTCGCGGCAGCATGACCACCTGATTTGCCTGGATTGCAACAAGGTGGTCGAGTTCTGCGACCCGAGAATCCAGACCATCCAGAATACCGTGGAGGAGCTGATGCAGTTTGAAGTTGTTCACCACTCCTTAATTTTGTACGCCAACTGCAAGAAGGTAAACTGCGAAAACAAAAAGTCATGAATTTTGCACAGGAAATCCGATCCAATACCCTGATCCTGCGAATTTCCGGCGATTTGATCGGGGAAGATAAAGACACGCGACTGGTGGAAGCCGTCAATGAGGCCGTCAGCCACCAGGTGCTCACCTGCATTATCGACATTTCCGCACTGCGGTACATCAATAGCAGCGGGATTGGCGTGTTGATCACCCTGCTGACCAAGTTCCGCAACAAGGGCGGCGAGGTCTACCTGATGAATCCGTCGGAGAGCGTCAAAAAACTCCTGGCCATCACCAAGTTGAATGCCATCTTCCAGGTGATCCGGAATGAGGAAGAGGTGATCACGGGCACCCGGAAATAGGTCCTCATGGAAATGGCAGACCGAATACATTATTGATCCATCACGCATGAAAGTGGACGTACTCCTGGGCCTCCAGTGGGGGGATGAAGGGAAAGGAAAAATTGTGGATGTCCTGGCGCCCCGTTACGACGTGGTGGCCCGCTTCCAGGGAGGCCCGAACGCCGGTCATACCCTTGAATTCGACGGCATCAAGCATGTGCTGCACCAGATTCCCTCGGGAATCTTCCGCCCGAAGACGCGCAACGTGATCGGGAATGGCGTGGTACTGGATCCCATCGTTTTTCGGTCAGAGATCGAGAAATTGTCCCGTTTTAACCTGGATGTCAGGTCCAATCTTTTCATTTCCAAGAAGGCTACGCTGATTATTCCCTCGCACCGGTTGCTGGATCAGGCCCAGGAAAAAGCAAAAGGCGAAGGCAAGATCGGGTCCACCCTTAAGGGGATAGGTCCCTCGTACCAGGACAAGATTGGCCGGCAGGGACTCCGGATCGGTGATATCTTGTCGAGTTCCTTCAAAGAGAAATTCCAAAAGCTCGTGGATGTCCACATGGATATCCTTAAGCATCACGACGTGACTTTCAATTGGCCGGAAATGGAAGGTCAGTTCCTGGAGGCCGTTGAGTTTCTCAAGACGTTTCAACTGATCGACAGCGAGTATTTCCTCAACCGTGAACTGACCCAGGGCTCATCGATCCTTGCCGAAGGGGCCCAGGGATCGTTGTTGGATATCGATTTTGGGAGCTACCCGTTTGTGACCAGTTCAAATACGGTGACGGCCGGGGCTTGTACGGGCCTGGGTGTAGCGCCCCGCCACATCGGGGAAGTGTATGGCATCTTCAAAGCCTACAGCACCCGGGTTGGCAGCGGTCCTTTTCCGACAGAGTTGTTGAACGAGGAGGGCGAAGCGATGCGTAAGGTGGGCAATGAGTTTGGGTCCACGACCGGCCGTCCGCGACGGTGCGGGTGGATTGACCTCCCGGCGCTGAAGTACTCGATCATGATCAACGGGGTAACCCAGTTGTTGATGATGAAGGCCGACGTGCTCAGTATTTTTCCTACGATCAAGGCCTGTACCCGCTACCAGCTGGCCGACGGCACGGTGACCGAGCAGGTGCCTTATGAGCTCACCCATGAGAGGATCACCCCCATTTACGAGGAGCTAAAAGGGTGGCATTGCACCCTGAAGGGCCTTGGGGAAAAGGAATTGCCCAAAGAATTGATCGACTATGTGGTCTTCCTGGAGGGCCGCCTGGGGGTTCCTATCTCGCTGATTTCCACCGGTCCAGACCGTACGGAGACCATCCACCGGTTCCGGAAGTAGCCCACAGGCTCTAAAAATCTTCAAAATCAGGCATTGCTTAATTGATTTTGCCTGTTACCTTTGCACTCCCATTTGTAAAAGGGCCTTTCTGGAGCGCAGAAAGGGGCTGATAAGGCCAGATTTCTTTGGAAGTCGCGATGACCCGAAACGCCGGGGTTAAACCTGGCGCGAGGAGTCAAACGTTCTTTGAATACAATGAGATTGATAGCGGACCCGCTTATACTCGATAGAGGGTATGAGCGAGTTGATTCTGGGTTTGTTTTATGAGAATAAGGCAGACCCTAGACCAATGAAGCCAGAGAATTGAATAATGCAACGGATTCTGAATCCTGCGAAGGTGGAGGGAGAAGTTGTGAAGGATTAATACTATGGAGAGTTTGATCCTGGCTCAGGATGAACGCTAGCGGCAGGCCTAATACATGCAAGCTGAACGGTAAGATTTGTAGCAATACGGATCCTAGAGTAGCGT
>JAEUUE010000004.1 GCA_016787605.1 Cyclobacteriaceae bacterium
GTGGCGGCGGGTCAAACGAAGACGATATGCAGTGGACAGGCAGTCAATCATCCCATAACACTTTCTCCGGCAGGGCTTCCCGCAGGTACATTGTTTACCTGGCCCGATCCCGACGGCGCTGGCCCGGCAACGGCCAGGGCAGTTCCTAGCACCGCGCAAATTGGTGATGTGCTTACGAATACGTCAGGAGCCGACATCACAGTAACCTATCAGGTCACACCGGTCGGTCCGGGTGGCGCTCTCGGTTCATGTACGGGTGCTACGGTACCCATCGTGATTACGGTCCGCCCGGCACCTGTCATTGTCCCCGCCCAGGTAAAGACGATCTGCAGCGGCAGCCCGGTCAACCTGGAAATCCTCATGTCGCCGCTGAACCTGCCTGCCGGCACAGTATTCAACTGGCCGGTACCGACAGTCTCTGGTGGTCCTGCCCAAGGATCTGCCGGATTGAATGTTGCCATGGGCGGTCCCGGTACCAACCACATCACGGAGGTGCTGACCAATACTACAGGTGCGCCGATCACCGTGACCTACAACGTGACGCCTTCCGCCGCAGGATGCTCAGGTACCATGCAGCCCATCGTGATCACCGTCAACCCGGCGCCGGTCATCCCCGCCGGACAAACAAAAGCAATTTGCAGTGGCCAGGCGGTCGGCCTCGAAGTGCTGCTGAGCCCTGCCAACGCTCCCGCCGGAACGGTGTTCAACTGGCCCGTACCCACGATGTCGGCGGGTGCGCCGCAGGGCACATTTGGCAACAATGTGCCAATGGGCGCGGCGGGAACAATCCATATCAATGATGTACTGGTCAACAACACCGGTGCACCGATCACCGCGACCTACGCGATCACCCCGACGAGCGGCGCCGGTTGCTTGGGAGCTACTTCCAACGTGGTCGTCACGATCAACCCGCTCCCAGTGGCTAACCCGATCGGTGGCCCTGGTACGGTGTGTGTGAGCCCGACCAACATCATACTGTACCAGGTTACCCCGAACGCCGGGTCAACTTTTACCTGGACAATACCCCCGCAGTTCACCGTATTTGGCGGCGGAGGTACCAATTCACCGAACTTCTTCGTTCTCCTTAGTTTCCCGACCGTCGGCGCCGCCCTTCCGATCTCTGTCGTGGAGACCAATGTTTACGGCTGCGTTGGTACCGCCAACACACTTCCCATTACCGTTGCTCCTGCACCCGGTGCGTTGACCATCAACGGCCCTACCGTAGTTTGCAAAAACCAAACCGGCGTCAACTTCAGCGTACCGGCCGGTATCTTCAATCCCACTTCAACCTATAACTGGTCAGCATCTGGGGCGACGATCGTGAGTGCCTCCAGCGGAGTAGGGCTCCAGACTATCACGGTTGATTTTGGTTTGTTGGCCAGCGCGGACATTACGCTCAATGAAGTAAGTGCATCGGGCTGTTCGGGTACACCGGTAACGCTTAACGTCGCGGCGGCAGACCGCCCGGTGATGACTTCGTCCAGCACGAATACCATCTGCTCCGGCAACACGCCCTCGCTGGTGTTCACCACCAACCCGCTTGTGCCCAGCACCTTCAACTGGACGGTCATCAACATCACCGGCGGTGTGACGGGTACGCTGGTGGGCAACTCAGGCACTGGAAATATCTCCGAAGTGCTGAGTAACACATCGGGCTTCTCCGGAACCGTCACCTATCGTGTGACGCCGGTAGCCATCGCCGCACCCAACTGTACGGGCGCGCCACAGGATGTTGTGGTTACGGTAAATCCGGAGCCGGTACTGGTAACCCCGCAGACCAAGACGATCTGTTCCGGGGCGTCTACCAGCTACGAGATCCTCCTGAGCCCGCTGACCTTCCCGGCAGGAACAACGTTTACCTGGCCTGCACCGGTGATGTCGGCCGGACCTGCGCAAGGAACGCCATCGCCCGGACCGGTGACCGGCGGCCCGGCAGGCACCATTCACATCAATGACGTCCTGACTAACACGACCAATGCCCCGATCACGGCCACGTATACCATTACGCCCACGAGCGGCGCGGGCTGTGTGGGCACGGCGCGGACGGTGGTTATCACCGTCAATCCTCAGCCGGTCATCTCGTCCACACTTGACGCGACGCATTGCAGCGACGCGGTCACCGGGTTGACCCTGTCCGTCACCGGCACCTCGGTAGCAGCGGCCACCTATAACATTACGGCTCGCAGCATTTCTGCCGGGCTCACGCCTTCCGGATCGAATGCCTTCGTGCCGGCCAACGGGGTGGCGGCCAACTACCTCGCTGCCGATGCGTTCACCAACACGACTGCAGGACCGCTGACCGTCACTTACACGGTGGTGGGAGTAAGCGCCAGCGGGTGTGTGGGAGCGCCGATGGTTATCACGCAGACCATCAATCCGGAGCCGGTGGTGTCCACGTTGCTGGATGCCGCACTCTGCAGCGACCAGGCTACAGGTTTGACCTTGAACACCAACGGTACATCGGTGGCGGCGGCGAACTATAACATTACTGCTCGTACCATTGCGCCGGGCCTCACCGCTGCCGTGGGCAATGCCATCGTTCCTGCCAACGGGGTAGTGGCAGGCTACCTCGCGGCTGACGTGTTCATCAACAATGGAGCTAGCCCGTTGACGGTGGTTTACACGGTTGTCCCGGTAAGCGCCGCAGGATGTGCCGGAGATCCCCGCAACATTACCATCACCATCAACCCGGAACCCGTTGTCTCCCCGACGCTGAATGCCTCGGTGTGCAGTGATGTGGCTACCGGGCTGACGCTGGCGACAAACGGAGCGTCCGTGTCAGCCGCTACGTACAACATTACGGCCAGGACCATCGATCCCGGGCTTACCCCGGCGGGCACCAACGTGGCTGTACCGGCCAACGGTGTAACCGCTGCTTATCTCGCCACCGATAGGTTCACCAACACCGGTGCTGGCGCTCTTCCGGTTACCTACACAGTAGTTCCCATCAGTCCTTCCGGTTGCCAGGGCGATCCCGTGGTCATCACCATTACGGTGAACCCGGAGCCGGTGGTGTCTACGCTCCTCAACACGACGGTCTGCAGTGATGTAACTACCGGGTTGATCCTCAACACCAATGGAACTTCCGTAGCGGCGGCTACCTACAATATTACGGCACGTACCATCCAGGCAGGCTTAACGCCGGGTGGCAGCAACGCGTTGGTCACGGCAACAGGCGTGGCGGCCAACTACCTGGCCAACGACTTGTTTGTGAACAATGGCGCAGTCCCGCTTACCGTGACGTACACGGTGGTTCCTGTCAGTGCAACGGGCTGCACAGGCGATCCGCAGGTTATCACGGTGACCATCCGGCCGGAGCCGGTGGTTGCGGCTACCCTCGATGCGACGGTATGCAGCGATGTGGCCATCGGATTGACCTTGAATACAAACGGTTCTTCGATTGCTGCCGCCAGCTATAACGTGACAGCCCGCGCCATTGCCGCCGGACTTACCGCCGGCGGAGCCAATGTTCCTGTTCCAGGGCTTGGCGTCGCAGCGGGCTACCTGGCCAACGATGTGTATACAAATACCGGTGCCGTGCCGCTTACCGTGACCTATACGGTTGCGGGTGTGAGTGCGGACGGCTGCCTGGGTGACAGCCGCGTGATCACGATGATCATCAACCCGGAGCCGGTCGTGTCGACAACCCTGAACACCACGGTGTGCAGCGATATCGCGACGAACCTCGTGCTCAACACCAACGGAACGTCCGTGGCGGCGTTCAACTATAATATTGTCAGCAGGAATATCGCCGGTGGACTGACCGCTGCCGGTACTAACGCGGTGGTACCTGCCAACGGCGTGGCGGCGAATTACCTGGCCTCTGACCGGTTTACCAACACAGGCAATGCACCACTCACCGTCACCTACACGGTGGAGGCGACCAGCGCCGCTGGATGCTTGGGCAACCAACAGGTGATCACGGTAACCATCAACCCTGAGCCAGTCGTATCCAACACACTGGATCTTACCCAGTGCAGCAACGTGCCTATTGGGCTTGTCCTGGGCACCAATGGCACCTCCGAACCCGCGATCAATTACAACATCATGTCGCAAACGACGTCGGTGGGCCTCGTTGCTGCCGGCGGTAATGTGGCGGTTCCTGCCATGGGTGTAGCGGCCAACTATTTGTCCAATCACACCTTCGCCAACAGCACTTCGTTGTCCCTCACCGTTCAGTATGTGGTCGTCCCCGTGAGTGCCTCCGGTTGCCTCGGTGATGCGAAGACGATTACGGTGACCATTGATGCCGGACCCATTGTGGCCAACAACCTCGATGCGACGGTCTGCAGCGATGCGGGTGTTGGTCTGACACTCGCGGTGGATGCCTCGTCGGCACCGGCGGCCAACTATAACATTACGGCACGTACGATAGCCCCCGGGCTGGTGGCCGGCGGCGGCAATGCAGTAGTTCCTTTCAACAATGCCCCGGCCAACTACCTCGCGGCGGATACCTATACGAACACAGGCTCTTTGCCGCTCACGGTGACGTACACTGTTGTGGGTGTGGGCGTATCGGGTTGTCTGGGTAACCCTCGGGTGATCACCATGACAATCAACCCCGAGCCCGTGGTGGCCACGACGCTCAACGCAACGGTCTGCAGTGATGCCGTCATCGGGTTGAACCTGGCAACCAATGGCACTTCGGTGGCTGCACTCGACTATGATATTGTTTCCCGCACCATTGCCCCCGGGTTGGTGGCCGCAGGTTCCAACGTCGCCGTCCCGGCAAGCGGAGTAGGTAGCAACTACCTGGCCCTCGACCGCTTTACCAACACCGGCGCGGTTGCCCTTACCGTCACCTATTCCGTGCGCGCTCGCAGCGCCGCGGGATGCCTGGGAGATGTTCAGGTGGTCACCATCACCATCAATCCTGAGCCGGTGGTGGCCAATACATTGAATGGCACAGTTTGCAGTGATTCGCCTACAGGGCTGGTGCTCAATACGAATGGTTCGTCTGTCGCGGCGGCCAACTACAACATCACCGGTATCACCATTGCGGCAGGTTTGTCGGCTGCAGGCGGCAATGCCGTCGTCCCGGCAAACGGGGTGGGAGTGAACTACTTGTCGGGAGATATCTTCACGAACACGGGAGCCCTTCCGCTCACCGTGGTGTACACTGTAGTGCCGGTGAGTGCTGCGGGCTGCTTAGGCGATCCCCAGGCGATCACCATGACGATCAACCCGGAACCTGTCGTGTCTCCTTCACTGGATGCCACGTTGTGCAGTGATATTGCCACAGGCCTGACGTTGAATACCAACGGGTCATCCGTTGCGGCGGCAACCTACAACATCACTTCTTCCACGGTAGCTGGCGCCCTGGTGGCGGGTGGTGGCAACGCTGCTGTTCCTGCGTTCGGGGTAGCGGCCGGTTACCTTGCTTCGGATGTCTTTACGAATACAACCAGCGGCTCCCTGCAGGTTACGTATACCGTGGTGCCGGTTAGCGCCGCGGGCTGCGTGGGCAACTCCCGTGTCATCACGCTCACCATCCAGCCGGAACCGGTTGTTTCTTCACTGCTCGATGCCACCGTGTGCAGCGACGCGGCGGTGGGACTCACCTTGAATACCAGTGGCACGTCGGTGATTGCGGCGAGCTACAATGTCACCGCCAGGACCATTGACCCTGGTCTTGTGGCCGCCGGAACCAACGTGGCCGTACCTGCCAATGGCGTAGCCGCCAATTACCTGTCTGCCGACCGGTTCACCAACACTGGTGCGGTTCCTCTCAGCTTGACGTACACGGTGGCCGGTATCAGCGCGGCCGGTTGCGTGGGTAATCCGCAGGTAATCACGATCACCATCAACCCTGAGCCTGTCGTATCCAACACGTTGGATCTGACTCAATGCAGCGATGTGGCCACCGGCCTTACCCTGGCCACCAATGGAACTTCCGTCGCCGCATCTTCCTGGAATATCACCGCGCGATCAGTTTCCGCCGGGCTTACCATTGGTGCCGGCAATGCAGTCATCACCGCGAATGGCGTGGCCGCCAACTATCTCGCCGCGGATACCTACACCAATACCGGTTCGACACCGTTGACAGTTACCTATACGGTGGTTCCGGTGAGTGCTAGCGGCTGCACAGGTGATTCCAAGGTCATTACGGTTACGATCAACCCTGAGCCGGTGGTGTCCACCACGCTGGATGCGACGGTATGCAGTGACCTGGCCGTCGGGCTCACCCTGAATACCAACGGATCTTCTGTGGCTGCTGCCACGTACAACGTGAGCGCGATAGCCATCGCACCGGGCCTGGTCGCCAATGGAGGCAACGCCGTTGTCCCTGCTGCCGGCGTCGCCAGCAACTACCTGGCGAACGATGTATTTACGAATCCCACCGCAGCTCCTCTTACTGTAGTCTACACAGTGGCTGGGGTTAGCGCGGCAGGATGTCTTGGAAATACCCGGACGATCACCATGACCATTAACCCGGAACCGGTGATATCCCCGGCACTGGATGCTACGGTCTGCAGTGATGTAGCCATCGGGCTTACCCTCAATACGGATGGCGTTTCCGTGGCGGCCTCAAACTACAACATTGTGAGCCGTACGATTGCCGGCGGACTGGTTCCTGCGGGAACGAATGCCCCGGTGCCTGCGACGGGCGTAGGAAATAATTACCTGGCTTCCGATCGATTTACCAACACCGGTGCGGTGCCGCTCACGGTAACGTATACGGTGTTAGCGACCAGTGCGGCCGGATGTGTTGGAGACACCCGCGTTATCACAATAACTATTGCTCCGGAGCCGGTAGCATCCAACGCGCTGAATCTGACTCAATGCAGCGATACAGCTACAGGATTGACCCTGAACACCAATGGTGTATCGGTAGCGGCAGCCACTTATAATATTACCAGCGTAACCATTTCCGGAGGCCTGACCGCGGCAGGTACAAATGCCGTAATACCGGCGACGGGCGTGGCCGCCAACTACCTGGCCGGCGACATGTTCACGAACACGGGTAATGTGTCACGGACGGCATCGTACGTGATCGTGCCCGTAAGCGCGGCAGGATGCCTTGGCGATCCGATGACGGTGGTAGTTACCATTAACCCTGAACCGGTAGTCTCTGCCGGGTTGAACGCAACGATTTGCAGCGACCTGCCCATTGCCCTTACCCTGAATACAAACGGGGTGTCGGTGGCGGCATCGACGTACAACATTACGGCACAATCCATCGCCGCCGGCCTTGTCCCTGCAGGCGCCAATGCGGTTGTCCCTGCGGCGGGAGTGGGAGCCGGGTACCTGGCGGGTGATGTCTTTACCAACACTACCAATGCGTCGTTGACCGTAACCTACACCGTGGTTGGCGTCAGTGCGGATGGCTGTGTCGGTGATCCTCGCGTGATCACGATGACCATCAGCCCGGAACCGATCGTATCCACCACCTTGAATGCCACCGTCTGCAGTGACGTGGCTACCGGACTGACGCTGAACACCACAGGTGCATCGGTGGCCGCTTCCAGTTATAACGTCACCGGCGTCGTGCTGGCCCCGGGTCTGACGGCCGCTGGCACCAACGCCGTTGTTCCTGCCAATGGAGTAACCGCCGGCTACCTCGCCCTGGACCAGTTTTCCAACCCTACCAACGCCCCGCTGACCGTTGATTATACGGTGGTTGGCGTAAGTGCCTCTGGTTGTGTAGGCAATCCTCAGGTGATTACGATTACCATTGCGCCCGAACCGGTTGTTTCCGCGTCGTTGAACCTCACGCAGTGCAGTGATGTGGCCATCGGGTTGGTGCTCAATACGGAAGCGACTTCCGTTGCGGCAGCCAACTATAATATCACCGCACGCAACATCAGCGCAGGATTGACGGCTGCCGGCTCCAATGCCGTGGTGACCGCCAACGGAGTGGCTGCCAACTACCTGAGTGGCGACCAGTTCACCAACACGGGGGCGACGCCGCTTACCGTTACCTATACCGTAGTGCCGATCAGCGCCGCCGGGTGTGTGGGTGATCCAAGGGTCATTACCGTGACGATCAACCCCGAACCGGTGGTTTCGGCCAGCCTCAATGCGACGGTATGCAGTGACAATGCCATTGGCCTGACATTGAATACCAACGGCACCTCCGTGGCTGCGGCGAGCTACAACATTACCTCGCGCACCATCGCCGCAGGGTTGGTCGCTGCCGGTACCAATGCGGCCGTTCCGGCGGCAGCGGTGGCGAACAACTACCTCGCGTCGGATGCCTTCACCAATCCCACCAACGGAGCCCTGACCGTGTCCTATACGGTTGTGCCGGTCAGCGCAGCCGGATGTCTTGGTGATCCTCGCGTGATCACGATGACCATCAACCCGGAGCCGGTACTGTCGCCGAGCCTCGATGCGACGCGGTGCAGTGACCAGGCTATCAGCCTGACGCTCGCGACCAACGGCGTTTCCGTAGCCGCCGCCAATTACAACATCACTTCCCGGACGATTGCTGCCGGCCTTGTTCCTGCAGGTACCAATGTGGTGGTTCCTGCCACCGGGGTAGCTGCCAACTATCTCCTCAACGATCGCTTCACCAATACGGGTGCGGTTCCGCTTACCGTAACCTACACCGTTGTGCCTGTGAGTGGCACGGGCTGCCTGGGCGACGCCGTGGTAGTGACCATGACCATTGATCCTGAACCGGTGGTGGCCAATGGCCTCGACGCCACCGTGTGCAGTGATATTGCGATCGGCCTGACCCTGAATACCAATGGTACTTCGGTAGCAGCAGGCACGTACAACATTACCAACCGCACGATATCGGCCGGTCTCCTCGCCGGCGGTACAAACGGCGTGGTGCCTGCTACGGGTGTGGCTGATAATTACCTCGCCGCGGATTTCTATACCAATACCACGGCAGCTCCTTTGACCGTCACCTATACCGTGGTTCCGGTTAGCGCGGCTGGATGCCTGGGTGATGCCAAGGTGATTACGCTTACGATTCAGCCCGAGCCGGTGGTGGCCACGGGCCTCGATGCAGCGAAGTGCAGTGATGTAGCCATCGGCCTCACGTTAGCCACGACGGGAACATCAGCTCCTGCAGCCAACTACAACATTACGGCCATCAACGTGTCGGCCGGTCTTGTGCCGGGCGGTTCCAATGCCGCGGTTCCTGCCAATGGCGTGGCACCTATTTATCTTGCCAACGACGTATTTACCAACCCCACGCTGGTGCCGCTGACGGTCCAATACACGGTTGTTCCGGTCTCCGCCACCGGCTGCCTTGGTGATGCCAGCATCATTACGATAACGATCGGGGCGGAGCCTGTTGGCGCCAACGATGTCAAAACGATCTGTAGCGACCAGGCCGTCACGTACAACCTGCAGAATAACATCAACACGCTGGGTAACGGCTTCTCGTCGAATTTCTCGTGGGTGGCAGCTCCCAATGGCAGCGTAACGGGTGAAAGCACCGTAGCCCAGGCTGGGCCAATCATTACGGACGTTCTCAACAACGTGACCAATGTCGACCAGGTAGTGGTGTATACGGTGACGCCCACGGGTACCAACGGATGCCCGGGCAATCCGTTCACCATCAGCGTGACTGTTCAGCCGGAACCGATGGGGGCCAACCAGTCGGTTAACATCAACAGTGATATCATTCTCAACTACGATTTGCAGAACAACGTGAATACGGTGGGGAACAACCTGGCTGCGACCTTCAGCTGGGTGGCTTCCATCAACAGCAACGTAGGAGGGGAGAGCACCACACCGCAGACCGGTGCCCTCATCACCGATGTGCTCAATAACGTCACCAACTCGAACCAGACCGTTACCTATACGGTCATCCCGACCAGCCTGGCCGGTTGCGCAGGCAATCCGTTTATCATCACGGTAACGGTGCTGCCTGAACCGGTGGGCGTCAACGATGCGCTTACGATCAACAGCGACGTGGCGAACAATTACAGCTTGCAGAACAATGTGAACAGCGTCGGCAACGGGGTTCCCGCCACGTTTGTGTGGGTCGCCGTTGACAACCCGCTCGTCACCGGTGAAAGCACGGCTCCGCAGGCAGGGGGTACCCTGAATGATGTGATCAACAACGTGACGGGTGTCGACCAGGTGGTGGTCTATACGGTAACCCCCACCGGTACCAATGGTGTGGTTGGCGATCCGTTTACCATTACGGTGACCATTCGTTCCGAGCCCGTGGGTGCCAACGATACGAAGACGGTCTGCAGCGATATCGCCGTGGGTTATGACCTTCAGAATAACCTGAACACCTTTGGTAATGGTCAGTTGGCAACCTTCAGCTGGTTTGCCGCTCCCAACCCGAATGTGACGGGCGAAAGCACTACTCCCCAGACGGGTGCGCTGATCAATGACCTGCTCAACAACGTGACCAGTGCCAATGAAGTGGTTGTGTATACGGTAACGCCTACCGGTACCAATGGATGCCCGGGCAATACCTTCCAGATCAGCATCACGGTGCAGCCGGAGCCGGTGGTAGCCACCACCCTCAATGAGACCAAGTGCAGCGGCGAAGTCTATGGTAAACTGCTGGCCACCAATGGCGTCTCCATCGGTGCAGCGAGCTATAACGTTACCGTGGTAAGCAAAGACGCCGGCATTACCGGTGGCCGCCCGCTCGGCCTGATCGGCGGCGGCGGTTCGGCAGCCAACGTGATCCAGAACGATTCGTACATCAATACCACAGCCACCCCGCAGAAAGTGGTTTACAGCGTAGTTCCCAACGGTACCAACGGCTGTATCGGTGACGCTCTCCTGGTTGAGTTTACTATCAACCCCGAGCCGGTGCTCTCCAACCCTGGCTTCCCGGCGATCTGTAGCTCCAACACTTCGGGCAACAGCATTACCAACATTGTGCTGGGCACCGATGGTGTCTCGGTAGGCGCTGCGACCTATCAGCTCCTGCAAATCCAGTACAGCAATGGTGGCCCCTTCGGTGTAGCCTTGCCGGCCGGGTTCTCCGCCGCCGGTGGCAATACCTTGATTGGGGCGGTAGGCAGCATCGACCTGGTTCGAAATGACCGCTACACCAACACTTCCGCTGTTCCCGTGACGGTACGGTACACCATCCAGGCGACCAGCGCTTCCGGTTGCCTGAGTGACCCGCTGGATTATGATGTGACGGTGAACCCCGAACCCACCCTCGACCCGCTCCTGAACCCTACACCGGTGTGCAGCGGACTGCCTTCAGGCGTGACCCTGGGCGTGGCTGCAGGATCGGTAGCTGCCGTTTCCTACAACATCAATTCCATCCTGTTCCCTGGCCTGACAGCCGGAGGAGCCAATACCGGCATCGGAAACAACAAGCCGGCTAACGCCATCTTCAATGATGTCTATGTCAATACCACAAGTGGCGTTCTGACGGCCACCTACAAGATCGCTCCGGTGACCGCCGCCGGTTGCGTGGGACCTGAAGGCACGGTGACCCTGACCATCAACCCGTCGCCTGACCTCGCCAATACCCTGAACCGCATCGTGTGCACCAACACGGCATCAGGAATTGTCTTCTCCACCACGGCAGCCAGCGTCGCGGCGGCTTCGTACAACTTGATCAGCGTGACGCCGCAAGCCGGGCTGACACCGGCCGGGGGCAACGCCGCGTTCCCTGCCAACGCAGTCGGAACCGGCTATGTCAATGCTGACCAGTTCACCAACACTACCAACGCCCCGCTCACGGTTACGTACCGCGTGGCTCCGGTTTCCGCAGCAGGGTGTATCGGACCCCAGGAAGACATTATCCTGACGGTTGAGCCTGTCCCGGCAGCTGCGCCCATCAACCTGAAGCCGACGGTTTGCAGCGGCAGCAGTAACGGAACTGACCTTACCGACATCGAGTTGATTTCGCCGACGAATCCTTCGGCCGGGGTGATCACCTTCAATTATACTGCGGTGTCGTCCATCGGAACGCAGATCACCGGTTTTGTGCCGGCACTCAGCGGCCTGGCAGAGAATTACAAGATCACTGACAACCTCGTCAACACTTCGAATGCGGCGGCTACGGTGACCTATACCATCACGCCGATTGCTGCAGGCGCCTCTTCAGGCATTGGCTGCGCAGGCACACCTGCCATTGTTGTCGTCACCGTAGAACCCAAACCGAAACTTGTAGCCGCTTCGCTGAAGACCGTGTGCGAAGGCGTCGCTACAGCGATATCACTCACTTCGCCGACCACTCCTTCTGCGGGAACGGTTGAATTCCTCCTGGTGTCTGCAGTAGCGACGGGCGGTGTTACCGGCGCATCGGCCAACGGCACCGTGTTCGCCAATGGCGCGACCCTCAATGACCTGCTGAGCAACCCGACGACGACGGCCCAGACGGTAACGTATACCTTCCGCCCCCGCTTCAACGGTGGTGCAGGCTGTGTTGGCGATGACGTGGTTTCGGTGGTGACCGTAAATCCCCGGCCGACCGTCGTGCCCTCTCCGCAGGCGCAGATCTGCAGTGGCGATGTGGTCGATATTACCCTGACGACCGATGTGGCCACGACTGTATCGACGTGGACCGTCTCGGCTCCGGCTACCATCACCGGTGAAAGTGCCGGCGCCGGCGACCGAATCTTCCAGATTCTCTTTAACAGCGGCAATAACATTGAGACGGTGACCTATACGGTAACTCCGCAGGCTGCCGGTTGTGCCGGTACGCCGGTTGCGATCAATGTCACGGTGAACCCGAAAGCCCAGGTAATCGGTGTTCCAGCTACGACTACCATCTGCCATGGCAGCACTCTCAATATTCCGCTTACCAGCAACGTGGGTATCGGCGTGACCTATGCCTGGACCGTGGATGATCCCAGTGGTCTTGGTGTTCCTGCCACCGGAAGCGGCAATGTCATCAACCAGCCGATGAGCAATACCTTGGGATTCCAAGCTACACTCACCTATACCATTACCCCGACAGGCCCTGGCCCTGGTGCAGGCTGCGTGGGCGACAGCAAGATCATGATCGTGACCGTATCACCGGAGATTACTGCTTCATGGCTGAATACTCCTTCGCCGGACTTTATCTGCAAAGGCAGCACGGAGTACCTCGTGATCAATATCGGCGGCCGGGCTCCGTTTAACTTCACCTACAACGACGGAGGAGCCCCGATCGTGAAGACCAACCAGCCTCCGGTAGCGGTATTGCCGCACGTGCCGGCGGTGACCACCACGTATACGCTCACCTCGGTAACCGATGGATTGGGTTGTACGACGGCGTTCAATGTGCCCTTTGTTGTCAACGTAGGGGATACGGATCCGAACTTCTCGATCATCACCCCGACGGCTGCCTGCAGCCCGAACGTGGTGTCCTTCCAATACAACCAGGTGGCGGGGACGATTTACACCTGGCGTTTCGGTGATTCGGCAGATTCCGTGTACCAGGCGACCACCACGGTTGCCAACCGGGTGATCAAGCACACGTACACGAACCTGAGTCCGTCCAGCACGCTGAACTACCCAGTGACCCTGCAGACCGAGTTGCCGGCCCCGTTCCCTGGATGCTTCAAGAGCAACCCGGCCCAGACGGTGACGATCTATCCGAACCCGATCCTCAACGTGCTGCCTAACCGCACAGAGATATGCAGCGGCGAGTCGATCACCTTTACTAACTCCAGTGTGGGTACCACGGCGTCCACCATCAGCTGGTCGTACCGGGTACAGGGTCAGACCGCGGAAACCGCCATGGGTACGACGTTTAATATGACGTACGCCTTTACCAATACGACCACCTCTAACCCGATCATCTACGAAGTAATCTTCCGGGCCAGCAATGCCCAGGGTTGCCCGGTTCCGGAGGTGATCATGCCTATCCAGGTGTACCGTTACTCGGTGGCCGGCTTTAACGAGGGTACAGTGCCCGACTTTGTCAACGGCGAGTCGTTGGTAACGTTTACCAATACCTCGACCATACTGGATGCCGCGGCGTTTAATTATAGCTGGGTCTTCGGGGCAGATGCGCAGCCCGCCAACTCCACGTCTATGAGCCCGGCTACCGTACGCTATGTCAGCCCCGGCCCGAAAGAGATCACGCTGACGGTGACGAACAACGCGCGAAGCCAGTGTCAGACGACGTTCACCAAGCAGATCAACATCGTTCTCCCGCCGCTGATCGCCACATTTGACGTGAATCCCAAGGAGTCCTGCTTCCCGGCCAAGATCTCAGTCGATACGAATCCTGCCGTGACCCAGATTACCGGCGACATCATCGAATGGACCGTGGTCGACGAGAACAACAGGGTGGTGGCTACCTCGAGTGGTGTGTTCCCTGAGTTTAACCTCCAGTCGGAAGGAGAGTATCGCGTGAAGCTGCGTACCTCCAGTTCACAGACTGGCCAGACGGCCACCGCACCGGATGTGACGGTTACGGTCTATGGCAAGCCCATCGCGTCCTTTGACGCCCGTCCGGACATAGTGTTCGTGCCGGATACCGAGATGCAGATCTTTAACTTCAGCGACAACCCTGACAAGCTGCAGTTCGTCTGGGACTTTGGTGACGGCGATGTACTGAGTTCTCCGCCGGCTCCTTCCAACGACCAGGCTGTTCCCCCGGGAACTCATAACGACCGGACCAAGGGGACGTACGAAGAGCCTATTCATATCTATAAGGTCGAGGGAATCTATGAGGTCACCATGTTTGTCAATTATGATCATGGCAACAACGTGGTGTGCAGGGATACCGTGAAGCACCAGGTGCAGGCACGGCAGGGTGGTATCACCAAGGTGCCCAACGCGTTTACGCCCAGCACGACAGGTCCCAGCGGCGGTCAGTCGGGCAACGGCACATTCAACGACGTTTTCTTGCCCATCGTGAAAGGTGCGGATGAGTATAACCTGCAGATCTACGACCGGTGGGGTAACCTGATCTTTGAAAGCAACAGCTCGCAGATCGGCTGGGATGGATACAGCGCGGACGGCAAGTTGTTGCCGGCTGGGGTTTATGTGTACAAATTGACCGTGCGGCTGTCCGACGGGCAGCGATCGACACAAATTGGTGATGTAACTATGATCCGGTAATTTTATAGGTATGAGAGGATGGCGTAATGTTTGGTTGGGTTTCTTTCTGCTGATGGCCTCAGTGGCCTTCGGACAGGATCCGCAATTCTCCCAATACTACCAGTCGCCCCTCTACCTGAACCCGGGATTTACCGGGGTGACCCCCCAGCAGCGGCTTACATTCAACCACCGCCTGCAATGGCCCAACCTGCCCCAGGCCTTCTCCACCTTTGCGGCCTCCTACGACATCTGGGTAAACGAGCTGAGCAGCGGTTTCGGCATCCTGGCTACCACCGACAAAATGGGGTCGGCAGGATGGAGGACGACTAACGTAAACCTCCTGTACAGCTACAAGCTTCAGTTGAACAAGAACTGGATGTTCTCACCCGGGTTGGCGTTCGGCTACGGCATCAACGGGTTGGATCGAAGCAAGCTGACGATGGGCGACGGGCTGGAATACAATAACCAGTCACTGGATCCCGACCTGAACCGGTTGGGCAACCAGCAGTATTTCGACTTCAGCGCCGGATTCATTGTGTATTCCTCCATCTATTGGTTTGGATTGGCAGTGAATCACCTCAATGAGCCGAACATGTCCATTTTGAACGATGTGACCCGGCTGCCCATGAAGGTGACGGTACATGGTGGAGCTCGCATACCGCTTACCGGTGGCCTCAGGACTTCGGCAAGGGTTTCGTACCTCACCCCGTCGTTCATCTACCAGTCCCAAGGAGGTATTACCCAGTTCAACTTCGGGTTGAATTACCATATCGACCCCGTGTTTATCGGACTTTGGTACCGGGGCAAGCCCTGGGAAGAGAGCGTGATCGGCTCTGTCAACCACGATGCCCTGGTCCTGCAGTTGGGGATGTATCTCGACAAATTGACCGTGGGTTATAGCTATGACTTCAACATTTCACCGATAGCCACCGCTTCGGGCGGGGCACATGAGATCTCGCTCATGTACGAGTTCAGTTCAAAGCCCATCAGCCGCGGCGTGAAGAAACGCAACCGCCTGATTCCTTGCCCTACGGGAGGCCGTAACCCGGGTTTCTGGGGCAAGTAACCTCCCGGACGGTTGCGGTTATCTCCCGTTTTGTCGTTTCGTCGCCTCCTTTGACGCTTCATCTGCTACCTGACGCCGGTAGTCACTTCCTGCCTTATTAATTACCGTCTTATGCTGGCCTTAATTGCTTGGAAATCAATCGAGCATGGGCAAAGTGATGAAGTTTTACCGCTGGCTATTGGCCGTGGTTTTATTGGGGGGTAGCTTTTTTCAGGCCTGGGCACAGTGCGGGGGAGTACTGGAGCCTGGTTTTGCCTTTTTGACCAGCAGCCGGGGCTGCGCACCATTTACCGTAAACATCCAGACCATCTACCTGGCGTCGGTTCCAGGGACGCAGTACTTCGTCCAATGGGGTGATGGAACGCCGGAAGAGACCTATGTTCAGGCGGGGCCCGGGGGTGTCACGATGACTCATACCTATCCGCTGGCCTCTGTCAATTGCGGATACGATGTGCTGATAGACGCGGCTAACGCGTGTAATCCGAGGGGAAGCGTGGTGCCGATCAACACGCAGGTGATCGTCTGGACACGTGATGTGGTTTCGATCAACCCCGGTACCGTGAGGGTATGCGCGGGGTTTGCCGCCGACCTGCAGCTCACAGACAACAGTACCTGGAACTGCTTCCCCCGGGCCACCCGAGAAAACAGCGAGCCCCGGTGGATCCAATGGCAATATGGGACCGGCCCCCTGGCCAGCCAGATACCCGGTGTGGAAATCAACGGCATCGTGCCGGGCAGCTTTCCCTACCTGAACCCGGCACCGGGTACCAACCCGCAATACCCCGTACCTGCCCCAGGGCAGATGACTCTGCCGATCCATGTTCCGGCCACCGTCCCGGCGGATGTAGGGAAGGAGTTTGTGGTCACCTTGAGGAACTGGAACCAATGCAACGCCTACGATGACAATGTCCTGGATGGAAATGGACTGAACCCCGTGGGGGGCGACCTTGTTAATGGTGACCATCCGCCGCAAGTCACTACCGCGAGAATTGTCATTGTGGCTTCGCCCCAGCCGGATTTTGTTACGCGGCTCGGCAATGCGGCCGGCCCGGTACAGAGTATTTTCTGTATCAATGATCCTATCTACTTTGACAACAACACACCACCCCTGGCCGGATCCAGTTTTCAATACCAGTGGGAGTTCTTTGATAATGCCACGGGGGCAGGGGCACCGCTTTCCACCTCGGGCTCTGCAAATCCCATCTACACCTACGCTGCTTCCGGACAGAAACTGATCCGGCTTTCGGTGACCGATGCCAATGCCGCCGGCAACTGCCGCGCCACGATGGAGAAGGTTATCACCATTTCGCCCTCCCTGGTGGCGCAGATCGCCACCACCGACTTGGTTGGAAACCCGCTGACGCCTGCCTTCTGCCAGTCGAGCCAGGCACCGCTAACCGTCTTCAACGTCCGGTTCAGCGACGTGTCGGCTGGTACGATACTCCCGACGACGCAGTGGCGGTGGGAGTTCTACGACGAGAACAACGTACTGGTATTTGAAGAGCCCGCGGCAGGTGCCTTCAGCGGGGTGGCGCTGGGTCCGTTCGACAGGGCCTTTACCAACCGGGGAGTCTACCGAGTGAGATTGCTGATCCGGGACAACGCAACGTCTTGTGTGTCGACCGATGAAGTCCAGGTGTTTGTCCATGAGAATCCGGTTCCGGTTTTTTCGGCCTCCCGCGGGTGCGCCGGTGACGCGATCTCCTTTACGGAGTCATCCACATTGAATGCCGTCAACGGGGAGAGCATCGTCTTGCGCGAGTGGGACTTCAATTACGACGGGGTAACCTTCAACAAGGATCCGGCATTTGATAATCGGCTCAGCTTTTCGAGAGTTCTCGGACCTGCGGGAACGTACGCCGTGGCCCTGAGAGTGACCACCAACGCGTTGGGTTGCCAGGCCACAGCGGTTATTCCGGTTGTCATCGATCCGTTGCCGCTGGCGTCTTTTTCTCCGAATGTGACCTCGGGATGCAGTGTGCTTCCCGTGACATTCACCAACACCTCAGCTGCCGGGCAGCCCACGTTAATTGATCGTTTTGTTTGGGAGGAAGACAACGGCGCCGGGTATCTGCCCGTGGGCACGCAGTTTCCGGCAGACCCAGCCTTCAGCAGTACGTTTCTCCGTACTTACGAGAATACGGCAACGGTCAACCGCACCGTTTCGATGCGCCTCCGGACCGTAGCCGTTTCCGGCTGCGAAACCGTTTCTGCTCCGACGGTGATCACCATCTTTCCGGGTACTGCGTCCGGCTTTACGTCAACCAATTATTCGCCATTCAACGACAATTGTTCGCCAGTGGCGGTCAACTTCACCGTGGATGCTGCCACCCAGGCACTGCTGCCTTCCGATTACCGGTGGCGGGTGATGGACGGAGCATCGGTGCTGGCCGATCTCAGCACAGGGACGACGCCGGCGTTCTCCTTCTCCTTTTCAAACCCCGGGTTGACCGCCAGGGATATGGAGGTAATACTCACCACCACACTGCCAACCGGTTGTTTTGGCGATTCCACCCGGATCATTCGGGTAAGCCCGGTGCCGTCTTCCGCTTTTCTTATCGATACCCTTGCATACGACTGCAACCGCATGCGCCTCCGCCTGACCGCCACGCAGAAGGGCTTGGAATACCACTGGACGGTGGCGGAAAATGGAGTCCAATTGCTGAACTCGACGGGCGTCAACGATGTACTTGAGTATGAAGTAGCTCGCGCCGCAACCGACATAAACCTGGCTCTCGGGCTCGACACCCAGAACCCATTCCATTGCACCAGCCTGGTCACCACCCAAGGGGTTGTGGTGCCTGCGCGTGATGCCATTAATGCCTCCTTCACGGCGACCCCTTCCGTCCAGTCACTGCCGGCCTCCACTGTCTTTATCACCAATACTACTTCGCCCGGGCCGTGGACGTTCCAGTGGGATTTCGGGGATGGCACCACAGCCACGGGAGGAGGCCCCACCTTGCAGCATACGTATTCAAGTTACGGCACGTATGTTATTACGCTTACCGTGACCAACAATGTCTGCGTGGAGACAGCTTCCCAGGCCATCACGATACAGGCGATTCCCCCGCTGATCGACTTCACCGCTGACCCCCTTTCAGGCTGCGCACCCCTGACGGTGCAGTTCAATAACCTCTCGCAGTTTGCTGAGCCAGGCACCTTCGTCTGGCGCTTTGGCGACGGCCAGGCAACCTCCAATGCCATCCACCCCAGTTACACCTACTATGAGGCAGGCACCTACACCGTTTCGCTTACCGGTTCCAACATCACCAACCAGGAGGTTACCGAAACGAAGACGTTGTATATCACGGTCTTTGAGAAGCCCCGGGCAGATTTTATCGTGAAACCGCTGGTGCTGTATATCCCCGGCGGGAAGTTGTACACCAAGAACAATAGTATCGGTGCCGGAAGGTTCCAGTGGGACTTTGGTGATGGCTCCACCTCGGAGGATGTCGAGCCGGTTCATACGTATTTGAACGAGGGCATCTATGATATTTCCCTTGTGGCCATCAGCCCGGAGTCTTGCACGGATACGGCGAGAGTTGCCCGGGCTGTTAAGGTCGAGCAGGGTGGATCCATGCTGGTTCCCAACGCCTTTTCGCCCTCAACCACAGGATCTTCCGGCGGCGTTCCCGGGAATGGCGCCAAGAATGATGTATTCCTTCCCCTCATGATCGGTGTGACACAATTTGAAATGCTGGTCTTCAACCGGTGGGGGGAGTTGCTCTTTCAAAGCACTGATCCCACCCTGGGGTGGGATGGCTATCACCGGGGTCAACTGTGCCCCCAGGATGTCTATGTATACAAAATCACCGCCACGTACAGCAATGGCGAGCAAGTAGTTCGAACCGGTGACATCAACCTAATCCGATGAAGCATTTACTGATCCTGTTCACGATCTGCACGGCGTCGTTTGTCCACGCCCAGGATCCGGAGTTTTCGCAGTATTATGCCGCGCCTCTTTATCTCAACCCGGCCTTCACCGGTACTACCAGCGACCATCGCTTTATCGCCAATTACCGCAACCAATGGCCTAACATCGCCCGGGGCTATGTCACCACAGCACTCTCTTACGATTACAACCTGGCCCAGGCGAATAGCGGTATAGGTTTCCTCGTCACCATGGACCAGGCGGGTACAGCAGGAATGAAGTCCTCGCAGGCCAACTTTCTATATTCCTACCGGGTGGTGGTCGATAGCAAGTGGGTCATCGTGTCGGGCCTCAGTTTCGGCTATGCTTCCCGAACCGTCGACTTTGACCGACTGGTATTCGGCGACCAACTGCAGTTCGACAGCCGGGGCCAGGTGCCGAGCGATGACCCGGCGCTGTATAACCTGGGGATGTCCGGCTACTTCGACTTCAACGCCGGTCTGCTGGCCTACAACAAGTTGTTTTGGTTCGGTTTTGCGGCGAGCCACCTCAACCGGCCAAACCGGTCATTGCTCAACCAGGAGGCTACGTTGCCCGTCAAGGCTACTATCCATGGAGGTATTCGATTGCCATTAACCCGCAGCCCGCTGAAGTCAAACCATCAGGCATACCTGGCCCCGTCGTTCGTGTATAAGAAGCAGGGTGACTTTGACCAGTTGGACGTGGGTGCTCATTTCCTTTATGAACCCATCGTGGTAGGCCTGTGGTACCGCGGTATTCCGATTCAGCAGGAGGTGGCCGACAACCTCAGCCAGGACGCGTTGGTAATCATCCTCGGGTTTCAGCTGACCAAACTGGAGGTTCTGTACAGCTATGACCTGACGGTATCTAAACTGGGTAGCGTGGGAGGAGGAAGCCATGAGCTGGCACTGAAATACAAACTGGAAGTTATGCGCCCTTCACGTTTTAAGAAAAGGGAGAAACTTATTCCCTGTCCGACTTTCACCCATAACCGGTAGGTCTTTTTATCCCGAGCGCGGAAACGTACCTTTGCCGGGATATTTCCGTGAAAAAGAATCTAAAGAGCAGGCTTGACGAGCAACCCGTCTTCAGGATCGTGGCCGATACCGCCCGTGAAATGGGGGTGGACGGGTACGTGGTAGGGGGGTACGTTCGTGACCTGCTGCTGAAGCGACCCAACAAGGATATTGACTTTGTCTGTGTGGGCAGCGGTATCGAATGGGCGGAGCGCGTAGGCAAGAAGCTGGGCCACCCGGTTACGGTTTTCAAGAACTTCGGCACCGCCATGATCCGCCACGAAGACTATGAACTGGAGTTTGTGGGTGCCCGTAAGGAATCCTATCGACAGGATTCCCGCAAGCCGATCGTGGAAGACGGTACCCTGGAAGAAGACCAGCAACGCAGGGACTTCACTATGAATGCCATGGCACTCAGCCTGGCGGATCAGACGTACGGTGACCTGATCGACCCCTTTGGCGGCCTTGAGCACCTGCGCGAAGGGATCATCAAGACGCCGCTGGACCCTAAGATTACCTTTTCGGATGACCCGCTCCGGATGATGCGGGCCGTGCGTTTTGCCTCCCAGTTGCACTTCGACATTGAGCCCGATACCTATGAGGCTATCGTCAGCCAGGCCGAAAGGCTGAAGATCATTTCGATGGAACGAATCATCGAAGAAACCAACAAGATTATTCTTTCCCCGGTGCCGTCGTATGGCTTCAAGCTGCTTTTCCACAGCGGTCTGCTCAAGCAGTACTTCCCGGAGATGGTAGCCCTGCACGGTGTGGAGTACCAGGACAACAAGGCACACAAGGACAACTTCTATCATACCCTCCAGGTGCTGGATAACGTGGCCAAAGTCTCCGACGACTTGTGGCTCCGCTGGGCAGCCATCCTGCACGATATTGCCAAGCCCCTCACGAAGCGCTTTGAGCCCGGGCATGGGTGGACTTTCCACGGGCATGAAGACAAAGGGGCCCGGATGGTTCCCGGCCTGTTCCGCCGGCTTAAACTCCCGATGAACGAAAAGATGACATTCGTTCAGAAGCTGGTCCGCCTGCACCTGCGACCCATTGTGCTCGCGTACGAGGTGACGGACTCCGCCGTTCGGCGCCTCCTGTTTGAGGCCGGCGAAGATACCGATGCCCTGATGAAGTTGTGCCGGGCCGACATCACGTCGAAGAACCCGGAGAAGGTGAAGAAATACCTGGCCAATTTTGAGCGGGTGGAGCAGAAGATGGTGGATGTGGAAGCCAAGGATCATGTGCGGACGTTTCAACCCCCGGTCAGCGGTGATGAAATCATCCGCATGTTCAACCTGCCGCCAAGCAAGATCATTGGCGAGCTCAAAGACCGTATTAAGGAAGCTATTTTGGAAGGAGAGATTCATAATGACCGCGAGGAAGCGCTCGCCTTCCTGCTGCGCATAGCCCGGGAAAAAGGACTGACCCCTGTTGAACTAACTAATAATCCTACATGAAACGTTTTGCATTTCTGCTTGTATTGATGATGAGCGCTTTGTTCGGGTACGCCCAAAAAGGGAAGTCGACGCCGGCCAAGCCTGCGGAATCCACTCCGCCCAAGGAGGACCCGGCCGCCAGCAACCCACGGGCGGTGATGGCACAGATCATTGTGGATCATTACGCCCGCAAGTATGCTGTGGCGCAGCGGTGGGGGGATTATGATGTAGCCAAGGATGCCTTGTATGATCTCATCGCGGAATTCCCCGGCAACGATTCGCTGATATTTTCATTGGCCTACTTCTATTTCGAGAACCAAAAGCATGCTTCCTGTGCCGTGGTGTGCAACGATCTGCTGGCGAGGAATTCGAAGAATGCTGCCGCCCTTGAGCTTTCGGCAATCAGCTATGAGAACCTGGGAATCAAGGACAAGGCCTTGCAGAACTATGAAAGCCTATTCCTAGTGACGAGCAACAACTCGACGCTTTATAAGATGGCTTCGCTGCAATACGATTTGAAGCGCTATGGCGAATCCCTGACGAACGCAGACATCCTGTTATCGAAGCCGCAGACCGACTCGCTGAAAGTGGTTTTCAGTGATGCCAAGAACAATTCGAAGGAGTACCCCCTCAGGGCGGCCATTTTGAATCTGAAAGGCCTTTCTTACAAAGCCCAGGGAGATACCCCAAATGCCCGAAAGGCCTTCGAAGAGGCCCTGAAGATTGACCCGGCTTTTGAAGCCGCCAAGCAGAATCTGGCCTCACTGAAGTGATGCAACCTTTCCCGTCGGGAAGGGTCTTTAAGGGAAGCACATGAGCCTGAAAACGACCGTCCTGAACCCCCACGCTGACCTGATCGAGCAATGTCGTCAGGGCAGCCGGGAAGCGCACTATCGGTTGTACAAGCTCTATGCTCGCAGTATGTACAATGTGGGGTACCGGATCGTCAACCACGCCGGCGAGGCGGAGGATGTCTTGCAGGAGGCGTTTATAAGCGCTTTCCGCAACCTGGAATATTATCGGGGGGATGCATCCTTTGGCTCATGGCTCAAGCGCATCGTGGTCAACAAAGCCATTAATGTGCTTAAGAAGCGGCGTGCAGAACCGCTGGAAGAGGGTGCTGATTTCGAGGTGGCCGACCCGGCCGACGACGAGCGCGAGTTCCCCTATACCGTCGACCAGGTGAAAAAGGCGATCGCGGCGTTGCCCGACGGGTATCGCTCGGTGCTGTCGCTCTACCTGCTTGAGGGGTATGACCATGCGGAAATTGCCGAAATCATGGGTATTTCGGAATCTACTTCTAAGTCTCAATTTAATCGTTCCAAAAAGAAGCTACTCAGCCTGCTGGAGGAAGGGAAATTATGAACCATTACATGAAAGAGTTCTTTGAATCCAATCGCGATGCGTTTGACGATCGTTCGCCGTCAGGCAAGGTGTGGACCCGTATCGAGCGGGCGTTGTTTGGAGCCCGGTCGGTCAATCTCTGGAATTCCGTGGCAGTTTGGAGAGCCGCTGCGGTCCTGCTCCTTGGCTTGTCTGCGTTCTTGTTTCTCAACCCCAGGCTCGGAAGCCAGGGTCGTGCCGACCGCGTGGCGCAGCAGGAATTTATGGATGTCGAGTCGTTTTATTCTGCCGAGATATCCCAGAAGGTGGCCCTGATCCGCCAGGAGGATGTGTTCATGGATGACCAGTTCACCCAGGACTTCCAGAAGCTGGAAGCCATGTACGCGGTGCTGGCCGAAGAGATGAAGAGACGTCCCTCCCAGAAGGTCAAGGATGCCCTGGTGCTTAACATGCTGGTGCGGATCGACCTGCTGAATCAGCAGATACAACGACTGGAAGAGTCAAGGGAAAAGAAGAACGCTGACGTCTAACCCACTCTGGAGTCTAGATTCTAGATTCTAGCTTCTCTTAAAATTCTTCCTCGCTCTTCAGTTCGATGGGATCCTTGTTGGAATCCAGGATCTTTCCATCCTCGCACTTGAGTATCCTCGCCGGGAAGCGTTTGATCAATCCATAGCTGTGTGTGGCCATCAGCACGGCCGTTCCGCTGCGGTTAATCTGTTGGAATAGTTTGAGGATGCCGGCGGAAACTTCGGGATCCAGGTTGCCTGTCGGTTCGTCGGCGATCAGGATCATGGGCTCGTTGAGCAGGGCCCGGGCGATCACCACCCGCTGCTGTTCGCCGCCTGAGAGCTGATGGGGAAGTTTCTTCTCCACGGATCCCAGGCCGACCTGCATGAGGACATCCACCAGCCGGCTTTTCATCTTGATGGTATCTCTCCACCCGGTGGCGCGCATTACAAATTGCAAGTTGTCGGCAACGGAGCGGTCAGGAAAGAGCTGGAAGTCCTGGAAGATGATGCCCACCTTTCGGCGCAGGTAGGGAATATCCTTGGCGCGTATTCCCCGGATATTGTAGCCCGCCACGTTCATGTCACCCAGCCGGAGCGGCAGGTCGGCATACATTGTTTTCAGGAGCGATGATTTACCCGATCCGGTCCGACCAACCAAAAAGGTGAATTCGCCCTTCTCCACCTGGAAGGAAAGGTTTTGCAGTACCGGCTGCTTCCCCTGGAAGATGGTGACGTCCTGGACGCGAACTACCGGATCTGAAGAGAACATGGGAATCGTTGCTCGTTGTCGCTTTACTGATTACCGATTACTACCTCCACCATCTCCCTAACCATTAACCTTCTTATGATCAGCGAGGAACTTCGCCAGGCCGATGTCGGTGAGCGGATGGTTCAGCAGGTCGGTGATGACTTTCAGCGGGCAGGTGGCCACATCGGCGCCGATTTCAGCGCACTTGATGAGGTGAATGGTATGCCGGATGCTGGCAGCGAGAATCTCCGTTCCAAACCCGTAGTTGTCGTAGATGAGCCGCATTTGGGTAATCAGGTCAATGCCTTCCTGGGAGATATCGTCAAGACGGCCAAGGAAAGGGGAGACGTAGGAGGCGCCGGCTTTGGCGGCCAGGATGGCCTGGCCCGGGGAGAAAACCAGGGTACAGTTGGTACGGATGCCTTCGCTGGAGAATTTCTTGATGGCTTTCACGCCGTCACGAATCATGGGTACCTTGACCACGATCTTGTCATCGATTTTAGCCAGTTCGCGGCCCTCTTTGAGCATCGCCTCGTACTCCGTGGCAATGACTTCGGCGCTGACATTGTTGTCAACGATGTGGCATATGGCTTTGTAATGTGCCCGGATGTTGTCCTCGCCCTTGATGCCTTCTTTGGCCATCAGGGAGGGGTTGGTGGTAACCCCGTCCAGCACACCCAGGTCGTAGGCTTCCTTAATTTCTTTGAGATTGGCGGTGTCGATGAAGAACTTCATGAGTGGGTATTTGAGGCAAATCTAATCCATAAACCTCATTTTGGCCCATGGGGGCAGCCAATCAGCTGGCCTCGGCCACAAATTATCAAACCATCGAATTGACCAATAGATTAACTGGTTACTGGTAAGTTATTTATGCCCACTTACTTAGAGCAAGTATGGGCTTCCAGCCGATTGGTGTGTATTCTCGTTTCTTGCCTTATCTTTGCAGCTGGCAAATCGGGCACGACCAGCTCCTGCTGAACTCCCCCAGGACCGGAAGGTAGCAAGGGTAGGCGGTTGTAGCGGTGCGATGTTCGGTTTGCCTCTTTTTTTGCCCGGATTTTCTGATTCTGGTGTTGCTGGTTTGTCCTGCCAAGTGTAATCCTCGTTGTCCGCATGCGGACGGCACTGGCCGAATAAGAACGCAAAGAATTGCTTTTGAGCCGTTTTTCCTCTGGATTCTCGACTGGCATCTCATTTGTCGTGATGACTGGCCAAATACCACCAGGATGCTATCCAATTACCTCAAAGTTGCTGTCCGATCGTTGTTGCGCTTCAAGAGCTACACGCTAATCAATCTGCTGGGCCTTGCCCTCGGGCTGATGGCGGGCGTACTCATCCTGGTCTTTGTGCTGGACGAACTGTCTTTCGATCAGTTCCACGCCAAGCGGGACCGGATCTATCGCGTCAACACGGCGTTCTTTACTGAGGGCTCCGAGCCGGAAGGTGCCAACGACACCAACGGTTGGCCCATCGGAAAAATCCTGGAGAAGGACTACCCGGAGGTGGAAGCGGTGCTCTACGCACGCTTCTCCGGACTTCACATTAACCAGGAAGATAAGCGCTTTCGTGAACGGAGTTTCTTTGCCAGCGAACAGCTGTTTGATATTTTCTCCTTTGAGTTGCTCAAGGGAAACCCGAAGACGGCCCTGAAGGAGCCTTACTCGGTGGTGATCTCGGAAGCGCTGGCGGCCAAACTGTTTCCTGGCCAGGATCCTTTTGGCAAGACCTTGCTCATGGCCGACACTCTCAACATGCTGGTTACCGGCATCATGAAAAACATCCCGTCCCAGTCGCATATCCAGGCGGAGATGTTCCTTTCATTTTCCACCTACGAAACGCTGGTCCCCGAATTCAGCTACGACGAAGGATGGGGCAACATTAATATGCGCAACTATATCCTCCTGCGCGAAGGGGCGGACTTCCAGTCGTTCGCGGCCAAATCGAAGAACATCTACAACGAGCGGGCGGGAGAGATGCTGAAGAATTGGGGCGTGCAGTCGTACGTTCTCTACGATGCGCTGCCCGACATCTACCTCCGGGCCAAAACAGGCAATGGCATGGGTCCGAAAGGAAGCATCGACAGGCTTTACCTTCTTTCAGGCATTGCGTTCTTCGTGATTGTATTGGCCTGCATCAACTTCATTAACCTGGCCACTGCACGCTCGGTATTCCGGGCTAAGGAAGTCGGGCTCCGTAAAGTGGTGGGATCGACCCGCAGCAGTCTCATCGGCCAGTTTCTAAGCGAGTCTTTTGTGCTCACGGCTTTGGCTATGGTGATGGCCTTGGCTCTCGTGGGGCTGCTCCTGCCCACCTTCAACCAATTGCTGGGCAAGTCCTATGAACTTTCTGCGCTTACCCAGGGCAATGTGCTGATGGGTCTGCTGCTCCTTCTGGTTGGTATTACGGTCCTTGCCGGCTATTACCCCGCGTGGGTGCTGTCGGGCCTTCGTCCTTCCCAGGTATTGGCGGGACGAATGCAAACCGGGCAACGGGGCACAGGCATTCGGCGATTCCTGGTGGTATTCCAGTTCTTTGTTTCCGTCTGTCTCGTTACCGGCACCCTGGTGGTGATCGATCAGATCAACTTCATGCAGAACCAGGACCTGGGTTTCAACCGTGAACAGGTACTGGTGATCAACTCGGTACGGGTCAACCTGGAGGATCAGCAGCCGAAAGAAACCTTCCGCAACCAGGTCGCCGACCTGGCCATGGTAAACAGGGTGTCCCGCACCATGCAAGTTCCGGGTATTTCCGGATGGCAGGGACAAATTGCCTACCCGGAAGGAAAGTCGGGCGACGAGGCTGTGAGCGTGGAGTACATGGGTGTGGATGAGAATTATGTGGACGTTCTCGGCCTGGAAATCATTGCAGGACGTTCGTTCAGCAAGGATCACCCGGACGAGCTTCACAATGGGCTCATTCTTAATGAAGCCGCCGTTGCCGTATTTGGCTGGAGTTCCCCGGAAGAGGCTATAGGAAAGCAGATTACTTCTCCGTCGAAGCAGCCGGAGGGTACGGTCATCGGGGTCATCCGCGACTATCATCATGAAGGGTTGCAGCAGAAAATTGGGCCGATCACCCTCGACTATAACCCTGGCTATCTTTTTGCCATCCGCTACCAGGCGTCGGACACGCGCGCACTCCTGGCCTCTCTAGAAGAGATGTGGACCCGGTCATTTCCCGGCTACGAGTTTAACTATTTCTTCCTCGACGATCAGTTTGAAAAGGAATATCAGTCCGAGCAGCGACTTGCCAGCGTGCTCGGGATGTTTTCGATATTGACCATTGTGATCGCCGTGATCGGCATGATCGGCCTGGTTTCATTCCTGGTGATCTCCAAGACCAAGGAAATCGGCGTGCGGAAAGTGCTCGGCGCCAGTGTCTTCAGCATTTCTACGTTATTGACCCGTGAATTTGTGACGCTGGTCCTCGTCGCGGGCTTGTTGGCGTCCCCGCTCACCTGGTACCTGGCGTCGGGTTGGCTCGAATCATTTGCTTATCGTACCTCCCTGAACCCTCTTTTGTTCCTCGTGTCGACGGTTACCGCGGTGATGGTAGCCTTGGTTGCCGTCAGCGTCCAGACCCTCCGCGCGGCCATGGCTGACCCGGTCAATTCTCTTCGGTACGAATAATTGCTCCGCCCCAGGTAACCATCGGTCAAACGGTTGGTTATAGCTAAAACATCCGATGATCCAGAATTACCTTCTCGCCGTTTGGCGTAATTTCCGACGAAACAGGCTGTTTACGGTGATCAACATCTCCGGGCTTGCCATTGGCATTACGGCCTGCCTGTTGATCGCCCAGTACGCCGCCTTCGAGTTGTCGTATGACCGGTTTTGGATGGAGCCGGAGCGCGTATTCCGGGTACACCTGGATCGCTATGACAAGGGTGCGCTGTCTACCCGGTGGGCAGCCGGTTGCCTGGGGATCGGTCCCGACCTCAAAGCCAATTTTCCGGAAATCGAGTCGTATGTGCGGCTCACGGAAAGCACAGCGTTGCTGGCCCATGGAGATACCTACTTCAGTGAACTCTCGGTGTATTATGCCAGCGAGGATTTCTTCGAGGTGTTCGGGTATCCGTTAATGGAGGGGTCGGATACGGCTGCACTTCGGGGACCTAATCGCATGGTGATATCCAGGTCGCTTGGAAGAAAGTACTTCGGCGAAGAGAACCCGATTGGAAAGACGCTGCGTAACCGCGGGCGCACGGATTACCTGATCACCGGCGTTTTTGAAGACTTCCCGGAACATTCCCACCTGAAGATCGATGCGCTGCTGTCATTCGCAACCTACGCCAAGATCATTGGGCGTACCGATGAATCGGCTTTGACCGAGTGGCAATGGGACGGATTTCTGACTTACGTGAGACTTCGCCCGAATACCGATGTCCACCAACTGGAATCTAAATTGCCGCCCTTCGTGGTGAGTAAAGTGGGCGAGGAGCTGAAGCAATACAACGCAGGGATGAAGTTCTATTTCATGCCCCTGACCAACATTCACCTGGATTCAAACTTTATCGGCGAATTCAAGCCCAATGGTGATCGCGAGACGGTCTACTTTCTGAGCGTGGTAGCGGTATTGGTATTGCTCATCGCCTGGATCAACTACATTAACCTGACCACGGCCAGGTCGGTTGAACGGGCACGGGAAGTGGGGGTGAGGAAGGTGATGGGCAGTATGCGCAGCCAGTTGGTGCAGCAGTTTCTGACCGAATCGCTGGTGATGAATATCGCGGCAGTGCTTCTGGCCGCCGTCTTGTTTGTCGTGGTTACACCCTGGTACGCTGATTTTGCGGGCCGCGACCTTGGCGGATTTTTGTTCAAGAATATCTCCTTTTGGCTGGCGGCGTTGACTATCCTGCTGGCCGGTGCAGGGCTTTCAGGGCTTTACCCTGCCTTTGTGCTCTCGGGTTACCGGCCAGCAGAGGTGCTGAAGGGCAAATTCAGGAACAGCAGCCAGGGAGTCTTCTTCCGTAAGAGTTTGGTAGTGGTTCAATTTGCGGCTTCGCTTATCCTTGTCATCGGTACATTCACGGTCTATCGGCAGTTGTCCTTCATGCGCGATCAGGACCTGGGCCTGAATATCAACCAGACGGTTGTCATACGATCGCCGCTGGTGATCGACTCCACGTACCAGTCCAAATATACCGTGCTCAAGAACAGGTTCGCCCAATTGCCTGATGTCGCGTCCGTTTGTGCGTCGACGGTCGTTCCGGGGCAGGGCGGAGACAATGCGGGGGGGATTCGCCGGCTAAGCCAGACCGATGATGAGCAGAATCAATACCGCTTCATGTACGTGGACGGCGACTACATTTCGTCCTACGAGATGAACCTGGCGGCCGGGCGTATGTTCTCGGCAGAGGTGTCGGGAGAAGGCCGTAACGTCATCTTTAACGAGGCAGGCATCCGGTTACTCGGCTTTGATAAGCCTGAGGAGGCAATCAATGAGTCTATCTTTTTCTGGGGCGATACCTTGCGAATTGTCGGTGTCCTGAAAAATTTTCATCACGAATCGGTCAAAAAGGCGGTTGAACCCTTGATTTTTCGCTACACCGAGGCCCCGCAAGGATCTTACTCGGTCAAAATCAGCACCACCAATGTCAGGCAATCGATGAGTCAGCTGGAGGAGATCTGGAAGGAGATATTCCCGGGGAATCCATTCACCTATCATTTCCTCGACGATTTCTTCAACAGGCAGTACCAGGCCGACCAACAGTTTGGGAAGGTGTTCACCCTGTTCTCGATGCTGGCTACCTTCATCGCTTGCCTGGGCCTGTTCGGACTGTCTTCTTTGACGGCACTTCAGCGAACCAAAGAGATCGGCGTTCGCAAGGTTCTGGGTGCCTCCGTTCCGGGAATCTTGCTTCTCATGAGCAAGGATTATCTCTACCTTCTGGCTATTGCCATCGCAACGGCAACACCCCTGGCCTGGTGGATCATTGACGGATGGCTCTCGGGTTTTGCCACCCGAATCCCGCTATCCTGGGTATTTTTTGCCATTCCGAGCCTCCTGGTCATTGCGATTGCCCTGTTGACCGCCGGTGTTCATACGCTTCGTGCGGCAAACGCTGACCCCGTCAGGGCGCTGCGGTACGAGTAGAACTGCAACTTTATTTCGGTTCTGATCGTCCAATAGGTACTGCCAACCCACTACCTATGCTCAAGAGTATTCTGATTACCGCGCTGCGAAACATCTTCCGCAACCGGGCCTTTTCTGCCATCAACCTGGTCGGCCTCTCCATCAGCATGTCGCTGGGCTTGCTGATCATCACGGTCATCCAGGAGCAATTCACTTTTGACACTTTTCACGCCGATTCTGAGCGCATCGTTCGGATCAATACACGCGCAGTTCGCGCAGACGGAGGTGCGGAAGAGTATGCATCGGTCCCCTTTCCCCTGGGGAACGCCATTGAACAGGACTACGGCTTTGCGGAGTCGGTCGTGCGGGTAAATCGGTACCTGAATGGCGATGCGGTGGCCGGGAATACCACTGTTCCCGTACTGGGATTATTGGCCGACCCAAGCCTGCTGACCGTATTTAACTTTCCCCTGGAGCGTGGCGACGCTCAGAGCGCCTTGTCAATGCCATCCAGCCTGGTGCTCACCCATGAAACGTCGGTCCGGCTTTTTGGCAACGCCGACCCTATGGGGCGAGGGGTGACCATCAAAGGCTACGGCGAGTTTCAGGTGACCGGGGTGCTGGCACCTTTCCCGGCCAAGACCCACTTTGAGTTTGAAGTCCTGGGGTCCACGTCGCTGCTCCCGGTCCTGGAAAAGAACCGAATTGTAGAGGCGACCACCGACAGTTGGAACAATTACTATGGCAGTTATGTATACGTCAAGATCAAGGAGGGTGCAAAGGTGGAGGAGGTGGGTCAGGCATTGAAGGCCATTACGGGAAAGTACTACGCCGACCTTGAGTTGGAGACCCGTGACAAGGGCTATGAGTTCTTTGTCTTGCCCTTAGGTGAGCTTACGCCCGGCCCCATGATGTCCAATCAGATGGGTACCGGCATGCCGATGTTGCTGGTGATTTTTCTCGGGGTGCTGGCGGGTATCATCATGCTGATGGCCTGCTTTAATTACACCAACCTGATGATTGCCAAGTCGCTTTCCCGGGTGCGGGAAATCGGTATCCGCAAAGTGATCGGTGCGCGGCGCAGTCAAGTGTTTGTGCAGTTCGTGGGTGAGGCCATCGTCTTCTCCCTGTTGGCCCTGGCCGCCTCCTACGGGCTGCTTCAACTGCTGAAGCCGGCCTTTCGTCAACTGAATATCGCGCGGGAATTTGCCGTATCCCTGGGCGAGAGCGGTACCCTATATCTGTATTTCCTTGGTTTTGCAGTAGTTACCGGCTTGCTGGCCGGATTCCTTCCTTCTGCTTATTTGTCTGCGTTGAAGCCGGTTTCGGTGCTCAGGGATGCCGGTACCACCCGGGTGATGTCCCGGCAGGCGTTGCGAAAGGGGCTCATCGTCTTCCAGTTTACCCTGTCGGTATGCTTCATCATTGTCATCACCGTCATTTTCAACCAGGTCAATTACATGCTCGAGAAGGACTATGGGTTTAATGAAAAGGATATTCTGAATGTCCGACTTCAGGGAGTGGCCTTCGAAAAGCTGGCGGCAGAAATGGAGCGGATGCCCGGTGTGATTTCCATGGGTGGTGTCTCGCACCGGTTGGGGACATGGCAAGACCGTGCCAGTGACTATAAGGCCGAACCCGGCGCGGAGCCATTTGTTATGCGTGACTTCATGGTGGACAGAACCTATATCGAACAACTGGGACTGACGTTTGTAGCGGGACGGAATTTCGACCAGGCGCCGGCCGGTGAGCGGGAACGTCACGTGCTCCTCAACGAACGCGCCGTGGCCCGGTTGGGATTCAAGTCGGCCATCGATGCCGTGGGGGCACCCCTCTACCTGAACGACAGTACGTCGCTGGAAATCATCGGCGTGTTAAAGGATTTTCACTTCCGGCCGATGAATTACGAGATCGGGCCGCTGGCTTTGCGGAACAACCCGGCCGAGTTCGGATTCCTGAGCGCAAGAATTGCCCCGGGCAGCGAAGCAGGGATTGTGGCGGGTCTGGAGAAATCCTGGAAGATCTTCGACGACGTACATCCGCTGGAGTGGAGCAGGATGGAGGATGAAATAGACGAAGCCTACACGGATTCCGGCTTTGTCGATGTGGTGAAGATTGTCGGGTACATTTCGTTCCTGGCGATTACCCTGGCCTGCCTGGGGATGTTGGGCATGGCTATGTATGCCACCCGCGTCCGCCTGAAAGAGATTGGCATCAGAAAGGTGATGGGCGCGAGTGAGGGTGAGGTCGTGATGGTCCTGAGCCGTGGCTTTATGTTATTGGTAGTCATAGGTGCCTGCCTGGGAACACCCCTGGGCTATTTCCTTGGGTCGGTATTTCTCGATTCCTACGCCTATAAAGCCCCGCTTACCTTACTGGCGTTGGCGTCGGGCTTCCTGGTGATGTCATTCCTGGGTGCCTTGACGATTGGATCACAAACCTGGACGGCCTCGCGCCGCAACCCGGTGGAAAGTCTTAGGTACGAGTAACCAAATTGCCTCCAGCTCCTAGATTCTAGCTTCTGGATTCTAGCTTCTTCCCTTTGTGCATAACTTGGTTGAAAAGTTGTGCAGTTCTTTTTCATGAAATAGTTGTACAGTCAATAAGGTGAAATTACCTTCATCTCACCAAGTCGATCGAAGCAGATTGATCAGGCAACCCGGTAAACAACACCCAGTTTTCTACGGAATTCGGGGTCAAAAAAGCCGGGGTGGCCGGGTTGCGTAAGCGAAAAGGGCCTTCGGGCAACTGGCGTGAGCGCGGAGTCGAGAACGGCAATCGCAAGGTTGTCGGGGCAAATTCCAGTATGACCAGGCGGTTTGGGGTTACGCAAAGGCTACGGCTGATGCGCTGACAAGACGGGAGCGATCAAGCAATTGATTCGCTCCCGTTTTTTTATGCCCGTTTTCGGGCGCTTTTGACCGCCCGTGGTCAACCCCATTTGCGGCAGATCCGGAAGAAGAACGCAGCCGGCTACAACTTTTCCCCAATTCAATTCATCTTTACCTCATGCCAATCGTCAAAGCAGTGACCCGGCACGATATTGACAATCGGTGACCGGCCTGCCCCGGCGTAGCCCCGATAACGATCGGGGCGAAGTCGGGGTGACCAGAGCTTAACGCCTAAAATGCTGCCCCATGCTTAGAAACTACCTGATCACCGCCTTCCGCGCCCTCTGGAGAGATAAAATCAACTCCTCCATCAACATCGTCGGACTCGGCCTGGGAGTGCTCTGTTGTATCCTGATCTCTCTCTACGTTTACGACGAGCGTACTTTCGATCATTTTCACGCCAAGGCGGACCGGATCTTCCGGGTTTATGTGAAGGAGGATTGGGGGGAGAATCAGCAATTTTTCAACGCGTCCACACCCTTTCCCATGGGCCCGGTGTTGAAGGAGAATTTCCCCGAAGTCGAAGGACAGGTGAGGATATTGTCCTTTACTGCCCTCGTGAAGATCGGCGACCAGGTGATCTCCGAGCAGGTGACCATCGGCGGCGAAGATTTTTTCCAGGTCTTTGATTTTCCATTCAGCGGGGATCGCTCCAAGGCGCTGAGCAGCCAGGGAAATGTCGTTCTCAGCGAGGTGATGGCAAGGAAGTTCTTCGGAACCAGTGATCCGATCAATAAGACCCTTGCCATCCGGATCGGGGAGCGCTTCGAGGAGTTTATAGTCAGTGGAATTTCGTCCAGCCCGACAAACTCCAGCATTTCCTTTGAGGTGCTGATTTCAGATCTCAACCTCTCCCGCATGTACGACCAGCAGTTTCTTACCTCGAGTTGGTTTAACGTGAACCCGGAGACGTACGTATTGCTGCAGGAAGGATCGACCGCGGAATCGGTGATGGCAAAGTTCCCCGCACTCTTCCGAACCCTGATCGGGGAGGAGGATTTTACCAAGAGCAAGTACTTCGTCGGCCTCCAGCCAATTAAGGATATCCATCTCAACACGGAGTTTCCGGCCGCCATCGCGCCGGTGAGCGACGGAAAATACAGTCTCATCCTCGCCGCCATTGCCCTTGTGATCTTATTTGTCGCTTGTATCAACTTCGTGACTTTGTCGCTCGGGCGATCCTTGCGCAGGGCCAAGGAAGTGGGTATCCGTAAAGTCGTGGGGGCACAGCGATCCCAGATTATTACGCAGTTTATCGGCGAGGCACTGGTCATCACGGTGATTTCCATTGTCCTCGGCGTGCTGGCGGCCCGGATGTTGCTTCCCCAGTTCAACGACCTGGCCGGAAAGCAGCTCGAATTTCCTTTCAGCGTATTCCTGGTCCTGGTTGTTCTTGTCTTGCTGATGATCATGGGTGTCATTACCGGAAGCTACCCGGCGCTGGTGCTGTCGGGATTCCGCCCCATCCTGATCCTCAAGGGGTCGCTGCCCCGAACAAAACAGGGATTCCGCAGGGCCCTGGTAGGCATTCAACTCGTCTTGTCCATTTTCCTCATCACCAGTACGCTGGTCATGCGGCAACAGTTGAACTTCCTTCAAAGCAAAAACCTGGGATTCAACAAGGAACAGGTGGCGGTCATGCGAATCTCGGGCCCGCGGGCTCAGCTGGCGGAACGGGTGAAGAATGCCTTTATCACCGGGGAGCAGTTTAAATCGTCACTGCTGGCGTATCCGGAGGTAGAAAGCGTCTGCATTTCGTCCCATGACTTCGGCACGGGCAACTGGGTGGCGGTGGGCTTTACGGATGAGTCGGGAGTGTACCGCAATATGTCGATGAATGTCATTGATGATGACTATATCCCTTCCATGAAGATGACCCTGGTCGCCGGGCGCAACTTTTCCGATCAGACTCCTTCTGACGTCCGTCGCAGCGTGATTGTCAACGAGGCATTTGTCAAGGAATATGGATGGGCTGACCCCATTGGAAAGCGGATCCCCGGTAAGAATTTCCCCGATCATGAGATTATCGGCGTTGTACAGGACTT
Organism: Cyclobacteriaceae bacterium; assembly: GCA_016787605.1. Classification (GTDB taxonomy): domain Bacteria; phylum Bacteroidota; class Bacteroidia; order Cytophagales; family Cyclobacteriaceae; genus ELB16-189. The sequence goes on from JAEUUE010000004.1 coordinate 35,960, forward strand.
TCATTTCACCTCACTGTATACCAAAGTTGGCCCTCTGGTGATGGTCCAGGATCCCTCCATCATCATGGCGGGTGTGCAAAACATCAGCATCGATGCCTCGCCGGTTCCCAAGCTGATGGTCCGGCTCAAGGCAGGGCAGATCGCCGGGGGTATTGCACGCCTGGAGGAAACCTGGAAGAAGATGAATGGCGAAGAGGAGTTTGTGTTCTCGTTTGTCGACGAAGCACTTAATCGCCAATACCGGAGTGATCAGAATCTCGGGCGTATCGTGACTATTGCCACCGTGCTGGCCGTCATCATTGGCAGCTTGGGATTGTACGCGCTGGCCTCGCTGGCCATGCAATCACGGGTCAAGGAGATCGGAATCCGCAAGGTGATGGGGGCCACCGAGCGCTCGCTCCTGGGTCTGCTGTCAAAGGATTATGTGCTTTTGGTCCTCATCAGCGTGGTGCTTTCCATTCCATTAACCCTGCTGGCGATGCGCGACTGGCTTTCTTCGTTTGAGTACCGCATCACGCTCGGGTGGGGAGTTTTTGCCCTGGCCGGCGGCATCTCGCTCGCGATCGCCCTGGTTACCATTTCCTGGCAGACCTTGCGAACGGCGTCAGCTCAGCCGGCAGATACCCTGAAGTATGAATAGTCAACCGCGTACCGCAGTAACTTGTCTGATGAGTAACCGTTAAAGCAAGAAACCCCTCACCATGCTGTTCAGCTATTTCCGTACGGCGCTGCGAACCTTCCTGAAGCACAAGTCCTACACGGCACTCAACATCGCAGGGTTGTCGTTGGGAATCGTGGCTAGTCTGTTTATCTGGCAATATGTGAAGTACGAGCGCAGTTACGACACTTTCCACAGCAAGGCGGAGAATATTTACCGTGTTCAGTATAATCAGTATCAGAATGGGAAGCTCCGTTTTGAATGCGCAGCCGCTGTGCCCGCGGTAGGACCTGCCTTGAAGAACAATTTCCCTGAAGTGGTTCAGTTCACCCGTCTCTTCCCCGTAAGCGGTGTGATGAGCTATAACAGTCCGGATTACGGATTAGTGGCCTTCCTTGAAGAGAAGATGCAAATCACCGATACATCAGTGTTTGATGTATTTGACTTTCATCTCGTGCAGGGCGACGAAAGCAGGGCATTGGTGGGTCCCAACAAGGCGGTCATCTCCGAAAAGGCGGCAGAAAAATATTTCGGACAGGTTAACCCCATCGGCAAGACCCTGCGCTGGGGAAACGGCGAAATTGACTTTGAAGTCACAGGTGTTTTCCGGGATGTGCCAGTGAATTCCCATATCAAGTTTGATTTTCTCTTTTCTTATGAAACCATGAAGGCATTTTCCCGGGAAACCGCGCACGAGACTTCCTGGGGTTGGTACGACTTCAATACCTATGTGCTGGTTCAGCCCGGAACCGACGTGGCGATGTTGCAGGCCAAATGGGATAAGTGGCTGGCTGAAACCCGCCAGGAAGACTGGAAGCGCTACAATGGAAAGCAGGAATTTATTCTTCAGCCATTGCTCGACATCCATCTCGGCAAGGTGCTTCTGCAGGAATCGCAACCGGATGAGCGTGGGAACCGGGATTCGGTCTACGCGCTTTCCTTTGTTGCCCTGTTCATCCTGGTCATTGCGTGGGTGAATTATATCAATCTCGCCACGGCACGTTCGTTCGACCGGGCCAATGAGGTAGGGGTGAGGAAGGTGATGGGTGCCGTGCGAAACCAGTTGATCTACCAGTTCATGGCCGAGTCCTTCCTGGTCAATCTGCTGGCCGCGGCACTTTCGGTCGGCATGATCTGGCTGGCCTGGCCGGTTTTTGCAGACCTCTGTGGGCGACCCATCCCGGTCAGTTACCTGGCAGAACCGGAGTTCTGGACGAGCCTCTTGTTGCTCTTTGCTGCCGGGTCAGTGCTCTCTGGTTTTTATCCGGCTATTGTTCTCTCCTCCTTCAAACCGGTGTCGGTGCTTAAAGGAAAAGTGATGCGATCCGGCCATGGCCATGTGCTGCGTCAGTCCCTTGTGGTTTTCCAGTTTGCCGCATCAGTCTGTCTCATTGTGGGGTCACTGGTCGTGTATGAGCAGGTAAGCTTTATGCGTAACCGGGATTTGGGTGTGGATATCGTGAAGACGCTGGTGGTGAAAAGCCCTGGAATCCAGGATTCCACTTATGCACGCAAGATGGAGGCCTTCAAGACAGAGGCCCTCAGGATACCGGGCGTGAAGAGTATGACGGCTTCCACCAATGTTCCGGGCGACGAAATCTTCTGGGCCAGTGGTATCCGGAGGCTGACCCGGGGGCCTGAGACCAATATTTCTGGCTACACGGTGGGAATCGATCAGGATTATGTCGCGGCTTTTGGCTTGAAAGTGATCGCGGGACGTGGATTTGACCGCGAACACCCCGACGAGCGGAAGAATATGATTATCAACCGGTCGATGGCTGAGGCGCTGGATTGGAAAGACCCCCATGAGGCCATCGGGCAGAAAGTAGTTCAGGGCGATACGTTTGAGATTGTTGGTGTGCTCGAAAACTATCACCAGATGTCACTCAAGGAATCCATCACGCCACTGGTCTACCGGTTTACCCCGGAATTCTCCCAGTTTTTTGCCTTCAAGGTCCAGAACGACAACTACCGCGAGATTCTGGCACAACTCGAAGAGCCGTGGAAGAACATTTACCCCGGAAACCCCGTTGATTACTTTCTCCTCGACCAGTTTTTCAATCGCCAATATGAGGGGGAGCAGCGGTTTGGAAGAATCTTTGGGCTGTTCACGCTGCTGGCGATCTTCATTGCCTGCATGGGACTCTTTGGTCTGGCCTCCTTTATGACGATGCAGCGGACCAAGGAGATCGGGATACGCAAGGTGCTGGGATCGACTACGTCAAACATCGTCCTGTTGCTGTCGCGCGGGTTTATTCAATTGGTGCTGATCGGCAACCTGATTGCCTGGCCGCTGGCCTGGTATGTCATGAACCGGTGGCTTGACGGTTTCCCGTATCACATCTCCATTCCACCGGTACTCTTCCTTGTGGCAGGCACCGGCGTAGTGGTCATCGCCTTCCTCTCCGTGGGCTTCCAGACGCTCAAGGCGGCCCTCGTCAACCCGGCCCAGACCCTGAAATACGAGTGACCAGGATCGGCGAACATATGATGATTTTATCCCGTACATTTGTTTTACAAAACATATACAAATAAGTATGGGTAAAGAATTTCTCGGTGAATTTGAGGAACTGGTACTCACCATGGTGGGGATTCTTCAGGAGGAGTCCTATGGTAATGCCATCGTCGCGGAGATACGAAGGCGGGTAGGGAGGGAGGTCAATCTTAGTGCCGTGCATGTGACCTTATACCGCCTCGAGGACAAAGGGCTGGTGCGATCGGTGATGGGAGGTGCCACCAACACGCGGGGCGGCAGACGGAAGAGGATCTACCAGGTGACCAATGCCGGCCTGGCAACCCTCCGTGCCATGAAAGAAGCTCGCATTTATCTGTGGAAACTTATCCCTCAACTCAAGTTCAATTATTGACCAAAACTATTCCGGCTATCCGGCCATCCCAGATAAGCGGCCAAGCCCATGCACATTCGCCTATGATCACCACACCGCCAAGGTTCGCCCTTCGCTTTCTCCGCTGGTTCTGTCCCCAGGGCCTGGTGGAGGCCATTGAGGGCGACCTGCGCGAGCAGTTTGAAGAAGACCTCCAGGCGACGGGTAACCCCACTGTCGTTCGGCGACGAGCCCGGCGACGATTCATCGTGAACGTGATCAAATTCTTTCGTCCATCGATACTCCTTAGGAACAAGTTCAGACATCCCTTACAACAACCACTTATGTTCAGCAACTACCTCAAAGTCGCCTCGCGCAACATCCGTCGCCAGAAGCTGTATTCCTTCATCAACGCGATCGGGCTAAGTATCGGCATAGCGTTTTGCCTGCTGATCTACCTGTATATCGAAGATGAGCGCAGTTTTGACCAGTTTCACACCAATAAGGACCGGATCTATCGGATCCAGGAGAAGAGTTTTGACACCTGGCAGCCCAACCCGGAAAAACCTTACCAGGAGTCGGCCTGGCTGCAGACTGGGCTGGCACCGGCCCTGAAGACGGATTTGGCTGAGGTGGAGTTGGCTTGTCGGTTTAACCCCGATGCCGATGGGATTGTACGGTACCAGGACAAGGCCATTACCGAGTCGGTGACCTACACGGATGCGGATTTCTTCAAGATGTTCTCGTTTCCGTTGATCGCCGGCAACCCGGACAAACTCTTTCAGAACAAGTCGGACGTGGTCATCACCCCGGAAATCGCCGAAAAGTACTTCGGCAAAGAAGATCCGATGGGAAAGACCATCACCATCGATGTGGAAGGGGAGAAGTCGTTTATCGTGGCGGGAATCATCGAAGCGCCGCCAGCCAATTCCAGTTTCGATTTCAAGATCCTGGTTCCCCAGGAGAACCGTCCGTATTATGACCGGAATCTCGACAACTGGGGCAATTT
>JAEUUE010000042.1 GCA_016787605.1 Cyclobacteriaceae bacterium
TACGGCAGCCTCTCCGTGCACCTGGGTGTATTCCTGATGCTCCGCACGTTTCCCTTTTGGGCCGAGCAGATGTCGGTGCGCATCCTTATCGCCACACTGGGATTGACAACGAGCCTTGTCGCCACGGGGATCGCGCGGGTACAGTCATCGGTCAAGAGCCAGATCGCCTATTCTTCGATCGCCCAGATCGGCATCATCTTCGTGGAGATTGCTGCGGGGCTCGAGACCCTGGCCCTGGTCCACTTCGCCGGCAATGCCTTCCTGCGCACATATCAACTCCTGGTTTCGCCTTCCGTGGTCTCCTACCTGATCCGGGAACAGTTTTACAACTTTCAACCGCGGCCGATCACCATTGAAGACTCTTTCCCTCGCCGGTTCGGCTATTCCATCTATGTCCTTTGCCTCAAGGAATGGAACCTGGATTCGCTCATGTACCGGTACCTGTGGAATCCCTTGAAGCTGCTGGGGAGGAAAATGGACTTCATCTCCCTGGAACGGGTGCTTTGGGTGGGCATACCGGCTTACCTGGCCGGCCTGTTCATTGTTTACCACCGCGAGGTGCTCCCGGAAGCCGTGGAATCCTACTTCCCCTATTTATTCTCGGCCATCGCCCTCATCCTGGTGCTGAAAGCCTTCACGGAGCGCATGCATGCCCGGTTAAGCTGGATTCTTGTCGTCATGAATCACTTCTGGATTGCGCTGGCGATCTCCTTCAACGAGCGATTCAGTTTCAGCGAAGTGCACCTGTACCTCAGCGGTGTCGCCGTATGCGGGATCCTGGGACTGGAGGTCTTGCGGTGGTTGAGGAGCCACGAAGGCAGCATTCACCTAGACCAGTTTCACGGTCATTCCTACCGTCATCCCAAGTTTGCCCTCGCATTTCTGATTGCCTGTCTCGGCGTATCCGGATTTCCCTTAACCCCCACGTTCATCGGGGAAGACCTGATTTTCTCGCACATTCATGAAAACCAGCCCCTGCTGGCCTTCATCGTCTCGCTGAGTTTCATCATTGACGGGCTGGCCATCATACGGATCTACGCCCGGGTGTTCCTTGGGCCGCACGTGAAATCGATTTACGAGATGGCGTACCGGTCGTCGTAGCGGAAGCTATATCCCCATGTCCCAAGAAGCCGGGAGGTAATTCGGGTAGATCTTCATATGCTTCTCCTTGACGGCGTCAAAAATGACCCGGCGCAATTCATCCAGGTTCTTCCGTGTCGTGGCTGAAACAAAGACGGAGTTCGGGTAGCCCAGCTCGCGGTATCTTCCCTTGATGCTCTCCCAGGTGGCCGGATCTTTCAGGCCGCTCACCAGGTCCATCTTGTTCAGCACGAGAAGGGTGGGAATATTTCCCGCACCGATCTCCCCAAGCGTATTGCTTACCACTTCAATCTGGTTGTCGTGGAAGGGATGCGACATGTCGACGACATGGAGGAGGAGGTCTGCCTCGCGAACCTCGTCAAGGGTAGACTTGAATGACTCGATCAGGTGGTGCGGGAGTTTGCGGATAAACCCGACCGTGTCGCTCAGGAGGAACGGGATGTCGCCGATCACCACCTTGCGCACCGTGGCGTCGACCGTGGCAAACAACTTGTTCTCGGCTTTGACGTCCGATTTGGAGAGCAGGTTCATCAGCGTGGACTTTCCCACGTTGGTATATCCCACCAGTGCCACACGGACGATGTTGGTCCTGGATTTCCGCTGGGTGGCTTTCTGCTTCTCGATCTTCTCCAGCTCGTCCTTCAGGATCGAAATGCGGTAGCGAATATTGCGGCGGTCGGTCTCAATCTCCCGCTCTCCCGCCCCGCCCCGGGTGCCCGTGCCGCCGCGCTGCCGTTCCAGGTGTGTCCACATCCGGGTAAGGCGCGGAAGCAAATACTGGTTCATGGCCAGCTCCACCTGGGTTCGGGCCTGCGCCGTCTGGGCGCGCATCACGAAGATATCCAGGATGAGCAAGCTCCGGTCGTAGATCCGAACCCTGGGTTCGTCGTCGCCGGCATTGAATTCCTTCTCCAGGTTGCGCAACTGGCTTGGGCTAAGGTCATCATCAAAAATGAGGTTGCCCACCTTTTCCCGCCGGACGAATTCCTTGATTTCGGCCAGCTTGCCTTTACCCACGAAAGAGCGCACATCCGGGTGCGGCAGGTTCTGCACATAGCGTCTCACCGCCAAAATCCCCGCTGTTTCCGCCAAAAAGGCCAATTCATCCAGGTGCTCCGTAACCAGTTCTTCCGGTTCCCGCCCGGTCGTAACAGCGACCAGGACGGCACGGGACTGAGGGGATTGGGCTTCCAGGGATTTCACGGCCCGCAAACTTAGGGCTAATTATCAGGGCGGTTTTCCGGCACGGTTACTTTTTTTTAGTTTTGGGAGATTAATGGGTGTAATGTCTGTGCGCCGGTGTCTGCGTTGGCCTCATGAAAGTAGCGATCGTTCTCAATACCTCCTGGAACATCTATAATTTCCGGATGAACTTCGTGCGTACCCTTATCAAGCAGGGCTACGAAGTCCATACCATTGCTCCAGTGGATCCGTTCACCCCCAGGCTTGAGGAAGCCGGTTGCCACCACCACCCCGTCCGTATGGACAGCCGGGGAATTAACCCGGTAAAGGATCTTGCCCTGATCGTTGAACTCCGCAGCATCTATAAGAAGGTTCGCCCCGATATCATCCTTCACTATACCATCAAGCCCAATATATACGGGTCATTCGCGGCGGCCACCCTGGGGATCCCCACCGTAAATAACGTGTGCGGGCTGGGGACGGTATTCCTGCGCAAGAACCTGCTTTCGCGAATCGCCGTTTTCCTATACCGGTTATCGTTTCGTTTCCCCCAGAAAGTCTTTTTCCAGAACCCTGATGACCGCGATCTTTTCGTGGGCAAGGGTCTCGTGTCGCCGTCTGCCGCCGACCTGCTCCCCGGATCGGGTATTGATCTCAACTGGTTTACGCCGGCTCCTTTCACCCGAAGCAAACCATTTACCTTCCTGCTCATTTCCCGGCTGATCACGGACAAGGGAATCTTTGAATACGTGGAGGCCATCCGTCGGCTGAAAGCCGAAGGCATCAATGCCCGCTTCCAGGTCCTGGGCGCCAAAGACCCCGGGCACCGCAGAGGCATACCGATCCCCACCATCCAGCGATGGATCGATGACCAGACCATTGAATACCTGGGGACGACGGAAGACGTCAGGCCCTATATTCACTCCGCCGACTGCGTGGTGCTTCCCTCGTATCGTGAAGGTACACCGCACACCCTCCTGGAAGCCGCCAGTTGCGCGAAGCCGATCGTGGCTACTGATGTGCCGGGCTGTCACCATGTAGTGAAGGATCAATACAACGGCATGCTGTGCCGCCTGAAAGATGCGGATGACCTGGCCGAGAAAATGAAGGCCATGAGCCGCCTGGACGACGAGACCCTTCGACGCTTCGGCATGAACGGCCGACAGAAGATGGAGGCCGAATTCGCCGACACGGTGGTCATCAACAAGTACCTGGAATTCATTGCGGGCTTCCGCAAGGCCTCCTGACGGCTTTTTGCACAAAAATTGGGTACTTTTACCCCCCACATGGCACCTGCAGCGAACGCTTTACGATCCTTCCTGTTCCTCGTGGCCGCCGCCGGGATAGCCGGGGGTTGCGCTTCCTATAAGCAGAACCTTATGCTGAAGACGCCAGAGGACTTTACGTCGGCCAAGCTTTCCAAGGAAGTCCTCGAAGCCGAGCGGAACTACGTCATTCAGAAGAACGATCTTCTTCGATTGGAAGTCTATGCCAACAAAGGCGAGCGGATCATCGACCCAAACCCCGACCTGTCGCAGCGGGGCAATCCCAACACGGTCGATGAAGAACCCCAGGAAAAATACCTGGTGGACCTGCAAGGCATCGCCAAATTCCCGGTCATCGGGGAAGTGAAAGTCGAAGGGCTGACGCTGCGACAGGCCGAATCGTTGCTGCAGTCGGAGTACGAGAAATACTTCAAAGAATCATTCGTCCTCCTCACCTTCGTCAACAAACGCGTGGTCATCCTCGGCGCCGTGGGCGGACATGTGGTCCCGCTCGAGAATCATAACGTAACCCTGGTGGAAATCCTGGCCGTGGCCAAGGGACTTCCCAATGATTCCAAGGCCAACAACATCCGCATCGTGAGGAAAGACCAGGTCTTCGTAGTCGACCTCAGCACCGTCGATGGATTTCTTGCCGGCAATATGATCGTTGAACCCGGTGACATCATTTATGTGGAACCCGTTCGCAAACCCTTTGCGGAGGGTCTTCGTGACTATGCCGGGCTGGCCAGCCTGCTCATCAGCACCTTGTCGCTCATTATTGTCATCCAAAGCACCAAGTGACCGTGGACGCGCGCATACATTCCGGCGGGAACGTTGAAAAGATCGACTTTGACAAGCTCTCGATGCTGGTTCGAAAGCATGTCTGGATCATTGTGGCCATCCTGGCCGCGACCAACCTGGCCGCCTACCTCACCCTCCGCTGGACGAAGGACGTCTATGAATCCAGCTCGGAGCTCAAACTGGACATCAAGCAAGATGCCACCGCCCTCGGCATCTCCCAGATTGTTGAAGACCAGAATCGAAACCTGATTGCCGGTGAAATTGAACAGATGCGCTCCAAGCTGTTCTTCAGCCGGGTATTGGATTCCCTGGACCTTTGGGTAAGCTATTTCAGCGAGGGAAATGTCCTCGAATTTGAACTCTACCGGGCTTCCCCGTTCCGGATCACCTACCAACTGGAAGACGACCGGTACCTGGACCGGCCGATCTATTTCGATTTCCTGGAGAACAACCGCTATCGCCTGCAGGTGGGCGAAGAGGGTGAAGAATACGAGGCCGACCTGGGTTCACCGGTCCAGCTTCCCGGTGGTGTGATCACGGCCAACCTCGCCCCGCAAGCCAGGCCCGATTTTAAAAACCACTTCTTCTTTACCATCAACAGCCGCGCCAGGCTTCTTGAATTTCTCACCAACAACCTGAAGATTGAACCCATCAGCTACGAAGCCAACACCATCCGTGTTTCCCTTCAGGATTTCAACCCCACCAAAGTCTATACCATCGTCAACAAGATCGACTCGGTCTACCTGTTCTACAGCAACGAACAAAAGAACCGGGCGAACCGCCAGAAGATCGATTGGCTGAACAAGGAACTCGCCCAGGTGGAAATCAAAATGCAGAACTTCGAAACGTACTTCGAAGATTTCACCCTCAAGAACAAGAGCAGCAATGTAGACTCTGAACTCCGAAAGACCATTTTCCTGATCAACACCATCGACTCCCAGCGGTTTGAGATGAGCAAAAGAATCAGCGAACTGGATGTGCTGACCGACGAACTGGGTGCGGGCCGGAGCGGCATCGTTTCTCCCGATCTCCCGGACTACATCAACAAGTCTATTGAGTCGTATCACCGTCTTACCGAAGAGCAGCGGAGGCTGACCCTTTCCTACAAAGACAACACGTACGCCTACCAGCAGAAAGAGCACGAACTCAAGGCCGCCCGGACGGGTTTGCTCAGCCAGATCCAGGAACTTCGAAAGCGCTGGCTTACCTCCCTGACCGAACTCAACGAAAAGAAAGACAAGCTGGAGAAGCAGTTTGCCACCATGCCCCAAAAAGGTACCCAGTATTCCAAGAACCAGCGCTTCTACAAGCTGTATGAAGAGTTCTACCTCAGCATGATGCAGGCGAAGGCCGAATTTGAAATCGCCCAGGCCGGGAGTACGCCGGATTTCAAAATACTTTCCTCGGCCACCGTGGCCGCCAAGCCGGTAGCCCCCAACCGCCCCATGATCTACGGCATCGGGTTCATGTCGGGCCTGGTGTTGAACTTCTTCTTCATCGGCCTCGTCTACCTCGTCAGCAACAAGATCACCGGCGTGCAGGAGATCGAAACGGGCACGCGCGCACCCATACTCGGCGTCATCCCGGAAATGAGGAACAAATCGACCAGTCCTTTCTATATCGTCGATCACCCTCGCTCCATCGTGAGCGAAGCCATCCGCACCCTGCGCACCAACCTCGACTTTTTTGCGTCCACCAATTCCCGCAAGGTGATCGTGATTTCCTCCACGGTTTCCGGTGAAGGGAAATCCTTCCTGGCCATGAACCTTGGCGGCATCCTCGCCCTTTCCCGGAAAAAGGTCATCCTGCTGGATCTCGACATGCGCAAAGCCAAGACGCACGCCTACACCAACACCGACCCGGCCAAAGGCGTGAGCTCCATCCTGATCCACCGGCATACGCCGGAAGAGTGCATCATCCACACCTCGCTGGAAGGATTTGACTTCATTCCGTCAGGCATTCATCCGCCTAATCCTTCGGAACTCCTGCTCAACGGCGAATTTGAAGGGCTGCTGAGCAAACTCCGGGAGACCTATGATTATATCGTGATCGACACGCCGCCCGTTGGCCTGGTCACCGACGGCATCATGGCCATGAAGCGCGCCGATCTTTCCATCTACGTAGTGCGGGCCAATTACTCCAAGAAGGATTTCCTGAAGAATATCGACCGAATTACTGCCATCAACAAGCTCTCCAACGTTTCGGTGGTCCTGAACGCCTTGCCCAGCAGCGGTAAAACCTACGGGTATGGCTATTACCAGGAAGACGGCCTTCGCAAGACGTGGAAGAAGAAACTATTCGGCTCCTAGCGTGTTCTCGTTCTTCAGCAAACCTCGCCAACTCTCCACGCCGCTGGTGGCGGACATGCATTCTCACCTGCTGCCGGGCATCGACGACGGAGTCAAAACGCCGGAAGAAGCTTTCGAAGTAATCGATCAGCTTCAGGAACTGGGTTACCGGAAACTGATTACCACGCCGCATATCATGACGGATTATTTCGGCAACACAGCCGAATCGGTCCGTGCGGCCTACCAAGCCTTTCAGCCCCGGCTCGCCGCCCACCGACCCTCGCTGCAATTTGAATTTGCCGCCGAATACTACCTTGACGATACCGTCATCGCCCTGGCGGCAGAACGGAAACCCCTGCTGACGTTCGGAGACAAGTACCTCCTGTTTGAAACCAACATGATCAGCGAGCCGCTACAATTGAAAGAGTTTATCTTCTCGGTAACCCTGCAGGGCTACAAGCCGGTGCTCGCCCACCCGGAACGCTATCAGTACATGACACTGGAGAAAGCCGAAGACCTCCGCAACCGCGGCGTACGCCTCCAACTGAACCTGCTGTCCCTGATCGGTCACTATGGCCCGCCGGTTCAGCGCCTGGCTGAGAAACTGGTCGGACGCGGTTGGGTGGACATGCTGGGGACAGATTGCCATAACCTCGAGCACACCCGCCTGTTAAGAGCGGTCGTTCGCACCACGGCCTACCGCAAGGCCCTGGATCTTCCACTGATCAACCATACCCTATAACATGATCCTGGTTACCGGCGCCTCTGGACTTTTGGGTCAACACCTGGTGGAGACACTGTGCCAGCGGGGCGTTGCGGTAAGCGTGCTTGTCCGGAAGGCTGCTCAAACTTCCTTCCCGGCCGGCGTCATCATTCATGAGGGCGATGTGCTGGACGTTTATTCTCTTGGCGCCGCCCTGCAAGGCGTTGATACAGTCATTCATTCGGCTGGTCTCGTATCGTTCAATCCGCGGCGTCGCGATGAGATCTATGCCGTCAACGTGGAGGGAACAAGAAACATCGTGAATGCCTGCCTCAATTACGGGGTGAACACGATGGTCCATATCAGTTCGGTGGCGGCCCTCGGCAGAAAACCCAACGCGGTGACCACCGAAGCGGATCCGTGGACGGGGCAGTATGCCGACGATTATGCCCGCTCCAAGTACCTCGCCGAGCTCGAAGTGTTCCGTGGCGGCGAGGAAGGCATGACGGTGAGCCTGGTGAACCCGGCGGTCATTCTTTCGGGACAGCCCCTGCACCGGAGCAGCGGCAGCCTGATGGACTACGTCTGGAATGAGCGCCCCTTCTTCACGAAGGGACGAATGAATTATGTGGACGTTCGCGACGTATCGGACGCCGTCATGAAGTTGCTCGAGAATCCTCAGCCCGGTGAGCGGTTTACCTTGTGCGGTGGCGGTATCAGCTACCCGGAATTCTTCATGGCCGTGGCGAAGCGATGGAAAAAACGCGCACCCTACATTGGCCTTCCCGGCTTTACGGTCAGGGCGTTTGGGGCGGCTGAAGAACTCCGAGGACTTATCACCGGCCGTGAACCGATGGTTACCCGTCATTCGGCAACGATGACGACCCGTAATTTCCGGTACGACACCTCCAAAGTCACGAGCGCGCTGGGCCTGCGCTTCCGCACCCTGGATGAGACGCTGGATTGGTGTTGCGCCCGCTACGAGCAAGATGTTAGGGGGAACAAATGACAGAATCAAGTTGTTCGTGGGTTATTATTCCTTCACTTTTGTAGGGGAATGAGGGGCGTACCGGCCCGCTTTTCATATTTCGGCCGGTTTTGTATTTTGGCGAAACCCTTTGAGCATGGCGCAAGAGTTCAGGAAACGGGAGGAAGAGGAGGAGTTGGTCAGGCAGTTTGAAGAAATTCTGAAGCGCAAATCAGCAGCCTTTTTCGATCTCGAAGCGTACGAGACGATTATCTATTACTACCTCGATCGGGCCAAGCACAAGAAGGCGCTGCAGGCCGTGCAAATGGCCATTGCCCAATATCCCTACTCCACCGAACTCATCGCCGTGAAGGCGCAGGTGCTTTCCAATCTTCAGCAGTATGACGAGGCCCTTGAATTGCTGGAGCAAGCCCTGAACATGCATCCCGGCGACATGGATATCCTGCTCTCCATGGGATCCATCTATTCCCTCCAGGGCAACCATGACAAAGCCATTGAAGTGTACGAGCAAGGGCTTGCGTTAACCGACTCTGACCAGGAAGAACTCTATTACTGCCTGGGCCTTGCCCACCAGAGCAAAGAGGAGTACGGAAAAGCGATCGACGCCTACAAGAAGGCCATTGAACAGAACTTGAACCACGAGGGCGCCCTCTACGAGCTGGCGTACTGCCTCGATGTGGTAGGCCAACTGGAGACCAGTATTTCCTACTACCGGAAGTTTATCGACGAAGATCCGTTCTCCGCTCCGGCCTGGTATAACCTGGGCATCGTGTGCAACAAACTGGAGCGGTACGACGAGGCCATCGAAGCCTATGAGTATGCCCTGGCGCTCGATGAGAACTTCGCTTCCGCCTGGTTCAACCTGGGGAACGCGCTGATGAACAAACAGCTTTACACCAAAGCACTGGATTCCTTTCGGCGGACCATCGATATCGAAGGACCGAGCCCGGAAGTGTATTGCTGCATGGGGGCCGCTTACGAAGGACTGGAACAATATGACCTTGGGCTGAAGTATTTTCAGAAAGCCACCAAACTGGACAGCCTCTACGACGAAGCCTGGTTTGGTGCCGGCTCCTGCCTGGAAAAACAGGAAAAGTGGTACCAGGCACTTCACTTCTTCAACAAGGCCGTGAAGCTTGACGCGCAAAACCCGGATTACTGGAAAGCTGCGGCTCATGCCGAATTCAAAATCGGAAATACCATCTCCAGCATCAGCGCCTACGAAGAAGCCAGCCACCTGGGTGCAACCGACAAGGAAATCTGGCTGAACTGGTCATTCATCTACTATGACCGGGGCGAATACGACAAAGCCGTGGAGGTCCTGCTGAACGGCCTTTCCGAATTGCCCGACGAACCGGAATTCCTCTACCGCATAGCCATCTACCTTATCGAAGCCGGAAAATTCAAGGAAGCCTTCCAGTATCTCGAAAATGCACTACTTTTGAACTTTGAAGGACACACGGTGCTCTTTGACTTCTTTCAAAAGCCGGAGACACAAAAGGCGCTCTTCAAAATCATTGACCAATTCAGAAAAGACAATCCGTCATGAACTATACGTTAAAGAATCTGCCTGAGCGAACCGTAAAGCCCAGGCAGTTGGGGATTACCATGGCCATGGACAAGGGGATGAGCGTCCGCCAGGCAGAAGATTTTATGTCGGTCGCCGCTGACCACGTCGATATCGTCAAGCTGGGCTGGGCGACTTCCGCGGTGACGCCACGCCTAAAGGATAAAATCCAGGTCTACATCGAAGCCGGCGTGCCCTGCTACTTTGGCGGAACGCTGTTCGAGGCTTTCATCATCCGTGACCAGTTTGATGATTACCGCAAACTCATCGACAAGTTCGGCTTGAGATACGCGGAAGTTTCAGACGGTTCCATCGACCTGGACCATGACAAGAAGTGCGCCTATATCGAGAAGCTCGCCAAGGACGTCACGGTTTTGTCGGAAGTAGGATCGAAAGATGCCGACAAGATCATCCCTCCCTACAAGTGGATTGAACTCATGCAAAAGGAACTGGACGCCGGCGCCTGGAAAGTGATCGGGGAAGCCCGGGAAGGCGGAAACGTCGGTTTGTTCCGGGGCACGGGAGAAGTTCGCTCGGGCCTGGTGCAGGAAATCCTTACGAAAATACCGTTTGAAAAAATCATCTGGGAAGCCCCCCAGAAAGCCCAGCAAGTCTGGTTCATCAAGTTGCTTGGCGCCAACGTGAACCTGGGCAACATCGCTCCTGAGGAAGTCATCCCGCTGGAAACCATCCGCCTCGGATTGCGCGGAGACACCTTCCTCCATTTCCTGGGTCTCGAGCGCAAACGGGATAATAGCACCCCGGCGTTTCAAAACGACTAAGCGCTCCGGCCGGCGGCTTATCCATGAGGAGACCGAAAGACTACCTGCTCTTGTACCTGAAAGGCGTAAGCATGGGCGGCGCCGATGTGATCCCCGGTGTATCCGGAGGAACCATCGCCTTTATTACCGGCATCTACGAGGAACTCATCAACTCCCTGAAGGCCATCGATCGCCAGGCCATGAATATGCTTTTTTCCTTTCGGCTGGCCGGCTTCTGGAGGCACATCAACGGCAACTTTCTCATCGCGGTCATGGCGGGCATCCTCACCAGCCTCCTTTCGCTGGCCCGATTGATGACCTACCTGCTGGAAAACCATCCCATTGCCATCTGGTCGTTCTTCTTTGGCCTTATCCTCGTCTCCTCCCCCTTGATCATGCGGGATATCCGCAGGTGGAACCTGGGTACGGTGATCGCTTTCCTGCTGGGAATTGCCATCGCCTATGCCATTACCGTTCTATCACCGACGGAGACCCCCACCCATCTTCCCTTCATCTTCTTCTGCGGGGCTCTTGCGATTTGTGCCATGATCCTGCCCGGCATTTCCGGGGCATTTGTCCTCCTGCTGATCGGCAAGTACGAGTACATGATCACCGCACTGATCGAATTCAACCTGCCGGTTATCCTCGTGTTTGCCGTGGGCTGCCTTCTCGGGCTTATCGGGTTTTCACATGTCCTCAGCTGGATCCTCACACACTACCGCTATCCCGCACTGGCCTTGCTGGCCGGCTTCATGATCGGTTCCCTGAACAAGGTATGGCCCTGGAAAGAGGTCATTGCCTACCGCTTTAACCACGAAGGGGTTCAGGTACCCGCCTTCGACAAGAGCGTGCTTCCGGGCCGCTACCTCGAAGTGACTCACCAGGATCCCCAGCTCTTCTATGCCATTCTGTTCGCCGCCGCCGGAGTGTTCCTGGTGGTGGCTATTGAAAAAACGGCGGCTTACCTCCGCACTAAAAACTGACTATGGAAAAACGATTCGGCCTGATCGGCTCCACCGTGAGCCACTCCTTCTCCAAGAACTACTTCGACGAGAAGTTCTTCCAGGAAGGCCTGCGGGACTACCATTACGACCTCTATCCCATGCCGAGCATCGACGCGCTGCCCGGCCTGCTTAACGAGGTACCCGAACTGGCCGGACTCAATGTGACCATCCCGTACAAGGAGCAGGTCATGAAGTACCTGTCTGAAATCGACCCCGCGGCAAAAGCCATCGGCGCCGTGAATGTGATCAAGATCAGCGGTGGAAAACTCACCGGGTTCAACACCGACAGCGATGCATTCCTGGAGACGATTGAAAAATGGTTCCCGAATACGCCAGGTTCCCAGGCGCTCATCCTGGGTACAGGCGGATCGGCAAAGGCCGTTCAGGTAGCCCTGAAAAAGTTCCAGGTCCCGTTCAAGCTGGTCTCCCGGGAAAAGGGTCATGGAGATTTTACCTATGCCGACCTGGGCAAAAAATCCAAAGTGCTTCCGGAATTCAACCTGATCATCAACACCACGCCCCTCGGGATGAGCCCCAACACCAACGCATTTCCTCCCATCGACCACGAAATGCTGGAGCCCAAGCACTTCATTTACGACTTGATTTACAACCCTGCGCGGACACTTTTTCTGCAGAAAGCCGAAATGCACGGCTGCACCATCAAGAACGGCCTGGAAATGCTTCACGTGCAGGCCGAGAAATCGTGGAAAATCTGGAATAGCTGAGAAAACTGGTAAACCGTCACCGGTAAGGAGTTTTTGCACCCAGTCATCGCACACCTCGGAAGGCTCGGATGGAGCTTAATCGGAGGAACCTCCTGCGCTCATACCCCTGAATCCAAGTTGACAAAATCGGTCATTCTTGGTTCCTCATGACATACTGTTGTCAGTGACCAGAATATATTCATACTTTGGCAACACAGAATACTCGTGGACTTTCAACTATCAAGCGAATACGTCCCCACCGGGGACCAGCCTCAAGCCATCGAAAAGCTGGTGAAGGGGCTGGCGGAAGGAGAAGCACACCAGACACTCCTCGGTGTGACGGGGTCCGGCAAGACGTTCACCATGGCCAACGTGATCGCGCAAGCCAACCGCCCCACCCTCGTGCTGAGCCACAACAAGACGCTGGCGGCCCAACTGTACGGCGAATTCAAGCATTTCTTCCCGAACAACGCCGTTGAATATTTCATCTCCTACTACGATTACTACCAGCCGGAGGCGTACATCCCGTCGTCCAACCTCTACATCGAAAAGGACCTTTCCATCAATGAGGAGATTGAAAAGCTAAGGCTCAGCGCCTCTTCGTCCCTGCTTACCGGCCGGCGTGATGTGCTCGTTGTCGCCTCCGTTTCCTGCATCTATGGCATGGGGAACCCGGAAGACTTCGGCAACAACAGGATTCAACTAAAGGTCGGCGAAGTGATTGCCCGCAATCGCCTGCTCTTTTCGCTGGTCGATATCCTCTACAGCCGCACGGAAGCCGATTTTCGCCGGGCGACGTTCCGGGTCAAAGGCGACACCGTGGACGTTTACCTGGCCTACGCGGATTACGCCATTCGCATCTATTTCTTCGGTGATGAAATTGAATCCATCCAGCGCATCGATCCCAAAACAGGAAAGCGCATTTCCGATGAACAGCAAGTGACCATATTCCCCGCCAACCTCTTCGTGACCGGCAAGGAGGCTTTGCACCAGGCCATCCGGGAAATCCAGGACGACCTGGTCTTGCAGGTCGAGATGTTCGAACAGGAGAAGCGACACCTCGAGGCCAAGCGACTGAAGGAACGTACCGAATTCGACCTCGAGATGATGCGCGAACTGGGCTATTGCAGCGGCATCGAAAACTACTCCCGCTACTTCGACCGGCGCAAAGCCGGCGACAGGCCCTTCTGCCTCCTCGACTATTTTCCCGACGACTACCTCATGATTATCGACGAGAGCCACGTCACCGTTCCACAGGTACGCGCCATGTGGGGCGGAGACCGCTCCCGGAAAGTGAATCTCGTTGATTATGGCTTCCGGCTTCCCGCGGCGCTGGACAATCGCCCCCTCACGTTCAATGAATTCGAATCGCTGGTGAACCAGGTGATCTACGTGAGCGCTACGCCCAGCGAGTATGAGCTCCGAAAATCGGAAGGCGTGGTTGTGGAACAGCTCATCCGGCCCACGGGGCTGCTCGATCCGCGGATCGACGTCCGTCCCAGCAAGAACCAGATTGACGACCTGCTCGAAGAAATCGATGAACAGGTGAAGAAGAAGGAGCGCGTGCTGGTCACCACGCTGACCAAGCGGATGGCGGAAGAACTCACAAAATTCATGGAACGCGCCGGCATCAAATGCCGGTACATCCATTCTGAAGTAACCACGCTTGACCGGGTGGACATCCTGCGCGAACTCAGGTTGGGCATATTCGATGTGCTCGTGGGGGTCAACCTGCTGCGCGAAGGCCTGGACTTGCCCGAAGTGTCGCTCGTCGCCATCCTGGACGCCGACAAGGAAGGGTTTCTCCGGAACCAGCGATCCCTCGTTCAAACCATCGGCCGGGCGGCACGCAACGTGAACGGACGGGTCATCATGTATGCCGACACCGTCACCGAATCGATGCAGCTGGCGATCGATGAAACCAACCGGCGTCGGAGGATCCAGCAGGATTACAACGAAGCGCACGGCATTACCCCGCAGACCATCATCCGGTCTAGGGATTCCATCCTCAGCCAGACGGCGGTGGCGGACAGCAAGAAATCAGCGAAGAAGTACTACATCGAAGACGAAGAGAAATCGCTCGCGGCCGATCCTGTCGTGGCCCATCTTGGCCTCGAGGAACTTTCCAAACTTACGGACCAGACACGCAAGGCCATGGAAAAGGCGGCCAAGGAACTTGAATTCATGGAAGCCGCCCGCCTGCGGGATGAGTACCTGGCGCTGAAGAAACTGCTCGAAGAGCGCAAGTCATAAAAAAAAGGGATGTTACCATCCCTTCTCTGATTCATTTGCTGTCGGGGTTACTTCGCCGCAAACCGCTTCGCCACTTCGTCCCAGTTCACGACATTCCACCACGCCGTGATGTAATCCGGGCGGCGATTCTGGTAGTGGAGATAGTAAGCATGCTCCCAAACATCGAGTCCAAGTATCGGTGTTCCTTTCACCTCAGCGATATCCATCAGCGGGTTGTCCTGGTTCGGGGTGGACGAGATCGCCAGCTTGCCGGCATTGTCCTTGATCAGCCAGGCCCAGCCGGAACCAAACCGTCCCACGCCGGCGGCTGCAAATTTTGTCTTGAACTCCTCAAAATTTCCGAAGGTCGCGTTGATGGCATCAGCCAGGGCACCGTTCGGGCTACCCCCGGCGTTCGGACCCATGATGGACCAGAACAATGTGTGATTGTAGTGACCGCCGCCGTTGTTGCGGACAGCGACCGGGTACTTGGATATGTTGCGGCAAATTTCTTCGATGCTGAGGCTTTCCTCAGGCTTGCCGGCAATGGCGTTGTTCAGGTTGGTGACATAGGCATTATGGTGCTTGCCATGATGGATTTCCATCGTACGGCTGTCGATATGAGGCTCCAACGCGGTGGGCGCGTAAGGAAGAGGAGGTAACGTAAAGGCCATAGAATCTTCGTTTTGGTTGTAACAGTAAATATACAACCCGACCGGGGATCATAAAGTTTAAATCACCGGCGAAATAAGTGCGTTCTCAGGACTTTCGGGCCAAATCACCCAATATCTTCAGGCCATGCTCCACGCGCGTGCTCCAGGGCAGCCCGAAACTCAGGCGGAAACAGTTCGCGAATTTGCCCTGGGAAGAGAAGATCTGACCGGGTGCTATCCCGATGCCTTGTTTGAGGGCTCTTTTGTGCAACGC
The DNA here is from genome assembly GCA_016787605.1 of Cyclobacteriaceae bacterium. Lineage (GTDB taxonomy): Bacteria > Bacteroidota > Bacteroidia > Cytophagales > Cyclobacteriaceae > ELB16-189. The sequence goes on from JAEUUE010000042.1 coordinate 15,524, forward strand.
ATAACTGTCGGCACCGCGGTCAAGTTCCACCCAAAGGGCAAACCCTCCCTGTGGCCGCGTCAGGCGAGTCTCTTCAGGGAAATAACGGGAAATGGCTTCGATGTAGCGCAGGCTTTGGGTGTGCAGGGCCCGCCGGAGATGGCGCAAATGCAGCTCGTATCTCCCGTTAGCCAGGAATAGCGCGATGGCCGACTGCGCCAGCGTGTTCGTCGAGACGGTGTTCATCCGCTTCAGCCGTATGATTTGCTCCTTGTAGCGACCCGGGATCACCCAGCCGATGCGGTAACCGGGAGCGAGGGACTTCGAAAATGACCCGCACTGGATTACCAGGCCCTCCGTGTCGTAAAGTTTGCAGGTACGTGGTCGGGTCTTGCCGAAGTAAAGCTCTCCGTAAATATCGTCTTCAATAAGCGGGATGTTCTTCCGGGTGATCAGCTCAACCAACTGTTTCTTTTTTTCATCTGGCAGGCAACTCCCCAACGGGTTGTTGAAGTTGCAGACAAACAGGCAGGCCTTGATATTGAATTTGCGTATGGCATGCTCCAGTTGACCCAGGTCGACGCCCGTGTGCGGATCGGTGGGGATCTCCACGACTTTCAGTCCCAGGCTTTCCATCACCTGGTAGATCCCGAAGTAGGTAGGGCTCTCGATGGCCACCGCATCTCCCGGCCGGGTGACAGCCTTTAGGGAAAGCGACAAAGCCTCCATGCACCCCGCCGTCACCACCACGTCATCGGCACCGAGCGTCCCTCCCCAGTTGAAACTTTGACGGGCAATTTGCTTTCGCAATTCTCCATTCCCCTGCACATGCTCATAATTGAGGCAACTGTCAGGGGCTTCGCGCAATGCCTGGGAAACCGCTTTGTTGAGCTTGGCGGCAGGTAGCAGCGAGGGAGCCGGGGCCCCCAGTGAGAAATTGATCAGCTTGTCCGAACGCAGGTCGTTATACACGCTGCTGATCATCTCGTCGATGGTAACGGGCACCGCCCGTTCGGCCGGATCGCAGCACTGAGGCACGTCGAGCGTGTGCCCCGGCGAATACTTCACATAATAACCTGACTGTGGACGGGCTTCCACCAATCCCTTGCTCTCGAGATGATAGTACGCCTGGAAGGCCGTGCTCAGGCTAATTCCCTGCTCTTTACTGAGCGACCGCACCGACAACAGCCTATCACCCACCTTGAGCGATTGTTTCTCGATCAGCTGTTCGATCCGATCGGCCACTTCCAGGTAGAGGTGTTCGGGCGGAGCGCTCCGCATCCGGAATTTTTTTTGCCTCGTTGCGATGGTCCTTGACATATTTTTTCAGATTCCTGGCACCCCCTGCCGCAGATTATTCGGATCGACGGCCTGGTCGCGCAATTCTATTCTCTCCTAAACTGATATGGTCGAAATACCAAAAACTGAAACTGTTTAGTACACGTACAAAGCTAGACAATTGTTTCGGTTTTCATCCGCAACTCCACAAGAAACGGGTTGAGAGCCGAACCCGACGCGAAGACTTTTGCAGGACCAACAAGAAAATGTTTGCCATGAAAACAGTCGCTCTCTTCTTCATCGCCTCCGTGATGACGTTGTCCGCCTACGCCTCGGATTCCACCGCCACGACTCACGGAACCTGGAAGGCCACCGCACGAATTCACTCCATGGGCTTCTTCTCGTACGGAGGCCGCCTCGTATCCCGCAACGGCGTGGCCGATGTGCACGTCATGTACGATCGGAAGACCTGGCATCTCCAGGCTTTCAAAGCCATCGACCTCAACGACCGTCATACCCCGGTGAACTTTGCGATGGCTGTGTTTGGCCGCCCGCTGCACGTCGGGAAGAAACTGACCTTCACCCCTCAGGCCGGCGTGGTCCTGGAGCAGTTTACTTCACTGGCTGACCACGGCTCCGACGCCGCCTTCCTGTTCACTACCGCCTACCGCATCCATCCCCGGGTGACCCTGGAGCACACGATCTTGGTGAGCAACCTCGTGCTGGAACCTTCCCTGCGCGATTGCATTAACCGGCTCCGCGTTCTCTACAAATCCAGTCACCTCGATGTCACGCTGTTTGCCTGGCACAACAATTCCGTCTTCGATGACCAGGAATACGCCACATTGGGGCTCAGTGTCTTCACGAGCCGATGGAAACTTGTTGGGCCGGTAACGGCCATGGCCGGAATCACCGGTCTGTGCATGGCACAAACATCAGATGAAAGAGCCTGGAAGAATGCGGATGGAATCCTGTTGACCCTTGGTTTTGCCTGGAATTGAAAACAATATACACGATGGATATGAACCGATTACTGAAAGCCCACTGCCGGAAAGCCGTTCTACTCCTTGGAGTTATTGTCTGCGTGATCCTGCTGGCGCTGCGAATGACACTGCCGTTGCCTAACCTTTAGCCGATTATTTACCCCGACAAATTGCGATCTTGCCCGTGAATTCCATGAACCCTAAAAGCAATCTTCTGGCTTACCTGGCGCTTGGCGCGGTATGCATCATCTGGGGCACTACCTACCTGGCCTTGCGCGTGGGCGTAACCCAGTTTCCGCCCTTTCTTTTTTCGGGCATCCGGTTCCTGCTGGCTGGCCCCATCCTGCTGGGCCTGCTGTACTTTATCCGGAAACCAGCCATGCCCTCCCGGAAGATCATCGCCCAGCAGGCGGTCAGCGGGCTGCTCCTTTGCACCTTTGGCGTCGGCATCGTCGGCTGGTCTGAAATGTTTGTCTCCAGCGGGCTGGCGGCGATCATCTGCTCCGTCATGCCGATCTGGGTCATGCTTATCAACTTTGCCATTTCTTCAGACGACCAACCCGCGCTCCCCGTGGTCCTGGGTCTCGTCATCGGGCTGGCCGGCATTGTGCTGATCTTCGGCGAACATGTTTCCGATTTTTCCGATCCTAACTACACCCTGGGCATCTTCACCACCTTCCTCGGCAACATATGCTGGGCCTTCGGAACCGTATGGGTGAAGAAGAAGACCGAGGCGACCGATCCTTTCCTCGCCGCAGGACTTCAGATGCTCTTCGGCGGCCTCTTCCTGCTGCCCATGAGTTTGCTCTTTGATGATTATTCCACCATCACCACCTCCGGCGATATGCTGTTCGCCCTGGGATACCTGATCTTGTTTGGTTCCGTGGCTGCCTACGCCAGCTATTCCTACGCCATCAAGAAGCTTCCCATGACGCTTGTTTCGCTGTACGCCTACATCAACCCGATTGTGGCGGTCGTCCTGGGAGCGTTGCTGCTGAGCGAACGGCTTAACCTTCGCATCGGCATCGGTATTCTCATTACGCTGGCCGGAATCTACGTGGTGAACCGGGGATACCAGATACGGACCTTCTTGCGGACACAATTCTCAAAGGAATAACCCATGTACACCATCCCTTTTCACATCCTGGATTGGAACAATGTTCCCGCCACGCGTCACGCCGGCGAAACCGGGTATGCGATGTGGCACACCCGCGAATATGACGACCTGCGCATCCGGCTTGTAGAATACTCGCCGGGCTACCGGGCGGATCATTGGTGTGAGCGCGGGCATATTCTCCTCTGTCTGGAGGGACAACTGGACACCGAACTCGCGGATGGCACCACGGTGCGATTGGAGCCGGGCATGTCGTACCAGGTTTCCGACGGGCTGAGCCGGCATCGCAGCACGACGAACACCGGTGCGAAGTTGTTTATCGTCGACGGAGGCTTTTTGCGAGGCACTACTCAACCTCCTGCCGCATGAGCACCCTTCGCTGGTTTGACCGAAAAATGACCTTTGGATTACCCAAAGAAATGCTCCCTTTCTACCTGGAACGGCTCGAGGGAACACTTGTGCGTGTGGAGCGCAAAGTGGAGGGACTCGATGACGCTTTGCTGTCCGCGCGTCCTGGCAACGGCTGGTCCATCAAACAACACATTGGGCATCTCGCCGAAGTTGACCGTGTGGCCAGCAACCGGATCCAGGAGATGCTGAACGGCGCAGAGGTGATGTCCCCGGCTGTATTTGAACCACAGGACTACAATCCATGGCCGATCGGCCAGGTGCTTGCTTTCTTCCGGGCGGCGCGGAATGAAAACCTTTCCGCCTATCGCGCCCTGACGGAAGAAGACCTATCCAAATCGTCCAGGCACCCCCGCCTCGGGGTCCTCATGACGCCGGTCGATCTGGCGTGGTTTGACGCGGAGCACGATGACCATCATCTGGTCAAAATCAATGAAATTATTTTTACCTTGACAAAAATTTAGACCATGACCACTGCGCCCACCATTGTCGTTCAAAAAACGACCCAATCAAGGCTTGCTGAGACCGATTTCAACAACCTGGAATTCGGAAAATACATCTCCGACCACATGGTGGTGGCCGACTGGGCGAAAGGGGTCTGGACAGAACCCACGATCATGCCCTTTGGCGAGATGCGTATGACTCCCGCCATCCTGGCCCTGCACTATGGGCAGGCCATCTTCGAGGGCATGAAAGCGTTTCGCATGGTCGATGGCAACATCAACATCTTTCGTCCGCAAAAGCACCACGAACGACTCCTGAAGTCGCTGGAGCGGATGTGCATGCCGGAAATTTCCTACGACATGTTCATCCAGTCGCTGCACACACTCATCGAACTGGACCACGATTGGGTACCGAGAAGCGAAGGCTCCTCCTTGTACATCCGCCCGGTGGTTTTCGCCAGCGAATCACGACTGGGAGTTAAAGTGGCCGACCAGTACAAGTTTGTGATCATGACCAGCCCGGTGGGTCCCTATTACAACAAACCCTTCCGGCTCAAGGTGGAAGGGCACTATACCCGGACGGCCGAAGGCGGCACCGGATTTGCAAAGTGTGCCGGCAATTATGGCGGAGCCTTCTACCCGACACAGCTTGCCAAGAAGGAGGGGTTCGACCAGGTATTGTGGACGGACCACAAAGAACACCGCTACATCGACGAGGTGGGAATGATGAACGTCATGTTTGTCATGAACGGAAAACTCGTTACTCCCAAACTCAACACGGCCATCCTGGATGGCGTAACACGCGACTCCATTATTACGATCGCGCGTGAGGAAGGGCTGACCGTGGAAGAGAAGCGCATCAGCATCGATGACCTGGAAGAAGGCTTCAAGTCAAAGACCCTTACCGAGGCGTTTGGCTGCGGCACCGCCGCCGTAGTTGCGCCCATTGCGGTTATCAACATCCGGGGAGTAGATTATGCCTTCCCTCCGGTGGATTCGACCAGCATCCAACAGCGGATCAAGAAAAGACTGCTGTCCATCCGGACGGGCGCCGAGCCCGATCGCTACGGCTGGAACCACATCGTGCGCGGCTAAGCCGTACCCATGAAAGCCGTCATCTTCAAAGGCAGCGGCATTCCGCTCGAGGTGGGCGACTTCCCCAAACCACGCCCGGTCAAAGACCAGGTGCTTATCCGGCTGAAGGCAGCCGCCCTCAATCACCGCGACCTTTGGATCATCGATGAACAGGCCACCGTCAACCGGCCCGAGGGCGTCATCCTCGGATCCGACGGCGTGGGCATCGTGGAGGATGTCGGTGAAGATGCCGATCCCCTGCTTACCGGCGCAGAAGTAATCATCAACCCGAGCATGGAATGGGGAAACAATTCCCTCGTCCAGGGCGACACGTTCAAAATCCTGGGCTTTCCCGACAACGGCACGCTCGCTGAATTCATTACGGTATCCAAGAAGTACATCTTCGAAGTGCCCGAAGGCCTCACCCTGGAAGAAAGCGCCGCCCTTCCGCTCTCCGGGCTTACCGCCTACCGCGCCCTCTTTTCGAAGGCACGGCTGCGCGCCAAAGAAAAAGTCCTGATCACCGGCATCGGTGGAGGAGCGGCCTTGTGGGCATTGACGTTCGCGGTGGCCTATGGTGCACGGGTGTATGTGACCTCCGGTTCGGATGAGAAGATCGCCCGCGCCGTTTCACTCGGTGCGGCCGGGGGCTTCAACTACACGAAGCAGGACTGGGCAGAATCGGCAGCCCGTGAGGCCGGCGGGTTCGACATCATCATAGACAGCGCCGGTGGAGATCAATTCTCCAAACTGATTGAGCTCGCTCTTCCCGGCGGGCGCATCGTCAATTTCGGCCGCACAGCCGGCACCATCACCAACCTGCCCACGCGGCTGCTGTACTGGAAACAGCTATCCATTTTCGGATCGACGATGGGCACCCGGGACGAATTCCTGTCGATGATCGATTTCGTCGAGAGCAGGAAACTCAAGCCCGTCATCGACGGGGTTTACCCGATCGATCAGGTGAAGGGCGCCTTTGAGCGGATGCGTTCGAAAGATCATTTCGGAAAGCTGGTGATTCGTCTCTAACCCGCGGGGATTCAGGTTCCCGCCATCCATAAACGTTGATAACCATGAGTGACTTCCCCAAGACCGAAAGGACAACCATCACCCGGCTTCCCAAGCGCGGGAGCTATGATCGTGAGACCGTTTATGCCATTCTGGATGAAGCCCTTTACTGCACGCTGTCATGGTCCTACGAGGGACAACCCTACCAGGTACCCACCGGTTTCTGCCGGATCGGAGACCAACTTTACATCCACGGTTCGGTGGGTAGCCATTACATGCGCCTGCTGGCGGAGAAAGAACTCCCGGTTTGCCTGGGTGTCACCCTGATCGACGGACTCGTGCTCGCCCGGTCGGCTTTCCACCACTCCGTCAACTACCGGTCGGTGGTCATGTTCAGCACACCCAAACGGGTAACTGAACCTGCCGAACTTTATAACGCGCTGGAAGTCTTCACCAACAAGATGTGTCCCGGACGATGGGATGATGTGCGCAGGCCCACCGACAACGAATGGAAAGCGACCATGGTACTGGCTTTCCACCTCACGGAGGCGTCCGCCAAGATCCGCTCCGGCCCGCCGAAAGATGATGAGGAAGATTATGCACTTGATGTTTGGGCGGGGGTGCAGCCGCTTTCCCTGGTTCGTGGAACGTTGGTGCCTGACCCGCAACTCAAGGCGGGCGTCGCGGTTCCAGGCTACCTGAAGTAATCGCCGGTTTGGGATTTCAAAGGCGTTTCGGAGCAAGCCTCCGTTCACCCTCGATATCCCCCTCTCCTGAAAGTCTTCCGGGGAGGCGCCCAAAAAGGCTTATCTTTGCCCCCGAAAGTCCCCTACCGCTCAAAAAAATAGGTATCCCGGTCCGAACTTAACCGGATTGAGGCGGGTTAGGAGGACAGAAACAGCATCCGAAATCCTTAATATTCACCATACATGGGCAGACCTCCGATCCTTCCTAAAAAGAAAAAAGACGGTTACTACATCGAAATCCGCAACAAGGGAGCCAAAACGGGCACCATCATTATTCGCGACACCGAGCAGGCTATGCTCCAGGCTGCCAAGCAGTACGAGACGACCAAAGATGTGATCATCCTCGGCAAACACGAGAATGGCAAGCGCGTGGAGGAGGCCCCCAAGAAGAAAACAAAGGCTTGATTCCGGACTAAGGCAGCCGTCGTGCAGGTCGCCTAAAAGGGCAAGTCATCTGCCGATGCGGGCGCAGCATTCGTAAAGGGTTCTTCGCCGATTGGATCCACTACCGGGGAGCTCCCTCCTGATTTCTCAACTTTCCATGCACGGGCTTCGGTATACCAGCGCCCGTTGTACTCACGGCTTTCCAGGTCGACGGAAACGTTAACCTGGTCGCCCACGGCAATCCCAAACTGATCAATTTTATCACCCCAGACGCTGAGGCAGACCTTCTTCGGGTACTGCGATTGTGTTTCCACGATGAACTCCTGCTTCTTCCAGGGCCCTTTTTTGCCCATGCCCGTCTGCGGGGGAAGAAGTTGAATGACTTTGCCTTTCAATTCCATGCTCATGCCGAAAGGTAATTACTTTTCACGAAGCAACCGAAAGAACTCTTCGATCAGCGACTTGCTCTCCGCGGCATGAATCCCCTTGGTGATGGTGGTGCGGGGATGCAACAACGGTGATTTAATCAGTTGGTAACCTCGCTGGGGATCCTCCGCCCCAAAGACCAGTCGCTGAAGTTGAGACCAGTGAAGCGCCCCGGCGCACATCGGGCAGGGCTCGAGGGTCACGTAAAGTGTGCACTCATCGAGGTACTTCGATCCCAGGTAGTTCGCCGCGGCGGTGACGGCCAGCATTTCTGCGTGTGCCGTGGCGTCATTCAGTCGCTCCGTCTGATTATGGGCCCGCGCTATGATCTTGTTACGGCAAACGACGACGGCGCCGACAGGAATCTCCCCCTCCTCAAACGCCTTTCGTGCCTCTTTGAGGGCCTCCTGCATAAAGTGCTCATCACGGGCCGCTTCCATCGGGCGTCAGTTCACGCGGACTTTCTTCATCATTTCCCGCGCCAGGGGCTGCCACTCTTCCTGGAGATCCTGTGGGCAAGAAAAGGTAAATACCAGGGTGCGATCCTCCTGGATATGATACTGGATATACGTGTACTTCAGTACGGGGTCCTGGAGGCCCTGCCGCCGCTCACCGCTGATGCGCGACTGGAACTCGAAATAGATGAACTTCTTTTTGTGAATGGATTGTACGCCCTCGCTGATCATGTCCACCCGATCATAGAGATTCTGGAGGCTGGCCTTGAAAAACTTCTGCGCCATTTCGACATTCCCGTCCGGCCAATTGGTAGCGCTGATGTTTACACTGAAGTCCGCCAACCGCTCGGCATTGGTAAAAGCCCCCAGTGGGGCCCGCACGCTAGGAAACCGTTGGGCAATATCTTCGGGAGTCATCGGCGCCAGCAAATCAGGAACACTTACGGTGACGCCCTCGGCCAGGCGCGTCTTAACCCATCGCGAGGGCGCCATGGCCATCAAGGCGAACAGGGCCAGCCACGCCGTCGTTTTCAGGGCATATCGAGTGGGTATCAGGGTGGTTTTATTAACTTGCACGCCCAAAATTAACGAAATTCAAATGCTTCGAACCCATACGTGCGGTGAATTGAGGATTCAGCATGTTCAACAGCAGGTAACGCTGACCGGCTGGGTGCAACGCCTCCGCGACAAAGGAAGTTTATTGTGGATTGATCTCCGGGATCGCTATGGGATCACCCAGCTCTTCCTGGAAGAGGGCAAGACGCGTCCGGAACTTCTCCAGGCCGCTCGTGGACTGGGCCGTGAATATGTGGTCCGCGCCACCGGTACCGTGGTCGAGAGGCTCTCCAAGAACGACAAAATGCCCACGGGTGACATCGAAATTCGAGTGGACTCGCTGGAGGTCCTGAACCCGTCAAAACTCCCGCCGTTTACCATTGAAGACGAAACAGATGGCGGCGACGACCTGCGCATGAAATACCGTTACCTCGATCTGCGGCGAACCCCGGTCCGTGAAAGCCTGCTGCTCCGTCACAAGATGGCGCAACAGACACGAGCCTATCTTGACAGCCTGCAGTTTATTGAGGTGGAGACTCCCGTGCTCATCAAGTCCACCCCCGAGGGCGCGCGCGACTTTGTTGTGCCGTCACGCATCCATCATGGTGAATTCTATGCGCTTCCCCAATCGCCGCAGACGTTCAAACAGCTCCTGATGGTTTCCGGGTTTGACCGCTATTACCAGATCGTGAAGTGCTTTCGCGATGAAGACCTGCGGGCTGACCGACAGCCGGAGTTCACACAAATAGACTGTGAAATGGCCTTCATCACCCGTGAAGATATCCTCAACACGTTTGAAGGGCTGATTCGTCACCTCTTTAAAACAGTGAAAGGCATCGATCTGCCGGCTCTTCCGCACATGACGTATGCGGAGGCCATGAGCCGGTACGGATCCGACAAGCCCGATACCCGCTTTGGCATGACCTTTACCGAAATCACGGACCTCGTCAAAGGGAAAGGCTTCCAGGTATTTGACGGTGCGGAGCTGGTGGTAGGTATTTGCGCCCCGGGTGCAGCTTCCTACACCCGCAAGCAACTGGATGAACTCACCGAGTTTGTGAAGCGTCCCCAGATCGGCGCCAAGGGGCTGGTCTATGCCCGGTACGAAGCCGGTGGCAACCTCAAGTCAAGCGTGGATAAGTTTTATACGGAAGACGAACTCAAGAAATGGGCCGCTGCGTTTGGAGCGAAACCCGGCGACCTGATGCTCGTTCTTGCAGGCCCCGCCGATGCCACCCGAAAGGCGCTGAACGAACTGCGCCTTCTCATGGGGTCCCAGTTGGGCCTGCGGGACAAGAACACCTTCTCGGCGCTGTGGGTTATCGATTTCCCGCTTCTCGAATGGGACCCGGAAGGCAGCCGCTACAACGCCATGCACCATCCGTTCACCTCGCCCAAGCGCGAAGACCTTCACCTGCTGGACAGCGAACCCGGCAAGGTGCGCGCCAACGCCTACGACATGGTGATCAATGGAACAGAGGTAGGCGGTGGTTCCATCCGGATTCATGACCGTCCCACCCAGCAACTGATGTTCAAGAAGCTGGGCTTCTCGGAAGAAGAGGCGAAAAAGCAGTTCGGATTTCTCATGGATGCCTTCGAATACGGAGCCCCTCCCCACGGCGGCATTGCCTTCGGTTTTGACCGCCTTTGCTCGCTCTTTGGCGGCGCCGACAGCATCCGCGATTTCATTGCCTTTCCGAAGAACAATGCCGGCCGGGATACCATGATCGATACCCCGTCAACCATTTCTGCAGAGCAACTGAAGGAGCTGGGTATATCCGTCGCCGGATAGTACCGCTCCGCCGGATGAACCGGCAGGCAATGCTTAAACCAGCAACCGGATCGTTTCGCTGGCGTCGATGTGAATGTCATCTTCGCCGACCTGGTCGAACGGATCCTCCAGGTGATCCTGGATATTGTCCAGGCTTACCAGGATAAAGCTGTACAGCACCGGCATCACATACTCAAGGTGGGCCGAAAAATCGTGGAAGGTGCTGGCAAAGTAAGGTCCGTAAATAATCGGGAATACGTAGATGAATACCTTGCTGTACGTACGCAGTGTAATGGGCGTACGGTACTGGTAAATGATTTTCAGGTTGTCAAACGCAATCACCATTTTGCTCAGGTACTGGCTCACCCGGGAGATTTCCCCGCTCTGTACGCCGTACTTCCGCATTTCCATGGTAATGTCAGAAAGCTTGGAGAAAAGCTGGTAGAACTCCTCTTCCCGCTTGTCCCAGGGTTTCCCCTTGGAGGTGAGCAAATCCTTGGTGCGGTGCACCATTTCGGTCGTCAACTGCTTGGTCCTTTCCGGCAGGTTGTTGTTCTTGTCAGACGGCCAATCGCGTGTGGCATAGTAGATGGCTATGGCATGACCCCGGAAGTCGGCCCACCGTTGAAGGGCTGATTCCCTGCGGTTATACGCCGACCCGATGGAGAAAACTACAGGAAACACGATGGCCACGCCGACAAGCATGTCGGGAAACTTGGCGGTAAGCCCATAGGTATAGCACAGGTAACTGCACAATACAGACATCATCGTCAGTATGTAGGTCTTCCAGTTTATAATCAGGGAAAAACTCTGGAACATGCGTTTCATAGGGAGTGGATTAGGTACCGAAGATTCCGAAAAGCACGGACATTAACAAATTGTTAAGTCACTACCCGGTGATGACTCTTCTCATCGGTTAGCCCGGTTGACCACCGTAGCGCTAGCCTGAGCCGTTGGGAACACGACCAGGTCGGCAACCACCACATGATCCGGCCGTGTGAGCACGAAAAGCACGAGGTCGGCAATATCCTTCCCCACGAGCGGGGTGATGCCCTGGTAGGGCGTTGCTGCGCGGGAGGTGTCGCCCTTGAACCGCACCAGCGAAAACTCAGTTTCCACCAGGCCAGGGCTGATTTGAGTGACTTTGACTCCAGCCGAATTCAGGTCAATGCGCATGCCCCGGCTCAGGGCGTCGACGGCAAATTTGCTGGCGCAGTAGACATTACCCCCGGCATAGACTTCGCGACCAGCGATGGAACCGATGTTGATGACGTGCCCGGATTTGCGGTCTGCCATTCCTGGCAAGATTCCCCGGGAGACGTACAGCAGTCCTTTCACATTGGCATCGATCATGGCTTCCCAGTCATCGACATTCCCGGATTGGATGGGGTCCAGCCCGTGGGCGCCCCCGGCATTATTGACCAATACGTCTATCCTTTTCCATTCCGGGGGGAGTGAGTCCAGCGCGGCCGCCACCTCTTGTCGCCTGGTAATGTCGAACCGGAGGGTATGCACCTCCGTCCGGGCTGAGAGCTCATCGGCGAGTTGCTTCAAGCGATCGGCCCTGCGGCCGCATAAAATCAATCGAAAAGGGTGTCCGGCCAGCAGGCGGGCTATCGCCTCACCGATGCCTGCCGTGGCCCCCGTAATCAGCACGGTTCGTTGGGTTGCCATTATTGGAAGATGAAATAGACCGAGATGGTGTTGGTATTCACGTATTGCAGCGGCTGGTTGTAGATGCTCGGGTCATCTCCGAGCATATTGACGATGCCCCGTGAAAATCGAATCTCCTGCGAGAGTTTGAACAAGGGAAAGTAAAAATCAAAGCCGATACCCGCATCCAGGCTGAGGTTGAATCGGTTAATGCTGATGCTCTCCTGCGTGGTCTCCGCGTCATTCTTTCCGGAGGCCTCGATGGCGGGCGTAATCCCTCCCACCATGTACATCCGCACATTTCCCCTTCTCATGGATTTGTACTTGAGCAGGATCGGGAGTTCCACCATGGTCGTCTCCACACTCTGCTGGCGCGACGTCCGGTCGGTGAAGTAATACGTGAGCTTATGGTTGTAGAAACCCGCCTTGGGAAGAATCCGCAGGTCCAGCATTTCATGAAGGCGGAGGTTCACGAGAAAGCCCAGGGAGAATCCGCCGCCAAAGCTTCCCTGGACAGAGTGCACGGTATCAAAAGCCTGGGTCACAAAAGCTTCGCTGTACTTCACTTCATACATCGACGTGTGCAGGCCGATCATGAAACCGTAGCTGAACTTGCGGCGGTCAAACTCGGGATTGTTGCGGGGCGCCCATTTGAAATGCTGCGCCTGCGCCACCCCGCACGAGAGCACGAACGCTACTTGGAACCCCAGTAGAGTGAGCTTATGCCGAAGGTAAGCGGATCGCATTGCGGGTTCTTAAATCCTGTTCCGGAAAGCACCTTGAGAAAGTCATCGCCATCCGGAAAGGCCTGCACCGACTCCGGGAGATAACGGTAGGCGGAATCATCCCGGGAAATCCAGCGGCCAATGGTTGGCAAGATGGCGGTAAAATAGGCGTTGTACAACTGCTTCATCGGGAATTTTGACGGCTTGGAGAATTCCAGGATGACCACGGTACCCCCTGGCTTTAGCACCCTGAACATCTCCCGGAGCCCGGCCTCGAGGTTCTCAAAATTGCGCACCCCAAAGGCAACGATGACAGCATCGAAAATATTGTCTTCGAAGGGCAGGTTCTCCGAGTCGCCTGTCCTCAACTCGATCCGTTCGTCGAGCTTCCGGTCGCGCAACTTCGCACGCCCCACCTCAAGCATGCCTTCCGAGATGTCCACCCCGATGACCCGATCCGGCTTCAGCGCCAGGGCCTCGATGGCGAAGTCGCCCGTCCCCGTAGCCACGTCAAGAATCTGCTTGGGATGCTTGTCCTTCAGCAGCCGGATGGCCTTCTTCCGCCACAGGATATCGATACCCAGGCTCAGAAAATGATTGAGAAAATCATAGCGTCCGCTGATCCGGTTGAACATGCGCGCGACCTGCTGCTTTTTCGCTCCCGGGTCTTCCTTATAGGGTACAACGACACTCATCCTGCTGACTATTTGCGATACGATTTACAACTTTTAACCGACAACCTTCCGGAACGCCAGAGAGATAAGCCATCGAATGGCTAATATTGCGATCCTTCCCAACATGAACATCCGAACGGCCGAATTTGTTGTCAGCAATACCAACCCTTCCGCCTGCCCCCCTCCGGACAAGCCCGAATTCGCGTTTATTGGACGGTCCAACGTAGGAAAATCCTCCCTGATCAACCTGTTGGTCAACCGGAAGAACCTGGCCAAGACCTCGTCGACGCCCGGGAAAACACAAACCATCAACCACTTTGTCATTAATGGATCGTGGTTCCTGGTGGACCTGCCGGGCTACGGTTATGCCAGCGTTAGCCGCAGCAAGTCCCAGGCATGGGCCCCGATGATCACCACCTATTTATTGAAGCGAACCAATCTCGTCACCACGTTTGTGCTCATCGATCCGCGCCTCGAGCCGCAGAAGATCGACGTGGAGTTCATCAATTGGATGGGCCAGGAAGGGCTTCCCTTCGCAATGGTGTTTACCAAGGCCGACAAGCTGTCGCGTAATGCCCTCGCCGCGTCGACCCAGGCGTGGAAGAAGAAGCTGGGTGAACGCTGGGAGGAATTGCCTCCCCTGTTTGCCACGTCTTCTACTGACCGGCGCGGAAAAGAGCAGTTGCTGGAGTACATCGCACAGCTACTTCCATCTGGCGCATAATTGTTACTTTTGCCGCGAAGCTAAACACCATGGAACTGAAAGAACTGGCCAGCATCTCCGGGAAGGGTGGACTCTTCCGGGTAGTAAAACCCGGCAAGGCAGGCATGATCCTGGAATCATTGGACGAGACCAAAACCCGACTGGTTGCCAACCCCAACATGAAGATGTCGCTGCTCGACGAGATTTCCATTTATACACGAACCAAAGAGGGCACCGCGCCGCTGTCGGACGTGTTGAAGAAGATACAGAAGGAATTTCCCGGCGATTTGGGCGTGGATGGAAATTCGGATCCCGAAGAACTGCGTGCGTTTCTCAAGTCGGTGCTCCCCGAATTTGACGAAGACCGGGTTTACCCTTCCGACATCAAGAAGCTGGTCAAGTGGTTTGAGATCATCCGCAAGGCAGCCCCTGAAGTGCTGGCCGGCGAGACCGACGCGAATAAGAACTAGTCGGCAAACGAGCAGGCTTTCTCCACCATCTCTTTTGATCCGACGTAGAACGGTGTCCGCTGGTGCAGGGCCGACGGACGAATTTCCATAATCCGGTTGCGTCCGTCTGTGGCCAGCCCACCCGCCTGTTCGGCGACAAAGGCGAGAGCGTTGCACTCGTACATCAGCCGGAGTTTACCATTCTTATCCTTCGCAGTAGCCGGGTAGATGTAAATGCCTCCCTTGAGCAGGTTCCGGTGAAAATCGGCCACCAGCGATCCGATGTAACGTCCCGTATACCCTTTCTCCTTGCAATAATTGACATACTTCGTCACCGACGGAGCAAACGAAAGCGCCTGCCCCTCGTTGATTGAGAATATCTTTCCATCATCCGGCATTCGCATATCGGGATGCGAAAGGAAATATTCTCCCAGCGTGGGGTCATGGGTGAACCCGTTTACACCATGGCCAGTGGTATAAACCAGCATGGTGGATGACCCATAGAGAATATATCCCGCAGCCACCTGGTCCGTACCCATCTGAAGAATGTCCTCCTCCTGAATGACTGTTCCCACCGGGCTGCGGCGACGGTAGATGGAAAAGATGGTTCCAATGGAGACGTTGACATCAATGTTGGAACTGCCGTCGAGGGGATCGATCGCGATGACATATTTCCCGTCGTTATTGAGATCAACATACGATTCGGTCTCTTCCGAAATCAGCGCGCAGGCTTCTCCACCCTTGGAAAGGGCCCGGGTAAACCGAATATTGGCCAGCACATCCAGTTTCTGCTGATTGTCGCCTGCTGTATTTTGAGAACCCAGGGCGCCCATAATATCAATGAGCCCGGCCTTGTTGACTTCCCGGTTTACCACCTTCGACGCCAGGGCTATGTCACGGAGCAACTGAGACAGCTCCCCGCTGGCGTACTGGAACTGCTCCTGGTTGTTTTTAATGAAGCGATCGAGTGGGATGCCTATGGAATCGGCAATTCGGGATTGTTCCATAATTTTTTAAGTAATTCGCGAGAATATTTACAGATCCAAGTTAAGGAGATTCCCCGTGCCGCCCTCGGAAAGCCTATGAAATATCCCTTTCACGTATTCAAGTTCGGGGGCGCCTCCGTGCGCAACGCGGCGGCCATCCGCAATGTGGCCACCATCGTTGAGCCCTATCGCGATAAACGGCTGGTCGTGGTGGTGTCGGCCATGGGAAAAACCACCAACGCGCTGGAGCGGGTCGTGGCCGGGTTACGGACCGGCGCCGATGTGTCCTCAGAGATAAAGGGCCTGAAGGAATATCACGCCGGCGTGATGGAGGAGTTGTTTCCCAAAGACCACCCGATCCGGGAGGAAGTCGACCGCGAACTGACTAACCTTCCCCAACTCTGGAGCGCGGACCTTTTGCCCGATCAATTCTATGACCAGGTCGTTTGCCGGGGCGAGCTGATATCCACCCGCATTGTTGCCGCCTACCTGGCGGAAACCGGGCTACCCGTCGAGTGGATCGACGCGCGGAATTACATCAAGACCGACAATACTTACCGAGAAGGAAAAGTGGACTGGGACCTTACGGAAAAGAAAATCCGTGAGCTGATGCCCCGGCTTGACAGCCGGATCTTGATTACGCAGGGATTTATCGGGGGCACTCCGGACGGGTTTACGACCACGCTGGGGCGTGAAGGGTCGGATTATACGGCGGCTATCTTCGGCTCCTGCCTGGGGGCGGAAAATGTGACCATCTGGAAAGACGTCCCTGGCGTGATGAATGCCGACCCCAAGCGCCTGCCCGAAGCGATCCCTTTCCCGGAACTCCCCTTTCGTGAAGCCGCCGAGATGACGTACTACGGAGCTTCCGTGATTCACCCCAAGACCATCAAGCCCCTGGCCAACCGGGGGATTCCGTTGCTCGTCAAGAATTTCGATGATCCCGCCCTTCCCGGCACGCGTATTCATGAGACGCACATCGACCGGCTTCCTCCCCTCATAGTCTTCAAGGAAAATCAGTGCCTGATTTCCTGTGCCGTGACCGACTACACGTTTGTGGATGAAGAGCAACTCAGCCTCATCTTTAGTGCGGTGTCGCAGGAGAATCTCAAGATCAACCTCATGCAGAATTCCGCCATCTCGTTTTCCTTCTGTGTGGACTTTCGGGAAGACAAAGTACTCCGGCTCATTGAGCGGCTGTCGGAGCACTTCAGGGTGTACTACAACACAGGCATTACGCTGATCACGGTCAAGAACTACGATGAAGCCACCTACGCCAAATACCGGGGGCTTCCCGGCGTGATCCTCGAGCAGTCATCGCGATCCACCCTGCAGGTGCTGGTGAAGGGTTAACCGCGCTTCAGGTCCAGTAAGTGGTTGACCAGCCGGGAAACGGAGCGGTCCAGGATCTCGAACACTTCCTGAAAATCTTCCTCGTCTCCCCAATAGGGGTCCGGCACATCGCCCGAACCCTGCGGATCAAAATGACGCATCATGCTCACCTTCCCATGATGGGCGGGATCAATCATCGAGAGCACATGCTCATGATTCTTGCTATCCATGACCAGGATGTGATCAAAGTATTCCGCGTCGGACCGCGTGAACTGACGGGCGATATGGCTGAGGTGAACACCGTTCTGAACGGCGTTCTTGAGGGTGCGGTGATCAGGCTCGTCCCCCACATTGTAGTTGCTGGTGCCGCAGGAGTCGGCCTCAAATTGTTCGGCCACACCCAGGTCCCGGATCTTATGCTTAAACAGGCCCTCCGCCAGCGGTGAACGGCAGATGTTGCCCAGGCACACAAAAAGTACTTTCATCAGTCTTGATCAACGGGCAAAATTATGCAAACCCCTCGCAGCGCCGCAGGGCACGCCTGATTTTATCTTAGCTTTGCCCATCAAATCAACGGCTATGGAACTGATCAAGGTTAATCCCCAGGCAGCGCCCCAGATTGCGCTCATCGAACTCAACCGTCCCAAGGAACTCAATGCCCTTAATCCCCAACTGATGCAGGAGGTTCGGGATGCCCTGCAGGAACTGGACCGCAACGACCAGGTCAGGGTCATTATCATCACCGGCAACGAGCAGGCGTTTGCCGCCGGGGCCGACATCAAGCAGATGGCCGACAAGAGCGCGATCGACATGCTCCTCCTCGACCAGTTCAGCACCTGGGATCAGATTCGCAAGACCAAGAAACCCATCATCGCCGCTGTATCGGGATTCGCTCTCGGCGGCGGTTGCGAGTTTGCCATGACCTGCGACATGATCATCGCTTCGGAAACGGCAAAATTCGGACAGCCGGAAATCAAGATCGGTACTATACCCGGTGCCGGTGGCACGCAACGTCTTACCAAGGCCATCGGCAAAGCCAAAGCCATGGAACTCATCCTTACCGGCCGCTTTCTCTCCGCCCAGGAGGCTCACTTCTACGGGCTGGTGAACAAGGTGGTCCCTGTGGAATTCTACCTCACGGAGGCTATTGCGCTTGCCAAAGAGATTGCATCGATGTCACCGGTAGCCGTTCAACTGGCCAAGGAGGCGGTGAACCGCTCCTTTGAGACGCTTCTTGACGAGGGCCTGATGTTTGAGCGAAAGAACTTCTACCTGACGTTCGCGAGCCAGGACCAGAAGGAAGGCATGCAAGCCTTTATAGAAAAGAGAAAGCCTTCGTTCCTGGGAAGGTAACGAAGGCTTTCGAAAAAACCTGCCGACAGATTAGCGCACGGCGATGCCGAAGCCAACCGTAATGGTATTGTATCGCTGGAAGGTGTAGTCGCCATGCAAGGTGAACACGGCCAACTTCAGCCGCAAACCACCCGTAAAGCGGGGGCCAGACACACTCGAAGAGATATTGATCGGATCCGTGAACGTATTGCCCGTGGTGCTATCGGTATAAGTTCCGGTGGCCTTGAAGTTGCCGCTGGAGAAGTTATACCCTACACCCCCATATAAGGTTAGAACCGAAAACTTCTTTCCAATAAGACCCTGGATGGTGGTGGCACTGAAATCGGCCTTACCCTTCTGATCGGGGAAAGCGGGATCAAACCCGACTTCAGAACTGAACGACGTATAGCCGACCAGCGCGGAGAGATCAAAAGGCAATTCTTTCAGACCAGGAATATGCTGCTTGATGTCGTGCTGCACGGCAAGACCGAACAGGTTAACCTTGGCGCCACCCGAAGCATCCACGGATGCCCAGCGGATCTTAAGGTCGGTATTCCAGAGAAGTCCGATGCCGACGTTGACCATGGGCATGGGCAAGCCGCCCAGCGGTATGTCTTTGACGTTGATACCGGGAGGGCCCTGGAAGGTACCCGTCAGCGGGGCCTTATAGGCATAGGTGGGTGCTACATCTGAACCTACAAACGTAGGCGCATTCGGATCGCCAACGATCTGAATGGTCTGCAGTTTGTTGTTGTCCACAAAGTAAGTAAGATCCTCCGAGGGAAACTGGATGGAACTGGCCGTGATCGTCAGGTCAAAGCCAAACTTCTTGTGGTTGGCCGCCGTATTGTACCACCCCTGGTTCAAGCCGCTACCAATGGCGTTGAGCACCGGTTCCAGGTAACCCTGGGCAAGGTAATTCGCGTCAGCCTGGCTACCCCTCAACAGCTGATCAAGGTCGCCTTGAGCCCACGTGCCGTTTGATGCCATGAGGCCAGAAACAAGCACTAGCAGTGTACATAGTTTTTTCATAGTCGGATAGGGAAGTTTCTCGAAAGATAACCAAACCATCAGAAACCGGAAAGAGGGCATCCTCGCAAAGACAGGCGAACGGCTATCTTTGCACATTATCCGATGGAAAGCCTCCTCTACGACTTGGGCATTCACGTTCTGCGCGCCACCTACGGTGTGGCCGCATGGTTCCATCCCAAGGCCAAATTGTTCCGGGAGGGCAGGGAAACCCAGCGAAAACAGTTGAGGGAAACCTTTCCATTACCCAACGTCGCTCCCCTGGTGTGGTTCCATTGCGCCAGCCTGGGAGAATTTGAGCAAGGCCGGCCGGTCATCGAGGCCCTGAAGGCAAGGCAGCCCCGCGTACGCATCCTGCTCACCTTCTTCTCCCCTTCAGGCTATGAGGTGCGCAAGAATTATCCGGGTGCCGACTATGTCTTATACCTTCCCTGGGACACACGGAATAACGCGGAGTGGTTTGTCAACCAGGTGCGTCCGGCCGTCGCGGTTTTTGTGAAATACGAATTTTGGTTCCACTTCAGTGAATCCCTGAGAAAACATCGCATCCCGCTCATTTCCATCTCCGCCATTTTCCGCCCGGACCAGGTGTACTTTAAATCCCATGGCGGACTGTTCCGGAAAACCCTGAGAAACTTCTCTTGGTTCTTTGTGCAGAACGAGACGTCAATCGAACTCCTGAAAGGCCTGGGTATCTCCTCGGTCACGCTGGCCGGCGACACCCGCTTTGACCGCGTGGCCATCGTCGCTGAACAGAAGGAAGAAATTGCGGCAGCGCGCGACTTCAAGTCCAGCCAAAAGCTTATGGTCATCGGCAGCGCGTGGCCGGATGACATGGCCGTGCTTATGCCGTTCATGAATGCCCATAAAGACAACATGAAGTTTATCGTGGCGCCGCACGAAATTTCCGACAGTATGTTAACCTCGCTGGAGAAGAATTTCCAGGGAAGGACGGTCCGGTACAGCCAGTCGGGCGATCAAGACTTGCACGACTCACATCTCCTCCTTGTGGATACCATCGGAATGCTGTCGAGACTCTACCGGTATGGGGAATATGCCTTTGTGGGAGGCGGGTACAAAGAAGGGCTTCACAACATCCTTGAAGCCGCTGCTTTCGGCATCCCGGTTTTCTTCGGAAGCAAAGCACCCTATGGCAAATACCAGGAAGCGGTTGACCTGACCGCGGCAGGAGGAGCTTTTGCCGTGGCTGACACCACCGAACTGACCCAGGCTTATGAAGCGCTCGACCAGGATGGTTCAGCCTATGAACGGGCCGCCCGCACTTGCGGCGAATATGTCCAGAAAAACCGGGGCGCCACGGAGCGCATCACACAACATCTTCTCCAAACCCTGCAGGCATGGAAGGGAGAGTGATGAAATCTACCGGCTCCTGGTATGAAGTGCTGGGCGAAAACCAGCGCCTGTACCAATGCCGGCTGCAAGGCAAACTCCGGCTGGAGGAAACGAAAGAGAGCAACCCCGTGGCCGTCGGCGATATGGTCGTCCTGGTCATCGAAGGAAACGACGCCAGCATCACCGAAGTCAAGCCGCGTGATAACCACATTCTCCGGCAGTCGGTAAAGAAGACCGGTCATCGCCACGTGCTTGCCGCCAACGTGGACCAGGTCATGCTGATTGCCACCCTGAAGCATCCCCGCACATCCAATGGGTTTATTGACCGGTTCCTGGTTACCGCCGAAGCCTTCCGCATCCCGCAGCTGGTGATCTTCAACAAGAAAGATATGCTCACCGAAGAGGAGTTGCATGAAGTCGATCAACTTCAGAATCTCTACGGGTCGGTCGGCGTGGGTACCGAATTGATTTCAGCGAAAGAAGACGAATCGCTGGAAGCTGTCCGCGAACTGCTTAAAAACAAGACTACCCTGGTGGCCGGCCATTCAGGTGTCGGAAAGTCTACCCTCTTGAACCGTTTGTTTCCGCACCTCCAGCGCGCCGTCAACGAAGTGTCTGATGCCACCCTGAAGGGAACACACACTACGACGTTTGCCGAGATGTTCATGATCGACTCCAGGACGTTTGTCATCGACACGCCTGGCGTGAAGGAATGGGGGTTATTCGATATGGAACCCCAGGAGATCGCCGATTACTTCCCGGAAATGCGCGACCTCCGGCTGGAATGCAAATTCGGATCACGATGCCTTCATCTCCAGGAACCCCGGTGCGCCGTACGGCAGGCCGTCGAGGACGGGCGCATTCATGCTTCCCGTTATCAAAGCTACGTGAACATGGTGACCGGTAAAGACAACCGGAAGTAAACATCCGTCAATTTCCATAGGCACGACGCCACAACTGAACATACTTCCAGGCCAGGGAGAGATTCCCCTTGCCGAGCGCCAGCCGCCCCTCATACACGATCCGCTTTCGCCACGCGCTCAAGTCTTCGGAGCCCTGGCAAAGATCGAACGCCTTCTCGCAGACTCGCAGGGTTGTCCATGCCTGGAGACTCGACCGTCGGTGTTGTTGTTTGCCCATGGAGGTGCTGATCACGCGGCGTCGCACGAGCGCTTCCGGAATATAGGCGTATTGGGTACGAAGCGCCGACCGCACCCAGAAATCGAAGTCTTCGTAGGCGAGCGTCTCATCGTAGCCACCCAACTCATCCAATACCGACTTCCGAATCATCATGGTGGGGCTGTTGATGAAGTACCGCGAGAGAAGATCACGAAAGATCATCCCCTGCGGTATGGTGTGGTGCGGGAACCTGTCAGAATGATAGCCCAGGCGACGGCCCTTCTCGTCGATGAGTTCGGCATCCGAAAACTGAACGCCGACTTCGGGACGAGACTCGAGCAGCCTGACACCCCGCTCAATGCGCGAGGGAAGCAACACGTCGTCGGCCGACAAATCGATTACGTATTTTCCTGAGGCCTGGCGAAAGGCTGTATTGAAGGCCTTGCAGTTGCCTCCATTGACCGCAAGGGGAAAGAACTTCCCGTGCGGGTGCCTGATCAGCCACTCCCGGATAACGGCCGCGCTGCCATCCGTACTTGCATCATCAACAACGAGGAGTTCGACGGGCTGGTAAGACTGCGTGAGCACCGAATCGAGCGCTTCCACCACAAAACGCGCATGATTGTAAGAAAGGCAAATAACCGAAACGAGCGGTGGCATGGCGCAAGTCGACGGGGCCCGTCCGGATCAGTACGGGAGACCGATACGCTTGAATATAAAATGCATCAGCCAGGCCGGGCCAATCAGGAGGAACTGGAGGTCTTTAAAGAACGAGGGCTTCTTGCCTTCCACTTTATGTCCGTAAAACTGGCCGATCCAGGCCAGGACAAAAATTGCCAGGGACACGACCCAGAGCGTCCACCCTTGCGCGATAACTACCTGGGTCATATAGAGGCAGAAAGCCCCGAACAGCATCATGCCGACGGCCAGCGGGATAGACAAGGTCACGTAGTAGGCCAGCGCCACGATCAGTGCCACGGTGGCCCAATTGGCATACGGACTATCGCCCAGGACAGCCTGGACCAGCCCGCTGGGTATCGATGCGATCAGGCCGACCACGCTGAAGAAAATCAACGGCACACAAATCCAATGGATCGCCTTGTTGGTGGGGTTCTGGTGGCTTTCCCCGTATTCCGCCAGCAACTGCTCAATGTTTCTCATAAGGCTCCTGCTTTGAAGGGAAAGTTAGTCAATGCCGGACAAACGTCAAGCCTTGGTTTTGACCTTCGACCAGTTCTTCACCTGCCAGAATACGGTTCCCGTCGTCAGGTGATTGCCCTGCACATCAACCACCTTGACAACACACGGCACCACGACGGCCTCGGCACGCGTAAGCGGCTCGATGATTTCACGGGCATACCACTCTTCCGTCAGGACAAACTCCGCAAAAGCATCCATCTTCCCCTGGTAGTGGTAGTCCATCTCCAGGCGCTGCATGATGATCCTGTATTTTGCGGGGTCCAGGCGGGTGAGCAGAAGGAAGCCTGTGGTAAACTCGGACAGCGTGGCCAGGGCACAGGCGTGGAGGCCACGGATATGATTAAAATTGCTTCGCCGGTAAGGGATTTTCGCCTTGAGGCGGTCATCCGAAAACTCCACGATCTCGAATTTGTGCGGAATGTTAAAGGGCACCATCCGGAGATGCGCCCGGTTGAGGACCCATAGCCAGAAGGAGGAGTGTTTGGCTTTTTCAAGTATCTTCGCGGCGTCAAACATAAGTCTAAAGTCTAATTCTAAAGTTCAAAGTTCAAAGTCTGAGTCAAAGGGTCGGGGGCAAGAGCAACACGTATTACCTCCCCGGGTGGAGTCACGAACAGAACAAGATAGAGAAATATCAATTACCATGAAGAAGAAAGTAGTTGTGTTGGGTGCCGGCCTGGTCGGTAAAACGATGGCTGTAGATCTTTCCAAATCCTTTGACGTAACGTCCGTAGACATTAATGAAGAGGCCCTTGCCGCCGTCAGGAAATCGGGCGTGAACGCCATCAAGGCCGACCTGAGCGATGCCGCCGCCCTGAAAACCCTGATCGCTCCCTTTGACCTGGTCATCGGCGCCGTGCCGGGCTTCATGGGATATCAGACCGTCAAAGCGGTCATCGAGGCCGGCAAGAACATGGTCGACATCTCCTTCTTCCCGGAAGATCCTTTCGGGCTGGACGAACTGGCCAAAGCCAAAGGCGTTACGATTGTGACCGACTGCGGTGTGGCGCCCGGCATGGGCAATGTCATCCTGGGCTATCACAATCAGCACATGAAGATCTCGCACTATGAATGCCTGGTCGGTGGATTGCCCGTGGTGCGGGAATGGCCTTACGAGTACAAGGCCGTCTTCTCCCCGATCGATGTGATTGAAGAATATATCCGGCCGGCGCGGTACGTGCAGAACAGCGCTGTGGTGGTGAGAGAAGCCCTCTCCGATCCTGAACTGGTATCGTTCCCGGAAGCGGGTACCCTGGAATCCTGGAATTCCGATGGCCTGCGGTCGCTCATCAAGACCATGAGCCACATCCCGAACATGATCGAAAAAACCCTCCGCTACCCGGGTTGCATCGAGTACCTCCGCGTGCTGCGTGAAACCGGGTTGTTCTCGTACGAAGAAATCGACGTGAAAGGAAAGAAGGTCCGCCCCATTGACGTAACAGCTAAACTGCTGTTCCCCAAATGGAAACTGAAGCCCGGCGAAGAGGAGTTTACCGTGATGCGCATCCGGATCACCGGGACGGAGAACGGAAAGCCGGCCGCCCACGAATACAACCTGTACGACCGAACCGACAAGGAAGGCAACTTGTCGATGGCACGCACGACAGGCTACACCTGCACCGCCGCCGCCCACCTGGTGATGGATGGCCGTTACCAACGGGTGGGCATCTCCCCTCCCGAGTACCTGGGCGAGGCCGATGAACACTTCAATTTCATGATGGATTATCTCCGCGCGCGCGGCGTTCAATACCGTGTCGGCACTGTGAATGCATGAAGCCAAAGCCCTTTGAAAAAAATATAACCAACGAGGAACTGAACGAGCTCCCCCTGAGCGCCTATGAAGGCGAGGTGGTCGTCATCACCGATCCCCGACAGGCCGACAAAGCCGTTCATGAAATCCGGCAATACGACCGGCTCGGCTTCGACACCGAGACCAAGCCGGTCTTTGTCCGGGGGCATCACAATAAAGTGGCCATTCTCCAGCTGGCGACCCCCGACAAGGTCTATCTCTTCCGGCTCAACAGTACCGGCGTGACCACGGAAATGAAAAACCTGTTTGAGAACGAAAACATCCTGAAGATCGGCGTGGCGATACGCGACGACATAAAGGCATTGCAACGGCTGAAGAATTTTCACGCCCGGGGCTTCCTGGAACTGACCATGCTCACCAAAGCTGCCGGATTCGAAGTGGAAGGAGTGAAGAAACTGACTGCCCTTATCCTCGGCTTCCGCATTTCCAAGAGCGCACAGACCAGCAACTGGGAAGCTCCCCAACTAGACGAAAAGCAAATCAGCTACGCCGCCACCGACGCCTGGGTGTGCCTGCGGATGTACGAAGCACTTAAAGTGCAGATGTTGTGGGAGGACACCCCGTAGAAAAAAGTACAAGCTATTGGTTTCCGGTCCCGGGAGCGATCACATGCTTCTTTAATGTTCTCCGGGCCAGCGCCACACTGATGAGGGTAAGGACGGCGCCCAGGAGCATCGCCGCACCGGGAAAATAATACGGTCCGTCCGGGCGGGTGAAAAACGAGAACAAGTTATTCATGAGCGGCGGACCAAAGATCGACGTCAGGCTCATCAGGCTGGTAAAGCCTCCCTGCAGTTCTCCCTGCGCATTGGGCGGAACGGTTCCGGACATAACGCCCTGCATGGCGGGCCCTGCGATTCCTCCCATGCAATACACGAGGGTGAAAACATACATCATCCAGCCTTCAGTGGAAAAGGCATACAGCAGGAAACCCAACGCGTAAAAACCCAGTCCGAAATAAACACTACGGGTCTGCCCGAGGGCCGGAATGATTCTCCGGATCAGCACACCCTGGACCAGCGCGAAGGCAAAACCAATCACCGCCAAGGAGATACCGATGTTTCGCGCCGTCCAGCCGAACTTCTCCATGGTGTAATAAGACCAGTTGCTCTGGACGGCATGTACGGCGATGTAGACAAAGGTGAGCGCGATGAGCATATTGGCAATGACCGGATACTTCCACAGGCTGACAAGCGTCCCCACCGGGTTGGCCCTTTTCCATTCGAAGTTGCGGCGGTTTTCAGGTTTAAGCGATTCGGGCAATATGAAAAAGCCGTACAACCAGTTCAGCATCGTGAGCCCTCCGGCCACCATGAAAGGAACCCGGTCTCCATAATCACCAAGGAGACCCCCGATGGACGGGCCGATGATGAAGCCCAACCCGAAGGCCGCGCCGACCACGCCGAAATTCTGAGCCCGGTTCTCCGGCGTACTGATGTCAGCAATGTATGCGCCGGCGGTAGTGAAGCTGGCGCCCATGGCTCCGGCCACAATCCGCCCCACAAACAGCCATCCGATAGTAGGGGCAAAGACGAGAAACAGGTAATCGACGCCAAAACCGAACAGCGAACCCAGCAGCACGGGGCGCCGGCCAAAGCGGTCGCTCAACCCCCCGACGATAGGCGCACAAAAGAATTGGGTGATGGCATAGGAAGAGATCAGCCAGCCTCCGTACGTAGCGGCGAGGCTTAGTGTGGCTCCTTCGCCCAGCAGGGAGAGCACCAGCTTGGGCATCACCGGGATGATGATTCCAAACCCGGTCACGTCGATCAGCAACGTGATGAAGATGAAGAATACCGCGGGGCTTCGCCTGGACATGGAGGGAATAATCCCTACAAATTAAGAATTACCCAACACAAAATCCCACGAAAGACGTGAACCGGTGGCCCGAAGCAACTCAAGCCTGGCACCTATCAATTCCTTTGACTTGAGCGGAACGCCGAGAACCATCCGGGTGTCATCGCCGAATTCCTGGGATAGCAGCCGAAGCTCAAAATCCTTGATCAACTTCATGATCACCGGGGTGGCGTCAAAAGAAAAGGAAAGATGAAGATTCACCATGACTTCCTTTTCAACGATCACTGCCCGAGACAGCGCCTCTGAAGCGGCCGCCCGGTAGGCCTGAATGAGCCCGCTTACTCCCAGCTTGGTTCCCCCGAAATAACGGACGACAACCACAAGCACATTGGTCAGCTTGCGAGAACGAATCTGCCCCAGGATCGGATCGCCGGTGCTGTGGTTGGGCTCACCGTCGTCAAAAGCGCGGAAACGCTCCTGGTCTGCCCCGAGTACATAGGCATAGCCCTGGTGACGGGCATCAAAGTGCTTCTTGCGGAGCGTCTGCAGGTGCCCTTTGATTTCCGCTTCGGAATTGACCGGAAAGGCGAAGGCCATGAAACGACTGCCTTTTTCCTTGTAAACACCCTCGGTGGGGGCCTGGATGGTCAGGAATGAATGGCTGGTCATGGAACGGAACGCCACAGGGCTCGTCCAAAGGAAAAGATTCTCCCACCGCGAAGCAACCTTTCTTGCCGGGTCGCGTCATTTACACTGCGTAACACACTATCCTATGAAAAAACTTGCCTTACCCGTTCTCTTTCTGGCGCTGACGCTCACTTCCTGGGCGCAAAACCGCGAAACCCGCAATGTTTCCAACTTTACACGTCTCTCTTATCGCATTCCCGGCAAACTCTATCTCAAGCAGGGAAGCCCCCAAAAGGTTGAACTGGAAGGCCCTGCCGACATCCTCAAGGAGATCGAAACCGAGGTAAGCGGCGACCGGCTGATCATCGGCCGTGAGAACCGGTGGATGGACTGGGGATGGGACAACAAAACCAATATCGTTGTCTATGTGACTATGCCCACCATTGAGGCGGTAAGTGTAGCCGGTTCCGGCGATTTGTTTTGCGAGGAGAAAATTAACGTCAACAACCTCGACTTGGGCGTGAGCGGCTCGGGCAGCCTGCGACTTGCCTTTGCCGCCTCAGGTAATGTGGAAGCCGATGTTTCCGGCTCCGGGGATATGGATCTCAAGGGCAGCTGCAACAACTTTGACAGCGATGTCAGCGGGTCAGGAAAAGTCTATGTTTCTGCGTCCATCAAAGACTACGCAGACTTTGGCGTGTCGGGTTCAGGCAAAATCCAGGCGCAGGGCACAGCCCGAAAGGTAAAAGCCTCGATCAGCGGGTCTGGCCGGGTTAATGCCGGCGATCTCAGCGCAGAAACCTGCGAGGTGCGCATCTCCGGTTCCGGAGACATGGAAATCACAGTCAAGGAAGAACTTGAAGCCAGTATCAGCGGCAGTGGCAACGTCACCTACTCCGGAGATCCCAAACGCGTCAACACGCATGCTTCCGGCAGCGGGCACGTCCGGAAGAAATAGAAGCTAGCACACCAGGCTAGTCGGCAACGGTGTGTCTCACCACCCCCTCAACGATCAGGTACTGACCGAGGATGTAAGTGAGCATGATCACCGGGCCGGCCAGTTCAAACGATGTGTGAAACTTATTTATGGCCAGGATCGAATCGGACGCCATAAAAAACAGTGCGCCGGCAGCCACTAACCAAAAACTGGCCAGGGTGGTCCGGCCGTAACGGAAGAACGAGGCCATGACCATACCCATCAGGACGATGGCGTAGACAATCACCGGGACCATCAGTCCACCCAGGGTGGGCAGGAGCACGACGATCAAACCGGTTCCTGCGAGGGCTACCGGGAATGATACACGCAACTTCTGGGGCATCCGCAACCCACTGGCTTTGTCAGTCCACCGGAGCTCGCGGTAAGCCAGGATGTAGAGCAGGTGCCCGATGAGAAAAGAGACCAACCCGAGGATAAAGAACATTTCATCGTCCGCCTGCTTGAGAAGCAGCACATCGCCGCTCCAGCAGAAAAACATGGCTCGCAGGAAGTGGCTGTTTCGCTCGGCCACAGCCCCCATGTAATAGCCGATCAGGCTGAGCATGATCAGTGACTTGGAAAGAATGTGCACTTCACTCCATCCCCTGGAAACCGCCAGCAATTCACCAATGCTGACCAGCACAAAAAGCGCGAGAAAGATGGATGGACGTTTCATGACGACTCCGGATAATTGACTTCCTTAAAGATAAGGATATCTCCATTTTCTGCCCAGTTGGAGCAACCGGGAGATCAAGGCATGGCCAATCGAGGCTCCACGACGCTCCTTCGTACCCACAGGAGGTAGAGGAACGCCACCCCGCTCAGGGCGCTGGAGATCAGGAAAGTGGTCATGATCATCGGCACCCGGTCGGCGTAGATCAACCCGGAAAGGAAGGCGCCGAGCCCGATGCCAAATTCCATGAAGATGTAGAGCGACGCCACGCCCCGACCCTTGTGCTCAGGATCGCTCAAGTCGGCCGCCCAGGCCAGCAACGTGGGGGAGGTTGCCCCCTGGGCGAGGCCATACAATGACGCGCCGATGATTAGCATCAGCTTGGTATCGGCAACGGCCACCCAGATCATTGACAGCGTCATAAGCGCCGTGGAGATTCGCAATACCTTCACCCGCCCGATCCGGTCAGAGGCCCTTCCCGCCACCAGGCGGATGAGAAATGAGGCCACGGTGAAATACGTGAACAACAATCCCTTGTTGACTATCCCCATCTGGGCGCCAAAGTCCGGCATGATCGTAAACAGGTTGCCATAGGCATAGGCGCACAATCCCATGACGAGGCACGGAGCGATTACCCGCGGTTCAAACAAATCCTTCTTCTCAATCCGAAGCAGCCGAAAGGAAACCGGGTGGCGCTCCTGGACGGTCTCCCGGATGGAGAGCACAATCAACGAGGACACAACGGCAAATACCGATGAACAATAGAACATGGCATCGAGTGAAATCGAAGAGGAAATCCACCCGCCGAGCGCCGGCCCGCCGGCCATGCCCAGGGTCCCGGCCGTGCCCAGCAACCCCATCGCCTCCCCTCTTCGCTCGGCCGGGATGATATCGCCAAGAAAAGCCGTCTGCCCGGTGGGCGTAAACCCTGTCGAGAACCCGTGCACCAACCGAAGAAAGAGGAATCCAAACACCGTCGTCATCATCGGGTACAGGAGGCTGCACACGAAACAGACGAGGGATCCAAACATGATCACCGGCTTCCGGCCGAGGCGGTCAGCGATCTTCCCGCTGAAGGGACGGGAAATGAGTGCGGTGACCGTAAAGAGTGCAATGATCAATCCCTTATGTTCGCCTCCGCCCAGCGACGCGAGAAAGGACGGCAACTCCGGCACGATCATGTTGAAGCTGGCAAAGAATAGCAGGGAGCTGGTGCAAAGGAGCCAGAAAGGGCGGGTGTAAATGGAGGGATTCAATTTCAAGAGAGGATAAAGTGACCGGTAACCAGTGACCGGTAACCGGTGGTGCGCGGCAACATCATAGGCCTAGTTCTTCCAGCTTAACGTCCCATTTTCAAATTGCTATCTCGAGGCTTCGGTTTCCTGAGCGCCCAGCAAAAACGCCTTGATAAAGTCATCCAAATCTCCATCCAGCACATTCTGCGCATCGGTGCGTTCTACCCCGGTCCTTGCATCCTTCACAAGCTTGTACGGATGCAGCACGTAGTTGCGGATCTGCGAGCCGAAATCAATCTTCATTTTGCCCGCTTCGATCTTGTCGCGCGCCGCGTTGCGCTTCTCCATTTCCATCTGGTAGAGTCTCGAACGTAGCATCTGCATGGCCTTCTCCCGGTTGGCATGCTGCGATCGCTCCACCTGGCATACGATCACGATACCCGTGGGCTTGTGGGTCAACTGGACTTTGGTCTCTACCTTGTTCACGTTCTGACCGCCGGCACCCCCTGACCGCGAGGTCTGCATTTCGATGTCGGCAGGATTGAGATCAATGTTGATGGTATCATCCACCTCCGGGTACACGAAGACCGACGCGAACGACGTGTGTCGTCGGGCGTTTGAATCATACGGGGAAATGCGGACCAGCCGGTGTACTCCGGTTTCCGATTTCAGCTTTCCGTAAGCGAAGGGGCCCTCGATCTCGATGGTAGCCGACTTGATGCCGGCCACTTCCCCGGCCTGGTAGTCAACCTCGCGAACCTTGTAGCCATTCTTCTCGCCCCACATGATGTACATGCGGTGGAGCATGTCGGCCCAATCCTGGCTCTCCGTACCGCCGGCACCGGGGTTGATTTCGATCATCGCGCTCAGCTGGTCTTCCTCCTTGCTGAGCATCTTCTTGAATTCCAGGTCCTCCACGGCCTTGGCCGTCTTGCGGTACTCCGCCTCCAGCTCGTCTTCGGAGACGTCGCCGGCCTCATGAAATTCATTGAGGACCTCCAGGTCGTCAACGGCTTTGCTGACGGCCTCATAGGCATCTGTCCAGACCTTCTTGGCCCGGATGTTTTTCAGGATCGCTTCGGCTTGCTTGGAGTTATTCCAGAAATCGGCCTGGTGGGTGATCCGCTCTTCGTCTTCGATTTCTACGCGCTTGCGATCGTAGTCAAAGATACCTCCTCAAGGCAGCCACTCGGGCCTTCACGTCTTTCAGCTGGTCGGTTGTCATGGAAAAAATGATAAGGTGCAAATGTAATACTTTCCGGCGCTTGGCAGTTAGCTAATGGCTGTTGGGGTCGATGTTAGCTGCCCTTGTAGAACTTTGAGCCATATTCCACTGTCCGCATGATGGTCCCATTGCCCACCCGGCGGTACTTGGGGCGGATAAAAATCAGGGAACTGCCCACACCCATGAGTGCTGCAGAGGTAACGACTACGCCAGTATCCACTCCGGGCGGGTTATATCCCAATGCGCTGTTCACCAGGTCAAGGCCGAGGTAAACGGCACCCGAGGTGGCCAGCAATCCGCCGAGCAATGGGGCGATGCCTCTGCGCTCATCTTTTGGAATGAGTATTTTCTGCGTTTTAATGTAATGAATGGTATCGACCGGAACGAGGCGGCTGGTATCCGCTTTGGGCGCCACCGAAATAATCGCCGCAAACTCCAGCAACTCCAGGATGGCGCCTTGCCTCTGCGTGCCGTCTTTCATCACAAAATAGACGTACTCGCCTTCCACATACCGACCCACCGGCTTGCCGTTCTTGAGCAAGACGAGCTGCTTCTGGGCCTGGGAGGCGAAGGAGGTCAAAATCAGCAAACAAGCCAGCAGCCGAAACATGGCTTAATTTCGGCATTTGCCACTAATTGCACGAATTGGCACGAATGAATGCAGTAGAAAGATCAAATCGAATGAATCCAACCGAAGGGATCGGGACGGGTTCCGCGCTTGATGCCGTCCAGCTCTTCGAGGATACGGTTGGAAAATTTGCGGGTTTCCACCGGGGGAAGGAAGTAGTTGTGCCCTTCATGGCCGATGAGCTCGATGTGGGCAATGGTTGCCGCAGTACCGGCACCGAAGGCTTCCGTTACTTTGCCGGTCTTCAGGCCGTCCACCAGCTCCTTGACGGTAACTTTGCGCTCTTCGACTTTCATACCCCACGACCGGGCCAGTGTCAGCACGCTGTCGCGTGTGATACCGCGAAGGATGGTGTCTCCCAGGGCAGGCGTCACCAGCACGTCGCCAAACACGAACATGACATTCATGGTACCTGACTCTTCCACGTACTTGTGTTCGTGGCCGTCGGTCCAGATCAACTGATGGTAACCTTGCTCCTGCGCCAGCTTGGCCGGGTAAAGGGATCCGGCGTAGTTGCCGCCGGTCTTCGCGAAGCCCGTACCCCCATCGATGGCGCGGGTGTATTTGGTTTCAATTTTCACCCGAACCGGAGTGGAGTAATAGGGGCCTACAGGCGAATTGATAATCATGAAGGTGAAATCCAGCGAGGGCCGGATGCCAATGTATTCTTCCGCCGAAAACATGAACGGACGGATATACAGTGAGCTTCCCGGCGTGGTCGGAATCCAATCCCTGTCCATCCGAATCAGCGTCTCCATTCCCTCCATGAAAATGTCTTCCGGGAGGTAAGGCATGCACATCCGGTCCGCGGAGATGTTCATGCGCTTCCAGTTGTCGAGCGGACGAAATACGAGGGCCTTACCCTCGTCGTTCTTAAAGGCCTTCAATCCTTCGAAAATGCTCTGGCCGTAATGCAATGCCGGGGTAGCCGGGCTAACCTGGATGTGGCCGTAGGGCACCACCCGAAAATTTCGCCAGTCACCGTTGCGGTAGTCGGCGAGAAACATATGGTCGGCATATACCTTGCCGAACGGGATGTTGTTAAAGTCAACTTGCGACAGCCTGGAGGTGGCCACTTTGTCAATCTTGATATCCAGCGTTTCGACCATGACCTGTTGGTTTGGGTGGCAAGATAGATTTATTCCTAAAGTCAGGCTAACGGATGTTAGGAAAATTTGGTTTCTGCCGAATTTGTTAAAAAAAACTAATCCTGGCCACCCGATGATCACCCAAGATTACATCCGGGGCTTCCAGGGTGTCTCAGGCGCCTTCAGTTCCGAAGCCATGGCGCGACAGAGGACGAAGAAATAGTCGGATAACCGGTTGAGGTATTTCATCGTCAGCGCCCCCACTGGCTCCTGTTCGTTCAGCTCGATGACCAATCTCTCCGCCCTTCGGCAAACGGTCCGCGTAACGTGCCCGAAGGAAACCGACGGATGGCCGCCGGGAAGGACAAATACTTTCATGGGTTCCAGTTTCCCTTCCATGGCGTCGATGCGCTGTTCGAGAAAAGTGACATCATCGGGTGACAACGAGGGCACCTTCACTTTAGTGTTGCCGGGCTCGACGGCCAGTATCGACCCGATGGTAAACAGCCGGTCCTGGATCTCTACCAGTTCGTCGTGCCGGGAATGGTTCACTGGTTGATCGCGGAGAACGCCCACCCAGGAATTGAGTTCATCAATTGTACCATATGTATTGATGCGCAGATCAGATTTGGAAACCCGCTTTCCTCCGAACAGGGCGGTGGTTCCCTCGTCGCCGGTCTTGGTGTAGATTTTCATAGGTCTTGTTGGCGTGCTATTTCAGCGACTTCAGGTTAACGGAATAAACGACACCTAAGTTTATGCAATGCTGAACAAAATCGGGATTCCCATAGTGAGAATCAGCCCCGGGAGGAATGCCTGAAGTCTGATACCACGATGAAATACTCTGTTGGTACGAAGCCAAGACTGTAAGTCGGCTATTGTCGGAAAGTTCAAAATGGCAACCCGCCTGAATAGTCGGAAAAAAATTCCACTCATTCACACCGGAATTCAAAGATGAATTGAAGGTGAATCCATTTCCAAGAAGCACGGAAACGTCGGTGGAGGCTTTGAGCAACTTTCGGACTGAGAGGCCAATTCCCGCGAAGTAAGACACCTTGTCACGGCGCCAAAACGCGTAATTCAGACTCAACGGCACCTCTAACCAAGAGTAGGTGCTATGTGCCTCCGAATACGCCACCATTGCGCTGGGGTTCCCACCCCACCTTTCAAACCTGTAATTGCTGCGCTCGAAGACATACCCCAGTGAAGTTTCAAGAGTAAACCTCGAGGAAAGACCATGATGAATCGTAACTCCGGCTTTATAGCCAGCACCTGGCTCCTTCAAATACCTTACCGTCGGGCCTTCGATGTTATTCGCTGTCAAATACGACAGATTGCCAGAGAAATAGAATCCGAGCCTTGTATCAGAATCAGTGGCGCTATGATCAGATTGGCCAACGCTATCGAAAAGCAAACAAACGAGGAAAAGTAATGTAGCCGCCCGCCTCATAGCTAACGAAACTACAAAAAAAGAGGCTCTCTTAAAACGCCTTTGGGCTAGTGGGCGATTACTGCATCCGGCGTCTGCCGGGTAATCCGGTCGTTCGGACGATCCCACTCCACCAGTCCGTCGCGGAGTCGGATGATGCGATGGGCATAGTGCGCAATATCATCTTCGTGCGTCACCATGATGATCGTGTTCCCCCTATCATGCAGTTCCTGGAAGAGCGCCATGATGCTATGCGACGTCTTCGAGTCGAGGTTACCGGTGGGTTCGTCGGCGAGGATAATCGAGGGATTGTTGACGAGCGCCCGGGCAATGGCCACACGCTGGCGTTGACCACCCGACAACTCATTGGGTTTGTGGTGGTGACGATCGGCCAGGCTCACACTTTCCAGGGCGGCCATGGCCATTTCATTCCGTTCGTCCTTCTTGTAGCCGGCGTAGATCAGGGGCAAGGCCACGTTCTCGAGGGCCGTGGCGCGGGGAAGGAGGTTAAAGGTCTGGAACACGAAGCCAATCTCCTTGTTTCGCACGGTGGCCAACTCGTTCTCCGTCATCTCGCTCACCAACTGGTTATTCAGGATGTACGACCCACTGGTCGGCGTATCCAGGCAGCCTACGATATTCATCAGGGTGGACTTGCCCGAGCCTGAAGGGCCCATGAAGGCCACATACTCCCCTTTATCGATATTGATCGACACCCCCTGGAGCGCCCTCACAATATTGTCGCCCATCTTGTATTCCTTCCGGATATCGTGCGTTTCGATGATTTTGGCCATACGGTGCAATCTTTTGAGTTCTATTCCTTCAACTGATGGAGGGCTTCAGGGTTTCAAACCAGGGCCCAAAATCTTTAAATAATGCGTTTTCAGGGCGCCAAGGTACAATAATTACATGACCGGAAGGGACCTCACCGGAGACGAAAAAGAGACCGGGAGGTTACACCCCACGGATAAAGCTGATGGCTCTCTGGATGACCTCCTCGTCTTTGAGAATCCGGTTGTGCCCCAATCCCTTGGTCCGGTAGAGCCTCGCGGCCGGGTAAGCCTTCACCAGTTCCTCGGCACTCCGGAACACCACATCGGTATCGTCCTCGTCATTGATCACGAGCAGGTCGATGGGTTTGGGGAGATGCCGGACGGCGTAGAGCGCAGTGAACTCGTCAAACGTCTTCCCGGTCTTGCGGATCACGAATTTCTTAAACCGTTCGGCCGACGACCAGGATCCGTTGATAGCCCGGAGGAAGGTCTTGAGTATTTCGTCGCCAATGGAAGGGCTGGCGATGTTCACGAGCTTTCGGACCGGCAGCCCGTTCATCGCGGCATACAGCATGGCCGCCCCTCCGAACGAGTGGGTGATGATGCCTGCCGGTTCACCGAACTTCTCGTAGACGGCCAAAAACATCTGGTGAAATTCAGGGATGGATGTCGCCCGTCCGTCTGATCGACCGTGGGCAGGACCATCCGGTCCTACCACCGAAAAACCCTGGGCGACCAACTCGGGAATGAATTTTCGGAATTGCGTTGCCCTTCCGGCCCATCCGTGCACCAACAACACGTACGGATCCTGCGGGCGGCCCCATTGCCGCCCACGGATGGTTTTATCTCCCAGCTGGAAAGAGAACTCGACTCCTTCCCGGGCGACGTCCTGCTCCCGCTCGGGTGTCGGGTAGCGCAAGGGCACATAGAATACCAGTCGGAAGATTCGGTCAGCGAGAAAGGGGGCTACTTTCTCCAGGACGGGGAAGGCGGCCCTGACGATGCGGAGCAACCACGGTACATTGTTCTTCTTTTTCTTGTCTCCTTTCATGCGGCTTACTCGATCGCAAATTCAAACTGGCGGGTCGAGTGCGCAAAGGTAGTGAGGTCGTACACACGTTCAGCGAAATGCACCTGGTTTTGCCGATCCACAAGAATGACCGTGGAGCAGCGGGAACCGTAATTGGGACTCTTGATAAACATGGAGGAGAGTACGCGCTCCCGTTCGATGCCCACCCCGGTATCGGGCAATGCGTCGTCAGGGGCCTGCTCTTCGTCGTAAAGAAGGTCAAGCAATTCTTCGGGAAGGACGGTCTCCTTCCTAAGGAGGGGTGACAGCAACTGCTTGCCTCGCTCCACTTTTGGCCAGGGCGTGTTCAGGAGGTGGTTACTCAGTCCATGAAGGCCATCGGTCATCGCGTGGATACCTTCCGCGTAGTTGGAGTAGTACCAAAGCCTATCCGGAGTGCCTACGAGCAAATTGAAACCGTTGTACTCCCGGCCCCGCTGCATGACTTCACGGAGGTAGATTTCTCCTTCAACTTCTCGCATGAGGTAATCGGATACCAGGTGACCCCGGGAAGGTGCTGAGGGATTGATGTTGGCGGGATCCCTGAAATTGGTAAGCAGACTGATTCGTCCCTTGCGCGAGATACCCAGCCACGTGCCGTTGGCCTCCAGGTCTCGCCCGGCAAGCACATGAGGGACATCCGGCCAAAACGAAGCCGGGGCGGTGCGCCGTTGATGAAACTCGTCGCGGTTTCCCGCAAGAATCAACTTATAGCGGGGGTGCTCATTAACAGAAAGAAAGATCAGGCACACGGCAATACGGGTCGATTTAGGAGTGAAAACAAGCGCACCCTCGGAAGGGTTCCCTTGCCGCTGTCAATCATCGAACAGTTCGAGTTGAGCTGGCAACAGCTGAAAGGTTTTGCGGTGGTAGAGACTTACGCCAAGATTCCGGATGCCATCGCGGTGCTCCGGTGTGGGGTAACCCATGTTGGTCTCCCATGCATACCCCGGGCATTCGAGTGCCAATTGTTGCATCCGCTCGTCACGATAGGTCTTGGCAAGAACAGACGCGGCGGCAATGGAATAGTAAAGCGCGTCGCCTTTGACAATACACTGGTAAGGAAGATCAAGCGCTGGCCGAAAGCGGTTTCCATCGATCAGGAGCATCTCCGGTCGCACCGAGAGCTTCTCTACCGCGCGATGCATGGCGAGAAAGGAAGCGTTGAGGATGTTGATTTCATCAATTTCTTCATGACTTGCTTCACCCACTCCCCAAGCCAGCGCCTCGCGCAGGATGTCGGTTCGCACCTCCAGGCGCTCATCGCGGGTCAACTGCTTGGAATCGTTCAGCAACGGGTGGCGAAATTTCTTGGGCAGGATGACTGCCGCGGCGACCACCGGGCCGGCGAGGCAGCCGCGGCCGGCTTCATCGCAACCGGCTTCAACGAGGTCATGGGTATAGGCAGACTTCAGCACGCAGATCCGTAGGTCGTGCCAAAGTTCGGAGATTAATGTCGTTTTTTGCCGGGTAAACCCTCAAAACTGTGGACCAAGCCAAGAAAAATCCATGGATAACGCGTGGCTCGCGGGATATTTACGAAAACGCCTGGATCAGCCTCACCGAATTCGACGTCCTTAATCCATCCGGCAAGCCCGGCATCTATGGCAAAGTGCATTTCAAGAACAAGGCCGTCGGCATCGTGCCGGTTGATGCGGAGGGCTGCACATACCTCGTTGGCCAATACCGGTATGTACTGGATGCCTGGAGCTGGGAGATCCCGGAAGGAGGCGCCCCGCTGGGCACCGATCCATTGGAATCCGCCAAACGGGAGCTCAAGGAGGAGACCGGGTTCACGGCAGCCCGCTGGACATTGCTCCAGCGAGCCCACCTCTCCAATTCCGTGTCGGACGAAGAGGCACTCATCTACCTGGCCGAAGATCTAACGCCCGGCGACAACGCGCTGGACGAAACAGAAGCCGGGCTGGTGATGAAAAGACTGCCGCTCAGCGAAGCGGTAAGAATGGTGCATGAGGGAGAAATCACCGACAGCATGAGCGTGATCGGACTCCTTCGGGTCGGCCAGAGTTAGAAATCGAAATCCTATTATTGAACCTAGATTTTCCGTGGCCACCCTTTCCTCCTATCGCGCCGAAGCACGCACGAGCTTTCTCCTCGCCTACCCCGTCATGATCAGCATGCTGGGCCAGGTGATGACCGGCGTCGCCGACAGCATCATGATCGGATGGACCGGCGCCGTTCCCCTGGCGGCCTCTTCGCTGGCCAACAGTTTCTTCACGGTGCTCCTGTTTTTCGGAGTCGGGGTCTCGTACGCGATCACTCCGCTGGTCGCCGAAGCCTCCGGATCTGGTGACGAGCGGAGGATCATCGACGCCCTCCGTCACGGAATGATCATTAACCTCGTGACTGGCGTCGTGCTTGTCGCTATCGTGATCTCCGGCCAGCAGGTCCTTGTCCACATCGGGCAGCCCGCTGATGTGGTAGACCTGGCCATTCCCTACCTGCTCATCATCACCTACTCCATTATTCCTACGATGATCTTTCAGACCTTCCGGCAGTTCGCGGAGGGCCTGCATCGCACGCGCATGGCCATGGTGATCATGATCGTCAGCAACCTGCTCAATGTCGTTCTCAACTACGTGCTCATCTACGGCATCTGGATCTTCCCGGAGATGGGATTGAATGGTGCAGGCTGGGCAACGTTCATTGCGCGGGTGGTCATGGCAGTATGGATGGGGGCCTACGTCTTCTACGGCCATCGATTTACCGCCTACCGCGCCGGCTTCCGCTTTGGAGACTATTCCCGCTCGCTCATCAACCGGATGCTTCACATCGGCATTCCCGCCGGGGCACAATTCATCTTCGAAGCGGCCGCGTTCGGCTTCTCCGCCATCATGATGGGATGGCTGGGGGCCAACACGCTGGCGGCGCATCAGATCGCCATCAATCTGGCGACCGTCAGCTACATGACTACCTCCGGCCTCGGAGCCGCTGCCACCATCCGTGTCGGCACCTTCCTCGGGCAACGGGATGGGGTCGCCGTGAGGAGATCCGGATTTACGCTCATCGGGTTGGGGATCGGCATCATGCTTCTCTGGGCGATTGCCTTCATTGCCGGCAAGCATCTGCTTCCAGGCTTTTACATCGATAATGCCTCCGTACTGGAAATCGCCGCGCCGCTGATGGTTATCGCCGGCTTCTTCCAGATGTCAGACGGCGTGCAAGTAGTCTGCGCCGGCGCGCTTCGCG
Organism: Cyclobacteriaceae bacterium; assembly: GCA_016787605.1. Lineage (GTDB taxonomy): Bacteria > Bacteroidota > Bacteroidia > Cytophagales > Cyclobacteriaceae > ELB16-189. Next base: position 55,243 of record JAEUUE010000042.1, read on the forward strand.
GTTTACAGGATGTCAAGATTCCCTCGTTGCTCATCTTCGTCGCCTATTGGGTGCTGGCCCTGCCGATCGGTTACGTGCTGGCTTTCGTCCTCGGCTACGGCGCACTGGGCATCTGGATGGGTCTCCTGCTAGGGCTTACCTTGACGGCCGGCGCCATGGTCTGGCGCTTCAACCAACTCTCCCGCCGTCCGCTCTGATCGGTCTATATGGAGACCGGGGTTGCATTATGTATCCCGCAAGGCGTACCTTCACCCACGCTGAACCATGACCGAAACTGCGCGACCTGTCCGACATTCCCAGACGACCATCACGGAACTGATGGTCCCGTCCTACGCCAACTTTGGCGGGAAGATTCACGGCGGGATCCTGCTTTCGCTGATGGACAAGGTTGCCTATGCCTGCGCCACCAAGCATGCCGGCACCTACTGCGTGACCGTTTCGGTCGACAAGGTGGAGTTTCTCGCCCCCGTCGACGTCGGCGAATTGGTGTCCATGCACGGTTCCGTTAACTATGTGGGCCGGTCATCGCTCGTAGTCGGCATTCGGGTGGAGGCGCTCAACGTCCGGACCAACGTGGTCAAGCATACCAACTCCTCCTTTTTCACCATGGTCGCCAAGGATGAAAACGAGAAGCCGACGACGGTTCCCCGACTTATCCTGGAAACCAAAGAAGATGTCAAGCGCTTCATCGAGGCGATGAACATGCGCAAGGTAAAGGCGGCGATGAAGGAACAGATGGACGACGCGCGATCGCACATCGACATCGCCCATGCGGCCACCTTGCTCAAGGATGAACGCTGCGTTTTGGCCTGGAAACAAGAATAAGCTAATCTCAACCCATACCCATGAAGGCACTCGGCACGTTTCTGTTGTTTCTCCTGGTTTCCTTTTCCTATGCCCAATACCCGGTCATCCTCTCGCAACGCGACCAGGCGAAAGTGATTGACGAAATCCTCGAAGACCGGTTGCGCCAGCTGCTCCCCACCCTTATGCGGCGCGAAGGCTTTGACATGTGGGTGCTGATCTCCCGTGAAAACAACGAAGACCCGGTATTGAAGACCATGCTTCCCGCCACCTGGCTGGCGGCGCGGCGTACCACCATGCTCCTGATCGTAGATCGCGGTGCCGGACAGGAATTCGAATACCTGGCCGTGGCCCGGTACGATGTGGGAAAAGTATTCAAGCGGGCCTGGGACCCCGACTCGAACCCCGACCAATGGGCCCAGCTCGGCAAACTCATCGCCGAACGCAAACCCAGAAAAATAGGGATCAACAAAGCCGAACATTATGGCCATGCCGACGGGCTTACGGCCAACGACTATGACAACCTGGTCCGCGTCGTCCCCAAAGAGCTGAAGGGCAACATCGCATCCGCAGAAAAGCTTGCCGTGGCCTGGCTGGAAACGAGGACGGAAAAAGAGATGACGATCTACCAGCAAATTTGCCGCATCGCCCATCAAATTATCGCCGAAGGGTTTTCCGATAAAGTGATTCAGCCGGGCGTCACCACGACAGAAGACGTGGTCTGGTGGTACCGCGAAAAAATCAAGGAACTCAAGCTCGACACCTGGTTCCACACCTCCGTGTCCATCCAGCGCAACGAGCCCGATCCCATCACCCTGAAGCGGCCGCAGCCACTGGTGATCCTTCCCGGTGACCTGCTGCACGTCGACTTCGGAATCACCTACCTGCGCCTCAACACCGACACCCAGCAGCATGCGTATGTGTTGAAAGCCGGCGAGACCGACGCTCCGGAATACCTGAAGAATGCGTTCGCAAAAGGCAACACCCTGCAGGACTACCTGACCACAAACTTCAAGGAAGGCAAGACCGGCAACCAGATCCTGGCCGACGCGCGCAAACAGGCCATCAACAACGGCATCACGCCATCCATCTACACGCATCCCATCGGCCTGCATGGTCATGCTTCCGGCACCACCATCGGCATGTGGGACATGCAGAACGGCGTTCCTCACACGGGCGACTACCCCATGCACCTCAACACCGCGTATTCCATTGAGCTGAACTGCTCCGTTCCTATCGCCGAATGGAAGAAGGAGATCCGCATTCAATTGGAAGAGGACGGGTACTTTGATGCGAACGGGTTCCGCTACATCGACGGGCGGCAGCGTGAACTCATCCTGATCCCCAAACCGGCAAGCAACGCGCGCTGAGTCCCTTACGCCGGCATGAAATTCCTCCGCAGACTGCACACGCTCCAGGGGCTGATCGGTTTCCTGTTATTCTTTGTTTTGCTTCTGCCCTTTTTCCTCGTGCCCATTTACTCGCCGCGGCATTACCGATGGACCGGCAAACTCAATCGTATCTGGGCGAAAGGAACGCTGCTCTTCTGCTGGCTTGGCTACCGGGTCGTGGTGGAAAAGCCGTTGGATCCGTCTCGCAACTACATTTTCTGCCCCAACCACTTCTCGTACCTCGACATTCCCACCATGGGACTCAACCCGATCGACACGATCTTCGTCGGAAAGCAAAGCATGGAGAATGTCCCGGTCTTCGGCTGGATGTACCGCAAACTGCACATCACCGTTGACCGGTCGCGCCTCCGCAGCAAGTACAGCACTTTTGTAAGGTCCGCCGAGGCGCTCGATGAAGGAAAAAGCATCGTCATTTATCCGGAAGGAGGAATCTTCTCCCCCTATCCGCCTCAACTGGCCCCGTTCAAGGAAGGCCCCTTTCGCCTGGCTATCGAGAAACAAATTCCCATCGTGCCGGTCACGATACCCAACAATTGGATAATTTTGCCCCCACACGAATTCCTGGTCCGGTTCGGCATCGTGGAGGTCATCTTCCATGAGCCGATCGAAACGTCGGGAATGACCCTGGCCGACCTGCGCCCACTCATGAACCAGACGTTTGCCGTGATCGAGAATGAACTGAACGCCCATGGAAATAACCCGCGCCACCCTGGATAACCTCGCGCACCTCGCGCGGCTGGAGTTCAACGAAGCCGAAGCCGGGCAAATGATTTCCGATCTTACTGAAATTGTCAACTGGGTGGAAAAACTCCGTGCGGTAGACACGACGGGAGTGGAACCCCTTACCTCGATGAGCCAGGAAGTCAATGTCTTCCGGGAAGATGCCCCTCAGCAAACGCTCAGCCGTGAGGAGGCCCTCCGGCGCGCTCCGCACCATGACGACGAGTTCTACCGCGTACCCAAAGTGATCGACTAATTCCGAAGGGCCCTCATGAATTCGATCTCTTCCCTGCTGACCTCACGGCACAGAAACCTGTACCTCTTTTTCATCATCCTGTTCCTGGTAGTCTTCCTGGGAGCACTGGTGTCCTATGCCATCTACCCGGCACCGGTATTTACCTGGCAGCAATTGCAGGAACTCCAACCCCAGGAACTTCCGCTGTATGCCTTTGAGCGGGGTAACCTGGAGTTCACGATCGCAGGAGAAAACTATATTCTCTTTGAGCGATGGATGGGCAACCCGATCCAGCCCCACCTGCTGGCGCTAGACGTCTACTTCCTTTTTTTCGGCATCTCCCTGGCGGCATTGCTCGCCCTTATTTCCACCCTTCCCCGTTTTTCATTTTACTTCGGTGCGCTGATCACCGCCTTTTTGCTCGCCCTGATGCAATGGGAGACGATTCGTCTCCTGGGGTCTGACAGCGGTTACGTCGGGCTGTTGATCATCGGATTGGTGATGGCCTTGCTGTTCGCGTTTCAGTACTATCGTACCGACGCCTCCTATCTCCATCGCTTCCTGGCCTTTCTTGGCCTTGCCGGCGGAATCGCCTTAGTGGCTGTGTCCACTTCTACGGTGGAGCACCCCTTGCGGCTTCTGGCCGCCAACAGCCTGAATCCTGCCCTGGTCATCGCCCTCGCTTTCATCATCCTGGTGGCCCACCAGCTCATGGCTTCCTTCGTATCCTTAGCCACCGCCAGCTCAAAAACACACGCTTTCAAACAATACCTGATCCTGGCCGCCATCTACCTGCTTAACCTCTGGCTGGCGTACTGGAACCGGATCGGCTGGATGGAATGGGACTACACTCTTCCCTCCTTCGCGCTCCTCGCCATATCCGCGGCTCTTACCGTCTGGACCATCCGGCAACGGATGCCTATCTACGAACAGGTTTTCCCCGACGAAGGCCTGCTCACCATTTTTATCCTGTCGTTTTCCACCCTGGCCCTGGCCACCTACGGATACTTTCTCTCCGCTGCCAACGACATCGCCCTCCTCTCGCTGAATGACCTCATCCTGTACACCCACCTCGCGTTCGGGATGATGTTCCTCGTCTACGTGATCGCCAATTTTCTTGGTGTCTTCGAACAGCGCCTGCCCGTCGACAAGGTGCTCTACAAGCCGCCGTACATGCCCTACTTTACCTTCCGCTTCGCCGGGATCATCGTTACCCTGGCTTTTATCTTCTACGGCAATTGGCTTTCCCATGTCAACCACTTCACATCGGCTTACTACACGGCTCTTGGGGATGTCTACTTCGATCAACCCACCGGCAAGGCACATACCTTTTATAAGCGCGCACACTTTTACGCCTCCTACAATCAATACGCGTCAACCGTGCTGGCCGACCTGGAGGCCGCCGCGCAGAACTACGGTAAGCAAAAGAACTACTCCGTTGACGCGAACGGATTCCAGCCCACGGAATTCACCTTCCTGAATACCGACCAGGTGCACCTGATGGCAGGAAACGCCTATGCCGAAATCCGACTGCTTCGACAGGCCAAGAGCAGGTTCCCCTCCAGCGGCGTAATCAACAACAACCTCGGCCTGGCCCTGGCCCGGGTAAACATGAACGACTCGGCGGCCTATTACTTCACCCAAGCCCAGCGGGATCGCCGAACGAAAAACTCCGCCATCCTGAACCTCCTCGCTCTCCAGGCCAAATCCATGAAAGCCTGGGATGCCGACTCCATCGAGCAGGCCGTCTCCGGCGCCCCGACTGCCGTGAGGAGCAATGCGCTGGCCATCATCAACCACCAGGGAAAGGTATCGTCCTCGAGCGTACTACTCCCACAAGACTCTGTCTTTGACTTATTCTCCGCTACCCTGGTAACCAATTTCCTCACCAACAAGACCAACCTCGCTGACTCGACTTTTGTCAGCGCAAGCGTTCAGATGGCCCGACGACCGGAGAATATTTCCTATCGCCACATGATTCTCCCGGCCGCGGCCAAAGCCTGTTATGCTGCCGGACAAGTCAACCGGGCTTTCCAACTGCTCCAGGAGGCGGTCTTTCTGGGAGGCAACGAAGCCGCACACAACTATACACTGGGGCTCCTGGCGATGGACCAGGAAAAATATGAAGTCGCCACCAGCTATTTCCTGTACGCGATTCACCACAACTCCAAGCCGGCGGCCATGGCAAATGCCGTGGCGTTGGCCGAGGCAGGGCGAATCAACGAGGCGATCATCGCCTGGGATACGCTGAGCAGGGCTGACGATTCCACGCACTATGAACTTGCCGAAAGCATGAAGCGCGTTCTGGCGGTCCCGCAAGAGTGGTTCGATGACCTTTCTGAGACCGAGAAACTCTATTATTCCCTCTACCGGATACCCTTGTCAGACTCGATCCTTTTTGAAAGGCTTGTTCGCCGGATTTCCAATGAGGACCTCAGGGCCAAAGCCTACCTGAACCGCTCCCGGCAGTTTTACCGGATGGATGAAGCAGCCCTCGCCGCCAGGCAATACCAGCACCTCACCGGGCTTCACCTGACCGACACCGAACTCTTTGCCGAAATCAAGTACTTTGAATTGCGCCTCCTCGCTGAGGAAGGCCGCCTGGACGAACTCCAAAAAATCATCGACCAGGGAATTCTCTTTGGCCCCTACCGCGAATCGGAAAGAATTTATTATGAGGCGCTCCAGCGCTGGAAGGCCGGCGACAAGACAGCGGCCGGTGAACGTCTCAACTGGCTGGCGCGCCACAATTGGTACTTTGACGAGGGCGTCGTAGCGGCCGCAGCCTTCCACGGCGAAGACCTGAAAGCGGCCTACGGCATTCTGTCGGAGGCGCTCCAGGTGAACCCTCGTTCGGCCCGACTCCTCAAAGCCTACATCCCGGTGGCCCTTGCCCGCGGTTTTGATCAATATGCCGCCGATGCGCTGGAGACACTTCGAACTGTGCTTCCCCCGGCTTCCTTCCGGAAGTATGTGGCCGAAAATCAACTGGCCGGACTGATTCAATAGCGGCTATTCTTTACCTTTGCCCACCTTTATCGCTCTTCCCATGGAATTGAAACATATCCCCCTGGAATCCCTTCACGAAAAACTCGGCGGCAAGATGGTTCCCTTTGCCGGATACCTCATGCCGGTCCGTTACAGTTCCGACATCGAAGAACACATGACCGTTCGTCAAGGCGTGGGCGTATTTGACGTGTCGCACATGGGCGAATTCACAATCCGTGGTCCGCACGCGCTCGACCTGATCCAGCGGGTCACCAGCAACGATGCCAGCAAACTCGTGGACGGACAGGCGCAATACTCCTGCCTGCCCAACGAAACCGGAGGAATCGTCGACGACCTCATCGTCTACAAGAAAAAGGACAATGACTACCTCATCGTGGTCAATGCCTCCAACATTGAAAAAGACTGGAACTGGTTTGTGAAGTACAACACCAAAGGCGCGGAGATGAAGAACATCTCTGACGATATCTGCCTGTTTGCCGTGCAGGGGCCCAAGGCCGCCGGCGTCCTTCAGAAACTAACGTCCGTAGACTTGTCCACCATCAAGTATTATCACTTTGCGATTGGAAAGTTTGCCGGCGTTGACGATGTGATCATCAGCAACACTGGTTACACCGGGGCTGGCGGTTTTGAAATCTACGTCAACAAGGCCGCCGCCGAAAAGACCTGGAATGCCATCTTCGAAGCGGGCGCCGCAGAGAACATCAAGCCCATTGGCCTGGGAGCGCGCGACACCCTGCGCCTGGAAATGGGTTTCTGCCTCTACGGAAACGACATCGACGACAACACCTCGCCGCTGGAAGCTGGCCTTGGCTGGATCACGAAGTTCACCAAGGAGTTCACCAACAGCGCTAATCTCAAAGCCCAGAAAGAGGCCGGTGTGAAAAGAAAACTGGTCGGTTTCCGCATGGTCGACAAGGGCATACCCCGTCATGACTATATTCTTCGCGACGCGGCTGGTGCCGAGATCGGCAAGGTCACCTCAGGCACCATGTCGCCGATGCTGAATATGGGTATCGGACTGGGTTATATTTCCAATGCCTTTTCCGCACCCGGCTCAGAAATATTCGTTGATGTGCGCGGGAAACTCCTCAAAGCAAGGGTCCATAAGCTGCCCCTGATCCAGGAGTAGGTTTTTATCGGGCTAAAGCCCGATCCTGGTCTTTTTGATCATCCTCGACCCCGCCTTAAAAGGCGGGGCAATTGAAAGGCGGGGCAATTGAAGATTCCCTGCAACAAAAAAGCAATTGCCACGGCCTTTAGGCCGTGGATAATGGATCAACAAGCACATCTGGGCTTTAGCCCAGGGAATGACAATCGGGCTAAAGCCCGATCCTGTATTTCTTCCTCATCCTAAACCCCGCCTTGAAAGGCGGGGGAATTGAAGATTCCCTACAACAAAAACAATTGCCACGGCCTTTAGGCCGTGGATAATGGATCAACAAGCACCTCTGGGCTTTAGCCCAGGAACTGACTAATCGGGCTAAAGCCCGATCCTATTTTTTTGATCATCCTCGACCCCGCCTTGAAAGGCGGGGCAATTGAAGATTCCCTACAACAAAAACAATTGCCACGGCCTTTAGGCCGTGGATGAAGGATCAATAAGCACATTTGGGCTTTAGTCCAGAAAATGTCATGAAAACCGTCAGCACTTCCGGCCATTAATCCGGCCCTGTTCAAGTAGGTTGCCCTCCAGAACTATTCAACAATGCCTTTTCTCAAAATCTGGATTCATGCGGTCTGGGCTACTTCCGGAAGGCAGCCGCTTCTCCTGCCCCACATCAGGAAGAAAGTATTCCTGCACATCAAGGAAAATGGCATTCAAAAAGGAATCGTTGTTGATCGCGTCAATGGATATGATGATCATGTCCATGTCCTTCTCTCACTCAGCAACGATCAGTCCATTGCAAGAACTATCCAGTTGCTCAAGGGAGAATCCTCATTCTGGATAAACAAGAATTCCCTGATCCCCATGAAATTTCAATGGCAGGACGAATATTACGCTGCCTCGGTCAGCGATACACACCTGCTCAACCTGAGGAACTACATTGACAGCCAGGAAGAACACCATCGCAAGAAGACCTTCCTTGACGAGTATGAGGAACTTATTCAGGAAATAACAGCCACCTTGCCTCCTGTACAGGTCTGAGTTCTTTGCCATCCCGCCCCGATTCGCCATTTTTGGGGCGCCTATGAAGACCATCGACGTCTGTCTCAGTCCCGAACTCATGCATCTCTACCATGTGCGCGACCGCACCATCGTGGTGGTCGACATTCTTCGCGCCACCTCGTGCATGGTGACGGCCTTTGCTCACGGCGTGGAGAGCATCACCCCGGTAGCCGACCTGAACACCTGCCGGATGATGAAATCCAAGGGCTACATCATTTCCGGGGAACGCGACGGCAAAAAAGTGCAGGGCTTCGACAAGGGCAATTCGCCCTACGAATATGCCGGGTCCGACATCCGGGGCAAACGGATCGCGTTCACCACCACCAACGGAACCCAGGCCATCGAGAAATCGAAAGATGCCAACAAGGTGATTATCGGCTCGTTCCTCAACCTTTCCACCGTGGTCAAATACCTCCTCTTCGGAGAAAATAATGTGCTCATCGTATGCGCCGGGTGGAAAGGCAAAGTCAACCTCGAAGACACGCTCTTTGCCGGCGCGGTGATCGACAAACTTCGCAACCACATCGAGCCCGACTGCGATGCGCCGCTGATCGCACATGATTTGTACACGCGGGCCAAGGGCGACATGGTCACTTACTTGTCTAATTCCTCACACGTCAAGCGGCTGGACAAACTCGATATCCACAAGGACATCGAGTATTGCCTCACCCCGGACCAATTTGATGTGCTGCCGAAACTGAAAAACGGTGTGCTGACCTTGTCCTGATCGCCTGTTACTGGGCGACGTAGACAACCCTACCACCCACCACCGTGCGCAATACCTTCACCTCGCGAATCTCTGCAGGGTCGATTGTCGTGATGTCTTTGTCGAGGATGACAAAATCAGCAAGTTTTCCCTTCTCCAGGGATCCCTTGATGTCTTCTTCAAAGGAAGCGTAGGCACCGTTAACCGTATAGGCCCTGAGCGCCTGTTCGACGGTGATCTTCTGCTCAGGCACCCATCCGTCGGGATTCTTGTCGTCCAGCGTCCGGCGGGTAACGGCAGCATAAATTCCTTCCAGCGGAGTGGGTGGCGCCACAAACCAGTCGCTGCCGAAGGCCACCGTCGTGCCGGCATCCATCAGCGACTTGAAGGCATAGGTGGTTTTGCACCGCTCGTAGCCCAGGTATTTCTCCGCGAAACGTCCGTCGTCGATTGCATGGTAGGGCTGCATGCTGGCGATTACGCCCAGTTCCTTCAGTCGGGGAATATCCGCAGGATGAATGTGCTGAAGGTGCTCGATGCGGAACCGACGGTCGCGCGGGCCATTTTCTTTCTGCACCCGCTCAAAGATATCGAGCAGCGTGCGTATCCCTTTGTCACCGATGGCGTGAACCATCAGGTGAAGCCCGGCGCTATCGGCCGACTTGATGCCGCGGTAGAGTTGCTCGGGCGGAGTGAGGAAAAATCCTGAATCGTTAGGGGCGTCTGCAAAAGGCTTGAAGAAAGCCGCCGTGTGCGAACCCAGGGAACCATCGACAAACTCCTTGAGATTGCCGAACCGCAGCCATTCGTCTCCTCGTCCCTGTTTCTTGATTTTTTCATCCAGCTCGCGCCAGTTGCCCAACGTTGCGCCGGCGTAGATTCGAGTGATGAGCCGGTTCTGGCTTCGGGCGCGCTCCAGCGCCTTCCAGTAACCCGACATGTTGTGCGCCGAAGTGACCCCCTTGGAGGCGACATAATTCATCGCCGCATCCAGGGCCCTGTCCTCCTGCAGCTCCGAAGCAGGTGGAACAGCCCGATCGATCAGCAGCATGGCGTTGTCTTTGAAAATACCGGTAGGCCGACCCTTCTTCCGCTCGATGGCCCCGCCGGGAACGTCTTTGACATTGTCGGCAATGCCTGCCGCCTTCAGGGCAACAGAATTGGCAAGGGCCATATGACCATCCAGGCGATTGATCCACACTGGGTGATCGGGGGTTACGGCATCGATCCAGGTGCGCTCCGGCAGTTCGCCGCCCCAGTTCTGGTTATCCCAGTCGCCGCCCATGATCCAGGTTCCGGCGGGTACCGTTTTGGCATAGTCGGCTATTCGTTGCACAAACTCCTCTTTCGTCTTCGCGTCGCGCAGTTGTACGGATGAAAGCCGGAAGCCGCCATCCACGAAATGGGTATGTGCATCTATGAAACCAGGAGTTACCAGCTGCCCTGCGGGCAAGGCAATGACCAGCGTGCTGTCGCCAATCCATGAACTGAGTTCGGCCCCGCTTCCGACCGCCACAAGGGTATCTCCACTGATGGCCATGGCTTCTGCCCACGGTTGCTCCGGGTTGCCCGTCCAAATCTTTCCCCGTATAAACAGATCGGCAGTCGGATGATTCGTGCAGGCTGAAAGCAGGAAAACAAGCCAGACAAAATTCAGGATGTTCTTCATAAACTACGATTAAGCATAACAAAGGACATGATTTTGAAAGGAAATGGCAATGAATCTTACGACGCAATTCGGCAGAGCACGACTAAGGCAATCTCTTATAGAGGTGGCTCTGTGGAAATGTGCCTTCCCGACGCAAGGGCGAGTAAGCCAAGAGCGGGTCCGGGCGCAAGAAAGAGAAACAAGTACTGGATCGGGACGTCTTTGAGAAGCCATCCCAATACCTGGATGCTTACGATGGTGATGAAGAACCCCACGCAATTGACCAGCGTCAGGGCGGAGCCCCGCTGGTGGGCATGCGTATTTTTGGCGACAAGCGTCGAAAACATGGGTGAATCGGCCACCACCACGATGCCCCAGAAGACCAGGAATCCGAGAAACAGTGCGGGGTGATCGGTCTGAAAGATCAGCGGGGAAACGAGGCAACAAATTCCGGAAGCGGCGAGAGCCAGTGTAGCCGTCGTTCGCTCGCCTGCGTAGGACGATAAGTACCCTGCGCCGATACAGGCGAGGCAGCCTACGCCGATGATGAGGAAACTCCACAGGGAAATATTCCATTCCACGCCCGACTGGCTGTTGATGTATGTGGTCAGCATGAGCGGAACAAACGACCAAAACGCATACAACTCCCACATGTGGCCGAAATAGCCGAACGATGCACTGCGAAAACCGGCGCTGGCGAAGATCTTCCTGCTCGCCGCCCTGTCGATGACGCCAGCCTTCTTTCGGAATGGGCCGTCGGGCACCCACATGAGGATCAGGATGCCGCCGGTAACCGCCAGGCAGGAAGCAGCAATAATGATGTACTTCCAGTCCTGGGTGACGAGATATCCCCGCAGCAGGTGCGGGAAGGCGGTACCGAGAACGAGGGCGCCGACTAAAAACCCCAGCGACTTGCCCAGTCCCTTGTCAAAATAGTCGGAGGCGATCTTCATGCCTACCGGATATATGCCAGCCAGGAAGAAGCCTGTGGCGAAGCGAAGGAACAGGATGCTTGAAGCCCCGTTGCCTTCCGCGATCAGCCCCAGATTGAAAACGGAGGCCGCCAGGGAACTGAGGAAGAATACCTTGGAGGGAGAATATCGGTCAGCGACAGTAAGAATGGCAAAAACGAGGGTGCCAGAAATAAATCCGAACTGAACAGCGCTCGTCTGGTGAGCGAAAAACAATTCGTCCAGGCCAAACGTCGCAGCCACCTCGGGCATCACGGCATTGCCGACAAACCACAGGGTAGTACAAAGAAACTGGGATACCACGATGACCGGCAGCACGTACCTCATCGGCCGCTATTTCAATTTTGGGTTGGCCCGGTGTCGCTCCTTGTCCCGCTCCGTCTTTTTCTCCAGGTTCTTTTTGAATGCTTCCGTCAGATTCACGCCGGTTTGGTTGGCCAGGCAAATCAACACCCACAGGACATCGGCCATTTCGTCGCCAAGGTCTTTGCCTTTGTCCGATTCTTTTTCCGACTGCTCCCCATAGCGACGTGCCATGATCCGGGCCAGCTCACCCACCTCCTCGGTGAGGATGGCCATGTTGGTGAGTTCATTGAAGTAGCGAACCCCGTGGGTTTTTATCCAGCGGTCCACTTCTTGTTGCGATTGCTCCAGGGTCATTTTTTTCCGTTTGGTTCCAGCTGCTCAAAATCAATGTCCATGACTTCATAATTCTTCCATCCGTTGAAGTCGAAGTGCCACCACTCATGCTCATATACGGTGAATCCGTTTCGCTCCATGACGGAAATCAACAGGTCGCGGTTCTTGCGGATGACCGGGTCGGCAACTGTCGCCGTGGGCCAGGCCTGCGGGTCAAAGGAGTCCCAGGATGTCGGCATGGGCAGCTCCTCTCCTGTCTTCAGGACCACCAGCGTCATATCGAGGGCGCATCCCCGGTTGTGCCGCGAGCCACGATAGGGTGATGCCACATAGGTGGTATCATGGTACTCTTCGTAGAATTTCACGGTCGCCTTGTACGGACGGTAGGCATCAAACACCTTGATCCCGTAGCCCAGCTTGTTGAATTCCGCCTGTGCCTTCTTGAGGGCGTCTGCTACCGGCTTGCGCACATAGGCTCGTGCGAGGGTATAGATCTTCTTCCCGGTGAAATTCTTTTCGGTGGCATAGCCTATTTCGAGCTTGATATCGGGTGCCACCGTTGCCAGGTTGACCAACTCCTTTTCGGGGTTGACCTTCAGGCTGGACTTGTACTCCTCCAAACCGGTAGTCCGAAGCCCGTACTTGTTCTGGGCATAGGCCCCAGTGGCCAGCACCCACACCATAAGTATTACCCTGATCCTCATACTGAAATAATCCGCAACACGCGCACGGTGGTTGATTGTTTACTAACTTTCTTCCATGAAAATACTGAAAAGAACACTAATCGTTCTGCTGATCCTCGTGCTGGCTGCCACCGTGGGTGGCTACTTCTATGTGCAATCTACCGCGCCGGTTTACGAAGGCTCCGTAACACTGAAAGGACTGAAGGGTGAAGTGGAGGTCTACTACGACACCTACGGCGTTCCGCACATCTATGCGACCACGCTGGAAGACGCCTATTTTGCCCTCGGTTACGCGCACGCGCAGGACCGACTGTTCCAGATGGAGTTGGCTCGGCGCGCTGCCGGAGGCCGGTTGGCGGAAGTGCTCGGCAAAGACCTCGTTCCTACCGACAAACTCTTTCGCACCCTGGGCATCAACCAGTTTGCCGAAGCACATGCACAGAAGTTTCTCAACGCAGACACCTCCGAATTCCAGCGGGGCGCGCTCTCCTATCAAAAAGGAATAAACGAATACATCCGCACGGGCAAGACGCCCATCGAATTCAGCATCATCGGCATCCCCAAGACCGAGTTCGTCCCGGCCGACATTTACCGTGTCATCGGGATCATGGCTTTCGGTTTTGCCGAGGGGGTGCAGATCGATCCCATGCTTGAAAAAATCAGGACAGAGTTGGGCGACGCCTACCTCAAAGACCTTGCCGTTCAGACTCCGGCCAACGCGGAGCGAATCAGGAACTTCAAAGGAGCACCGCCGACCGCCGGTACGGAAAAACTGATCAGCGCCATTCGCCAGGGTCTCGACAAGCTCCCGCTTCCGCTATGGGTGGGCAGCAACGGCTGGGTGATCTCCGGTGATCGCACGGACTCGGGCGAGCCCATCCTGGAAAACGACACCCACATGGGCTATGCGCAACCCGCGGTATGGTATGAGGCCCATCTTGAATTCCCCGGACATCGCTTCTATGGCCATCATGCAGCCGGCGTACCCTTTGGCTTCCTGGGCAACAACGCGTTCTGCGCATGGGGGCTCACCATGTTTGAAAACGACGATACCGACTTCTTCCGCGAAGAGATCAACCCCGAAAATCCCAACCAGGTCAAGTTTGGCGACCAATGGGAAGATCTTACCCTGCGGGAGGAGATCATTAAAGTGAAAGGCGAAGAGGATGTCGTCGTCACGGTAAAGACGTCACGTCATGGTCCCCTTTTCAATTCCATTATGGAGGAGACTGTGCCTTCTCCTGCACCGGTAGCCTTGTGGTGGGGGCTCCACCATCAGACCAACTATGCCCTGCAGACGGTATACGAACTCAACCACGCCACCTCCTTCGCCCAGGTAAGTCACGCCGTTTCACAGATGACTGCACCTGGCCTCAACGTGATGTATGCTGACGTGGAGGGCACGATTGCCTGGTGGGCAGCGGCCCGTCTGCCGATCCGGCCTCCTCACGTCAACTCGAAGTTCTTCCTGGATGGCGCGTCCGGAAAAGACGAATACCTGGGCTACTATGATTTCTCGAAGAACCCCCATGCCATCAATCCGCCGTGGGGTTTTGTGTATTCCGCCAACAACCAACCTGACACCGTCGACGGCGTGTACTACCCGGGCTACTATTACCCGCGATCCCGGGCCGGCCGTATCGTCGAGTTGCTCAGCGAGGAAAAAATGTGGACCCCCGATGAGGTGCGAAAGGTGAACCTGGATGTACAGTCACCAATGCACAGGGATATCGCAAGAACACTCTCCGAAGTGCTCCTCGCTTCCGGCGACGCCCGCTTCACCGACATGGGTCGCGTGCTGCAGGAATGGAACGGCGACATGAAAAAGGAGGATATCGCCCCATCAATTTATTTCAACCTGCTGTCCCAGACCACCTACCGGGCGATGATCGATGAACTGGGATGGGAAGCTTACCAGGCTTTTAACAACACGTCCATCGCCCGCAACAGTTGGGAAATCCTGGTGGCCAGCGAACAATCGCCGTGGTGGGACGACATCAAGACAGCAGATAAGAAGGAAACCCGTACCGATATTGTTATCCGCGCCGCTGAAAAATCGCTGGCTTTGCTGCAGCAGCACGGGGGTCCGAATATGCAGGACTGGAAATGGGAGAAATATCACCTCCTCAAGCACCCGCACGCCCTCGGCGCGGTGAAATTGCTTGACGGATATTTTTCCGTCGGGCCCTTTGGCGTGCCGGGCGGCAGCGAGGTCATCAACAACCTCCATTTCGATCTCGACACCACCGGGATATTCCAGTGCGACGGAGGCCCGGCGCTGCGCAAGGTCACCGATATGTCGGATGTGGAAAACGGCATGACGGTGTCACCCACCGGACAATCGGGGAATTTCCTCAGCCCGTATTACCAGGATCAGGCGGAGATGTTTGTGAAGGGTGAGGTGCGAAAGATGATGATGAACCGGGAGGAGATTGTGGCAAAGTCGAAGAAACTCCTCCTTAGTCCGAGCCGGGACTAAAGTCCCAAGAATTCATCTTCTCTTTTTCAATCCCCGCCCTAAAGGGCGGGGCAATTTGAAACTCCTGCTCACACTGGGCGGGGACTAAAGTCCCCTAATTTCACATCTCATTTCAATCCCCCCCTAAAGGGCGGGGCAATTGAAACTCCTGTTCAGCCCGGGAGGGGACTAAAGTCCCGGATTTCTTATTCTCTTCTTCTATCCCCGCCCTAAAGGGCGGGGCAACTTTCTGAAACAATTGCCACGGCCTTCAGGCCGTGGGTAGCCAGTTAATAGATAGATTTTTGGGGCTTTAGCCCCTCACCTGACCAGAGTCACCAACTCCTCCACCACCCGCGACCCATCGGGCTCCGGACCGAATTCCCATGCGGCTGCCTTGCCTTCATACACATCCAGGCACCAATTGGCGATCGCTGACGGTTTCGGACCAGCCCACGATTTCAACAGGGCCTCGCCTTCGGCCGACTTCCCCTGCTTGCGCAGCGCCCAGGCCGATACCAGGTTGTTGATTCCCGGAACAGCCGTTTGTTTCGTAACGGCCGACCAGGCGGCCGCGGCCTTGTCCGTCCTCTTCATCGCCTCGTGACACATTCCTTCCATGAACGACTCAATCCGCGAGTCGATGTTTTCATCATAGGGCTTGCCCACTCCAAGGTTTGCCGGGTAAAGTCTTGCGTTCGCGATCATGACCAACGCATCGGCATACTTCTTCGCCTTGATTTTCGCGATGGCTTGCATCAGCCAGGCTTCGCGGTAGAGGGCGTGACCCTCGGTGGAGCCTTCGTAGGGCAACACATTCGTTTTGGAGAGCACTTCGTTGCAGGCGGGATAGTTGCTGTTCAGCAAGTGAGCCTTGGCCATGAGCAGCCGGATCCGGAAGTCGTTGGGCAGCCGCTTGTCATAGTCCTGTGCGACGCGCAGAGCTTCGGGGTACTTTTTCTCCGCGATATAATGCTGGATCAGCATCTTGCCATAGCGCCATTGAGTAGGGTTGAGTTCCGACGCCCGCAGCAGATCCTTCAGCGCCGTCTCCTTCATCAGCTCCGCCCTCGCCGCATACAGGGCCGCAAACTCCGGGCGGTTGCCGCAGGCGGCAAAAAGCTCACGCGCTTTGTCCAATTGATTCCGGCTCCAGTAGATCAGTCCCAGGAAATACTTCGGCTTCCAGTTGCCCGTCACTCCGGTGGCCCACGCAAACACTTCGGCCGACTCAGGACGGAAGGGAAACACACCTTCGACGCGTCCATCCGCCGCACGCTCGATCGTCTTCTCCGGGTTCCCTCCCAGCTTGTATTCTACATAGGCCTGCCAGAAAAGCACTTCCGAATTGGTGGGTGACATGGACAGCAAAGTCTGTGTCTCGTTCCAAAGACCCAACCGGGAATACCATGCCGCCAGCTCCAGGTACGTCTCAATGGTCAGTTCATTCCGGATGGCCGACGTAAACGCATTGGCATTATCCTGGGTCTTATTGGCTTGATACACTTCGAAGTTCGCCAGGTGGCTGAGCGGGTTGAGTTGCTTCAATTGCGACACCGCTTCCTTCATGAGGGCATCGGACTTTTTCAGTCGGCCCGCCACGGCCAGTAGCTGCCAGGCTTCCACGTGCTGCGAGTTTCCGAGCAGGCTTTTCCGGGCGTAGTCAATGGCGCGATCCAGCCTTCCGTCTTTCAGCTCCATGCGTGCCAATTCCGTAAACGCTGCCGTCCGGTATCCCGGGTCCTGGGCCGCGATGTCAAACCCGTCGCGTGCGTCGGTCTTGTTGCCCACGGCCAACTGGGTGAGTGCATAATAGAAGTTCGCCTGCGGGTCGTAGGTATCGATGCTCAAGGCCCGCTTCAATTGTTCCTGCGCCCTGGGGTAATTCATGTTGCGATAGTTCACCATGCCCAGGTCGGAGAGTGCCGGCAGGTAGTTCTTGTCTTTGGCCAGGCACTGCTCCAGTTTTTCTTCGGCCTTGACGTACTGCCGCTCGCGGATAAACTCCTTCCCTTCCAGGTACAGGCCTTGTACTGAATTCCAGTCAAAGTCGGCCGGGGATTCAACCGGGCGCGAGAGCACACCTTCTTTCGGGTCGGTGCTGTATTCGATCAGCCGGTCGCCAAGCACAACTTTCAGCGGTTGCCCGTTTGTGATCTTCACGGAGTCCGCAAAGGGGCGCAGTGTCTTGAGCGTAATTTCTTTGTCGTAGATTTTTAGCTCCCCTTCAATAACCACCAGCTTCTCCTTGCGGTCACCCAGCGGCGAGATATCGAGACGAGCATAGCCCTTTCGCACACGGACGTTGAGCGCACCCGCAGGCGTGGCAGCGACAAAGCCTTGTGTGCCCACCACGGGGAACCAATATTCTGTCCAGCTGTCGGAAGAATATGGTTTGAAACCGCGGTGTTTGAACGGTGTGGCGCTGCTGGTGTGGTCGGTCTGGTTGAACAGGCGACCCGATTGTACTTCCACGTATTGTCCGTCGGTATCCGACAGCAGGTTTTCCCAGATCATGCCCTGCTGGGACAATCCCCAAACCCATATTTTCTTGCCGGCCTTCTCTTCATGGGCGGCATAGCGTCCCATGCCGAAATTCTCGCTGTGCCAAAAGCCGCCGAAGAAGTTGGTGTATTTCCCGAAAACGTGGTAGGACTTGTAGGGGCCGAAGTTGTTCTGCTCGTAGAAGGAAAGGTTCCGGCCATTGCTTTCATGGCTCGGCCAAGACTTGTAGCTGCCGTCGTGGCCAAGGTAATGCGTACCCGGGTAGACAAACTCCAGGTTGCCGGCGGCCTTGATGCCCGCGTTCATCCACGTATAGTAGGGCTGCTCCATCGGCGTCGTGTTGCTCCAGAACGAGCGTGTCGTGAAGTAGGCCTTGTCTTTGGGTAAGTTCACTTCGATGGTCCAGTAGGTTTGCGTGAGCAGGTCCAGCGTGCCGATGAAGCAACTCACGCTGCCATCGGCGTTGGTTCGTGTGGTATAGTCTACCGGGGTGGAGCAGTTGGGCGTATGGCCGATGATGCCATAGTTGGCCTCGATGCCCCCGCTTGTCCACGGCCCGCGCATGGCGATGTCGCGGAACTTGACCACGTGGTTGTAGTACAGGAAATTCTTGCCCGTAGATTTTTCAGTTGCCGCCCAGATCTTGCCGCCGATCTCCGGGAGAATCATGACGGAGATGTAATCGTTCTGGAGTTCGACCACCTTCCACGGCTTGTCGATGCCCTTGTCTGAATAGCCATCAAAACGGAAGTACGGGTAGATATTGCCCATGCGGGGCACGGGATCGGGATCGGAGAAGGGATAGGTTTTGAAAACCTTGCTACTTTCCTTGATGGTGGCGGGACTTTGAGAATGGGTGCTGCTGAACGTGAGTGCGAAGAATACAATAAGAAGGAACCTCACATTGATTTGAAAATTTGAAAATTTGAAGATTTGAAGATTGGGGACGGGCATAGAGCGACGATTAGGTGTCGAAATAATTAATCCCTTAGCCCCGCCATTAATGACGGGGCTAAGGGTGGGTTATTTGATAATGATAATCAATCCTTTTCCTTTTGGTATGGTGAATCCATCGGCCAGGTTGATGGATTGTTTTTCCTGGAAATCCTGGATGCCGGGGGCTTCGGCGGTCGTGGTCGGCTTCAGGCCTAACGCTTTCCAATCGATGGTCAGTTTCACGTTCACATCCGATGCCGCCCAGCTGGCTACGGCCACCATCATGCGGTCATTACGCTTGTACACCGTGGCGAGCACTTCGGGGTTATTGGTCTTCACAGGATGAGGATCCACCCAGTAGCCGATCATCTCCGATCCCTTCATACCGAAATCGTCCCACACCTTCCACAGGTGACTGGGGTCGCTGTTCTCCGTCCACGGCATGCGGTTGGTCATGCCATAGACCATGCCCCTCCACGGGTTGCCGCCCTTTTCCAGCATCTCTCCCATCAGGCCAAACGGGATCCCGGAAACTTCGGTGATCCAGAAGTCAGGCTTGGAGTCGTAGTCGAAGTACTCACCGAACCATAGTCGGTTGAGGTAGGGAAAATGTTCGAGGTAGAGGTTGGCACTATTGTTGAACCCGTCTCGCTTGTTGTATTGGTTGGCCGAATGGAGGTCGATGATGCCCGGGCCGCGGTCGCTCTTCAGCACGCGCCGGATGCGCTTCATGGTAGTGCGGTCGAACGCCACGTCGTCGAGGTAGATGCCGTCGATGCCCACATTCTTCACGAGCCAGTTCATGCCTTCCACGTAGTAGTTGTGCCACCGGCTCATGCCACTGTTGATGATGGCAGCGTCCTTCAGCTCGGGCACAAACCACGCGGCGATGTAGTTGTCTCCGAGGTGCTCCTGCAGCCACGAGAAGCCACCCCCGGCGCCGGGAGAATAGATCTCGGTGCCCAGGCTGCGCAACGCCGGTGTTTCATACGCCCTGTTGGAGAGTTCTCTGACAGTGTTGTAGATTTTGACCTTGAGCCCTTTTTGATGTGCCTCGTCGATGTAGGCTTTCATTTCCTTCACGCGGAGGAACGGGTAGTTGATATAGGGATTGATTTCATTGGCGTGGTGGATGTTGGCTACCGTGGCACCGCGACGCAGGATGGTGTCCACCGGGCTGTACTTATGATAGAAGCGAGTCTTCCACTGGAAGTCGGTGTCAAGGGTGTGGAAAGGCGTGAGGAGCAGCGTGAAGTTGTAGTACAGCGTCTCCCCTGCCTTCATCTCGCGGGCGCCGCTGTAGGCCGTGAGCGTGGCCGTCATGGCATTCTCCGTGATGGTAATTCCACCCTTGCCCTCGTTGCCCCACGACGGCGGGAGGTTGAGCGGCTTCTGCAGGTAGAAGTTCGTGTTGAGTGGCCGCACGTAGTTTTCCGCGCGCAGTGAAAACTGCATGCCGCCGTTGACATCGCCGATCCAGGCGCCATCCTGGTTTTCCGTCGCCACATCCCAGTTCCATTTGAAATTGGCCGGGCGCAGGCCACCCCGTTGCCCCAGGCCCATCATGTACTTCGCGAAGGGCTTGCGAATCGGCATGCGCATCCACGTATCCCCGAGTCGGACATCCTTCAGTGCCGTCAGCTTCATGGTGTACATCACGAAGCCATCGAACTCCAGGCGGCCGCTTACCTCGAGCGAGAGCGACTCGTTTCCGGTGGTGGCCGACCAGCTCGCGGCGCCATCAGACTCTTTACGGATTTCCAGCTTCTTCGACGGCGTCCACCGCATCGGCGTCTTGTTGGCTCGAAGGGCCTGGAACTCAAACGGTGCCGACAGCAACGGCTTGCCCAGGTTAGCCATTCGCGTCATGTACTGCGAGAAGTAGGTCGTCACCTGCTTGGGTAAACCATTCTCAGAGATCTCCAGTTTTCTGCCTAGGATGGCGAGCGAGTTGCCTTTGAGTTCGATGGGAGCGTAGGGAGCAATCACTTCATTGGTGGCCGCCAGCGTGGAGTTGAGCCAGGCCAGGCGCGTCTGCTTCCAGGGTTCGTCGATCCCGCCATTCGGTGCCGTGTTTTCAGTTACCGTCAACCGGATGGTTATATTCCTGGGCTCCGCTCCTTCTCCCCGTACGGTAGCTGTGCCGGTGTATTCTCCAGCAGCAGTATTGCCTGGAACGGTCAGCAGGCACCACAGCGCCTGGACATTCCCGGCTTCGACATCGAGGTCCTTCTCAAACGGCTGCCCGTTCCACGCGATGCCCGTGGTGTTGAGGCACGACAGCCCCGATCCGGCGATGGTGCCCTTTGGACCGGTGAGGTCGGAGAAACTCACCTTCACATTCTCCACTTTACCCGCATGAGCCCAGAGCCCGAGTTGAAACGCGTAATTCTCTCCCTTATCGGCCGTTCCCTCAAAGACATCTGACGGTCCGCGGAGAATCCAGCGCTGGGGAAGATCGGTGCGCATCTTCACCGGGAACATCCGGTCTTCGGGGAAAACCAGGAAGGGTTTGCCCGCGCTCTTCTCGCGAAGGGCGTCGGTAGCCGCCTGCGTGGCGATCACCTCCATCGGGTAGAAACTGTTGAGAGCGTCGATGCTCTGAAATTCTTTTACCGTCGCCGTCACCGGCTTCGTGGTCATCTGCGCCGCCCACACCGGGGCTGCGGTCTCTTTGTACTCCGGGTAAATAACCGTAGGATAATTCGAGCGGCCTTTTGTATAGTACTTGAGGTAATAGACAAAATATATACCCCCGCCGGCTGCAGGCTCGAAGAAGACCTCTCCGTATTCCCGGTTGACCGTCCTCCGACCCACATTGGCTATCAGATTGCCTTTCTCGTCCGTGACAAGGATCATCTTCCGCTCCGGGTTCAGGTCGCGGCGCCGCCATTCAATTCGTACGGATGCCGATTTCCCCGGGGCAGGGACCGTCACCACGGCCCGGTGGTTGCCCAGCGAGTCGGGATTCCAGCAGTTCTCGCAGACGGTGTAAGGGATTTCCTGGGAAAAGGCAGAAAAAGCAGCCAGGCAGACAAAGAGTGCAGCAAAGAGGGAGCGCATCAGGGGTTGTTAGGTGGACTAAAATTAGGCAATCAATCTGAACTAGAAGACGCTGGCTGGGAAGCCGGGGAGCGGGATAACAAGGTAGCCAGTTGCCGGGTTGCCAGATTGCCAGTTGCCGGGGTGCCAAGTAACTGGAATGCCAGCGCGTCCAGAGTCAATCCCGTGATCAGAAAATAAGGTGATCAGGTTATCCGTTCATCCGGTTACCCGGCCACCATGCCATCCGGCCACCTGGCTATCCGGTTACCCGGCCATCCGATTGGGAGGATCGTTGTTCCCCTTCAGGGGTCAGGGGCGGGGGAAAATGGTGACGTCAAGAGTATCCCCCACCCCTTACCCTCATCGACAAGCTCTGAGCAGGCCTAAAGGGGGATGACTATTTCAGCTTAACGTGAGACCTTTTAGCTTGCAAAGCCATACTCTCTATGAAGCCACTATCAGAATTACGCGCAGAAACGCCCGGTTGCGAATCTCGCATCCACTTCAACAACGCCGGCGCGGCGCTGATGCCGAAGCCCGTCATTGACATCCAGAAGAAATACCTCGACCTGGAAGCGCAGCTCGGCGGGTACGAGGCGGCGGATGCGTCGAAAGCGGAAATCGAAGGGTTCTATACGTCCATGGGCGAGCTGCTGGGCTGCGGACCGCACAACATCGCCTTCACGTCCAGCGCCACCAACGCCTATGCGCGGGCGCTCTCGTGCATCGCGTTCAAGCCCGGCGACACCATCCTCATCGCCAACGAAGACTACATCTCCAACCAACTGGCGTTCCTTTCCATGGAACGGCGGCTCGGCGTTCGGCTGCTGCGTGCCGACAGTTTGCCCGAAGGAGGCGTCGACGTAGACAATATGCGTGCGCTGATGGATGCACACAAGCCGCGGCTCGTGTCGCTCACCCACGTGCCCACCAACACCGGGCTGGTTCAGCCGGTGGAAGAAGTGGGTAAGTTGTGCCGCGAGCGAAACATTCTTTACCTCGTCGATGGCTGCCAGAGCGCGGGACAGATTCCCGTGGATATGAAGAAGATCGGTTGCGATTTCTTTTCCGGCACGTTCAGAAAATTCCTGCGCGGGCCGCGGGGTGCGGGGTTTCTCTTTATCTCCGACAACATCCTCAACCAGGACATCTGGCCACTATATGTCGACATGCGAGGGGCCAACTGGACCGATCCCAACGAATTCACGCTTCGCAAAGACGGCGGCCGTTTCGAAGACTGGGAGTTTCCCTACGGGCTTGTGCTGGGCTCGCGCGAGGCCGTTCGCTATGCGCTCAATGTGGGCATAGCCGAGATTGAAAAGCGCAACGTGGCCCTGTGCGCAAAGGTACGCGACGGGTTGCTGGACCTGGGGCTGCACATTCTTGACAAGGGCAAACGCCAGAGCAGCATCATCACGGTGAACTTACCCGGGAAGAATCCCACCGAAGTCTTGCAGCAGTTGCGTGAGCGGAAAGTAAACACCAGCATCAGCTACCGGGGGTATGCCGTGATCGATTATGACGCAAAAGGGGTGACTTGGGGACTTCGTATCTCCCCGCACTATTATAATAGTGAAGAGGAGGTATCCCAATTGATGCAATCCTTGCAGCAGATTCTCTAACTTCCCCGACCTAATCCGAACCATGGAAAGAAACGAATTCCTTCGACTGCTTGGCACTGCCGGCATCGCGGTCTGCGCCGGCTGTTCACTCGAGTCTTGTTCCAGCTCTTCCGATCCTGCACCGTCCGGTAACCCGGGGCCGTCGGGCATCGACTTCACCCTCGATCTCACCGCGCCCGCCAATACGGCATTGAATAGCGATGGCGGCTTTGTCTACAACAGCGGCGTGATTGTCGTGTGCCTCAGCGCATCCTTGAAGGTGTACACGGCGGTAAGCCAGGCCTGCACGCACCAGGGCACCACCATCGGCTTCGACGCCGCCAACGGCAATTTTCTTTGCCCTGCCCATGGCAGCCGATTCAGCACAAACGGCGCGGTAGTCAATGGCCCGGCGGCAACATCCTTGCGAAAATTCAATACCTCGCTGACGGGGACGAATCTGAGGGTGTTTGCGTAATTGCTAAGGCCTTGACGCCTCTGCAAGGGTGCTCATCTATTAGAAGTTTACCCTAGTTAAAATGTTATTGGGATAACCATTCCTACCGGCACTGGCTTACCTCGTTGATATGCAGGTTTCCAGTCCGGCAGAAGTTTCATAACCCGTAGTGCTTCCTCGTCACAGCCATATCCAATTCCATTGAGTACTTTAAAATTGCCCATAGTACCATCTGGCATTACCGTGAAACGAACACTCACCTTTCCATGTACGTTATTGTTCTTGGCTGAGTCAGGATACTGCAGATTTGCACTAAGAAAATCGATTAACATGTTTATTCCACCAGGGAATTCGGCTGGGTCTTCTACGATTGCTAAGTATGGGGTATTATTTTCAGTTACTGGTGGCTTTAGAAAACCCTTAAGGTCCGGGTAATAGTCTCTCTTCCGAATGTATTTGGCTTGTATGAAGTTGTTCTTGGTTCCCAAAAAAATTCTGAGTGAGTCTGGTACAGTTTCTAATGAATCATTTGAAAATTTACATATCAATGTGTTGTTCATCGTGTATTCAAAGATATCACCCACAAATCGACGGGCAGCAGTATCAATTCTCGCTATTCGATAATGAGTAGCAAGTTCCGGCATTGTGATTTCACCTTTTTGGTTGTAATAAAGTGTTGACTGTCCAGCTACTCTAATACTGATGAAAAAGAAGAGTAAAGAGATGTGTCTCATGAAAAGTCTATGGGAAAAATCTGTATCCTAATATACAATGCCCAATATCTAAAATATAAAATCCTAACATCGCAAACATCCTTCGTTGCAATTGCGCCCCACCATGAACTAAAACTCGCCTCCTCTGCGAGCAAGCACCGGTAACATTCGACAAGCTCAGGATCTACAGTCCTAACATTACAAAAGCCCCCCAGTAATAAGGATCCTTATACTTTGGATTCGCCCTCAGCTGGGCCTGCGCCTGCTTGAAGGCAGTGAGCTTGTTGCCGGTCTTGGTCCAGTTGGCGTAGAAGCTGGTCATCAGCAGCTGGGTGGCGGCATCGTCAACTTTCCACAAACTCATGAGCAGGGTTCGGGCGCCGGCTACCTGGAAGGCGCGCTGCAACCCGTACACACCTTCGCCGGCACGCACTTCGCCCAGGCCGGTTTCGCAGGCGCTCAGGACGAGCAGCGTGGTGCCCTCGAGGTTGAGGTTCATGGCCTCGTAGGCGGTCAGGACGCCGTTGTTGCTGCCGCTCAGGTCAGCGCGCTTCTCTTCTTTCGTCGGGTCCGGGGCACCGGCCAGGATCAAGCCCGACCGCAACAGCGGGTTGTTCTTCGCATGCTCGGCGCTCACCCCCATAGCATCGCCCTCGCTGTCGGGCAGGAAGTACCCGTGCGTGGCGATGTGCACCAGCGTCGGTCCTTTCAAGGATTTGATGCTGGCTTCGTTGGCCTCGCCGCCGGAAACCCGGTCGATGGAGTAACCGGCCGTCTTCAGCACGCCGCCCACAGCTTCCATCTCCGCCTTGGTGCCCGGAAGTTCAGGAGCTGCACCGCCAAAGTCAGGGAAGCCGAGCAGGAAGGCGGTTTTCGGAGCAGGAGGACGTTTCATTTTAACGTCGGCGAGATCGCGGGTATTCCCCACGATCACGATGTTGTACAGGTTGCCCAGGTAATCGCCGCCCGTCTTGCGGATGGTGTTTACGTTCAACTGGGCATAAACGCCGTCGGGAGAAAAGTAAAGGGTCTTCTTGCCGGCGAGCAGCGGATCGAGCTTCGACCAGAACTGGATGTACGAAAACTCGTCGGGGATGCGCTGGAGGATAACATTCTTGTAGTACTTGGCGAAGCGGGTCTCCAGGTCTTTGCCGTTGTCGAGCACGACCACCTTGGGCGCCGCGCCCTTGGTCAGCACCACCATGGCGTAGCGCGCGTCGGTGGTGAGGTCTTTGTCGAACTTCCTCAAGCGGATCACGTCCACCACGGCCTCGGTATCGCCGATCAGCGACGCGACGGTCTTCATGTCGGCCCGCTCCACAGAGTACCCTTTCGAAAACGCAGTCGACTTCGCTGACAAAGCTTTCTCCCGGTCATTGGCATCTTTTTCCAGTGCCGCGATGTCCACTTTCTGATTGGTGAGCTCTTCCTTCGACAGGGAATAGTACCGTGCCAGCGCTTCTTTCTTGTCGAGCCAGGCGAGGTAATCTTGCACGAGCGCCTCGTCGCCGCTGTTGAGGATGGCCTGCTTCACTTTGTTCGTGGAGTTGAGCAGCAGGCCCTTGGTGGCCATCTGGTATTCAAACATCGTCTGCAGGAGGGCCGGGTTGGCCGTGCTCGCCTCGAGGCAATAGTTATAGTAGCGCTGGAACCGCGGCTGAAGTACGTCCCAGTATTTCGTCTTCTCCGCCTCGCTCATGGGCGGGAAGTAGCGGTTGATGAAGTCCATCGACTTGCCCATGGCGGCCGAGTAAAACTCATTGGCCTTCGCCAGGTCGCCCTTCTTCCAGTAGAGTATGCCGAGGTCTTCCTGTGACTTCACATAATCGGGATGACTGTCGCCCAGCGCGGTACCCCGGATGGTCAGCGCCTGCTGCAAGTTCTTTTCGGCATCCTCCATCCGGCCTTGCATGCGGTAGAAGTTGCCGAGGTCGTTGAGCACCTTGGCATAGTTGTGATTCTGGTCCCCGAACCGGGCCTTGTACACGTTGGCGGAATTCTGGAGATAGCCTTCCACTTTCTCCAGTTTGCCCATCTGGATGTAGAGCAGGGCGAGGTTGTTGAGCACGCCAGCGTAGTAGGGATTGCTGCTGCCCAGCGCCTTCTCCAGGCCCAGGTAGATCGCTTCAGCGTCGGCCAGCTTGCCGGTCTGCTGGTAGAGCAGCGCCAGGTTGGACTTGAAGCCGACCTGGTTGCGCAGGTCTTTTTTCTTGAGCTTGTCGAGGACGGCGGAAGCTTTCTTCAGGTTTTCGATGGCTGCATCATACCGGCCGATCTCCGAGAACAGGATGGCCTGGTTGTTCAACGCCACGGCATACTCCTGGCTCCCGGTGCCGAGGCGGTTTTCAATGGTCTTCAGCGCCTGGTCGAAATAGCTTTCCGACTCCTGGTAGCGGGCGTATTCCTGCATGAGCACCCCCACGTTGTTCAGGGACGAGGCGTAGGCCTTGCTGTTCTTGCCGAGCGTATTCTCCCGCAACGTCATGGCTTCCAGCGTCGATTTCTCCGCGGAGTTGAACCGGCCCATGGTGGCATAGAGCAAGCCGAGGTCCGCATGCACTTTGCTGTAGTTGATCTCGCCTGTCAGCCCTTCCGATTCATATGCCTGCTGTGCCGTGATAAAGGCAGCTTCCGCGGCCGGGTAAGCACGGCTCTCATAGAGCTTCTCGGCAATATCGAGCAGGTCGCGACAACGTTGCGCCGGTGTCTTCTCGCTGCTGCTCTTGGTGATGCTGCTCACGCTCGTCACCGTCTTCACCACCGTCTCGCCCGCGTCGCGGATGTCCATCATCCCCGAGTTGTCGATGACAGAGATGGCATAGTTGAAATCCGACGAGTCCACCCGCGTACGCTCCTCCTCCAGATCCCCGCTCGCGATCTTCTTCCCCCGGTCAACCTGCTTCTGCAGAATATCCGGAAACTGAGCACTCGCTGAAAATGCCACCAGTAAACAAATAGCCATCAAGCCAAGACCCCGTACTCGTTCAATCGATCTCATATCTAAATCTTTAAATCTCTAAATCAGAACGTATCCACACTTCGGTACGCCGCAATCAGCGCCGTCTCCCCTTCCTTCCCCGCTCCAAAATTCCCATGCTCCATCCCCATCACGCCGCGATAGCCGCGGTCGTAGATGTATTTGAATACATTCTTGTAGTTGATCTCTCCCGTTCCCGGCTCTTTGCGTCCCGGGTTGTCGCCGATCTGGAAGTAGGCGATCTCGCTCCAGCACCGGTCGATGTTGTTGATCAGGTTGCCCTCGTTGCGCTGCATGTGGTAGATGTCATACAGAATCTTGCACGACGGGCTGTTGACTGCCTTGCAGATCTCGTAGGACTGGTCGGAGAAGCGCAGAAAGAGTTCTGGCGTATCGCTCAGCGGTTCCAGCACCATGATCAGTCCGTGGTGCTCGAAAATCTCCGCTCCCCGTCGCAGGGCCTCGATCACGTTGGCCGTCTGAAGACCCAGGGGCATCTTGCGTTCATAAAAGCCCGGCACCACGGTCATCCACTTCGCGTTGACACGTTTGGCCGTATCCACACAAGCTTTGCAGGTTTTTATAAAGGTGTCGAGGAACTCCGGTTTTCCTGTGGTGAGGGAGGTCTTCCAGTTGTCGCCGCCCTCCACGACAAACACACCCATGGTCATGCCCAACTGAGAAAGTGTCTTGCCGATGCGCTCCTGTTCGGCGACCGGCCGGGCCAGCAACCCGTTGTCTTCGATGGCCCGGAACCCCTGGTCGTGCATGAACCTGATCTGGTCGACAAAGTCAGCCCCGGCGGAGTTTTTGAACATCCCGTCGTGGGGGGCGTAGTTCATTCGGAACGTCGGTGCGGCCGCTGCGGCAACCGACGGCCGAAGGAAGGCAGCGCCGGCCACCGCGGCGGCGGTATTGAGGATGAATTTTCTGCGTTGCATCATGGAATGAAGTTAACAAGGAACCGGCAGAGTGCCTGCAACTTTCCTGAGATAAACTCGCCGTTGAAGTAATTGTCACCCGGCCCCTGAAAGACGTGATCGGTGATCGGTGATCGGTAATCGGTAATCGGTAATCAGTAAGCCGTTTTACCAACATCCGGTTACCCGGCTATCCGGCTACCTGGCCACCCGGCTACCTGTAGGACATGATCGGTAATCTGTGACAGTAAGCGGTAAGTAGTTTTTCCAACACCTGGTTACCTGGCTACCCGGTTACCTGGCCACCCGGCAACCGGCCATCTGGCTACCCGGCACCTCCGAGTCAGGCCGATCCGCTATGTTTGCACCGTGAAACTCTACCGCAATCTTTCCGAAGCCGTTGTTCAGAATCTCCACGACATTTTCGAAGGCAACCGCTATGCCGACAAGGTGATCGAGAAAGTGCTGAAACAGAATCCCAAATGGGGCGCCCGTGACCGGCGGTTCATCGCCGAAACGACCTACGACATCGTGCGCTGGTACCGCCTCTTCCGCGAGCTTTCAGGTGCACAGGAACGCGATTATTGGTCGCTGCTGGCCACCTGGTGCATCTGGAACACCATCGAATTGCCCCCGTGGAAAGAATTTGAAGGCATCCAGCCGCGGGAAGTCGAAGAGAACTATGAACGGGTGAAGTCGGTCCGCAAGATCCGGGAATCCATCCCCGACTGGCTGGATACCTTGGGCGAAGCTGAGTTGCCGGCCTGGTGGGACAAAGAGCTCCACGCCCTGAACGAACAGGCCAAGGTGGTGCTGCGGGTGAACACCCTGAAGATCTCCCGCGAAGGGCTGCAGAAATTGCTGCTGGAAGAAGAAGGCATCGAGACCGAGCGGCTGCCCGAATTTCCCGACGCCCTGCTGCTCGAAGAGCGCCAGAACATCTTTACGCGGCAGGCATTCAAAGACGGGCTTTTCGAAGTGCAGGATGCCGCCTCGCAGCGCATCGCCGCTTACCTAGACGTAAAGCCCGGCATGCGCGTGATCGACGCCTGTGCGGGTGCGGGCGGCAAGACGCTGCACCTCGCAGCACTCATGCAGAACAAAGGGCGCATCATTGCCATGGACACCGAAGGTTGGAAACTCGACGAACTCAAGAAGCGCGCCCGTCGTGCCGGCGCCAGCGACCTGATCGAAGCGCGCCTCATCGACTCCTCGAAAGTGATCAAGCGCCTGGAAGCCTCGGCCGACCGATTACTTCTCGACGTGCCGTGTTCCGGGCTAGGCGTCCTTCGCCGCAACCCCGACGCGAAATGGAAACTGTCACTGGAGTTTATCGAGAAAGTACAAGTACTCCAGCAGGAAATCTTTCAGCAATATTCCGTCATGGTGAAGCCGGGAGGAATGATGGTCTATGCCACCTGCAGCATTCTGCCCTCCGAGAATGAAAAGCAGGTTGAGAAATTCCTGGCCACCCACGGCGACAAGTTCGAGATGCTCTCCCAGGACCGCTGCTGGCCGAGCGAGGGATATGATGGGTTCTTTATGGCAAAGATCCGGCGACGCCAATAGCGGATCCCAATTGCCCCGGGCTAAAGCCCGGGGCAATGGAAAACCTAATCCATCTTCAGGAGTCCGGGGCAATTGAATTAATTTTCAGAAGATGGATACCGGCAAAAACTTCTCGAAATAGTTAAACCGATACCCCACCGTCAGCCCCAGCTTGAGATCGGACGTACGGAAATAGGAAGGATCCAGGAGGAAATAACTGTACTCATACGATGACCGGATCGCGGCGTACCAACGGGGGCCGTTGTAGCCGATGTTGAGCACCGCGCTTCCCCTCCACTCGGGATTGACGTTGGTACGCTCGCCGGAATTCCCCTTGTACACATTGACCGCCACGCCCCCGCCCACAAACACCATCGGGGAAACAAACCACCTGCCATCGCGACCGGTCCAATTGTAACCGAAACCCGGCTGCAGCGTTATCCCCGGGGCATAGGCGTATTTTAACCCAGCCTGCTCGCCGTACTTCGTAGGCACGTCCTGGCCGGGCGGCACGATGCTGTTGCCCACGCCCAGCCGCCGGTAGAATGGCTCGATGCGCAACAGGAATGATCCTGCGCTCCGCCTTTGCACTTCATTCTGGAAGGCCGCCGCCCGAAAGGAGTAGCGGCGATGGTTGAAATAATAGGTGATGGGAAGTCCAAGGCTGAGCATGTCCACGGTGGGCCCGGAGATGAAATTTCCTTCGCCATCCGCCGCGACGAGGCCTGTGCTCTGCAGCCAGTACCCGCGGATGGTCCAGCGACGGGAAGAATAACTCCCGGACAGGCGGAACTGGCTGAGGTTCTGCAGCCCGGTTTCCAGCACGCGCGTCTGCGGGAGAGAAAAAGAAAGATCGAGGTCAAGAAACTTGTAGGTAAATCCGCCGCCGAGAAACTCGCTGACGTTGCTGAAGAGTCCGCTGCCGGAAGAAGACTGCCGCTTCGAACCATATTCCAGCACATAGCGCTGGGAGGTATAATGAAACCGCACATCGTTATTGCGGCGGAAACCCCCTACAAAGAGACTGTCGGTTCCTTCAATGGTGGTAAATGGACCGGGGGGAGTCTGTGCAGAAGCTACGCCGAGGCCCAGGACAGCACATAGAAGAAAAGCCTGGCGAACCATGACGCAAAAATAAGGTATGATGAGTTCCTATCAATTGCCCCGGGCTTCAGCCCGGGGACACAAAGAACAGGGAATTATTTTGGATCGGGCTTTAGCCCGACTACTCCACCGGCTTGAACGCCTTGCCCCGAACATTTGATGAAGCTCATCCATGCTGGCCAATCAGAGGCGTGCCGCAAAACCGATCTGTCTGTGGCCCTCCAAAAAATTCTATCCTTTCAAGCCCGGGGCCATTGGCGAAACAAAGGGGTAGTCCTCAGAACCTGACCTCGAAATACAATTGCCCCGGGCTTCAGCCCGGGGACATAAAGAACAGGGAATTTTGGATCGGGCTTTAGCCCGCTACTCACCCGGCTTGAACGGCGGCAGGTGGGCCTCATCATCGGCCTTGTAGCCCTTCATCAGGTATACGGTGAAGTACCGCGACATCCTTCCGCTTCGAAACTGATAGAAGACCTTCTTCAATTCAATGGATTCAAACTGACGGTAATAACTCTCGTGCAGCACCATATGGTAATTACTGGGCACGATGCATAGCGCAGCATCCCCTTCCTTCAGCGGAGGCCTCGACAAATTCAGCCAGGCATACTGATGCACATCACGCACCCAGCCTATCCCCACGACGGGCCGTCCCAGGGGGCGCGCCACGTAGTATTCGATGTGTGCCCCGGGGAACCACTTGTTCGATACGAACGGCAAACCGGCCGGAATAGCCCCTCTCTTCTCCTCTTCCGTCAGCCAGGTTCGGAACTCCTCTGAAAAAGACGACCAGCCATTCAAGTCCAGCGTGAAGTCATTTTCGCCGAACTCATTCTTCCGGTGGCTGCCAAACGTTCCCGGGTAAAACTGGATAATGGCCAGCGTGAGCAGGATAAGCCCTCCCACGGTATAGGCACTTGCCCGGAGCACACGGGGATCGTGGGCAATCCCGCTCATCGTCCTCTTTTCATCGAGGTAAGCGGCGGCAAGGAAAGAGAGAATCATCATCGCCGGCCCGCTCCAGTGGGGAAGCATGGTGCTGGTCAGCGACATCACGCTAACCACGATCACCAGCGGAAGACCATTGATGAGCACGAATCGCAGCGAGTCCACGGAAAGAAATTTCATGGTCTTCAGTTTCCAGGCGGCAATAAGGATGAGCACCGCATTGACCGGGTTGCTGTACACCAACTGGCCGGCCACCGCCTGGATAAAGTAATCGGGGTGGATCCATGTCTCCTCGATGCCTACGCGGCCGCTATGGAAACGGTAGGTGATAAAATCATTCTGGATATTCCAGATCAGGATCGGGCTGATCACCAGCGCGGTTACGGCCGCGGCGAGGTACAGGCCCGGCTCCTTCAGTTTTCCGCGATTATAGAGAAGGATATAAAGACCAAGGCTTCCCCACAGGAAGATGCCATGCACTTTGCAGAGGATCGCGAGACCTGTCAACAATCCGAAAAGCAACCAGTTCTTGCGGGGAATCTCCTGATCCGGCGGTGCGGTCAGGATGGAATGCATGACGAGCACCGAAGCCAGCCAGAAGACCACCTGCGGGCTGTCGGGAATAATGAATGTGCCGGCGAGGAGCGACGTGTACAGGTTGCCCGTGTAGAGGATGGCGGCATACCATCCCGTCTGCTCATTCTTCAATGCCGTACCGAGCCGGTAAACCAGGGTCGTACCCACGGCGGCGCAGAGGATCGACCCGAGGCGGACGAAGAATTCGTCAGTAAGCAGCAAGTTGAACGTAAAGATCCGGATGAGCCAGGCGACGCCGGGCGGATGGTCGAAATAGTTGGGCTGTAGGTCGAGCGCGTAAAGGAAATAGTAGACCTCGTCGTTCCCGAACTCAAGCACCGCGGCAACGAGCATACGAACCAGGGAAGCGGCAACGATAAGTTGGACAAGTCGGCGCGGCATAGGAACGATGGGGAAAAGTACACTTTTGTAACTTACCTTTGAAATACTCCGATCATTATCCATGATCTTCCGCCTCCTCCTTCTTCTCTTGCTGGCCTCGCCCGCCATGGGTCAGAAAGAGAAGACCTATGCGCAAAAGATTCCCGGCACCACCCAGACGTTTACCATGGTTGCCATTCCCGCGGGGAAATTTACGCTGGGCAGCAAAAGTATTCTGGCGGACAACGACGAGGGTCCTCCGGTAGAAATTGAACTGTCTGCTTTCTGGATCGGCGAACATGAAGTGACCTTCGCCGAGTGGGACGCCTTTTTCAAGGATGCATCCGTTCCCCAGGCGAAGAACATGGATGGCGTGACCCGGGCTACGCCCCAGTACATAGACCTCACCTGGGGCATGGGCCGCGAGCCTAACCACCCGGCCAACAGCATGACCCAGCAGGCTGCCCTGATGTACTGCCGGTGGCTGTACTCCAAGACGGGCATTTTCTTCCGCCTTCCCACGGAAGCGGAATGGGAATATGCCTGCAAAGCGGGCGAAACCAAACTCCCTGATCCGGCTACCCTCGGTGAATTTGGCTGGTTTACCGGCAACAGCAGTGGAAGGTTCCAATTGGTGATGCAGAAGAAGGCCAACGCGTGGGGGCTCTATGACATGCTGGGCAACCTGAGCGAGTGGACGCTGGACCAGTACGACCCCGTAGGATACGCATCTCTCTCGAAAAAAGACCCCATGGTCACACCCGCCACCCGGTACCCCAAGGCTGTCCGCGGAGGTTCTTTCGAGGATGCCGCGAACCAATTGCGGTGCAC
Organism: Cyclobacteriaceae bacterium; assembly: GCA_016787605.1. GTDB lineage: Bacteria > Bacteroidota > Bacteroidia > Cytophagales > Cyclobacteriaceae > ELB16-189. Next base: position 89,237 of record JAEUUE010000042.1, read on the forward strand.
CAACCGGATAGCCTCGGATCCCGCCTGGAATCAGCGCGACCCCCAGATACCCAAAAGCCGCTGGTGGATGACCGACGCCATGTTTGTCGGCTTCCGCGTGGTGCGGCCTGCCCGCCAGCCGCCGGCAGAAGAGATCGAACAATTCTTCGCCCGCTACCTCAAATAATGTCCTAACTTGGTTACCTCCATCAAATCCCGCTTACTATGACCAACAACAGCCGCCGCACCTTTATTAAGCAATCGGCCCTCGCCGCCGGGTCACTGGTTACCATGCCCCTGGTTTCGGAAGGGTCCTTCTTCAACTCCTCCGCGGACGACACCATCAAGGTGGCGCTGGTAGGCTGCGGCGGGCGGGGCACCGGCGCCGCCTTGCAGGCACTGCTCACCAAGCAAAACGTCAAACTGGTGGCCATGGCCGACGCCTTCCGAGACCGCATCGACGAGTGCTACAATGCCCTCATGGCCGACGACCTGAGCGACATCGCCGGCGTTCCCGGCAACGTGAAGAAGCGCGTGGCCGTGAAAGAAGAACATAAGTTCGTCGGGTTCGACGGGTACCTTAAGGCAATACCCCTGGCCGACGTCGTGATCCTCACCACCCCTCCCGGCTTTAGGCCCCTTCACTTTGAAGAAGTGGTCAAACAAGGCAAGCACGCCTTCGTGGAAAAACCCATGGCCACCGATCCGGCGGGGATCAAACGCGTACTCGACGCCGCGCAAATCGCCAAACAAAAGAAACTCAATATCGTGGTGGGCCTTCAGCGTCACTACCAGAATTCCTACCGCGAACTCTTCGGCCGCTTCAAGGATGGACTAATCGGCGACATCGTGTCCGCGCAAGCCTGGTGGAACAACGACGGCGTGTGGGTGCGCGAACGCAAGCCGGGCATGACGGAAATGGAATACCAGATGCGCAACTGGTACTACTTCAACTGGGTCTGCGGCGACCACATCGTGGAGCAGCATATTCACAACATCGACGTCATCAACTGGTTCAAGGGCGACTACCCGGTGAAAGCCCAGGGTATGGGGGGCCGGGAAGTACGCAAGGGCAAAGACTTCGGCGAAATCTTCGATCATCACTACGTTGAGTTCCAGTACGCCGACGGCACCATCATGAACAGCCAATGCCGCCACATCAAGGGCACCCTCAGCAAAGTGGATGAACTGATCATGGGCACCAAGGGATCCATTCATTGCGACGCCGGACGCATCACCGACCGGAAGGGCAACACGCTGCATCAGTTTGACACGAAAAAGGAGAACAACCCGTACCAGTCGGAACACGACGAGCTGTTTGAAGCCATTGCGAAAGGTGAATACAAATTCGCCGATGCCGAAAACGGCGCGCGCAGCACGATGACCGCCATCCTGGGGCGCATGGCCACGTATTCCGGGCAGGTAGTCGAATTCGACAAGGCGCTGAATTCGGGTCTTTCCCTCCAGCCGGCGCAATACAGCTGGGACGCCGACATGCCGTCGAAGCCCGATGCCAACGGACTGTACGCCTGCGCAGTTCCCGGCGTGACCAAGTACATGATCTAGGCCATGGGCACCCGAGACAAGCGAGTCGACGCCTATATCAAGCGGTCGGCAGACTTCGCCAAACCGGTGCTGATGCATTTGCGCGAGCTGGTGCACCAGGCATGCCCCGATGCCCACGAGACCATCAAGTGGGGCTTCCCCCACTTTGAATACCACGGGATACTCTGTAGTATGGCCTCGTTCAAGAAACACTGTGTGTTCGGTTTCTGGAAAGCCAAACTGATGGCCAGCTATACGAAAGAACTCCAGCCCATCGGAGAAACAGCCATGGGCCACCTGGGGAAAATCACGTCACTGAAAGATCTCCCCTCCGACGCCAAACTCAGGAAATACATCAAGGAGGCCGCCCGGCTGAATGAGACCGGAGCCAGGATCGAACGAGGTACCGCTGCCGCCACCAAAAAAAGACTCAGCGTTCCTTCCGATTTCAGAAAAGCCCTGAGTCAGAATCCTAAAGCCAAAACCGCTTTCGACGCCTTCTCTCACTCCCAAAAGAAAGACTATATAGATTGGGTGACCGGGGCCAAAACCGAGATGACCAGAAACAAGCGGATGGCCACGTCCATCGAATGGTTGGCCGCCGGAAAGGGACGTAACTGGAAATACGAGCGGTAGAAGCGGTTACGTTTTTCTTTGCTTATTTGCGCGACCAAACCAACCGGTCAATAAGGTGCTCGGAAAACTGGCCAGCAAACTCTATGTCGTGTGGGTACTGTTCGTATTCACATTCTTCATGATCCTGTATCTGCCGGGAATCCTCATCCCCTTCTTCCTTGGCGACCGCTTCGGAGACATCAGCTACTGGTTCCTCAAACTCTGGGCGCGGACGTTCAGCCTGCTCAACCGGATTCCCTACCGCATTCACGGACGGGAAAATATTCGTAAGGGACAAGCGTACATCTACCTCAGCAACCACACCTCCTACCTCGACATCCCGGGCGTGTGCCTCACGGTGCCGCGCCAGATCCGGCCGCTGGCCAAGAAGGAATTGCTTAAGATTCCCATCCTGGGGTGGATCATCCGGCACGCCTCGGTGATCGTCGACCGGTCGAACAACGAGAGCCGGCGCAAGAGCATGGAGCACCTGAAGGACGTGCTGCGGCGGGGCATCTCCATCCTCATCTTCCCCGAAGGCACGCAGAACCGAAGCCCAGAGCCCCTTCAACCTTTCTACGACGGCGCTTTTCGCATCGCCATTGAAACCCAGCAGCCCATCCTTCCCATGGTGATCCTCAATGCCGGCAAGCTGATGCCGCCGCGGCGCATGTTTATCCAGCCGGGAACTATTACCATCCGGATCAACCCGGAGATTCCCACCCAGGGAATGACGTTCGCGGATATTCCCGCCTTAAAAGAAAGAGTTCGCTCGGAGATGCTGGAGATGATGAAGGAGTGAGCCCGGTGCCCGGAATGGGCTAAAGCCCTTTTGTCTTTCTCTTCCCTTAGTCCACGCCCTAAAGGGCGTGGCTATGAAAGGGCGTGGCAATGAAAGGGCGTGGCAATCAATTGCCCCGGCCTTCAGGCCGGGGTTAAAGAAAACAAACTGCAATTGGGCTTTAGCCCATCCTCACATCGGGAGGTACACCACCTTCTTGGTGACAAAGAACTCTTCGGAGAAATAGTCCGTGAGCTCGTAATACCGGTAGGGCCGTTTCAGTTGATTCATCTCTTCATCCAGGTCGCCCCCCTTGAGGTATAAGATACCATTATCGATCGGGTGCCTGGACTCCCGCTTGACTTTATTGTGCACCCAACCATAGAACTCCTTCATCTGCGTGACGGCCCGGCTCACGATGAAATCGTACTTCCTCTTCAGCTGTTCGGCCCGTGCCTGCTCCGCTTCCACATTCTTCAGCCCGATAGCCTGGCTGACTTCCTTCACGACGGTGATCTTCTTTCCAATGGAATCAACCAGGTGAAAAGAGGTCTGCGGAAACAGGATGGCCAGCGGGATGCCCGGAAAGCCGCCGCCGGTACCCACGTCAAGTACCTGGGCCCCTGGCAGGAAATCGATCACTTTGGCAATTCCCAGCGAGTGCAGCACGTGGTTCACGTACAGGTTGTCGATGTCCTTCCGGCTGACCACGTTAATCTTCTCGTTCCATTCGCGATAGAGCGGTTCCAGCGCTTCGAACTGGCGGCGCTGGACGTCGGTGAGGCCGGGGAAGTAAGTAAAGACGACCGAGGCATTCATGGCATTCCGGAGAATGCTGCAAGCTAAGGGCTAAATCGCAGCCGCCAAACACAGGGCACGATTTCCGGAATAACAAGTATCTTCCCCATCCGTTAAATCACTGATCACATGAAACGCCGCACCTTTATCCAATCCGTTTCCACTTCGGCCGTGAGCCTGGGCCTCCCGGCCATGGCGCTGGGTGACGATCAGGCCGGCTCGGCCAATGCGTCGCGGAAGATTTTCGTCTGGGGCGGGGGTACCGACAAGCCCATTCTCAGCCATCTTATCAAACTGACCGGCAAGGAAAACCCCAAGGTGTGCTTTGTGCCCACCGCCACGGGAGACAGCCTGGTAAGCATCACCAATTGGTATTCCCTGGTGGAAGGCCTTCCTCTCCGCCCCCATGTCATGCGCGTCTTCATCAACTCGTATACCACAAAGGAGTCATTTGAAGAGACCCTGATGAAAATGGATGCCGTGATCGTCGGCGGAGGCAACACCCTTAATATGATGGCCATCTGGAAGAGCCAGGGGATTGATCTCGCCTTGCGCAAGGCCTACGAGGCCGGTATCCTCATGAGCGGTGCCAGCGCAGGATCGCTCTGTTGGTTTGAGAGCGGCACCACAGATTCTCGTCCAAAAGAACTCAGCAAGGTGGAATGCCTGGGATGGCTCAAGCACTCACACTGCCCCCACTATAACGTGGAAGAATTCCGGCGCCCGCTGTATCACAAACTCATTCTTCAGAAAGAGCTATCTTCCGGTTATGCCTGCGACAACCAGTCGGGCATTTACTTCGAGAATGAAACGTTGGTGCAATGTGTGAGCTCCAACCCCAAAAGCAAGTCCTTCTTTGTGGAGGTGGTCGACGGCAAAGTGGTGGAACGCGAACTGAAAGCCGAACTGATTTCCGGATGATGCAAAAACTGGTCCCTGCCCTGGCGGGTGTTCTCCTGCTTCTGCACGGTTCTCTCCTGGCGCAGGTGAACGGAACGTTGACGGCTCCCAACGGCAAGCCGGCCGCCGACGCGGAAGTATTTATCAACCGCTCCTCCTACCGGGCGGTGACCGACGATTTCGGGCAGTTTACCCTGGCGGATGTTCCCCCGGGGTTCCACGAAATCGTAGCCTACAAGAAAGGGTTTTCGCTCTATCGGGCGCCCATGCGCGTTCAACCCGGCCGATCGTATACGTTGAACCTCAAATTCGCCGATACGGAAGGCAAAGCCCGCGGCAAGAGCACGCCCGAAACGGAGTCGGCGTTTGCCCAGGCGCTGCTGGGGCCGGAAGGGCTCCTGCTCTTCAACCCGGAAACGACTGTCAAAGCAGAGTCTTCAGGTGGTAAATTCAGAGTGCTTTCCAGTCCTGTTATCGTAGAATATCCCAACGCCGGGTACCGCATCACGGCGTACTTTAACCCGCACATTTTCCAGGACATCACCGAAGCAGCGTACTGCTACCAGGAATACCAGGGTTCCAACGTAAACCAGAACATGGCCATTGAGCGGACACGACTGGCCATGTACCAGGGCTCGCTTCGGCACTGGCTTACCGCCGTGGTCGCCGGAAAAGCCGCCGAAGATGGCTTCCAACATAACGCCGGGGATGGAACGCCCGTCAGCCCGCCGACAGCCACCCCTTCCGCAACTGAAGGATATTACCGCATACCAATCAACGGTCCACTGAACGTCCGCTACAAGGACCTGCCCAAGTCTTTGCTCTCCGCCGCTGCCCCCGCCGACGTGAACACCAACGGTATCCTGATCAATCCCCGAAGCATCGCGATCGATGGCGACATGAATAAATCCGGGCTGGCTTACCAGCTTCCGCTGGACTATCGGCCCATCCAGGACATTGAATCTACCTACGCCGAGGCCTTAAGGTACTTCTACGAAAAAATTTATGTACACACTGACAAGCCCTACTATTACCCGGGCGAGCCCTTGTGGATGAAAGCCTACGTCAACTACTATAACCCGGGGTGGCGTGATTCGCTGAGCGATGTGTTATATGTAGAGGTGATCAACGGAAAGAGGGAGGTGCAGGTAGAGCGAATTCTCCGGATCGAAAACGGAGTGAGCCAGGGTGATTTCATACTTCCCGACTCGATCGAAGAGGGCATGTACTACCTCCGGGCCTATACCAACCTGCGCCGCAATTTTGGCGACTCTGGCTTGTTTACCAGGCCATTGCAGATTCTCCGGAGAACTGATCGGATTGATCCTGCCTATCAGCAACCGTCGCAGGCTGCCGTGGGCCTGGCGGTTCAGACCGATAAAGGCAGGTACCGGGTGCGCGATAAAATCACCCTCCAACTCAAACTTGACGAGGCGCTGGTGGCTTCCGGGGCCAACCTGTCGGTGGCGGTTACGGATGCCGCCCAGGTGATCGCCATCCCCGCGAAGCAGACGATCCTGGATGTTCTGCCGATCGACCCGAACGAAATCCCGCGTATTGACGAACTGAATCGAAGAATCGAGCGCGGCGTAAGCTTTTTCGGTCAGTTCGTCAACAATAAGGGCGAACCGGAGAAAACACAACTGAGTTTCATCCAGTGGAAGACCGGCGACGTCCTCAGCGTGGAGACCGATGACGAGGGAATGTTCTGGCAAACAGGACTCCAGTTCACCGACAGCGCCATGTTCTCCTACAAGTCAGACAAAGCCAAAGGCAGGGCCTATGGTTCGGTGAAGGTTCTTCCCCGCGAAGTGCCTGCACTGGAAGGTGTGGCTCCGCCGCTGGCCCCGATTGTCCGGGCCGGCACTGCGCAGCGTATATTCTCCGAATACGAAGTACCCAAAGACAGCAAGCTGCTGGAGGAAGTGGAGATTGTGGGCCGGCGGCCGGAAGACACGGAGTTCGAACGCTCCAAGCGCCGTCCCTATGGGAGGGCCGACTATGTGCTGACGTCCAAGAATCTTAATGTCAATTCCGGAAATCTGTTACTGGCCCTGGTGGGCAAGGTACCTGGGCTGGTGGTCAACCCGACGCAGGGCACCGTCTACTTCGGTCGTGCCTATGGGTCATCCGTCACCCAACCGCCCAACCCGCTGGTTACCATCAATGACGTACCCATGGCGGGCGATGCGGGCACCATCCTGCAGACCATCGACTTCAACATCATCGAATCCATTGAGTTTACCAAGCGACTCAACGTCTTGTACGGCAGCCAGGGCGGTAATGGCGTGATTTCCGTGTACACCAAGTCGGGCGCGTCGGTGGACGATACAGATCCGAACTTCCAGACCATCAAGTTGCCCGGCTTCTCGAAGACGCGAAAGTTCCAGGCGCCGGAATACGACAAACCACAGGATAACAGCCAGGCCGACTATCGGTCTACCCTCTATTGGAATCCTGAAGTCATTGTCGACGCGGCTGCCGGCGTGGCCACCGTTACTTTCTTTGCTTCCGACCTGGCCGGCGACTACCGGGTAGTGGTGGAAGGCGTTGCCGGTAATGGGAAGCCGCTGCGGGCCGAAGCGCTGGTATCGGTGGAAGAGAAACCCTAGATCGATAACATGAAACACGTCCTGATCGCCAGCCTCCTATTGGTGTCACTCACGTGCGGAGGGCAACAACGTGCCGACACTCTTTTCCAGTTTGACATTTCACATTCTCGCTACCCGCTGGGAAAAGGCCCGGTGATTCTGCTGGATGAAGCGCACCACAACTTTCATACAACTACCGGTCGGTTCCGTCCCTTTTCCGACTTTCTCCGGAAAGACGGTTATGTGGTTAAAGGCAATGCGCAACCTTTCACCCCTGAAGTACTGAGGTCTTCCCGGATTCTCGTCATCGCCAATGCGCTTAATGCCGCCAATATTAATGCGTGGACGTTGCCCACTCCCTCGGCGTTTACCGAGGACGAAATTCGATACGTCACCGAATGGGTGAAGGCCGGCGGTTCCCTCTTCCTCATCGCCGATCACATGCCTTTTCCCGGCGCAGCAGAAAAGCTGGCCGCCGCTTTCGGCTTTACTTTTTATAACGGGTTTGCCATGCGCAAGAAAGGTGACATTTCTCCCGGCGGCGCACTCAATCGCCCGGATATCTTTACGCCCGGTCATGGCCTCATCGAAGGACCCATCACGCTGGGCAACCAACCCCATGAGAAGGTCACGTCGGTGCGGACGTTCACCGGCCAGGCGTTCGGCATTCCCGCCCATGCCACACCTCTGATCGTGCTTGACGACGACTTTGAACTCCTGCTACCCAAGACCGCCTGGCAATTTGCCACGGAGACTACCGTGCAACCGGCCGCCGGGCTGGCCCAGGGTGCCAGCCTTCAGCAGGGAAAGGGACGCGTGGTGGTTTTCGGCGAGGCCGCCATGTTCTCGGCACAGGTGCAGCGCGACTCAGTACGAATGGGGATGAATGCGCCGGATGCCAAACAGAATCCCCAGTTCCTGCTGAACATCATTCACTGGCTGGATTCCCCGAGACCGTAGGACGAAAAATCAGATGTGGTCCTTCTTGTTCTTGACCATGTCGTACATCAACTCACGCGCACGGTGCAACTGGGCCTTGACCGTACCCAGGGGAGCCTCGAGTTCGGCGGCAATCTCCTCGTACGACAACTCATTGAAGTAGCGAAGCCGGACCAGCTTCTGGTATTTCGCGGGCAACATGCCCACGAACACCTGCATCAGCTCTTCCTTCTGCATCCGAATGGTCTCTTCCTGCGGGTCGAGATTCCGATCGGGTACATCGATGGAAACAGACTGGCCATCGTCATCCGTCCAGGTGTTCTCGATACTGAGCGTATTGATCTTCTTCTTCCGGATATAGTCGATGGTATTGTTGGTGGCGATTCGAAAGAGCCAGGTGCTGAAGGTGAAGTCCTTCTTAAAACGATGGAGGCTCCGGAACGCTTTCGCAAACGACTCGATCATGAGGTCTTCGGCGTCGTCGACGTTGCGCACCATCTTGAGGATCATGTGGTACACGGGCCGCTTGTAGCGCTGCAGCAACTTGGCAAAAGCCTTATCATCCCCGCCAACCGCCCGGTCGATGAGTTCAAAGTCTTCCAGCGCTTTGGACGAAAAGCGGTTTTCTAGTTCTTCCATCGAATTCGTTTGGATGCTAACGCCGACAGGCCCGTTCCAAGATAGTAAATGGCATAATTAAAATCTAAAAGCGGCGTTTTCCACGCCTCGAAGGGTTCCCCCATCTTCCGGGAGGCCCGGTGTATCAGGATGGACAGCAGCAAAACCCTGAGCACGAATCCGATCCAGGCGAAGTATGGGAGCGCCGGCGGCAGCAAGGTCACGGGCAGCAGCGCCCAGCTCAGGATCCACGTCGAAGCAAACAGGCCGAGCCTCCAGCGATCGCGCCAGCGATAGTACTTGCCGACCGACAAGTGCCGCCTCTTCTGGTGGAAGAACGACGCCCAGGTCCGCTTGGGCAGGGAACGCATAAGGGAGGCATCGCCGAGGCTCACCGCCGTGTTGGCTGCGGTCGCATGGCGATTGACAAAAAGGTCATCGTCGCCGCCGGTCACGGCCAGGTGGCCGTTGAACCCTTTGTTGTCGAGGAACAGCGCCTTCCTGTAAGCCAGGTTTCTGCCGGTACCCATGTAGGGCGATCCCAGGAGGGCGCGTCCCACAAACTGGATCGCGGTGACCAGCGACTCAAACCGGATAAATGCATTGAGGTAGCCCGGTTCCCGGTAATACGGTGAATAACCGATCACAATTTGCTTGTCGGGCATCATGCGGGACGCCATCGACCGGATCCACTGATTTCCGGAGGGCCTGCAGTCGGCGTCGGTGAGCAGGACCCAGTCATGCAAGGCCGCCTTCAACCCGAGCGTAACGGCGTATTTCTTCCCGGTCAAATGATCGGGAAGGTATTTCACCCGCACCATTTTCAGCCGAGCGTGCTGGCGGGTGGCCTCCAGGAGGTAGTCATAGGTGCCGTCGTTGCACCGGTCTTCGACCACGATCACTTCAAAGTCGGGATAATCCTGGGCCAGGAGCAAAGGCACAAGCTCTCGCAGGTTGGCCTCTTCATCATGAGCGCACACGACCACCGACACCGGCGGGGTGGCGCCGGCCGTTTCGATAGGCCTCTTCCGAAAGGCATACGTATAGCGGCCCAGGTAAATGAGCTGCACCGCCACCACAAGACAGGCTATAAGTGTGAGAAGAAGATACACGGCGCTCAAAAGAGCCCAAAGATAGACGAATTAACTTCCGCCCGGCCGATCCGTTGTAGCAAAATTGACCCCTGCAGGCACCCGGCACGGTACGCTGAGACGAGACTTCTATATTTGTGCCGATGAAATTCCAGCTTCACGGCCAAGATCCCTTATCGAAAGCACGGGCCGGCATGATCTCAACCGATCACGGTGACATTCCCACGCCGATATTCATGCCGGTGGGCACCGCCGGATCCGTCAAGGCTGTCCATCAGCGTGAACTGGAAACAGACATCGATGCCCGCATTATCCTCGGCAATACATATCACCTCTACCTGAGGCCTGGAATAGATTTGCTCAAGAAAGCAGGCGGCTTGCATCGCTTCATCGGCTGGTCGCGGCCGATCCTCACCGATAGCGGCGGCTACCAGGTTTACTCCCTTTCGGAAAACCGAAAAATCTCCCCGGAAGGCGCCACGTTCAAGTCACACATCGACGGGTCGCGTCATTTCTTCAGCCCGGAGGGGGTCATCGATATCCAGCGTACCATTGGCGCCGACATCATCATGGCTTTTGATGAGTGTACGCCGTACCCGTGCGACTATGCCTATGCGAAGAAGTCGATGAAAATCACGCACGATTGGCTGTCCCGATGCGTCAGCCGAATGCGGGAGACGTCGCCTCAGTACGGCTACGACCAAGCGCTGTTCCCTATCGTCCAGGGAAGCACCTTTCCCGACCTGCGGAAAGAGTCTGCCGAATTCATCGCCAGCCAGGATCAGCCGGGCAATGCCATTGGCGGCCTTTCGGTAGGCGAGCCGGCGGAAGACATGTATGCGATGACCGAATTGGTGTGCGGCATTCTTCCGGAGAACAAGCCCCGTTACCTGATGGGCGTAGGGACGCCGGAGAATATCCTGGAGGCGATTGCGCTGGGCATCGATATGTTTGACTGCGTCATGCCGACCCGCAATGCGCGCAACGGCATGCTGTTTACCACGGAGGGAATCGTCAACATCCGTAATGAGAAGTGGAAAGACGACCTCAGCCCGCTGGATCCCGGCCTGGGCGGATATGCCAGTGGTATGCACAGCAAAGCGTACCTTAGGCACCTGATCATCAGCAAAGAAATTTTAGGCGCGCAAATTGCTACTATTCACAACCTGACGTTTTACCTGTGGCTGGTCCGGGAAGCCCGAAAGCAAATCCTGGAAGGCACGTTCAGGGAATGGAAGGACCGGATGGTGAAAATTGTCTCGCAAAGATGCTGACGGCATGAAGATCCTGGATCGCTATATTCTCAAGAAGGTCCTTTCCACGTTTTTCTTCGTGGTCCTCATTCTTATGGCCATCATCACGGTCATCGATGTGACTGAAAAGATGGACAAGTTTGCCAAGAATAACCTGGACAGCTCAACGATCCTGGGCTATTACCTCGACTTCGTTCCCTGGATTGCCGGTCTCATCACTCCGATCACGATCTTCATCGCCATCATTTATGTCACGTCCCGACTGGCCAGTCACACCGAGATCATCTCCATCCTGAGCAGCGGCGTGAGTTTTCGCCGGCTGTTGCTTCCCTACTTCCTGGCTTCAGCGGTCATCGCGTCGATCAGTTTCGTCCTCAACGGCTGGGTAATCCCGGCGGCCACAAAGTCGAGGTTGGCCTTCGAATTGCGCTATTTCAATAACCGGTACTACACCACAACCCAGAATGTTCACCTTCAGGTGGCACCGCAGGTCTACCTCTTCATCAAGGATTACAACAATGTGTCCAACATCGGCTACCAGTTTACCCTGGAGCGATTTAATGATAACGTCCTGCTGGAAAAACTCACCGCAGAAACCATCAATTGGGACACCACCAAGCGCACCTGGACCCTGAGCATTTGGAGGATACACCGGGTCAACGATGTGTTCACCTCTGCGGCCGCCACCAACCCCGAGACGTTTGTAACCTACGGGCAACGGCTGGATACCGCGCTGGCCATTTCCCCCAAGGACTTTGAAGCGCAGGAAAGGAGCTATGAAGGCATGACAACGCCCGAGCTAAGGGAGCACATCGCCAAACTTAAATTCCGCGGAGCGACCGGTGTGGGGATGTATGAAGTGGAGCAGCACATCCGGTTGGCGGCGCCATTTACGACGTTCATCCTGGTCTTCATGGGGGTAACCGTTTCTTCACGGAAGAGTCGTGGGGGTACCGGTCTGCAAATCGCGCTGGGCTTCGTGCTGGCCTTCATCTTCATCCTTTTCTTCCTGCTGACACGGCGTTTTGCGGAAACGGGGAGCCTTCACCCGGTAGTCGCCGCCTGGATTCCCAATATTATTTTTGCGGTGGTCTCCCTCGTCCTGTATCGCTTTACCCCGCGATGAAGCCGGCTACGCCTGATTTCCTCCGCCTTCATTTTATCGTCATCCTCTTTGGATTCACAGGGATTCTGGGGAAACTGATCTCCATCCCGGCCGTGGAAATGGTATTCTTCCGAACCCTGTTCGCCGCCGTCGGGATGGCCGTCTTCATCCTGCTGACCGGTCGTTCGCTGAAAGTCAGCCCCCGCGACGGAATAGCGCTTGTTCTGACCGGGGCGATTGTGGCGCTGCACTGGGTCGCCTTCTTCTTGTCGGGCCGGATTGCCAATGTCTCGGTGAGCCTCGTGGGTTTCGCAACCGCCAGTTTCTGGACCGCGTTGCTGGAACCCCTTTTCAACCGGTCACGCCTGAATTGGTTCGAAGTCTTGCTGGGCCTTTTCGTGCTGGCGGGCCTCTGGATCATCTTCGGGTCTGACTTCCACTACTCTATCGGGCTATGGATCGGGATTGGTTCCGGCCTTACCTGCGCCATCTTCGCCCTCATCAATGCAAAACTCGTCAGGCGCATTGAACCTTCCGCGATCACGTTTTATGAGATGGCCGGCGCCACGCTTTCCATCGCCTGCTTCTTTCCGCTCTACCAGGCGCAATGGGCTGAGGGCCAGCAATTGCGGCTTGTTCCCACGGGGACCGATTGGCTTTGGATCCTGGTGCTCGCCTGGCTCTGCACGGTATATGCCTATTCGGCGTCGGTAGAACTTTTCAAACGCATCAGTGTATTCCTCTTCCAGCTTACCCTGAACCTCGAGCCGGTCTATGGAATCCTTATGGCGCTCGTAGTCTTCGGTGAAGCCGAGAGGATGAACCGGAGTTTTTACCTGGGTTCTTTCGTGATCTTCTGCGCGGTGATCGTGTACCCGTTCATCAAGGGCAGGTTACAGCCAGCCCGACCATCCGGGCAGTGAGGGAAAATTCTTTTCGCGGTCCACTTCGTCCGGGAAGATTCCGAATATCGAGGAGCCTGACCCGCTCATGCTGGCGTAGAGCGCTCCGTTCGCGTACATCTTCTCTTTAATGGCGGCCAGCTCAGGAAACCGGGCAAAAACCGTCGGCTCAAAGTCGTTGACGAGAACATCTTTCCACTCCCGGAGGGGACGAGCCAGGGTGAGTGTCAGCGCCTCATCGGGCTGACGGGGCGTCACACCCGCATAGGCTTGCGCGGTAGATACATGCACAGGGGGCGTTACCAGGACCAGGTAGTACCCGCGAAGCTGAAGGTTGAGAGGCTCAAGATGGTCACCCCGTCCGGTGCCCCGTGCGGCTCCGTTCAGGAGGAAGCAGGCGCAGTCACTTCCCAGTTGCCTCGCATATTCGGTCAACTGGGAAATAGAGAGATTCAGCGAAAACAGTTCATTGAGGGAGCGCAGCGTAAAGGCACCGTCGGCCGATCCCCCGCCGAGACCCGCACCCATGGGAACGATCTTGTGCAGGTGACCTTGCGCAGGAGGCAGGGAATGTTCGCGCCGGAGGAGGTGATAAGCTTTCAGGCAGAGATTATCCTCTTCTGCCCCCGGGATAGGCAGGCCGGTAGAGGCAAAAGACAAGGTGTCGGCAGGAAGCCATTCCAGCACGTCGCTCCAGGGCAAAGGATAGAAGCACGTATCGAGATCATGGAATCCGTCGGGCCGCCGCCGGAGGATGTGCAAGCCCAGGTTGATTTTGCAACCGGGAAAAGATACCATAGAAGTAGTCGCTTACTTCTTCAGGCGCTCAATGAGTTCTTCCGTAATCCCGGTTGTGGAGAATCCTCCATCATGCATCAGGTTCTGCATGGTGACCATACGGCTGTAATCCGAGAACATCAGAACGATGTAATTCGCGCAGTCCTCCGCGGTGGCATTTCCGAGGGGAGACATCATGTTGGCGAAATCGTAAAACACGTCGAACCCGCTGATTCCCGCTCCCGCGGTGGTCTTGGTCGGCGACTGTGATATGGTGTTGACGCGCACCTTCTTCAGCTTGGCAAATCGATGACCATAGCTGCGGGCAATGGACTCCAGCACGGATTTGGCCTGGGCCATGTCGGAGTAATCGGGGTAAGAGCGTTGCGCGGCAATGTACGTGAGGGCCAGGATAGAACCCCATTCATTCATGGCGTCTGTCTTCTCGGCCGTTTGAAGCACTTTGTGAAAGGAAACGCCCGAGATGTCCAGCGTCTTCATGAACCACTCGTAGTTCAGGTCGCCGTACGGCCGGTCCTTCCTCACGTTCGGGCTCATGCCGATGGAATGCAGCACGAAGTCAAGCTTGCCTCCCAGGACCTCCACCGATCGCTTAAAGAGCGCATCCAGGTCCGCCTCGGAGGTGGCGTCGGCGGGGATGATTTCCGCGCCGCACTGGGAAGCCAGCTCCTTGATCTTGCCCATGCGCATCGCGATGGGTGCGTTCGTCAGCGTGAAGCTCCCACCCTCCTCCTTTACCTTGAGGGCAGTCTTCCAGGCGATCGAATTTTCATCCAGGGCTCCAAAAATAATACCGCGTTTGCCGCGAAGCAGGTTGTTGGCCATAGGGAACGTGTTTTGTCGGCACAATTATACAAAATAAGCTCCACGCTGACCGAGCCCGGCCGATGAACCGGCTTTCATGCGGTTGGTAAAGAATCGGGTGCTTCACCAAATTGTCTCGGCCGAGTGATATCCGTCATGTAGGATTTTGGCTGTTTTTGAATAATTTGCTTTGATGGAATGGGTGATCTTTGAACCCCGTTAAGTCCCGACACCAGCGGGCTTGACTATAAGGTGTTGCTATGTTCCGATGCGGAGTTTCATTGTTCTTTTCCCTGGCGGTTTGCCTGTCGCTTTCGGCTCAATCCCGGGTCGATAGCCTGCAAATACTGTTAGGGGCGGCCAAAAATGACTCGGCGCGCTTTCAGCTGCTGAATGAATTGTCGCTGGCTGCCGAATACTCGGACTACGTCCAGGCACGGCAATATGCTGTCCAGGCCGAGCCCCTGGCCGAGAAACTTGGACCCTGGGCGCAGGGCAAGATCTTCCTGCGCCTCGCCTACCTGGAAACCATGGAAGGTGACTATTCGGCGGCGCTGCAATATGACCTGAGGTGTGCCAAGCTTTTCGCGAATGAGGGAGACAGCCTGGGGTTGGCGAAGGCCTACATTGATATCGGGGCCGACTACCGCGACCTGGGCGAATACGACGAAGCCTATGCTTATCTCACGCAAAGCTTCCGGATAACGCGCAGTTATCCTGCCGTGCTGTCGTCCCAGGACTCGCTGATGTTGTCGGTGGCCCTTCACAACATGGGAACCGTATTTGGCGAACTTGGTCAGTATGAGCTGGCCTACCAGCATTTGATGGCATCATCGAGGATCAGTGATGCCATCCATGACACCGACGGTCCCGCCTACACCAATGATGAGTTGGGTGAACTTCATCGGAAGAAAGGCGATTTCGAGATGGCCGAGGAGAACTTGCATACGGCGGTCAATCTTGCCCGCAAGCTTCGTATCCGCTTCCTGCTGCCCAGGGCGCAGATTCACCTGGCCAAATTGTACCTGGATAAAGGTGAGTATGCTCTCGCCCTCCAGTATTACGATTCGGTGCGGGCCAACGAAGCCATCACCAACAACCGCTTCTCGCTGGCGGAATGCGACCTGGGAGCCGGGCAGGTGATGGCACGCCAGGGAAGGCATGATGAAGCATTGAAACGGTTCCAGCAAAGCCTCAGCGTGGCCCAACAACTCAATGCCCGCAACCTGGCCCTGTCCAACTACAGCGCCCTGGCTTCCTTGTACGAAGCCAAGAAAGACTATCAACGGGCCCTGGCCTATCACCGGCAGCACGACGCCCTGCGCGACAGCCTGATGAGCCGGTCTACCCTGGAACGCGTCTTCCAGGAACGAATCAGCTTTGTTACCATGAATAAGGACCTGGAGATTGAAGCGCTTAGCGCCGTCCAAGTCCAACAGGAGACCGAGATGAGGCGTCAGGAATTCATCCAGAATATCCTTGTGGTGGTTGCTGTGCTCTCCATTATTGTCCTGTATAGCGTTTACCGCAGCGGACGCCGCCGAAAGCGCATCAATCGCCTGCTGCTGGAGCACCAGGAGGAAATCAAGAAACGCAGCCTTGAACTGGAACAACTGAACCAGGTTAAGGACAAATTCTTTTCCATCATTTCCCACGACCTGAGATCCCCGATGACAGCGCTCGGAGGCACCCTGGACTTGCTGGATTCGAAAAGGGTTACGCCGGAGGAGTTTGCCAAATTGACGCATGCCCTTCGCATTCAGTTCAACCACACCAAGACCCTCATCAATAACCTGCTCGACTGGACCTTGCTGCAGATGGACAAGCTCAATGTGCAACACGAACCGGTCAAACTGGCCCTGCTTGCCGATGAAAGCTATCAGGCGCTGAGGGAACTCTATCCCAAGAACATACAGTTTGAGAATCGCATTCCCGAAAGTCTCACGGGCCTGGGCGACCGCAATATTCTCAGCCTTGTCCTTCGAAACCTCATCCTGAATGCCATCAAATTCACGGAATCCGGCGGCAAGGTTTGGGTGGAGGCCCGGGAGAAGAACGACGAGTGGGTCATTTCTGTGAGTGACAACGGTACGGGCATCAAGCCTGAGGTGCAGGAGTTTCTCTTCACGAAAACGTCGAGTTATACCTCCCGCGGCACCGCCAATGAAAAGGGGACCGGGCTGGGGTTAATCCTCTGCAAGGAATTCGTGGAGAAGAACGGCGGCAAGATCTGGTTTGAAAGCAAGGCGGGAGAAGGCTCAACCTTCTATTTTACCCTTCCCAAGGCCACCTCCAAGGTCCCGGCCATTCAGGAAACCGTATAAGGCAGTTCATGAGCCCTTCGGTTGAACGGCATCCCGTTTCGGTGTACCTTTGCCCTTTGATTTCGCAATGAGCGATACCATCCTCCACGAATGCGGGATTGCCCTGGTGCGGTTGCGCAAGCCCCTGTCCTACTACATCGAAAAATACGGGCCCGCCTACGGGATGAACAAGATGTACATCCTGATGGAAAAGCAGCACAACCGTGGCCAGGACGGTGCGGGCATCGCCAACATCAAGATCGACCAGGAGCCCGGCTATCGGTACATCAGCCGTTACCGGTCCATGAAAAGCCAGCCAGTGGCCGCCCTCTTCCGGAAGATCGGCAAGAAGTACCGCAAAGCGCAGAAAGCCGGTAAGGACAAATTCAAGGACGAAAAGTGGCTGAAGCGAAACCTGGCCTTCAGCGGTGAACTTTGGCTCGGGCATCTCCGGTACGGCACACACGGGCTGAACAGCATTGAAAACGTCCATCCCTTCCTGCGCCAGAACAACTGGCGCAGCCGCAACCTGGTGATGGCGGGCAACTTCAACATGACCAACGTCGATGAACTCTTCGACATCCTGGTCAACCTCGGCCAGCACCCCAAGGAAAAGGTAGACACCGTGACCGTCATGGAAAAGATCGGTCACTTCCTGGATGAAGAGGTGCAGCTCCAATTCGAAAAATACAAGGACCAGTATTCCAACCTGGAGATTTCCGAGATCATCGAGAACGAGATTGACCTCACGCGCATCCTTCGCCGCGCCTGCAAGGATTTTGACGGAGGCTATACCATGGCAGGACTGATCGGATCCGGATCCGCCTTTGTCGTCCGCGACCCCAACGGGATTCGGCCGGCCTACTTCTATGCCGATGATGAAGTGGTCGTGGTAGCCTCCGAAAAGCCCGCCATCAAAACCGCCTTCAACGTCGAATACAACCAGATCGAAGAAGTGAAGCCCGGGCATGCGCTGGTGATCGAGAAGAATGGCGACTATGCGCAGCACACTATCCTCAACCCCGGGGAAAAGACTTCCTGCAGCTTCGAGCGCATTTATTTCTCCCGCGGCAACGACCCGGATATCTACCGGGAACGGAAGATGCTGGGGAAACTCCTGGTCCCCCAGGTGCTCAAGGCCATCAACTTCGACCTGAAGAATACGATCTTCTCCTATATCCCCAACACGGCGGAGACCGCCTTCTATGGGATGATGGCGGAAATTGAGAACTACCTGGTTCGCCGGCAGACCGAGGTGATCATTGAAGGCAAACCCTCCATTGAATCCCTGGAAGACGTCCTGGCTTTCCGGCCCCGCATTGAAAAGATTGTCATCAAGGACGCCAAGCTCCGGACATTCATTACCGACGACGATGCCCGCGATGAAATGGTGCGGCACGTGTACGACACCACGTATGAAGTCGTCAAGAAAGACAAAGACACCCTCGTGGTGATTGACGATTCCATCGTTCGGGGAACGACGTTGGAGAAGAGTATTCTCCAGTTGCTCGATCGCCTCGGTCCCAAACGCATCGTGGTGGTATCCTCGGCTCCCCAGATCAGGTTCCCCGATTGCTATGGCATTGACATGAGCCGCATGGGTGACTTTGTGGCTTTTCGCGCCGTCATCCAGCTTTTAAAAGAACAAGGCAAAGACTTCCTGCTGGGCGAAGTATATGAGAAATGTGTACGGTCCGCCAGTGAGCCGCAGCCCGTCAACTACGTCAAGCAGTTGTACGATCAGTTTTCCTACGAGGAAATTTCCGACAAGATCGCGGACATCGTGCGGCCTGCGGGAATGAAGGCGGAGCTGAAGGTGGTCTTCCAGACGGTCGACGCCCTTCACAAAGCCATCCCGCTCCATTCGGGCGACTGGTATTTTACCGGGAACTTCCCGACGCCGGGTGGCATACGCGTCGCCAACCAGGCATATGTGAATTACATGGAAGGGCGTTTGGTACGGGCGTATTAGCCGCCTCTACCGGACGATCCATTTATATCTCCGAACCTCGCTATCGACGGCCAGCGACACCAGGTAGATCCCGGCAGTCACCGCTTCATTCAACTCCAGCCGGATGCTGTTCGTCTCAATTCCAAAAGGAACCGATTGATAAACCGTCCTGCCCTGGACATCTGTCAGGACAACTACGGCTACCTTGCCCAAGTCTCCTGCCGGCAATGCCAGGTTGATCTCCCTGCCATTTCCGGGATTCGGAAACACCGTACGGAAGAGCGATTCCGGGACATCAACAGCCGCTAACCTGGAATAGCTGTGCGTACCATCATAATCGGTTTGACGCACCCGGTAGTACCATCGTCCTGGCCGCGGCAGGTTATCAACCACCCGGTAATCATGGGTCGCTACCGTGGTACCCTTTCCCTTGACCTGCGCAATATCCTCAAACTGCTCTCCATCAGCCGTTCGCTGCACGGTGAAGAAGTCATTATTGGTTTCCGACTCCGTAGTCCAGGTTACTTCGACCTGATCGTCGCGAAGCATCGCGGAAAACGCCACCAGTTCCACGGGGAGAGGAACCGAAGAATCCGTGATGGTCCAGGAGGTGGAGTAACTGGAAACCGATGGCACATTCACCTGGAAGGTTCCTGCGGCAGGAGCGTTATTCGTATAGGATTGTGCGGGGCTCGTCTGAGCCGGATCCCAATACGCCGCGGTATTCCAACGTTGGGTCAACAGCTGGTTGGGATTCGTGGGGGGCTCGCCGATCGCGGTCCATGTCGAAGGCTTCTCGGTGTTGAGTGCGGTGAAGGTAATTGTCGAAGTAGGCCGTGTTCCGGCAAACTCGGACGAACCCAGGGTAATATTCCAATAGCGGTCGGTGACGGAAGCACCGCCAGTCGTTCCATTCAGGTTGGTAACCCCGGTGGGGTATTCCCCCGGGGGGTTCGTCGCCGCGGTTGCATAGGTGGAAACCGGAACATAACCCGACCCCACACCCTTGGTTCCCGCGACGGTAATATTCATCACGAATGGTATATACTGCGTACTGGATACCCCAAAAGGATAAGTATAGGTACCTGTACCGTTGTTGATAAACCAGCGGATCGTTCCATAGGGGGCCGTCGTGCTCTCGCTCTTGATATAGCCCGTCGTCCGTGAGATCGCCGTCGTTGCGCTATTTCCTACCGACAGGGTATTGCCATTCAACTCCAACCCGCCTTGTGTAAGAACCAGGTTATTCAATACCGTGATACTGTTGGTCAGGCGAACGGCATCCGTAGCGGCACTGGTGTTGAGCCTGAGGTTGTAGAAAGTTTCTGATACCGTGCCGCCCAGCAACTGCAGTACATTGGCTGCAGGACTGTTGAACGTAACCGTGTTTGTTCCCTCTGTAAAGTCGCCATCGTTGGTCCAGTTGCCCCCCACGTTGAAGTTGGTGATGTTTGAGCCATCCAGGCTGGCGGAAGAATTAATGGTTACGTTCCCCGTCACATTGAGCGTCGCCGTTCCTGTTGCCCGGAAGGTCGGGGTCGATGTACCGCTACCCACCGTCAGGTTTCCCGCGACATTGGTGGTAGCATTGGCAATCTGGAAGTTCCGGGTAGAACCGTTCTGCCCGATGATGAGGTTACCGTAGGTATGCGTTAGCACAGACCAAGGATTGGTATTGCCGATTTGGTTATAGGCAACTGTACTGGATGCTCCCAGCGAGACGGTACCAAAGCCGGTGGGAAACCCTCCCGTACCCCCGCCCGTCGTGCTTCGCATTTCGAATGTGGCGCCATTGGCTACCTCGAAGGTGCTGCCCGCCGCACCTACCAGGTCAAAGTTGCCGAGGGTCATCAACCCCGTCTGCACCCGAACATTCCCGGTTACGCTGGTGGCCGTGGAAGTAAATCCAAAGGCCACACCGGCACTGCTGGTATTGTTGGCGTGAATGTTGGCGTAGACCCAGGCCGCTGCACTGCTGGTGGGGATGGCAATGGTTTGGCCCGAAGCAGAGCGATCGAAGTTGAATGTGCTGCCCGCCGCGGAGGAAAGCGTGCCCCGGTTTCCGTTGAATGTCAAGGCTCCGTGAAGATTGACCGTTCCCGCTCCGGATATATTAAGCACGGTTTGCACTTCCCGGCCGGCCTGGATAAAGGGTCTGAAGCGGAGACTCCCTGCACCCAAAGTTCCCGTGGTGATGTTGATTCTTGACACCCGCGTGTTGACATTGCTGGCGGCCGACCCAATGGTTACGTCACCCTGGACATCGGCCGTTCCATCGTTGATGTTCCAGGTATTGGTGGCCGCACCGCCCGGCTGGCTCACGGTCGCATTGGCCAGCACGACCAGATCACGGGTGGAGTTTTGGTGCGTCAGTACCTGGGCAGTCGTACGTGTGGTGGAACCGATGGTGAGCGTGAGGATTTGAGCATCCGTGTCCAGGGTAATGGTGGTGGCCGCATCGGCCAGGTTGGTATTACCGATCACGACTGCATCCACATCGCTGGCCGGGGGATTGATACCCGGGATATACTGCCTTCCATAACCACCCGAAGTGGAAACAGCAGGCACCGGGGCCACCGTGATTGACTGCAGGACGGGATCGATAGTGGCCACGGTATAGACGGTTCCTGGTGAATTGAGCAACATGATGTTGTTGCCTACCGCAAGCTCAGCTTGAAAATTGGTGGAAGCACCCGTGATGGTTGCACTGCCATTGGTCAGGGTGATGACCCCGGAACGCTGTTGGATCCAGGTGGCCAGGTTATTCCAGTTGTTGGCGCCCGTGAGGCGATT
>JAEUUE010000056.1 GCA_016787605.1 Cyclobacteriaceae bacterium
TTCGGTGACGAGGTGGGAGTGCTGGCTGTAGGCCTCCACGTCGCCGGAGATGACCGTGGCGTCGGGGCAGAGCTGGAGGGCCAGGTACATGGGCATGGCCGAGTGGACCCCGAAGCGGCGGGCCTCGTAGCTGCAGGCCGCCACCACCCCGCGGCGGCTGCTACCCCCCACAATCAATGGCCTCCCATTGAGTTTCGGGTTGTTTTTCCGCTCTACGGCCACAAAAAAGGCGTCCAGATCCAGGTGGATGATGTTCCTGTCCATGACGCCAAATTACTAAAATTAGTATTCAATACTAAAAATATTAGTAATGAGTTTTTGAGGTTATTCTGTGAGGATCGCGAAAGGCAAAAAGAAACCCGGCCAGCTAACCTGACCGGGTTCCTAATCCCTAATTCTTAGTTTTTAATTCTTCATTTTTCATTTCTTGATCTCCGGGACCCTTCCCGGCGTATACGGAGCCCCAGCGGCCTCCATCTTCGCCTCCAGGGCCTTCAGGTCGGTATTCACCACCGCCTTCAGGTCGTTCAGCACACCTTCAAACTCCTCGGTGGCGATCTGCAACTGCTCTTTCATAGTGGTCGTCGGATCGCTGGTGGATCCATAGCCGCTGTAAATGGCGTTGAAGAGACGACCCTGGATGGAAGGAGGGGTGTCGATATCCAGCTGTCCGGCAACGCGGTCACCGTTCATCTTCTGCTGGATCGCACGCATCTTCTCTTCCAGGTTGCGCACATCGCCCACAAACTCCTGGCTGGGACGGGCTACGCTCATGATGGCCTCTTTCAGGTGACGGATCCGGCTGTTGGCGTCGCTGATTACGCGGCCTGCACCGGTGATTTCACGCTGCAACTCGGCGGCCTTACGCTGCCACTCCACGAGAGCCGGACGGCTGGCGGCAGGCAAG
Source organism: Cyclobacteriaceae bacterium (assembly GCA_016787605.1). Taxonomy (GTDB): domain Bacteria; phylum Bacteroidota; class Bacteroidia; order Cytophagales; family Cyclobacteriaceae; genus ELB16-189. The sequence goes on from JAEUUE010000056.1 coordinate 908, forward strand.
CTGGCACCCGGGAGCACGTTGACCACAAATTTCTCCGGACCGGCCAGGTCGGTGAATACGCCATCGACGTATTTCGACAAGGTCACCGTGTAATTGCCCGGCGCAGCCAGTTGACCGACGTCATTGGGTTGGAATACGTTGTCATTTGATTGTGGGCTGACATTGATCGGGTTCGAACTAGGATAACGGAAATCCCATACGATCCGGTTGACGCCTTTCTTGGCGGATGATTTCATCTTGCGGATGATGTCACCTTTTTCATTGCGTATAGTGAAAAGAAGGTAAGGCGCTTCTTCCTTTTCTTCTTCTTTCAGGGCCTCATAGCTCGGATAGAATACATCCTTCCCATCCTTGCTGAGCTTCTCCGCTTCTTCCTGCCGCTTGTCCTTGCGGGTTTTCAGGTCCTCTTTGTAGTAATAGGTAAATACGGCGCCAACCTTCGGGTTCTCTGCGGCATAATACGACTCGCCCAAAAACCCTTTTCCGCGGATGCCCAGCGGGCTGCTCTCCACATACATCCAGCTTTCTTTGATCGGGAAGAGGTAGCCTTCCTTGCCTTCCGTATTCTTCAGGTTGCGGAGCGGTGAATAGTCATCCAGCACGTAGAAACCCCGGCCGAACGAAGCCAGTACGAGGTCATTCTCACGCTTCTGGATGGCCATATCGCGAATGCCGATGGTCGGAAGCCCACCCTTGATCTGGCGCCAGGATTTGCCGCCGTCGATGGTGAAATGCACGCCGAATTCCGTGGCAGCAAACAGCAGGTTGGGATCTACGTGATCTTCTGCGATGCTATAGGTCGAGCCACGCTCGGGGAGGTTGGCCGTGATCGACGTCCAGGTAGCTCCTTTGTCGGTTGACTTGTACACGTAGGGCTTGAAATCCCCGCGCTTGTGGTTGTTGAAGGTCACATACATCACGTTCTCGTCGTGTTGCGAGGCGAGGGTATGGTACACGTAAGTCATCGGGGGAACGCCGGCCACGCCGTCGGTCTTCTTCCAGGTCTTGCCGCCGTCGGTGGTCACCTGGATCAATCCGTCGTCGGTGCCCACGATGATCACATTCTCATTTTTCGGCGATTCGGAAAGGGCGCTCACTGTACCGTAGAGTGCCGTTCCGCTGTTCTTGCCCGTGGCATCGATGCCCCAAACCCGGCCCATCAGGGGCAGCTTGTTGCGATCCATGTTGCGGGTGACATCATCTCCCAATACTTGCCAGGTATTGCCATAGTCATCGCTGCGGAACACTTTGTTGGCGGCGAAGTAGATGCGTCCTTTCTTGTGGGCGCTGGTCTGCAGGGGTGCATCCCAGTTCCAGCGGTACTCATTTTCTCCCTTGCGTGCCTGCGGCTGAATGCCGATGGACTCGCCGGTGCCCCGGTCGAAGCGCACCAGGCCGCCGTGCTGCGACTGCGCGTAGACGATGCTCGGGTTGTTGGGGTCGATGGCGCTCTCAAATCCGTCGCCGCCGTTGGTCACAAACCATTCGGAGTTGGGAATGCCGTTCTCGCTCTTCGTTCTCGAAGGTCCGCCCAGGCTGAAGTTGTCCTGCGTTCCGCCGTAGACATAGTAGAAGGGAAGTGTATTGTCTACTTCTACTTTATAAAACTGGGTCACCGGGAGGTTGGATTTGAATTCCCAGGTTTTGGCGCCGTCGTAGGTCACATAGATGCCACCGTCGCAGCCGTTGATCATGTGCCGCGTGTTGGAGGGATTTACCCACAGGGCGTGGTTATCCACGTGCTTCGATTTTTCGCCGATGGGGCGGAAGTTCTTCCCGCCATCGGTGCTGATGTCGATCGAATAGCCCATCACATAAACCGTGTTGGGGTCTTTCGGGTCGGCGATTACTTCGTTGTAGTAGTTACCGCCGGTATGATGGCTGCTCATCTTCTGCCAGCTGGCGCCCCGGTTGGTGGAGCGGTAGAAGCCGCTTTCTTTGGATGCTTCCATCACGGCATAGATATACTCCGGGTCGGCGGGGGAGATGGCCAGGCCAATTCGGCCCTTGTCGCCGGAAGGCAGACCCGTGTTGATTTTCTCCCAGGTCTTGCCACCATCGACGGTCTTGTGCATGCCGGAGTTGGGCCCGCCGCTCACATAGGCGTAGTCGTGGCGTCGGCGCTGGAAGGCCGCTGCATATACGACGTCGGAGTTGCGCGGATCCATGATGATATCATTCACGCCGGTATGATCATCGATCTTCAAAACCTGGTTCCAGGTCTTCCCGCCGTCGGTGGTCTTGTACACGCCGCGTTCACCGCCTTCACTCCAGAGCGGCCCGATGGCGGCTACCCAAACGATATTGGAATTGTTAGGATCCACGATGATCCGACCGATATGTTCAGAGGTCTTCAGTCCCATATTTTTCCAGGTAGCACCGCCATCTTCCGACTTGTAAACACCGTCGCCGTAGGCTACGCTTCGCTGGTTGTTGTTCTCACCTGATCCAACCCAAACAACATTGGAGTTATTGGGATCGAGAGTGACACAGCCGATGGAGTAGGATCCCTGGCTGTCGAAGATCGGCTCATAGGTGACGCCGGCATTGACGGTCTTCCACACGCCGCCGGAGGCCGTAGCCACATAGTATTCATTGACGTTGTTTGGATTCACCGCGAAGTCCGCGATACGCCCGGAGGTTACCGCCGGTCCGATGTTCCTGAACTTGATGCCCGGAAGGGGAACTTCGTCCTTCTTGGGCGGAGCAGCCGCCGCGGCCTTGGCATCTTTCTTTTGAGCAAATGCCCCGGTACACGCAGACACGAGGACAAGCAACAGCAATAACCGTTTCATGGTAGTTATGTTGGGTTTTTGGTTGGGAGGATTATCAGAATGAAGTTTCGAGTTAGTCAATAGTCGGCGAACCGTCAAGGGCTCTGGGATGGGCGGATATACCCCGTCATCCGCTATATTTACAGCCTCCAAACAGGTAAAAAGATGCCTCAGGCGATTGCGGATAAGAAACGTTCGGTAACGGACATCGAGATGGAGATACTGCTCCGGGCGTATGAGCGCATGTGCACGGCCCGGCGCATGGCGGAGACCTACGATGAGAACCGCGAAGTGTGCAGCAAGTACGTTCACAGTACGTCCCGCGGACACGAAGCCATCCAGCTGGCGGCAGGATTTCAGCTCACCGGCGACGATTACGCTTCGCTCTATTACCGGGATGAATCCATGCTGCTTGGCATGGGCCTGGAGCCCTATGAATTGATGCTTCAACTGATGGCCAAACGGGACGACCCGTTTTCAGGAGGCCGTAGCTACTATGGTCACCCGTCATTGAAGCGCCCGGGCTTCCCAGTCATTCCTCACCAGAGTTCTGCCACCGGCATGCAAGCCATACCGTCAACAGGCATGGCCCAGGGAATCGCCTACCTCGAATCCCAAAAACTCCTTAAGGGAAAGAAGAAGCCCATCGTACTCTGTTCGTTGGGGGATGGTTCCGTCACCGAAGGAGAAGTGGCCGAAGCCTTCCAGATGGCCGTGCTCAAGAAGCTGCCTATCCTGTTCCTCGTACAGGACAATGGCTGGGGCATCTCGGCCACCGGCAATGAAATGCGCACCAACGATGCCTATGAGTACGCCGCCGGCTTCAAGGGATTGGAACGTCGCCGTGTCGATGGTTCCGACTTTGCCGAAAGCTATCTCAGCGTAAAGGAGGCCATCGCGTTCGTCCGCGAAAAGCGTGCGCCCTTGCTGCTGCATGCGACGTGTCCTTTGCTGGGGCACCATACCTCGGGCGTCCGCAAAGAGTGGTACCGCGGCGATGACCTGGCCGAGCACGAGAAGAAAGATCCCCTCAAGAAACTGAGGAAGTATTTGCGGCAGGCAGGCGTCGACGAGCCCACCCTTACCGCTATTGAGGCCAAGGCGGCGGCCAAAGTGAAAGCAGACTACGAGAAAGCCCTTGCTTCTCCTGATCCGGATCTCGATGATTTTAACTCGCATGAGTTTGCCCCAACCTCAGTCACCGAAGAGCGCGGCCAGCGCGTGCCCGAAGGCGGTGAAAAAGTGGTGATGGTCGATGCAGCACTTCATGCTGTCGAAGAAATCCTCAAGACCTACCCGGAGTCGCTATTCTATGGCCAGGATGTAGGACGCCGTTTGGGCGGCGTATTTCGCGAGGCAGCCACGCTGGCGCAGAAGTACGGCGACGAGCGCGTTTTCAATACGCCCATCCAGGAAGCTTACATCATCGGCTCTACGGCAGGCATGTCGGCGGTGGGATGCAAGCCCATCGTGGAAATCCAGTTCGCCGATTACATCTGGCCGGGACTCAACCAGCTGGTGGAAGAATTGTCCAAGAGCTGCTACCTGACGAAGGGGAAGTTTCCCGTCCAGTCCTTGATTCGCGTGCCCATCGGTGCTTATGGGGGCGGGGGACCGTACCATTCGGGCAGCGTCGAGTCGACGTTGCTGACGATCCGCGGCATCAAGATTGTGTACCCATCCAACGCGGCCGACATGAAGGGTCTGCTCAAGGCCGCTTTCCTCGATCCCAACCCGGTGGTCATGCTGGAGCACAAGGGATTGTACTGGAGCAAGGTGCCAGGTACGCTTGAGGCGAAGACCATCGAGCCGGATGCCGACTACATCGTTCCGCTGGGGAAAGCAAGAATCGTCGAGGAGGCCGATGCTTCCGCTGACGAAAGCACCGCGGTAATCATCACCTACGGCATGGGTGTTTACTGGGCCAAGGAAGCCTCAAAGAATTTTGAAGGCCGTGTAGAGATCATCGACCTGCGCACACTCAATCCTATCGATTGGGATGCGGTTGTTGAATCGGTTAAGAAACACAATCGTGCCTTTGTGCTTACCGAGGAGCCCTTGTTGAATTCCTTCGCAGAATCGTTGGCCGGTCGCATTTCCAAGGAGTGTTTCCAACACCTGGATGCGCCCGTGTGGACACTGGGAGCAGCCAACCTCCCGGCGGTACCCCTCAACGTTGACCTTGAGCGCATGATGCTGCCCAATGCAGAGAAGGTGGCAGTTGAGTTGGAGAATCTCCTACGGTATTAGTGCACACCTTGCCACCGGGTCATCGGTGCGGGCCAATTGATTACGAAAGTCGAGACAATGTTCCTGTGGCCCTCGATTATCCACTTCTTCATCCTAACCCCCGGACTAAAGCCCGGGGCAATAAAAATGTTTCCCCGAAGGGCATCTTAGCCAACAGCTAGAAAGGATACCCGATACCGATATTGTAAATAATCGGCTCCCGGTCGCTGTCATACGGCCCGGTAAACCGGAAGTTGCCCAGCACCCAGCGGTCGCCGACCGGTCGCGCAGGGTCCCACACCTTGATCCCCACGTCGAAGCGGAGTACGAGGAATGAGAAGTCGAAACGCAAGCCGAAGCCGGTACCTACGGCGATCTCTTTGAAGAAGGAGTCGAAGTAAAATTTGGTGTTACCCTGGCTGGCCCAGGGTGCCGTAGTGGGTTCTGCCGGATCGGCTGGCGCAATCTGGTCGAACGTCCACACGTTGCCGGCGTCGATGAAGATGGCGCCGTTAACAAATCCAAACAGTTTCTTGCGCCACTCCACGCTTCCCTCGAGCAGTATGGTTCCGGGTCGTTCATAACGGTAGTCGAAGATTCCATCCGAGGAAGGGTTGGTGCTCAACGGCGGCGGCGCTGAACCGATCCCGAGGCGGCGGGGTCTCCAGGCGCGCACGCTGTTGCTGCCGCCCACGAAGAAGTATTTTTCATAGGGAAGCGACGTGGATCCGCCGTACGCGTAGGCGACGCCGGAGTTGACGCGGAAAGCCACGGATGTCCTCTGGTCGATCACCTTGTTTCGCCGGAAGTCGACACCGAGGCGGAGGTATTTGTAGATCTCCAGGCCGCGGTCGATGGCAAAATAAGGTGTATACAGGTTGAACAGGGTACCCCCGCTCTCTGCCTGGATGCGCAGGAAGTGCGAGCTGCGCTGTGTGTTGCCATAGTTCAGCGGGTTCCAGGTCATGCTGAAGATCATCGAACTCACGAGCGAAGGTTTGAACGAGTTTTTCAGGTTATTGCCCTGCTGGTTTTGAAGGTCGGTCAGCAGCTGGTCGAAGGCAGGATCGAGCGTCGACTCAATGATCTGCAGGTTGGTGAGGGTGAAAGAATAGAGCGTGGTGCGCTTGTTCTCCCACGTATACGTGTTGTTGAACGTCACGTTCGACCGCTGGTATTCAGGTCGGTCGGTGTAGGTGTAGCCCACCAGCAGCTTCGTCTTCGGGTTGAAGCGTCCCAGTTGATCGGCACGTTTGCCCAGTGGGAGGAGGAACTGGGGGAAGGTCACCGAGACGTTTACGTTGGCTTCCGTGCTCTTGTAGACTCCCTGGAAGTCCGTGGCGCCGGCGACCCCTTCGAAGCCGTAGCGTCCATTAAGTTCGAAGATCTCGAGCCCCTTGAAGATGTTCCGGCGCTTGAGGCTCAGGCTATAATAGGGACCGGGGAATCCCTGGGTCACGGTCACACCAGCTTCGTTGGTCCAGGAGTAGCGGTCCAGCGCGCTGGCGAAGATGTTGGCGATAAATTTCCCGCCGCTGGTATCGTAGTTGATGTTGACGAACTTGAAGATATCAAGGTTGGCGAGCTGGCGCTGGGTGGCGAAAGTTTTGTCGCGGCTGTACAGGCTGTCAGATTTGAGGAACACACGCTGGGAGAGGATGCGTTTGCTGTACTCATCTTCCATGTAATTGTACCGGATGCCCTTGTACATGACCGACTGCCGCTTGCGGGTACGGTCGAGGACGCCGGCGTCGGTGCGGAATGTCACCGAGTCGATGACGAAGGTCTTGTGATAAGGCCGCTGAGCGGGATCGGAGATGGTGAGTTGCAGGGCGATGGAATGGTGATGACCGTAGGTGGTGTCGACCTGGTAATCGATGTATTGCTTGCTGAAGTCGTAGTAGCCGTGGTCCTTGAAAAGGATTTCGATCCGGTCGCGCTCGTCGGTGAGCGTCTTCTGGTCGTAGCGGTCGCCCATGCGGATCCTGCTGTCACCTTCGGCTTCCTTGATGATCTTCAGCATGGCCGTATCGGGGACGCGGTAGAAAAGGGTGTCGTAGGTGAACGGCAGGCCGGGGGAGAGGAGGTACTTGACTGATACCCGCTTTTTCTTTTCGGTAATCTCGGTACGGGTCTGAGCCTGGAAGTAGCCCCGGTTAAAGGCCAGCAATGTGATCTTTTCGGCCGTTAGCTTCACGGCACTGGTATCGTAAACCGATACTTTTTCCCCCCACTGCATGGGTAGGTTTCCGTTTTCGATCTTAAAGTTGATGTCTTCGATCTTTTGCTGCTTGCGGAACTGCAGGTTGGTCTTTTTCCGCTCCGACTTAGCCTCGGCGATCTTGGCATCGAATTTCTTCTCTTTGCGCTCCCGCTTCCGGATGAAGTCGTTCTTGCTGTGGATAAACCAGGAGTGATTCTTCTCGAACCGGCCCAGTCCCAGGTAGTACATCCAGGTGAGCGTGTTGATGGGAAGGCCGAGCAGGCGACGGTTGGCTTTCTGCACATAGATGTCGCGCAGGCCTGCCTGGTCGAAGTGCCGGGGGACTTCGATCTTCTGGCGGTAGAGCAGCTTCTCGTCGCCCTTCAGGTACTTGGTGCCGACGCAGCCGTTCAGGAGCAGGAAGAGGCACAGCCCAACTGAAATTTTGGTAACTTTCCCGTTGAGCGCTGTCTGCATGATCTCCAAACCGAAGGTTCGCTTCATCAAGTCTCTGCAAGTAAAGAAATACCGCCTCGCGGAGCAATGCTTTCTCGTGCAGGGCGCCAAGGCCGTGAGCGAGGTGCTGGCTTCCGACTATACCGTGGAGCTGCTCTGCGCCACCCCCCAGTTCCTCGATGAGTTTTACCGCAAAGACAAGGCCAAAGAGGTGGTGGAGACCTCCGAGAAGGAGCTTACGGCGCTGGGCTCCGTCGAAGCCAATAACGCCGCGCTGGCCGTGGTCCGCATGATGCCGCCTGGCCAACCGCGCCTTTCTCCTGATACCTACACCCTGGTCCTGGACGACATCCGAGACCCGGGCAACCTGGGGACCATCATCCGCACGGCCGACTGGTATGGCATCCGCCAGATCGTGGCCTCGGAGGAGACCACCGACGTGTACAGTCCCAAAGTGATCAACGCCACCATGGGTTCCTTCCTTCGGGTGCCGGTTTATTACACCTCATTGGACACGTTTCTCGCTTCGGCGAAGGTTCCCGTCTACGGTGCCTTTCTCGATGGGAAAGACGTGCATCGGATGGAATTTGGAGAAGGGGGACTCCTCGTGATCGGCAACGAATCGAGGGGGATTTCACCCGCAGTGGCACGGAGGGTGACCGACCGGATTACAATACCCCGCTACGGCAAGGCGGAATCGCTCAACGCCTCGGTGGCGACGGCCATCGTGCTGGATAATCTACGGCGTCGATAGCCATGAAGGATGTCTTATGACTCCAGGATTCTATACAACCGCATGGGTTCAGCCACATTCTTCAGGGGCTTTTCTCCAAGGGCTTCGGCGTGAATATTCTCCTTGTTTCTGATGTTTTGAAATACGGCCTCGGAGATGCAAATACCTCCGCTGCCGGCTTCTCCCATGATCCTCGCGGCCACGTTAACGCCGTCCCCAAAGATGTCGTTTGACGAGAAGACAATTTCCCCCACATGAATACCGATGCGCAAGGAGTAATTGCCTTCCTTTTTGACCACTTCGTTTATTTCCAGGGCACAAAGGACGGCATCACTGGCGGTGTAGAATATGGACAACGTACCATCGCCCATCTCCTTGAGCCATCGGCCACGGTATTTCAGGATGATCGGCTTCTGAATCTTTCTATTGAGGTCCAGCACGTTCAGGGCGCGGGACTCGTTGGAGCCCATCAGCGCGGTGTATCCCACAATATCCGTGAACATGATGGAGGCCAGTTGTCGATCGGTTCGAAGCTCAAAACGCCTGGAGTCCGACTTATACGAATAAAAGATGTAGTGAATGACAAACAGAAGTGCACCGGTGACAAAACTCTCAAAGGTGAGTTCCAGGTGAAGCACTTTGCCCAGAATGCCGTAAACAATCAGTGAAGAAGCAAGGAATGCGATCCAATTGCCGATGCGCACGACGACCATATTGGTCATGGCCAGCCTTTCGAAGAGAAAAGAAAGAAGGAAACCAAAAATCAGCACCGAACATCCGGTCATGATCAGGATGTTGGCCCCGGTCATGTGGAAGGACTTCATGGTAATTCCCATGATCACGGTAGTGAGTCCGGTAACGCCTAGAATAATCGTCCGCTTCTTCATGCTGAGAACATGGTCATTATAAGAAATTCTGGCTCTGCGCCGACGCCTCATCCGACATCCGGAGCGCATGCTCGCGGCCGAGGTAGTTGTCGATGAGGTTATGCCCGAGGTAGATGACGGGGGTGAGGAGGATGGCTACCGCAAACTTGTAGATGTAGTTGGTGAGGCCGATGGCGAGAATCTGCGTGGCTGAGAATGTCCCGGCAAAAGCGATGAACAGCACCACGAAGCTGTCGATGAGCTGCGACACCAGGGTGGAGCCGGTGGCACGCATCCACAGCATCTTGGGGCCCGTAATCTTGCGGAGACGCTGGAACACAAACACGTCGGTGAGCTGACCGATGAGAAAGGCGGCCAGCGACCCGAGGATGATGCGTTGCCCCTGGCCGAAGATCTTGTTGAAGGCGAAGTTCATGTTGAAGTAATTGCCGGCATCGTCGGTATTGTTGGCATCCATCCACCAGCCGGCAGGCGGGAGCTCCATGGTGAGGAAGATGACCAGGAACGCGTAGGCGATCAGGCCTGCGGTGAGGTAGCTGATCCGCTTCACGCCGGGTTTGCCGAAATACTCGTTGATGAGGTCGGACGTGATGAACACCACGGGCCAGATGATCACCCCGGCGGTCAGGTTGAAGTCCATGATGAAGCCGAAGAGGTTCATGTGCGCAGGCGCCAGGCCCACGGTGGC
>JAEUUE010000160.1 GCA_016787605.1 Cyclobacteriaceae bacterium
TCACTCGATTCCCGGTCTTCAATTTCACTCCCGTACACCATGGCCCCCGCGGATTCGTTCACGTGGATGAGCAGGTAGGAGGCGTCTTTGCCGCCTTGTGCAACGGCGGAACGGATAGCAAGGGCATCGATCGGGGAGAAGTCGATGCAGACAGCAATCCGGCGGTAAACGGGTTTCTCCAGGTCGGCGAGCGTGGTGGCCGTTCCGTGTGGCATCTGGGCAGTTTTCTCCGTGGAAGGTTTGCTGAGCAGGGGTTTCACCGTGATGTAGATCAGCAGCAAGCCCGCGGCGAAGCACAAAGGTACCGCAGTAACCCATACTACCCACGCCTGGTCTCCGCCCTGCAGGATCCAACTGCTCACTTCGTTGTAAACGAGCTTCACGTTGAGGGAAATGATCACCGTGGCAATCGTCCAGGCCAATGCCTTCACCCACGTCTTGTTGGCGAACACGCCCATCTTCTCCTTGTCGCTGGTAAAGTGGATGAGCGGGATCACGGCGAATCCCAGCTGAAGGCTAAGCACCACCTGGCTGAAAACCAATAACTCGCCGGTCCGGCTTTCGCCATGGAGGATAATGACGAAATAGGCCGGAATAATGGCAATTAGCCGGGTGAGAAGCCTGCGGAGCCATGGCGCTATGCGGAGATTGAGATAGCCTTCCATGACGATCTGCCCGGCCAGTGTTCCGGTAATCGTGGAACTCTGCCCGGCCGCAATCAGGGCCACGCCAAACAGCAAGGGAGCCCACTCATTGCCCAGCAGCGGTTCCAGGAATTTGTAGGCGTCTTCGATGTTGCTCACTTCAAACATGCCGGCTTTGAAGAAGGTTGAGGCAGCGAGTACAAGGATGGCGGCATTGACGAAGAATGCCGCATTCAGCGCAATGGCTGAATCAATGAAATTGTACTTGATCGCCGACCAGATGCCACGCTCGCTGGTATCGATGCGGCGGGTCTGGACGAGCGAAGAATGCAGGTACAAGTTGTGCGGCATGACGGTGGCCCCGATGATGCCGATGGCGATGTACAAGGCTTCGTCGTTGGGAATGGAAGGAATGAATCCCTTGGCCAGCTCTCCCAGCGCGGGCTTGGCAAAAATCATTTCCGCCAGGAATGAAAACCCGATGATTCCGACCAGGCTGATGATGAACAATTCTATTTTGCGGATGCCATAGCTCTGCAGCACGAGCAGAAGAAGCGTATCGAGCACGGTGATGGTCACCCCCCAGACAAGCGGAATCCCGAACAGGAGTTTCATGCCAATGGCCATGCCCAGCACTTCGGCCAGGTCGCATGCCGCGATGGCGATCTCCGCCAGGATCCAAAGGATGAAATTGATGACCGGATGGTACGTGGCCCGAGACGCCTGGGCAAGATCAAGCTGACGGACAACCCCGAGTCGTGCGCTGAGGCTTTGCAACAGGAGCGCCATCATGTTGGACATCAGCAACACCCAGATAAGCGTATAGCCAAACTGGCTTCCGCCGGCGATATCGGTGGCCCAGTTGCCGGGATCCATGTACCCCACGCTGACCAGGTAGGCAGGCCCCAGGAAGGCGAGGAGCTTCCGCCATCCGCGACGCGAAGTGGCATCGACACTGGCGTTGACTTCGCTGAGCGATTTGGAGGTAACTTCCGGCATACTATAAGGCGATGAGGATGTTCTTCGAAACATCCAAACTGATAAAGACCTTCTTCTTTTCGATCTGCACTTCCATCGACTTGTCGAACGCCTCGCGTTTGATCACCTGGACCGTCTTTCCCGGTTTGGCGCCGATCTTGTCGAGGAACTTCAAGAGGTCAGGATCGGTGTCTTTGACCGTTGTGATGGTCACGCGCCGGCCCGGCTCGACCTGGTCAAGGCCCACCAATGACGGGTTCTTGAATTTCCCGTTCTGGTCGGGGATGGGATCCCCGTGCGGGTCGTTCTTGGGAAAGCCAAGGAAGGCATCCAGTTTGTTGATGAGCTGCGGCGACTGGATGTGCTCGAGTTGTTCGGCGACAGCATGCACTTCGTCCCAGCTGAAGCCCAGCTTCTCGACCAGGAAGGTCTCCCATAGCCGGTGCTTGCGAACAATCTGCAGGGCCTGCTGACGGCCTTGCGTGGTGATCTTCACCCCGTAGTATTTCTCGTACACGATGAGGGATTTGGCGGAGAGCCGCTTCACCATGTCGGTCACCGAGGCCGCTTTGGTTTGCATGGCCTCGGCAAGTTCGTTGGTGAGCACCGCCCGTTCGCCGCCCTGCGAGAGGTGATAGATGGCTTTGAGGTAATTCTCCTCCGTGAAACTGATCATGGGGCAAAACTACCAAAATTTAGATTAGTCTAAAAAATTATTTAGACTATAACTTGGCCAGGGTTCCAAGCAGCCTCGAGGCCTCGTTGGGCCAGCCGGTTTCCCGCGGTGATTCGGTATAGAAGGTGTTGTTTATCAATGAGTTAATAATACCCTTAGCATCCGGATTCTCGTAATCGGTCAGGATGAATGGCTGTGCCTGGGCAAACCGCTGGACCCAGGGCCAATGACGTTCGGTGATGATGGGCAGGTGCGCCTGCAGGTACTCAAAAAGTTTCGTGGGCACGGAATTGATCGTGTGCGGCAGGGACGGGTAGGCGATCAGGCCGGCGTCAGCAACGGCAATCAGGGACAGGATTTCGTGGTGAGGGACCAGGGTGTCGATCCCGATGGTCTGGATGAATGGCTTGCCGTGAAGGGCTTCCCCAAGTTTCTTCCTGACTTCCGCGGAGGCGGCATACCCGGCGATGATCAGTTTTACCCTCGCATCTTCCTGGTTCAACCGGGCGGCCAGCTGGATGGCCCGGAAAACGCCGGTGCTTCGAGACAAGGTACCGGTGAAAAGGAGCGTAAGCTGGTGGGGATCTTTACTTCGTGAGGTCGCCATCACGGGCAGCGCTTTGTTCTCGATCACGGTCCATCCGCCGCGATGAAAGCGAAACTCCTGCTCATATCCTTTCTCCGCCAGCAGGAAATGATCAATGGCCGGGGCAAGAATCTTTTCCTTCAGGCGCACCAGCATGGCCAGCGGCCACCGGATTAGCCAGGGCATTCCCTCGGAGAGCCGGATGTTCCGGTAATAGTTTTCCCGGACATCATAGATGATTCGCGTTCCGAGGATGACTTTCAGGGCGAGGGCGGGAAAGATCAGTTCATGGGTGGAGAAGATGAAAAGATCGGGGCGTTGGGAAAAGGCCAAGCCGAAAGCGGACCAGCGCGCCCACCACCTTCGCCAACTTAGCCGAGGGAAGGGATGCAGGGGAAGAGCGTTCACACCAACAGGCATCGGACCCTGTGAAGGGTAGCCGATGACAAAGACCTCATAGGATCCCGTGGCCGCCAATGAGGCGCCCATCTTCTCCGTCATGCGGGTATCGTCAACCGGCTTGAGCAGGGAGGCGAGGACAATTCTTCTTTTTTGGCTTTCTTGCGCCACGAGCTAAAAATAGAACTAAAATGGAACTCCGCGATCACATTGAGAAAGCCTGGGACAACCGGGAACTCCTGAAACAGGAGGAGACCCGCCTTCACATCCGCACGGTGATTGACTTGCTGGATAAAGGGCACCTCCGTGTGGCCGAACCCCAGGGGGATGGCTGGCGTGTGAACGATTGGATCAAAAAAGCAGTCATCCTGTACTTTCCCATCCAGAAAATGGAGACCCTGGAAGTGGGCCCGCTCGAGTTTCATGACAAGATTCCGTTGAAACGGAACTATGAAGCCCTGGGAGTACGCGTAGTTCCCCATGCCGTGGCGAGGCACGGGGCCTTCATTAACCGGGGTGTTATTCTCATGCCTTCCTATGTCAACATCGGGGCCTACGTCGATGAGGGGACAATGGTCGATACCTGGGCCACGGTGGGAAGCTGCGCACAGATCGGCCGGAATGTCCATCTCAGCGGAGGCGTAGGGATCGGCGGGGTGCTTGAGCCGGTGCAGGCGGCGCCCGTGATCATCGAAGACAATGCGTTTATCGGGTCCCGCTGCATCATCGTGGAAGGAGTAAGGGTGGGCCGCGAGGCAGTACTCGGCGCCAACGTGGTGCTTACCGGCAGTTCCCGGATCATTGACGTAACGGGCCCCAAGCCGGTGGAATACCGTCAATACGTGCCAGAACGGTCGGTGGTTATTCCAGGTACCGTACCCAAAGAATTTGCTTCCGGCACCTACCAGGTGCCCTGTGCCCTGATTATCGGGAAACGCAAGGAAAGCACGGATAAAAAGACGTCTTTAAATGACGCCCTCCGCGAAAATCAGATTTCTGCCTAGGGTGGCATGGGCTTTGAACGACAGGTCTTGATCGTCTAAATTTGAAGTAATGAAGCCTGTCTTCGTTGGCCTGTTCCTTTTGCTGATTCTGTCGGGTTTTCTCGTCGGGCAGAAGAAGGATGTCCCCGTGACCCGCAACTACAGCTATGGAATAGGCGAGGAGCTGGAGTACCGGGTTCACTTTGGCATGTTTACCGTGGGCAAGGCTATCACGCGGGTAGACAAGAAGTATCACACGTACAACGACCGCACCTGTTACAAAGTCGACGCTTATGGCGAAACCAGCGACTGGATTTCCTGGGTTGCCAAGGTGGACGATAATTGGGGAGCCTACATCGATACCACCTCGTTGCTGACGCACATGTCCTACCGGAAACTCCGGGAGGGCAAGTACCGCCGCGATGAGGAAGCATTTTTTGATCACAACAACCGGAAGGTGGAAGTCCGGGTGAAGAACCGCGACACCGGGGCGATCGAGTCGAAGACCTTCGACGTGCCCGACAAAGCCAAGGACCTGGTCGCAGGATTTCTCTATCTCCGGATCATCGATTTCAATAAGGTGGCCGTCGGCGACACGATCACCATCTCCGGCTTTCTCGAAGACGCATCTTACGATCTCAAGATCATCTACACGGGCAGAGAGGTGATTGAAACGAAAATCGGCAAGGTTCCCTGCTTGCGGATCCGGCCGGTCATGCCCAAGAACTCCCTGTTCGATGGCGAAAACTCGGTGTTGTGCTGGATCTCCGACGACAAGAACCGCATACCGATCCGGCTGCAGGCCAAAATGTTTATCGGCAATACCGGTTTGGAACTGGTTAGCTTCCGCGGGCTGCGAAATCCGCTCAAGATTCTCTTTTAGACTGGCCCCAGCTCAGCAGCACTTCGGAGAACTTGTTCATGCTGATGGGTTTCTCCATGTATGCTGCTACTTCCGGGTAGTTCTTGGCCCGGTTCCTGTCTCGAGGATCGATGGACGAACTGACCATGTAGATCCTGATCTCCTTGCTGAGTTGGGCCTTCAGGTTGTGGAACTCTTCCAGGAACGTCCAGCCATCGGTCACCGGCATGTTGATATCCAGGAAGATAATATCGGGTAGGGGATTATGGCCGTTCTTAAGGAAGGCCAGGGCCTCCTTGCCGCTTGTAAACTGCAGGATCTGATTGGCCATACGAGTTGCCTGCAACGTACGGGACGCCGTGAACTGATAGACGGTGTCGTCGTCAATCACGGCAATTACAGGCGATGGGGACGTGGTCATGAGGGGGCAAGTTACCGGATTAGGCTTAGAATGGTGAATTCAGCGCGGTTCTTCATCGATGCTAAAGCCCTTTTAACGAGGGGAATGGAAAAAGGTTGATGTCCGTTAAGCGACGCGAACCTGGGACGGAAATTGGTCACATCGGCCAACTTGCCGTACTTTAGGGCTGCTAACCTAACCTATTTGTTATGTTTAAAGAATTCAAAGCTTTCGCCATGCGAGGCAACGTGGTTGACCTCGCCGTGGGTGTGATTATCGGCGCTGCCTTCAGCAAGATTGTCAGCTCGTTGATTGAGGATGTTATTACCCCCCTGGTTCTGAAGCCGGCCCTGGAAGCGGCCAACCTCACGAAGTTGGATGAGTTAACCCTCTTCGGGACGGTGAAGTACGGCGTGTTCCTTTCGGCCACGCTCAACTTCATCATCGTTGCCTTCGTGCTGTTCCTGATCATCAAGGCCATGAATGCGGCCCAGAAGAAGGATGAAGCTGCGGCAAAAGCCGCTCCGCCACCCCCTCCGGCCGATATTCAATTGCTGACGGAAATTCGCGACTTGCTGAAGAAGTAAGATCAGCGGAACCGGTCGGCAACGATTAACTCCTTGCTTCCCGGTGTGTACTTATAGAAGCCCTGGCCGGTCTTCACGCCATGATGGCCGGCCTGCACCATGTTGACGAGCAAAGGGCAGGGCGCATACTTGGGATTTCCAAATCCCTGGTGAAGGACGTTGAGGATCGAAAGGCACGTGTCCAGCCCGATGAAATCGGCCAGTTGAAGCGGGCCCATGGGGTGGGCCATACCCAGTTTCATTACCGTGTCGATCTCGTTGACCCCGGCTACGCCTTCGTACAACGAATAGATCGCTTCGTTGATCATGGGCATCAGGATCCGGTTGGCTACAAAGCCCGGGTAGTCGTTTACTTCTACCGGCACTTTGCCCAGCTTACGCGAGAGCTCCATGATGGTCTGCGTGACGGCATCACTGGTGGCATACCCGCGGATCACTTCGACGAGTTTCATCACCGGAACCGGGTTCATGAAATGCATGCCGATTACATTCTCCGGGCTTTTCGTGGCGGAAGCAATCTTGGTAATGGATATGGATGACGTATTCGACGCCAGCAAGGTGCCCGGCCGGGTCTGGGCATCCACCTCGCGGAAGATCTTCAACTTGAGGTCGATGTTTTCAGTGGCGGCCTCCACGACGAGGTCGGCCTCCTTGAGGCCTTCGCTCAGGAACGTCGTCGTTGAGATGTTGGCCATCGCCTTTTTCCGGGCTTCCTCCGTGAGAATGCCTTTTTCCACCTGGCGGCCCAGGTTCTTGTCGATGGTGGCAAGCGCCTTCTTCAGGGCGTCTTCAGAGATATCGATCAGGGATACCGCATAGCCGGCTTGTGCGAACACGTGCGCGATGCCGTTTCCCATGGTGCCAGAGCCAATTACAGCCACTTGTTTCATGACGGTGAGTTAGGTTTGAATGAACGGGTGCGAAAGTACCAAAAATCAGGGTCCCGTGCTCCCTACCGACACCAGTTGGGCATAGCCCATGGCATTGAATCGAATAACCAGCAGCGCCGGGAGCTCTTCCGCGCTGTCGCAATCCGGGCCGGGACCGACATAGTAGATATAGAACTTCTGATTGCGTTTGTACAGTTCATTCTTGTCGGGACGTCCCAGCAAGGAGACTATGTCCATTTCGGAAAGCCCCTTCAGTTTGTCCTTCTCTTTGAGGAGGGCGTCCTGCATCTGCGCCCGGCGCCCGAGGCAGGCATTCTTGTCGGCCCGCCACCGTTCGACGTCGACTCCTTCAAGAGCCGGCAGGGATTTACCGCAGCCCAGGCAGAGCAGAAGGATGGCAACGTTAAGCCTGACCATGGGATCTGTACACTTGATAGTACCAGGTGACCGACACAACCAGGTAGCCGGCGGCAATGGCCAGCAGGTAGGAAGGCCATCCAAAGAAGATCGTTCCCAGCGCGAGGGCGGCCGGGTACAGGGTGATGCGCAGCCATTCGGCGATATACACCCATCGCTTGCCTTCAAAGAGAACGCCGCAGTTGACCACCGAAATGGAGATGAGGATGGCCGCAATAGCCTTCTCCATCATCGTAAACGTCCCCTGGTTGAAGAGAAATACGGCTGTCGCCCCGAGACAGATGATGTACTGAAACAACGCGTAATAACTGAGGACGGCCGGAGCAGGGGTGTCGTATTTAATATAGTGGGCCTTGTCCACGGCTGGAGCCGGCCGGTAGCCGCCGAGGGATTCCGGCAGCCATCCGGGTTTCTTGAAGAGGTAACGGAACTTGTCGCCCCAGGAGGATATCTGTTTCAGTTCCTGGGCCATGATGGCGTAATGACTAAAATTCGCCCAGACCCCGTTCCAGCTGTTGATGGGTTTGGTGATGCCGTAGGTCGGCCGCTCTTCCTCTTCCTGGAAGGTGCCAAAGAGCTTGTCCCAGATGATCAGGGTGCCGGCGTGGTTCTTGTCAATGTACTTGGGATCGCGCCCGTGATGCACCCGGTGGTGGGAGGGTGTGTTAAGGAAATATTCCAGCCAGCCCATACGGTTGATCGTCTCGGTATGGATCCAAAACTGGTACAGGGTGTTCAGGGAAGAAATCAGCAGGAAGTCAGTGGTCTCAAACCCCGCCACTGCCAGGGGCAGGTAGAAGAAGAACGTCCATACCACCTGGAAAGAACTCTGACGCAACGCCACGGAGAGGTTGTACTCCTCGCTTTGATGATGGACGACGTGACCACCCCAGAAGAGGTTGATCTCGTGGCTCATCCGGTGTGCCCAGTAGTAGGCCAGGTCCACGAGGAGGAACAACGCCGTCCAATACATCCAGTTCCGTTCGAGATGCATGACCGCCAGGTTGGCAAAGACGACTTCGTAGGCGCCCACGGCTAGTACCCGAAGGAAGATTCCCGAAAGCTGGGATGTGATGCCGCAGCTGAGGTTGGCGATTGAATCCGGCAGCCGGTAAAGCTTGCGGTGGGAGAGGCGCTCCACCAGGATCTCCACGCCGATGAGGATGAAAAAAATGGGGATCGAAAGGACGATGGGGTTGACGTTCATGGAGTCATGTCAAGGACTCAAAATTAGTTGAAAATCCCCGTAGGGCGACGATCCAATTCGATTACCTTGCGCGCCGAAAACCGGGTTTCCCATGATCCTGAAAATATTCAAGGCCGTTTGGTTCCTTTCGGTACTGGCCGTGGTGGCGGTACTGCTCTATGCCTACGCCTCCTTTCCGGATACCATCCAGCTGACCGAGGCCGAAACCCTGGATGAGGCGCTGACCATCTCCCGCGATGGGCTGTTCTATACCGCATTGGTCATCCTGGGCGTCCTCAATGCCCTGGTCTTTGTCGTTGGCCGGCTGATGTCATCCAGCGACCAACTCTTCCATGCCTGGTTCTACGGACTGGTGGTCTTCTTCAACCTGTTTGGCATCGTCGTCCTCGAATTCTTCAACCTCTATAACAGCCAGGAACGCTTCGACTATTCGCGGATAGGCTTCATCATCTACGGCAGCGTTGCGCTGATCGTACTGTGGGCTTCCTTGTGGCCGCTCGGCCGCCTCGTCAGAGGAACAAGGGCTAATCCGCCCGTTGCTGAAAACTGATGCAACACTCATGTTTTCAATGAGTTATGAGTTGATGTCTCCTTTAAGTTTGTAGATGAAACTTAGGTGCCTGCGATTGAAATGATCTCAAAATATTCTTTATTAGACAGGTTTTACGGTATTCCGATTTTTTAACCTGCATGGAAGTTCAGCTTCCGGTAGATTTTTTGGACGGACTGTAAAGACGGAAAATTAGGAACACACGGCATGGCAAAGGACAGTATGGAGTACAATGAGTCGAGTATTAGGTCGCTCGACTGGCGGGAACACATCCGGCTCCGCCCCGGCATGTATATCGGCAAACTCGGCGACGGATCGGCCAAAGACGACGGCATTTACGTGCTCGTCAAGGAGGTGATCGACAACTGCATCGACGAGCACATGATGGGGTACGGCAAGACGATTGACGTCAAGATTACCGACCAGCGGGTGGTCGTTCGTGACTACGGAAGGGGTATCCCCCTGGGCAAGGTGGTCGACGTGGTGTCCAAGATCAATACGGGCGCCAAGTACGACAGCGGCGCCTTCCAGAAATCAGTGGGCCTGAACGGGGTAGGTACCAAGGCCGTCAATGCCCTCTCCAACTACTTCAAGGTGCAGGCCTTCCGCGACGGTCATACCAAGCTGGCTGAATTCAAGAAGGGTGTTCTGACCCATGACCCCAAGCAGGCGAAGAGCAGCGAGCGCAACGGCACGCTGGTCGAGTTCGAGCCCGATAACAGCATGTTCAAGAACTATCACTTCATCCCGGAGTACCTGGATGACCTGATGTGGAACTACGCGTACCTCAACGCCGGGCTGACGATCAATTACAACGGCCGGAAGTTCTTTTCCAAAGACGGGCTTCTCGACCTCCTGAAGAACAAGTCGGACGCGGAGGACATCCGCTACCCGATCATTCACTTCAAGGGCGACGACATCGAAGTGGCCCTCACGCACGGCAGCCAATACGGGGAGGAGTACTATTCATTTGTCAACGGCCAGAATACCACGCAGGGAGGCACGCACCTGGCGGCTTTCCGGGAAGGGGTGGTGAAGGCCGTCCGTGACTTCTACAAAAAGGAATTCGATGCCTCGGACATCCGGGCCAGCATCGTTGCGGCAGTGGCCGTGCGCGTCCAGGAACCCGTATTTGAGTCGCAGACCAAAACCAAGCTGGGGTCCATAAACATGGCCCCGGACGGGCCGTCGGTGCGAAGCTACGTGGGCGATTTCGTGGCCAAAGAGCTCGAAATCTACCTCCACAAGAATCCTTCCGTGGCCGATGCCCTGCAGAAGCGAATCCTGCAGTCGGAACGGGAACGGAAGGAAATCGCCGGCATCAAGAAACTGGCTAACGAAAGGGCCAAGAAGGCAAACCTCCACAACCGGAAGCTGCGCGATTGCCGGGTCCACTTCGACGAAAGCAAGGATGCCCGCAGCAAGGAGACCATGATCTTCATAACCGAGGGGGACTCCGCCAGCGGTTCCATCACGAAATCAAGGGATGTCGAGACCCAGGCCGTTTTCAGCCTGCGTGGAAAGCCCCTCAACTGTTTTGGCTTGACCAAGAAGGTAGTCTATGAGAATGAGGAGTTTAACCTCCTTCAGCACGCCCTGAACATCGAAGACGGGCTGGATGGCCTCCGGTACAATAAGGTCATTATCGCCACCGACGCTGATGTGGACGGCATGCACATCCGGCTACTGCTCATGACGTTCTTCCTGCAGTTCTTCCCCGACCTCGTCAAGGCGTCCCATGTCTATATCCTGGAGACCCCTTTGTTCCGGGTACGCAACAAGAAGGAGACGATCTACTGCTACAGCCCGGAAGAAAAGGAAGCGGCCATCCGCAAGCTGGGCAACAAACCCGAAATCACCCGCTTCAAGGGCCTGGGTGAGATTTCACCGGAAGAGTTCGGAACCTTCATCGGCGAAAACATCCGGCTCCAGCCGGTCATGATCGACAAGGAGAAGCACCTGGTCAAGACGCTGGAGTTTTATATGGGCAAGAACACTCCTGACCGCCAGGATTTCATCATTGAAAACCTCCGCATCGAATTGGATACGGTGGAGGAGACGGAAGAGGAAGCGGTGGTCGAGGAATAACCGATAGGCGAAACACACGATGAGCAAGAAGAAAGCAGCCAAAGCGAAAGGCGGGGACCCCGCGCACGAACTGGCTTCCATTGACGGACTATATCAGAACTGGTTCCTGGATTATGCGTCCTACGTAATCCTCGAAAGGGCAGTGCCCCGCATCGAAGACGGCCTCAAGCCCGTGCAGCGGCGGATCATGCATTCGCTCAAGGAGATGGACGATGGCCGGTTCAACAAGGTCGCCAACGTCATTGGGAATACCATGCAGTATCACCCTCATGGCGATGCCGCCATCGGGGAAGCGATTGTCAACATAGGGCAGAAGGACCTGCTGCTCGATACCCAGGGTAACTGGGGCGATGTCCGCACAGGCGACGGCGCAGCGGCGGCCCGCTACATCGAAGCCCGGCTTTCGAAGTTCGCCCTCGATGTGGTCTATAACCCCGACCTCACCGAATGGCAGCTGTCCTACGACGGCCGGAAGAAGGAGCCGGTCACCCTGCCGGTCAAGTTCCCGCTGCTCCTCGCCCAGGGGGTGGATGGTATCGCCGTGGGTCTGTCGACCAAGATCCTTCCGCACAACTTCGTGGAGCTCTGCAAAGCCTCCATCGATATCCTTAAGGGGAAGAACCCCAAGATTTACCCCGACTTCAACACCGGCGGCATTGCCGACTTCTCCGAGTATGATCAGGGCTACCGGGGAGGTAAAATCAAGGTGCGAGCCAAGATTGAGGTAGTTGACAAGAAAACGCTGTCAATCAAGGAGATACCATACAGTACAACAACCGCTTCTTTGATGGAGTCTATCGTCAAGGCAAGCGAGAAGGGCAAGATCAAGGTCAAGCAGGTGATCGACAATACGGCCCGGGATGTAGAAATCCTCATCCACCTGCAGCCGGGTCTTTCGCCGGAGATTGCCATCGATGCGCTCTACGCCTTTACGGACTGTGAGATCAGCATCTCTCCCAACGCCTGCGTGATCGTGGAAGACAAGCCGCGGTTCATGAAGGTGAACGAAATCCTGAAGTATAACACCGATCAGACCCTGGCCCTCCTCAAGCGCGAACTGGAGATCCGGAAGGCCGACCTGATGGAGAAGATCCTCTTCTCTTCCCTCGAAAAGATATTCATTGAGAAGCGGATCTACCGTAACATCGAGGAGTGCGAGACCTTCGAGGCGGTCATCAAGACCATCCACAAGGGACTGGCTCCGTACAAGAAGCAGTTCTACCGCGAAATCACCGACGACGATGTGATCCGGCTCACCGAGATCAGGATCAAACGGATTTCCAAGTACGACTCCTTCAAGGCCGACGAGCTGATGAAGTCACTGGAGGAGGATCTCAAGCAGACCATCCACCACCTCAAGCACCTGACCGACTTTGCCATCGCCTACTACCAGAACCTCCTGAACAAGTATGGCAAGGGCCGGGAGCGCAAGACGGAAATCAAGTCGTTCCAGTCAGTCACAGCCACCGAGGTGATCGCCAACAACCAGAAGCTCTATGTCAACCGCCAGGACGGCTTTGTAGGGTGGGGGCTGAAGCGCGACGAGTTCATTTGCGACTGCTCGGAGCTCGACGACATCATTGCCATCCGCCGCGACGGAAAGGCTCTGGTGAGCCGGATTTCAGAGAAAGTTTTCATGGGTAAAGATATTTTGTACTGCGGCGTCTGGAAAAAAGGGGACGAACGCATGGTGTACAACATGATCTACAGCGACGGGAAGTCGGGCAAGTCGTTTGCCAAGCGCTTTACCATGCCGGGGATCATCCGCGACAAGGAATATGTGCTTGACCAGGGTAATCCCAACAGCAAAGTGCATTACCTCAGTGCCAACCCCAACGGGGAGGCGGAGGTGGTAGAAGTCAAACTCAACCCAAGCAGCACGGCCCGGAAGAAGGTATTTGAATTCGACTTTGCTGAACTGGAGATCAAGGGCCGCGGAGCCCGGGGCAATACCATCACCAAGTATCCCATCCGGAAAGTCGACCTGCTCCAGGCCGGCACCTCGACGCTGAGCGGCCTCGACCTGTGGTTTGACCAGGCGTCCGGCCGGTTGAACAAAGACAAGCGTGGCAAGGCCATCGGCAAGTTCGACGGCGACGACCAGATCCTGGCCATCACCAGCAGTGGCAATTACAAGATTACCGGTTTCGACCTCACCACCCGGTTTGAGCCTGAGAAGACCATCCTGGTGGAGAAGTTCCACCCGAAGAAGGTTATCTCCGCCGTGTATTGGGACGGGGAGAGCAAGCAGCATTTCGTGAAGCGCTTCAAGATCGAGACCATTACGCCCGACAAGGAATTCAATTTCATCTCCGAAGGCATTGGATCACGGCTCGAGTACGTCACGACCTCCGACAATCCTGAAGTAGAGATCGAAGTAGTGAAAGGGAAGGGCAAGGACAAGGAGACCGAAGTGGTTAACCTCGAAGACATCATCGATGTGAAAGGCTGGAAGGCCATGGGCAACCGGCTGTCGACCCACAAGGTCACGAAAGTCAAGCCGGTTGACGACGGGGATACCGGACTTGAAAACGAAGCCGATGACGAGGAAGTACAGCCAGTCAAAGGGAAGGTGACGGAGGCCAGGGAGGCGCCGTCGCCAAAAAAAAAATCGGAAGAAAAGCCGGAAAGCCGGCCCGGGAAGCCAAAAAAGGAGGCCGCCGTCCAAGCAAGCCTCTTCGGCGAAAGCCCCAAAAAAGAGGCAAAAAGTAAGCCCGCGCCGCCCCGGAAAAAGCCCGAGGTGAAGGGGGGTAAACAGGCCGTTTATACCCCGGGACAGACCATTGAACTGGAACTTTGAGTCCTTGCAGAAGCAGGCGGTTAGGAGTAGCTCTTTACTGACTACCTTGCGGTAGAAGTTGATCTGTCGCGGGTATGCGTTTCCAGTTGTTCATCGTATTTCTTGTGGCAGCCGGCAGTTCATTTGCGCAGGATGCCCCCATTGTAGCCGAAGGCAAAGTCATCGACGGCCTCACCCGAAAGGGAGTGAAGGCACGCATCCAGTACAAGAGCATCCCTACCGGCAGCATCACGGGCCGCTTTAACGACAGCGTCTTTTCATTCACCATCTTCGGTTCTTCGAAATACCA
This sequence comes from Cyclobacteriaceae bacterium, assembly GCA_016787605.1. GTDB lineage: Bacteria > Bacteroidota > Bacteroidia > Cytophagales > Cyclobacteriaceae > ELB16-189. The sequence goes on from JAEUUE010000160.1 coordinate 14,357, forward strand.
GATCGTGGCCACGGCCGAGGGATACATCGATGGAACGGCCATCGTCGATCCGAAAACCATGGACGCCAACCGGAAGGTGGTGCGTGACATTATCCTGACCAAGAAGGGCGGCAGCATCGTGCTCGAGAACCTGATCTTCTCGCAGGGCAAAGCCACACTCAGCCCGGAATCGTTCCCCAGCCTGGACGAGGTGGTGGTGATGCTCAAGGAGAGACCTTCCATCGTCATTCAGCTGGAGGGTCACACCGACAGCCAGGGCAATGAGAAAATGAATCTCCAGCTGAGCCAGGATCGCGTCGACAATGTCAAGAAGTACCTCGTGTCTAAAGGCATCGCCAAGGACCGGATCAAGACCAAGGCCTTCGGGGGATCACAGCCCCTGGTGCAGGGCAACTCCATGGAAGCCCGTGCGAGGAACCGGCGGGTGGAGATGAGAATCCTGGAAGGCAACTGAGATCATGGCATTTCAGCGACTTTGATGCCTGAAGTCATCGACAGCCGTATGGCGGAAGGGTACCTTTGCCCCTGATGACAAGGGTGGCCCTCTTCCTTCTTCTCGCTTTGCCGATTCAATCCTACGGTCAATCCCAGGATTCCGTCCGGCTGCCTTCCAAAGAACAGCTAATTCAGAAGAGCGAATCCCAACGTCAGTTGGCCACAGTCTTCCTGATCGGGGGAAGTGCTATGATGTTTACGGGCATGATCGGCTTTAACAACACCAGCGAATACGGAGCGGCGGATAGCTTTGGGTATATGTTCGTCGGCGGATCCATCTTGGCCCTCTCAAGCGTGCCGTTGTTTATCAGTTCTTCCCGCAACGCGAAAAAGGCCGAGGCCGCCGTAAGCCTCCAGCATCAGCGGGTTGTTCTTCCGCCGCCGGGAAGCAGTACTACTTACACGTGCCCGTCGGTCACCGTGACGATCCGGTTTTAGTCGCCGGTTACTCCGTCATTTCAAAGTACAAGTGGTGATGCAGTGAGCATCGGGGGTTAAAGCGCGCCCGGCAGGCAGGGCAGTGGTCAGGAGCAGCCAGGTAGCCAGCAATGGAGTGCTCCTTTCCGCAGGCTCCGCAGAGGATGGCCTTTTCCTCCCAGCGTGATTGGGGCCATCGTTGGGCGGTATGGCCGGCGCACTCTTCATGGCATTCAAAACAGGGGTAATAGCGACCGCAGCATGGGAACCGGATCGCGATAATATCGAGCACGGAATGATAGTGCGCGCACCGGGTCAGGCCGTCGATGACCTTGCCATAAACCAGGCTTGTTCCCACCGGGATGAACCCGTCCGGAGGAGGGGAATTTAGTCCATCTGCATGCATTAATTCCTTATCTTTGCAGCCTTAAATATCGATATTATGCCCGGAACGGAGCTTTTTGGCGCGGAAGAGAAGAAAGAAATTAACGACGTATTGGAGACCGGCATAATGTTCCGGTTTAACCACGAGGCACAGCGCAATAATATTTGGAAGGCGAAGGATTTTGAAGCGGAAGTCCGCAAGATCACGGGGGCGAAATATGCCCATGCCGTGTCCAGCGGATCCACGGCCGTTTCTTGCGCCCTGGCCGCCGCCGGTGTGGGTGCCGGTGATGAAGTCATCGTGCCGCCCTTCACGTACATCGCGTCGGTAGAGGCGGTGCTGTTTTCCGGCGGCATTCCCGTGTTTGCCGAAATTGACGAGACCTTGTGCCTGAGCGCCAAGGGGATCGAAAAGGCGATCACGAAAAAGACCAAGGCGGTGCTCCTCGTTCACATGTGCGGACAGACAGCCGATATGCCGTCGATCCTTGATGTGGTCAAGCGTCACAACCTGGTTCTCGTCGAAGATGCCGGCCAGGCGTTCGGAGCCAGCTATAAAGGCACCAGCGTCGGACTGTTTGGTAAGACCGGCTGTTATTCCTTCGACTTTTTCAAGATTGCCACGGCAGGCGAGGGCGGTGTGTTCGTCACCAACGACGAAACCTGCTACAAGCACGCCGACAGCTACAGCGACCACGGCCACGATCACATCGGCAATGTGCGGGGCATGGAACAGCATCCGATCCTGGGATTCAACTACCGCATCAGCGAATTGCACGCCGCCATCGGCGCAGCACAGACGCGCAAGGTGCCGCAGATACTCGCCGCCAACCGCAAGAACAAGACGTTGCTGATGAGCCTCCTCAAGGATGCGCCCGGCATCAGCTTTGCCACCATCCCGGATCCCGCGGGCGACTCCTCCACGTTCCTCAACCTGATGCTGCCCGACACTGAAAGTGCCAAGCGCACCGTCGACGAATTCAATGCAGCCGGCATCGGAGGATTCAACTACTGGTTCATCAACATGTACCACTTCATCAACCAGTGGGGCCACCTCAAGGACCTCAAGGCGGCGGCTCCTCTGCCGATCCACCACTACGAGAAACCGCAGGACTACAATAACCTGAATCTCCCGAAATCACAGGAAGTGATCGGTCGACTCATTTCTTTCGGCATCCGTTGCACCTGGACGGAAGAGGAAGTCAAAACCCTGGCCACCAAGATTCGTACTGCCGTGGGCAAAGCCGTTGCCGAAAAGACTTATGCATAAGAATTTCAAAGGCATCGAGAAGACGGTCTTCGGTCGCGGCGCATTCTCACAGCTGGGCCCGATCGTGGAGGCACGACGCGGAGAGAATGATCACTTCATGCTCTTCCTCGTGGATCATTATTTCAAAGGCAAGGACCTGGAAGGAAGGATTCCTGCCCAGCCCGAAGATATCGTGGAGTTCATCGATGTGGACCCGGAAGAACCTACCACCAAGCAGGTCGATGCCATTCGCGACAGCGTGATGGCCTCCGCAGGCGTCCCTTCCGCCGTGATCGGTATCGGCGGGGGAAGCATTATGGACCTGGCCAAGGCGCTCTCCCTGATGTTCACCAACGAAGGATCGTCGGTGCAATACCAGGGCCTCAACCTGGTGAAGAAGCCGGGCGTCTACCACATCGGGGTGCCGACCATTTCCGGCACCGGCGCGGAAGTATCCATGACGGCTGTACTCACCGGGCCGGAGAAGAAACTCGGGCTCAAGTGCGAGTGGACCGTCTTCAACCAGGTGGTCCTCGATCCTGAGCTCATCGCTTCCGTTCCCCGCGACAAGTGGTTCTATACGGGAATGGACACGTACATCCACTGCATTGAGTCGCGCGACGGTATTTTGAACAATGCCTACAGCACGGCCTTCGGCGAACAAGCCCTGACGCTTTGCCGCGAGATCTACCTCGGCGACAAGGCAGGACAGACGCCGGAGAACGACGAGAAGCTCATGGTCGCCTCCCTGATGGGCGGACTCAGCCTCACGTATTCGGAGGTGGGCATCGTGCACGCCCTTTCGTATGGCCTCTCCAAGATCCTGGGCACCAAGCACTGCTACGCCAACTGCGTGGCTTTCCAGCATCTGGGCGACTACTATCCCGACGGGGTGGCGGAGTTCAACGAGATGATCCGCAAGCACAACATCACGCTGCCGAAGAACCTGTCGAAAGACTGGAGCGAAGAAACGATCACGGCCATGGCCCAGGTGTCGATCAAACTCGAGCACATGTGGAACCACGCCATTGGCACCGACTGGAAAAGCAAGGTATCGTTGGATACGGTAAAAGATTTATTCCGCAGACTATAATTTCAACCATGAAAAAGAAGATTGTCAAAGTAGGGAATATTGACTGTGGTGCCGACCAGCTGTTCGTCATCTCGGGACCCTGCGTGATCGAAGAGGAAAGCATCATGATGAAGACCGCCGAGAAACTCAAGGAGGTTTCTGCCCGACTCGGCGTTCCGATCATCTACAAGTCGTCTTTCCAGAAGGACAACCGCAGCTCAGCCAAGTACTACGACGGACCGGGGCTCGACAAGGGCGTGAAAATGCTGGCCAAGGTGAAAGAGCAGTTTGGCTTTCCGCTGCTGACCGACATTCATTACCCCGACCAGGCCGCCGCCGCCGCTGAAGTGGTGGATGTGCTCCAGATTCCGGCTTACCTCTGCATGCAGACCACCCTGGTGGTGGCCGCAGCAAAGACCGGCCGAGCCGTGAACATCAAGCACGGCCAGTTTCTGGCGCCCGACAACATGAAGCACCCGGTGAAGAAGGTGGAGGAAGCCGGCAACACCAACATTATCCTTACCGAGCGCGGGTTTACGTTTGGATACAACGACCTCGTGGTCGATCCCCGCAGTTTTTACCACATGAACAACCTGGGTTATCCCGTGGTGTTTGACATCACCCACAGCATCCGCAAGTATGGCATCCCCAGCGCGGATGCGAAAGGGGGAGCCCGCGAGTTCCTGCCTGTTTTGTCGCGCGCCGGCGTCGCCGCAGGGGTGGACGGGGTATTTGTGGAGACACACCCGGAGCCGGCCAAAGCCCTTTGCGATGCGGCGAGCCAGCTGTGCGTCCATGACCTCGAAGAATTCTTAAAGCCCATTCTTGAACTTCATGCGGTGGAAGTAAAATACCGCGATAAAGAACTTGTTTTAGCCTAACCTTCACCCAACTATGGAATTATACCTTGATTCAGCCGACCTGAAAGAAATCGAAGAAGCATTCAAACTTGGCTTCCTCGATGGTCTGACCACCACCCCCACGTTCATGCACCGCGGAGGCGTCACCGATGTCGACTCCCTCATTGTCAAGCTCAGCAAGATGGTGCCTGTGCTCCAGATTGAAGCGCTGGGCAACACGGCGGAAGAAGTGGTGAAGGAAGCCGAACGTCAGCTTAAACTCGGGCTGGATCCCCAGAAGACGGTCTTCAAAATCCCCGTTTCACTGGAAGGCGTGCGCGCCTGCAAGATGCTCCGCGACCGCGGTCTGCTCGTAAACGTGCACCTCGTCTACACCCTTCAGCAGGCCTACATGGCCATGAAGGCAGGGGCTACCTATGTATGCCCGCTGGTCGGACGCCTGCAAGACCAGGGCCACGACGCCCTCGAGCTCGTCGCCCAATGCGTGTTTGCGGTGGACCACTACGGCTACAATACGAAGATCATGTTCTCGTCGGTGCGCAATGCCGAGCACATCCGCAATGCCATCAACGTCGGGGTGCACACCATCACCGCCCCCTGGAAGATCATGAAGTCACTCACCGACAATAACCTCACCACCCTGGGTACCGAGCAGTTTATCGAGCACACCCGCCTGGTGACCATGAAAGTGAAGGACGTGATCAGCGACATCAACCCGGTGGTCGGCATGAACACCGTGCTCACTGACGCCATCGTCAAGATGACGGAATACGGCTTCGGCGCCATCACGATCACCGACAACGACGGCAACGTGAAAGGCATCTTCACCGACGGCGACATGCGCCGTGCCCTCCAGAAAGAGGGACAGGCCATCCTCAAGAAGAAGATGTCGGAGTTTACCTATGGCCAGCCGCTCGCCGTTCAGCAGACGGACGCCCTGACGGTGGCCAATGATATCTTCAAGCACAAGCACGTGGATACCATCCTGGTACTCGACGGCACGAAGCCGGTGGGCATGCTGGATATCCAGGACTTGGCTCAGTAAGGTGTTGAGGTGTTGAGGTGCTGAAGTGTTGAGGTGCCTTGCCCTAAGAAAATAAGTTGATGAGCAACATAATAACCTTGTTTGAAGCGGCGGGTGGGGAGTTTTTTACCCCACCTTCCGTTTTTACGGAGAAGCTGAAAGGCATCCGGGCGGTGTTGTTTGACTGGGATGGCGTCTTCAACGAAGGATTCAAGCGAACAGCAGAAGGCAGCATGTTCTCGGAGGTCGATGCCATGGGCACCAACCTGCTGCGGTTTGCGTTGTGGCGGCATCATTCGAATATGCCCATATCGGCCATCATCACCGGCGAAGACAACCCGGCGGCGGGACGACTCGCCGAGCGTGAACACTTTCATCATCTCTACTTCCTGGCCAAGGACAAGGCCAAGTTGTTTGCCAAGTTCTGTTCCACCCATGGCCTGCAACCCTCGGAGGTGCTTTTCTTCTTCGATGATGTGCTTGACCTGGAAGTGGCCAGGCAGTGCGGCGCGCGGATCATGGTGCGTCGCCGTTCAACCCCCCTCATGTCGGAGTTCGTGCGCTCCCACGGCATGGTCGATTACTTCACCGGAAGCAACGGGCTTGAGCATGGCGTGCGGGAAGGCTGTGAGCTGGTCATCGGGCTCCTGGGCCAGTTCGACAACGTGCTGACCGAACGGATGACTTTTTCGGACAACTATCGCCGCTACCTGGAAGAGCGCCAGCAAATTCAAACCTCCCTGGAAGAAATAAAGCCCGAGGACTAGGGCCTTCTTTTCGATAAGCGGATTGCATCCCAAGGACCTTCCGTCTTATCTTGGTCCATGCGCCATTTCATACTCTGCCTGGCCGCAGCCATCCTGCTGGCCGGTTGCACCACCGAAACAAAGGAGAGAACCTCAGACCCGGAAGCCCGGGCCAAGCTCGAGGAATTTGTGATGGACCTGGGTCCGTCCCGGGGCAGGGGCCAGGGCATCGCCCGCGACTCGATGAGCCGTGCTTCCTTTGCCGCTGCTTTGCAGCGCACCCGGGATCAACTGATCGCATTGAAGGGCATCGACACCAGCCAGCTGGCCGGCGACGACCTCATCGACTGGAAATTCGCGCACAGCATCCTTCGGGGCAGGGAGATCGACCAAGCCTCTTATGAGCCCTGGAAGCGTGACCCGCGCATCTACATGGCCTTCACCGGGATCTCGGGAATTATCCACGGGCCCGGCAACACGACAGACAAAGTGAACCGGATTCAGGAGCGCCTTTCCATCGCGGTGGTCCAGCTCGCCAACGGCATGCAGCAACTTGAGGTTTATGTGCCGCGGTTCCAGGAGCTGGGTCTCTTCATGGCCGAAAACGGACTGGTGCTCTTTGACCAGGAGATACCGGAGTTCATCCGGTCGGCAGGCCCGGAGGGCGCCCGCCTCACAGAACCTGCACGACTTGCCCGGACGGCGCTGGTGAAGTTCATCGACTTCCTTAAGAAAGAACTCCCGAAAAAGCCGGCGGGCAACTTCGCCCTGGGCCCGGACTCCTACAACGCCATGCTGCGTGACCAGTACCTGCTTCCCTTCGACGCCGACAGCCTGCTGGCCTTTGGCTGGTACCACTTTGAAAAAACCGTGGCCGAACTGGAAGAGGTCGCCCGCAGGATTGACCCCAACAAGACCTGGCAGCAACTGGCCATCGAAATCAAGAACGACTACCCGGCGCCCGATTCGATGATCGAAGCGCACCAGCTGTGGGTCGACAAGGCCGGTGAGCACATCCGGAAGAACAACCTGATTCCCATCCCCTGGAAGGAGCAGGTCGAAGTGGTTCCCCGCGAGGAATATCTCCGGAAGACTTCGTACTACGGCAATTTCTCCTTCGCCAGAGGGATGGACGCCGACAGCGTCTACCGCTCGGAGTGGAGAATCAATCCCTTTGAAAACCAGTGGGACGCCAAGCGCAAGCAAGAGTACCTGGTTGAACATGACTGGGGGGTGATCATCGTCACCGCGCCGCACGAGACCTACGCCGGTCACCACGTCCACGGGCTTTACCAGGCCAACAACCCGAGGCCCTTGCGCCGGCAACATTCCATCAGCCTGTTTTCCGAAGGATGGGGGCTGTACAACGAACAGCTGATGCGCGAAACCGGCTTCTTCCCCAATGACCGCATCCTGCTTCGACAGCTCCAGCTTCGGCTGTGGCGAAATGCCCGCGTGATCTACGACGTGGGGTTGCACACCGGGCGGATGACCTATGAGGAAGCGATCTCACTCATGACCGACCGGGTGGGATTTCTTCGCTGGGCCGCCCAACTGGAAGTCGACGCCTGCTGCGCAGCACCGGGGTACTTCATCGGCTATTTCACGGGCATGATGGAAATCCTGCGGATGCGGGAGGACTACAAGAAGCTGAAAGGCGACCAGTTTACCCTTAGCGACTTCCACGCAAAACTGCTCCAGGGCGGAAGCATGCCGACGTCGTTGATGCGCGAAGCGTTGTGGCAGAATAGTCGGTAATCGATGGAAACTCGTTGCTCGGTACTCGTTGCTCGGTGCTTGGTACTCGGTACTCGGTACTCGGTACTCGGAGTATTGACCAAACGTTGGCGAGTAGCGATGCAGATAAATCTTTGTGTCCAAAATCTAAAGACCCAATTCAGCCCAGTGAATTTCTGGTTACTTCACACCGAGCCACGAGAGACGAGGCACGAGAAGCGAGTAACGGGTTCCGAGACCAATAGATCGTAAACATGAAAACTCCAATGAAATACCCATTCTATCTTCTTCTACTGTTCCTTCTAGCCTCTTGCAGTGCGGACAAACCCCGTCAGACACCCGACGAAGCTTCGGCTGCGCTGGCGGCGTTTGTCAAAGACATGTCTCCTTCGCGGGGGCGGGGGCAGGGGCTGGCGTCGGACTCGATGAGTGTGGAGTCGTTTGAGCGGGCGCTGAAAAAGACGAAGGATCAGCTGGTCGCCCTGCGGGCCATCGACAGCAGCCAGCTGAAGGGCGACGACCTCATCGACTGGAAGTTCGCCCAGAGCATCCTGGTGGGCCGCGAGCTCGACCAGGAGAAGTACCAGCCCTGGCGTCGCGACCCGCGCATGTACATGACGTTCACCGGCATCTCCGGGATTATGGACGGGCCGGGTGAGGTGACCAAGAAGATCGAGCAGATCGAAAAGCGGCTGGCGATCGCGGGGGTTCAGATGGCCAACGGGATGAAGCAGCTGGACACCTACGTGCCGCGCTTCCAGGAGCTGGGCGTCTTCATGGCCGAGAATGGCTTCGTGTTATTCGACAAGGAGATTCCGGAGTTCGTCAAGGAAGCCGGCGCACCCGCGAAGAAACTGATTGCCCCCGCCCGCGAGGTGAGGGCCATGCTGGAGAAGTACCTGGCCTTCATGAAAGAGGAGCTTCCGAAGAAGCCCGCCGGCACCTTTGCCATGGGTGCGGAGACGTACAACGCCATGCTGAGAGGGCAGTACCTGCTTCCGTACGACGCCGACAGCCTTTATGCTTTCGGCTGGGCGCAGTTCAATGCTACGGTCGCCGAGCTGGAGGCGCTGGCGAAGAAGATCAACCCGGCCAAAACCTGGCTGGAACTGGCCAACGACATCAAGCACGAGTATCCCGATCCCCACAAGATGATCGAGGTTCACCAGGAGTGGGTGGACAAGTCGCGGGAGCACGTGCTGAAGCACAACCTGATCCCCATCCCCTGGAAGGAGCGGGTGATCGTGGTGGAGCGCGCCGAATATTTACGCAAGACCTCGTACTACGGGCACTTCAACTTCGCCCGGGCCAAGGACAAAGACAGCATGTACACCTCGGAGGTACACATCAACCCCTTCGAAGACCAGTGGGACGACAAAAAGAAACAAGAGTACCTGCTCGAGCACGACTGGGGCGTCATCATGGTGACCGCCCCGCACGAGACCTATGCCGGTCACCACGTGCACGGGCTCTACCAGGCCAACAACCCGAGGCCATTGCGGAAGAACAACAGCATCAGCTTGTTCTCCGAAGGGTGGGGGTTGTACAACGAGCAGCTGATGCGGGAGACCGGCTTTTTCCCCAACGACAAGATCCTGCTCCGCCAGTTGCAGCTGCGGTTATGGCGCAACGCCCGCGTGATCTACGATGTGGGCATCCACACCGGCAAAATGACCTACGAGGAAGCCATTTCCCTCATGACCGACAAGGTGGGCTTTCTCCGCTGGGCCTCTCAGCTGGAAGTAGACGCCTGCAGCGCAGCCCCCGGCTACTTCATCGGCTACTTCACCGGCATGATGGAGATCCTGAAGATGCGCGAGGACTACAAGAAGCTCAAGGGCGACCAGTTTTCGCTCAGTGAGTTTCACGAGCGA
>JAEUUE010000018.1 GCA_016787605.1 Cyclobacteriaceae bacterium
TATCATGGAAGACTATGAGTTCAACTGGTACGCGGGTGCCTTCCCCTTCACGGCTTCCGCCGGCTCCGATCAGTTGAACGTACCCGGGGCAACCTTTGCCGTGAACGACAAAGTACTCCTTAGCGTCAGCGGCGGATTCCCGGCCGGACTGAGCCCGGGGATCGAATATTTTGTGAAGACCTCGGCTGGCAATGACATCACATTATCCCTCACGATGGGCGGCCCTACGGTCGACATCACAGGCAATGGCTCAGGTCTGATTTCTGCCAACCAATTCTCCCTGGTGGGCGACAGCTCACCGGCCAAAGGGGGGGAAATACTCTCCAACGTGGCCCCGCTTCCGTCTGCCCCGGTGACCGCAGGTTCCTACTGGGTCATCGCTACGAAGAAGACCGAAACGGCCGGCGGCAGCACGGGTGGTATCGGGTGTACCAGCGCGCCCTTCAATATCACGATTTCACCGAATGTCGTCACTCCCCAGATTACCCTGACCCCGTCGGGAGATACGTCCTGCGACCCGACGTTCTTTGAAGGCCGCATTGAAGTAGATGTGGTTACGGCCTCCGGACCTGGTAACGGAGGTCTCTATGATTACACCTGGGCGCCGACGGGTGCAGGCGGTCAACCCGTCAACTCTCTCGCGAACAACGGCATCAACAACATGCAGAATGGCGTGAACGACGGAACGTACACGCTCACCGCCACCAATACGACTACCGGTTGTGCCGCCACCTTGCAGACCACGCTGGTTAGGGATTCCCCGCCGGTGTTCACTATGTCTGCCCTGGCTACCAACCTTACCAATTGCACGCCCTTTAACGGACTGATCAATGGTATCCAGGTATTTGAAGATGGAAACCCTGCGGTAGTGGCTGACTTTGATTACGTATGGTACCGGACCAATATATCGGTGGATTCATTGGTGCTGGATGGCTTGAACCCTGTCATTCCGGTCGATGACCAACTGTCGCTCGGTACCTTCCCGGGAATTACACTCGGCCGCTACTTTGTGAAGGCCGTTCGCAAAGCAGGAGGCGCAGCAGTCGGTGCCGGATGTGAATCCGTACCGATCCGCCGTGATATCCTGGATGAGCGGATTTACCCCAACGTAACTTTCGCGACGGTAGCCAGCACATCGTGCGACACCAACTTTGACGGACAGATTATCGTGACGGCCACGACGGCGAGCGGCCCCGGGGCAGGAGCGAACTACAACTTTGTGTGGACGAGCGACCCTGACGGGGCAGGCGCGGCCTACTTTGCGACGAACTCACCGAGCAACAACACGGCCAGCCCGTTCAGCACGCTGAACACGGACCGCATCGGTGCGATTGACGAGACCACACCGGGTACGTACGCGCTCCGGGTGACGAACTTTGTGACGGGCTGCTTCACGGACGGCTCGGTGGACGTGCTGAAGACGACGATCCCGATGAGCGTGGGCGCAGTGACGGCCACGGACGAAGACCTGTGCACGGGACCTAA
>JAEUUE010000029.1 GCA_016787605.1 Cyclobacteriaceae bacterium
GGCGATGTTGCCCATGCCGACCGTGGAAGCCAAGGCAGTGGAGAGGGCTTCGTACGGAGAAATCTGTCCCGGGTCGTTGGGGTTGTGATACTTTCCGCGAAGTACATCGATGCAATGGTGGAGGTAGCGATAATGAATGAGCCGTGAATAGAAGAAGAAAAAGAGTCCGCCAAGGATCAGGATAAACAACACCGGGGTCCACACCCCGGTGGCAATCGTATTGATGAGTTCGCTCATTCGGCTGGGTTAGACCGCAAAATAGGGAAATTTAGTCACCGACCCCGTCGGCCTGGTAAGCCAGCAGCCCTTGTGATACTCCGGCCCAGAGTGAAAGCTGCCAAAGCAGGCGGGCCGCCACGTTGGCATCCCAGTCATCGTTGGGGCCGGGTGCGACCTCGCTGAGATCGAAACCGATGATTCTTCTTCCGCTAAGGGCAACGGCTTTGATGAGTTCAACGGCCTGGTGAAAATCCAGTCCTCCGGGGACCGGCGTGCCGGTGTGCGGACAGAACCGGGGATCCAAGCCATCAATGTCAAAGCTGATGTAGACCTTATCGGGCAGGTTGTCGATGATTTCCTTCACCTGGTCGGGCCAACGGGTGCCGTTGTCCTGTTTTATCTTGAGCTGATCGTCATAGTAGGTTCGGATTCTTCCGCCGCCACGTTGAATCAATTGGTATTCCTCCTCGCAAAAGTCGCGTATACCCACCTGCACCAGTTTCTTGACGGCTGGAATCTTCAGTACGTTGTACATCACACTGCCATGGGAATAGGTGAATCCCTCGTAGGCTTTGCGGAGGTCGGCATGGGCGTCGATCTGCAGCACGCCGAAGCGGTCATGCTTTTCGGCCAGGGCACGGATCAACCCCAGTGGCGTGCTGTGATCGCCGCCGAGAAGACCGACGATCTTCCCTTCATTCAACAAGTTCAAGGCCTGGTTCCTTACATAGATGTTCAGGGTCCCGCACGCTTCGTTGATTTGTTCCAACAGGAGGGAGGCTTCGCCGGGGGCCTCATGGCATCGGTCAACCAGCACGCGAAGGCGGCTGTTTGTTTCTAACAGCGACTCGGGAATTTCGGCAAGACAGGTTCCCAGTTTCCAGGCGTCGGGAATGTGGCGGTGGAAGAAGTCAATCTGCCGGGAGGCATGGAGCACGGAGAGTGGCCCTTGTGCCGTGCCTGTTCGATACGACACGGTCACCTCCCACGGAAGAGGCAGGATGATCAACCGGGCGGTTTCGGGCGTGAACGGCAATCCGAATAATTGGCCCGGGAGGCCCGGACCATTGACATCAAATCCAAGGAGGCTGTTTTCTTGCATGACCACTACAAATTAAGGAGTGGAATTTCCATGAAATCCTGATCTGCCGAGGACCATGATAAGGATGGTGATCGAAACGCAATCCAGCCGGCCGGAGCGAGGTCGATTGGTCGCCTGGACAAGTGGCTGGCCAGCCACGACAGGGTGGGGTTGTGCCCCACACAAATCACCGTGTTGTACCGGTCATCCAATTGACGAAGTTGAAGCAGCCAGGTGTCGCCATCGGCCTCGTAGAGTGTATCCAAAAACACCATTCGATCCTGGGCAAGCCGGGTGGACTCGTTGATCAGCAGGGAAGTCTGCCGGGCTCGCAACGCGCTGCTGGAAATCAGGATATCCGGGTGTAAGGAATTCCGGATCATGTGGTGTCCTGCCTTTCTCGCCTGTGCCTCGCCTTCCGGTGTAAGCACACGGTCATAATCGCGCTGACCAGCTTGTTTACCAGCCGTTTGCGCGTGACGAAGGAGGATGATTTGCTTGGACACCCGGCGATAAATTCGGCCAGTTGATCGATGCTGGCCGAGTGCAAATATGAATGCTGAAAATTGATTTTTTAAAAATTTGTGATATTTGGGGCCTTCTGAATCAATTTTTTAATGGCAAAGAACCTCGTGATTGTGGAGTCGCCGGCTAAGGCGAAGACGATTGAAGGATATCTCG
>JAEUUE010000068.1 GCA_016787605.1 Cyclobacteriaceae bacterium
AAAAGTCGGTGAGAAGTACAATTTTCGGTGGTTTCATATCGCGGCGGTAATCACCAAAATTAACCCATCCGTGCCCAAGAGCAAAAAAATGAGGCTCCGTTCATCATCTCCGAACGCCGCAGGTTACTTTTGTACCCGGTCTGAAACCGGCACAACATGAAAACGCTAACCCTGTCCCTTCTCGCCCTTTTGATTTCCGCTAACCTGCTCGCACAACCGATGCCCGGGAAACTGCGTGCGCACATCACCTTCCTCGCCAGCGACGAATTGCAGGGCCGGGGTACCGGAACAGAGGGTGAAAAACTCGCGGCCAACTACCTGGTTTCCCAGTTCAAGAAACTCAAACTGAAGCCCTACGGCGATAACAAGACCTACCTGCAGACCTTCGATTTCAAAGGGGGCATCCATGGCACCGGTGAACCCGGCAAGGCTTCGAACATTGTCGGCTTCCTGGACAACGGCGCACCCACGACCGTGGTAATCGGGGCGCACTATGACCACCTCGGCACCGGCACACAAGGCAGTTCTCTGGACCCCAATCCCGCCGGAAAGATTCACAACGGCGCCGATGACAATGCTTCCGGAGTAGCCGGGTTGCTTGAACTGGCCCGCTACTACAAGACGAACAAAGTCAAAGAAAAGAACAACTTCCTCTTCATCTGTTTCTCCGGCGAAGAACTCGGCCTCCACGGTTCGGACTACTTTGTCGAACACCCGACGATGGAACTCGGCAAGATCAATTTCATGATCAACCTCGACATGGTCGGCCGTCTCGATCCGAAGAACGGCGGGCTGGCCGTAAGCGGGTCAGGAACAAGCCCGGGATGGGAGCCGTTGCTCAAGAGCCTGAGCACCCCCGAAGTCCCCATTACCACCGACTCGTCCGGTACAGGTCCTTCCGACCACACAAAATTCTACCTGAAGAAGATCCCGGTGCTCCATTTCTTCACCGGTTCACACAGCGACTACCACAAACCCTCCGATGATGCAGACAAAATCAACTACGAAGGAGAAGTAGCGGTGCTTAACACCATCATCAAAGTAGTTGATACCATGGACAAAGAGCCGAAACTGGCTTACCTCCCCACGAAGAGCAAATCAACTGGCGGATCGAGGTCTTTCAAGGTGACGATGGGTGTGATGCCCAGTTATTCGAGCAAAGCCGCCGGGCTCAAGGTGGACGGCGTTTCGGAAGGCAAGCCGGCCCAGAAGGCAGGGATACTGGCCGGGGATGTCATTATTCAGATCGGCGATCTTCCCATCAAGGATATGGAGTCCTATATGGACGCGCTCGGCAAGTTCGAGAAAGGTCAAACCGTACCCGTCAAACTGCTGCGGGCAGAAAAGGAAATGACTGTCAACGTTACGTTCTGAATCCTCAGCGCTTGAGGAATTTGAAGGCATGGTGGTTCATGCCGGGTTTCTTCACATCCATCAGGTAGTAGCCAGAAGGAAGGTCTTTCACGCGGACGCGGATTTCAAAGTCGTCCACGATCTCGGACTCGATTTCCAGGCTGTTGCCGATAATGGAATGCAACTCCAGTGTCACTTCCCGTGCAATGGGCTGATCGAACTTCAGGTGGAGATATTCTACCGCCGGGTTAGGATAAACATGGGCGGACCGGAGGACATCATTGCCCGGCAATGACAACGACTCGGCCGATTGCCCCTGGACCCCAAGGGCCAGGAACACGAGCACCAGACTTGCCAAAACCGAGTAAATCTTCCTCATCACAGGTTATATACTCCTAAGACGCAAATGGTAGGCCAAAAGTTTA
>JAEUUE010000088.1 GCA_016787605.1 Cyclobacteriaceae bacterium
GTACCCGGGCGTGGGCTTTGCCATCATTCTCACCGCCATCACGCTGTTCGGCTACTTCACCACCAACTTCGCCTTTCAGACTTTCTCCAACTGGTTCGATGGCTTCATGAACCGGATTCCCATGGTGAAACTGATCTACGGGTCGGTGAAAGACCTGCTGGCGGCCTTCGTGGGCGACAAGCGGAAGTTCAACCAGCCTGTGCTGGTCCGGATCAACAAGGAGAACACGCTGCACCGGATTGGGTTCATCACGCAGACCGACCTGAAGGATATCGGGCTGCCGGAGATGGTCGTCGTTTATTTTCCGCAGTCGTACGCTTTCGCCGGCGACCATTTTGTGGTGTCGCGTGATAATGTCACCCCGCTGAATATTTCCGGCTCGCAGGCGATGAAGTTCATCATCTCGGGTGGCGTGTCGGGTTTTAAGGAAACTACCGGTAACTTACCGTCATGAAGAGGCTGATCGTCTTATTGGTCTTGCTGGCGGCCTGTCAGGACAACGAGGCTGACCGGCCTGAGTTGCGGACCAAGGCCGCTCAAGAAGTAGGATCGACGAGTGCTGTGCTGGAAGCTGAGTTAGTGGAGACTGGCCCAATCAAGCCGCTGACGGTGGGCTTTCTCTGGGGAACGACGACCGACTTATCCATTTTCTCCGCACCGAGCAGGCACATCTTCGGTGATACGTCCGGCAAAGGCCCGTTCAGCATCAAGGTGGAAAACTTTACCGCCAGCACAACCTACTATTACCGCGCCTTCGCCGCCGATACCGGGTTCACCAAAATCTACTATGGCACGGTAGTGTCGTTTACAACGTTGCCGTAGGGTTAGCATCGACTTTTCTTTTTCCCGCAGATCTTCGAGGATTTAATCCACGCAGATGAATGCAGCGTTTTAGGCCGTGTTCTGCGGCGATCTGCGTGTATTCATCTGCGCGATCTGCGGGGGAAGGTTTGAGTCTTCGAAGTAGTTCGTGCCCTGAAGCGGGTATGGCGATGCGGGCCAAATCAATTTGCCGTATGGAATGACATTTCTCCTGTGGCCCTAAAACTCTTTCTTTTTCTCAACCCCGGGCTGAAGCCCGGGGCAATCAAGATGCTGCCCCTCCAGAGCTGGCTGATGCTGAAGCATGGCTGAGAACCCAAGGAACCCGAGGAACTCAAGGAACTCAAGGAACTCAAGGAACGGTGAGGCAGTAACCATAACCTGTCGAACCATTGAACCGTTGAACTATTGAACCGTTGAATGGGTGGTGAACCACAGTCAGGAAATGACTCCAGATCCAACAAGCTCTTCTCCTTCATACCACGCCGCAAACTGACCGGGCGTGACGCCACGCTGGGGGCGGTCGAAGACGATGTATATGCCTTCTTCGCGGCGGTGAAGGGTGCAGGCTTCGAGTGGCTGACGATAGCGAATGCGGGCCATATAGCGGCGTGACTCGCCGACACCCAGGTTCATGTCCTCGCGCACCCAATGGTCTTCATGCCCCAAAAACAAGCCGCGCCGGTATAAGCCCGGATGATCTTCACCCATGCCGGTGTAAAGAATATTCTCGCGGGTGTCGGTGCCAATGACAAACAAGGGCTTCTCAAACCCGCCGAGGTTCAGCCCGCGGCGCTGGCCAATGGTGTAATAGTGCGCGCCGTTGTGTTCACCCACCACCTCACCCGCCTGCGGGGTCAGGGCATACGGCCGGGTGACTTCGGCCAGGTCGACAGCGTGTTCATTTTCTGAAAAGAGTGCCGACGAAGCCGGGACTTCGATCACCTTGCCTTTCCGCGGCTTCAACTGCTGCTGCAGGAAGTCGGGGAGGTGCACCTTGCCGATAAAGCACAATCCCTGCGAATCTTTTTTCTCCGCGGTGGCGATGCCGGCCTTGCGGGCAATGGCCCTTACTTCGGGCTTCAGGAGTTCGCCGACCGGAAAAAGCGATTTGGCCAGTTGCTCCTGGCTGAGCTGGCAAAGAAAATAGCTTTGATCCTTGTTGGGATCTTTCCCGGAAAGCAGGCGATAGACCGTTTTCCCGTTTACGGTTGTTTCCCCTTTGCGCGCATAGTGTCCTGTGGCGACAAAGTCGGCGCCGAGTTTCAGGGCGGCCTTTAAGAAAATGTCAAATTTGATCTCCCGGTTACACAACACATCGGGGTTGGGCGTTCGGCCGCGCTCGTATTCGGCGAACATGTAGTCGACGATGCGCTGCTTGTACTCCACGCTGAGGTCGATAGTCTGGAAGGGGATGCCCAGCTGCTGGGCCACGATCATGGCGTCGTTGCTGTCGTCGAGCCAGGGGCACTCGTTGCTGATGGTCACGGAGTCGTCGTGCCAGTTCTTCATGAACATGGCAATAACCTCATACCCCTGTTCCTTCAGCAGGTAGGCGGCGACGCTGGAATCCACACCGCCGGAAAGCCCGACCACTACACGTTTTTGCATTTCTAATTCAGCTTCTGACTCAGCTTTTAGCTTTCAGCTTAACCAAGCTACTGGCTCAATAGTTCATTAATCAGCTGATTAAAGCGCTCCTTAAACCGCTCATGATACACGCCCGTCCCGGGACCTTCAAACCCGGTATAAATGTGCTTCACCTTGCCGTCGCGCCCGATGATGATGGTGGTGGGGAAAGCCAGCACCCGGTTGAGCATGGGCAGGGTCTTGGCCGCTTCTTCCTTGTCGTTGACCCCGGCGATCACGAACTCGTAGGGGACGTTGAATTTCTCCTTCATCTTGATTACGCGGGTAGAAGCATAATCAAAGTCCGGCTTGCGCTCGTACGCGAGCCCGAGGATTTCCACGCCGCGGTCATGGTTGTCGCGGTACCACTGGCTGAGAAACTTCGTCTCATCCATGCAGTTGGGGCACCACGTTCCGAAAATCTGCAGGATAAGGACTTTGTCGCGGAAGCGATCGTCGGTGGGTTTGATCGGGTTGCCCTGCAGGTCCGGAAAAGAGAAGTCAATGCGATCGTAGCCTTCCTTGAGAAAAGTAAGGGACTCAGGATCGGGCATCCTGGCATCGGGATTCTTCACGCCATAGAAAACTTCATGGGCGCTTTTTCCGGAGTAGTAGTCGCCGCGCAGGGAATCGCCGGACAAGGTGGCTGTAAACAGGAAAGCGTGATTGCCATCGAACGTGCTCAGCAGCAGCTGGCCGTCGACCACGTTACCTTCAATGAATCGATAGTCTCCCATGGGGGTCAGAAAAGTCCCGGTGAGGTGGTTGCCGCGTTGCTCGAAAACGCCCACTGAAGGATAGGCGGGATCTTTGTCGGGCTTGAACTCCAGCTGATAGGTGCCGGAGAAATCGGGGGTAACCTGCTCGTCGGTATTCTTCACAAACCGGTAGTCATCGCCAAAAGTCGCCGTAAACGGCATGCTGAAGTCGGGGGCATATTTCTTGTAAAAGGTTCCCGTGAGTTTGTCTCCTTCCACCCGGGCCCGGAGATCGGCATCAAAAACGTGGAGGGTCATGTAGACGGAATCCCCCCGAAAGGTGATTTCATCCAGCAGAATTTTCTCGGAGACATTCTTCAAATAGGCCCGGTAGGAGTCTCCCGATTTTTCCACATCGAAGGTGAAGGGAAGTTCTTTGCCCTGGATGCCGATGACGCCGCGCCAGGTGCCGGTCTTCAGGTCGGGTGCCGGGGATTGGCATGAAAGAAGGATAAACAGGCAGAAGAGGAGCAGGTGGCGCATCGGGATTGGATATTTGGCTTAGAACGGAGCAAAATAAATAAATGTTCACCAGACTTTAAGTTTAAGCCTGGGGCTGTCACCTAGTTTTTCCCGATGGAGCGAAGAAGGTTTACCGACATGTATCCCAGCAGGACAATGACAGCAACAATGGCGGCCCAAATGTACGTTCGAGTCGAGAAA
>JAEUUE010000101.1 GCA_016787605.1 Cyclobacteriaceae bacterium
AATTCGATGTAGTCGGTGTTGCCCGTTTTGCTGGAATAGTATCCTTTGAGGTCTTCGTCTCTCACCATCCGGTCGAACAGAAACAGGGCGCGTCGCTCAAGGGTGTCCGGCTCCATCTTCCAGGTACGAAAGATCTCCTCATAATAGATCATGGCTCCTGCCTGGTCGCGCTCCACAAGACCCCCAATGGCCACGCGCTTCTCTGTCAGGCTGGGCGCGGGTCGGCTCACCAGGAAGAACACCACATCTCCGTCACGGTAACAGGCATCCAACCGGTGCATCCGTCGTTGCTCCTGGTAGTGCTCGTCAAAGCGGGTTTCCAAACGCTGCTCGGGCCGTATCCCTTCCGGCGACCGGGCCACATACCGGATGATTTCCTGCATGAGGTCTTCCTGCTGCTGGACCGACAGGTGGCTGGCTGGACGATAATCCTTTTCCCATCGGCAACTGGTGAGCAGCGTGATCGTCGCTAAAAGAATGAACCCTCTTCGCATATCGGACAAATGTAGACCATAAAAAAGGAAGCCTCCAACGCATCGGAGGCTTCCTGTTATCGGCAAAGACCCATCAATAAATTTTGCTCAAGGGCTGGAATTCTGCCCAACCGTCGGTCCAATCCGTCGCGCCGAATGCGCCGCGATACGTAGTGGACGTGAAGAACGAACCCGGCAACTTGGGGTCGGTAAAGTCAGCCCCCGAAGAAAGCGTCCCCGCGGTTACCGTGAAGTTGGGATTCGAGGGATAGGTGGAAGACGTTGAACCACCCCAGAACATATTCTGGTTAAGCCCCAATCCCGGGTAGGGATCGACGGAATTGGCGGGTGTGCCCGGGGTGGGCGACCAGGGAGCGCCGGCTGACGGGTTCACCAGCGTATTGTTGTTGTTGGTCCAATACGCCTGAAGAGTCGTGGCATCACCACCGCTCAAGCCTGTGGCAAAAGCGACGTTTGATGAAGACGTGCTCGTTCCCAATACCGTGTTATTGGGCGAGGCCAGCACATTGAACGCATGTCGCGAAGTTCCGTTGTTCAGGTTATCGAGAGTAGCCTGATCATCCAAACGAACGCCCACGGGGAATCCGCTGAAGAAGGAATTGAAGATGGAGATGGCTACCCGACGGCGAATGTGGATGGCATTCTGGTAGTTGGCGGAAATGGACCGCGCCGAAGTTCCCGATCCAAGACCTGTGGTAAAATCGCGGGGTCCCAGAACCGTGATATTGGAGAATACCGGACGGGTGTAACCGCTGGCACCGGAAGGCGTGTCGTTGGCATTCGGTGCATTATCGCACTCAAAGGCATTGGAACCAGACTGGTCGCCGAAGAAGGGATTGCGAACCACGAGTCCAAACTGAATATTTCCCTGGAAGCCAAAGTCCGTATCAAAATCATCGTCCCAGGTGGAAAGGGATACCAGGTACTTGCCGTTGACGGTGCCTCCAAACCATTCAAAGCCGTCATCGCCTCCATACGAAACTTGGACGTATTCCATCGTAGTCCCATTGCCAACACCGCCCAGGGTAAGGCTGTTCGTCTCATTGTTCGGGGTAAGCTCGATGCCCGCATACTCAATGCGGACATACCGCAGTGTTCCCGAGTTCTCGTTGGCGTTCGTCGTGGGCGTGGCCCCTTCCGCTGTGGTGCTGCCGAATTTCTGCGTAGGGGTGATACCTTCGATGGCGGGCTGAGCGGACTGGTTGACCCAGGCGTTGCCCAGCATGACAATTCCTCCCCAGTCGCCGCGGTCACGGGCACCGACAGGTTGCGCAGAAGTAAACACAACCGGGTTATTGGCTTCTCCGTTGCAAACCAACTTGCCGCCGGGCTGTACGATGAGAGTTGCCTTGGTGGCTTTATCTCCCTTGAGGATGGTCCCCGCGGGAATAGTCACGGTAACTCCGTTGGGAATAAACACCTGTCCTTTGATGAAGTACTGCTGAGCCGCGTCGAGCGTGCGCGTCGTCAGCGTACCGCTCAACGTCTCCCCTACCGTAATCAGGAAATTGGCCACCTGGCTGGGATACCCTTTCGCATCGATCAGCTGAAACGCCAGGGCGATCGTCGAGCCGATGGTGGCGTCGGTCGGCACGGTATACTCGTACGTGTAGGGTGAGGAAACACCGGACACGGAAATAAAGTCTTCTTCGACTCCGTTGACGTATACATACAGGTCCTGCGCACCATTGGGCGCATCAAAGCCAACATTTACGCTGACTACTTCACCCGGCTTTCCCGAATCGGATGCCGGGTCCAGGGTAATGGACGCGGCCGGGTTGATCTTCTCGTCTTCGCTGCACATGGTGAGCAGAGACGCCATTGCCACGAGGGCAAACAGGATAAACTTATTCTTCATGACTTATTTTTTTCGGTTCAAAAGTAGCCCGCGTGAATCGGCCAGGAATCAAAGGGCAATTACGAATTCATTACGGGTCTGTTAACGGACGGAATGCCACCTAACACGGACTTAACAACCTCAATCCTATCGGGCCCCGAACTTGTAGGAGAACCCGATCGTATAGGTCGTCCCGACACGGTAATTGCGAATGATTGCCTCCTGGCTCGTGACGATCTCGTTGTCGTTGTTGTTGTCCTGGTAGATCGTGTAGGCCGCATCGAGCAGGTTCCGGATATTCAGCTTGGCTTCGAAACGTTTGGCCCACACTTTAGAAACCTGGAAGTCCAGGGAGTTGCGGGGCATTTCCCACCACGAAGGGAAGAGCTTGTCTCCCACGGAAAAGATCCTGGGACCAAATACATTGTAGGCCACATTCACTCCAAACCCGGATGCTTCGTCAAAATAATAGAGACCGGTATTGATGATGTACGGCGATTGTCCCTGCAGGGGGCGGTTCTGGATCTGGTTTTGATTCGCCGCAGCCGTGCCGATGTCTACGTTGCTGTGGATCCAGGCTGCATTGATGTTGACCGAGGTATTCCGCAAGAACTTGGATATCCCCAGGCTAGACAAGGATTTCCGGAACTCCACCTCCAGGCCATACGACGTTGCCGAAGGCGCATTGCCATAAGTCAGCTGGGGGTTCTCGGAAGTAATCTGCAAATACGTCTCAATCGGGTTGGTGAAGTGTTTATAGAATCCACCGACGCTCAGCACTTCCCCGGGATTCGGGTACATCTCCCAGCGAAGGTCGATGTTGTCGATAGTCGCCGTCTGAAGTTTCTCTGAGCCGATCAAGGCAGCTTCATACTCAAACTGATAATAGAGGAACGGCGCAAGCTCCCGGAACTCCGGGCGGTTGACGGTACGGCTGTACGCCAGGCGGGCCAGCGAACGCTCCGTCAGGTTATACGCAACATTGAGCGACGGCAACGCAGAAAAGACCGGGTTATTCACGGCGACGGGTGAAGTATTCGTACGTGCGTCCAGCTTTTGAACATTGTACTCTCCGCGGAAACCGGCGGTAATGTCAAACTTTCCCACCGGAAGGGTGCCCCCTACGTAGCCCGCTGTCAGGAGATTCTTGCCGGAATAAGAATCCTGGGGCTGCGTTCCCTCTTCGATGACAAACCCATCCTTCTTCTTGATGTTTTCAGGAGCGAATATGTCCGTCAGGGGAAGACGTGCCAACTCCTGACCAATGGCCTGATCGAAATCTGCGGTATTAGGATAGAGGTAGTTGATGTAGCGGGCGTTGAACTCTCTTGTCTTGTATTCGGCATAGTATCCCGCGCGAATCACGGGTGCGCGCTTAGAGTCTTCTGTGCCAAATCGCTTTTCGAAATCGACAGAATTGGCATATCCCTTGTCCGTCAAATCCGACCAGAAACGCCCGGTTTCAAACACATTGCCGGCGGCAGGAAGTTGCATGGTATAAGGCTCTTCGGACCCGGCGAAGGCTTTATCGCGGAAGGTCCGGAACCGGCGATAGTCAGGTTCGTTGCGGTTGACATAGTTAAACCCGGCCATCCAGCTGATCTTGTTTGATCCGTCGCCAAACTTATGAGAACCGGTGAGCTGGCCGGAATAGATCGAGCGGCTCAGGTAATGATACGCGTAATTGATGCGGTCAAAGTTCGGGTTCTGAATTTCATCATCCCCGGTACGAATGGTAGTCTCATGTTCGCCCAGCTGGACAAACAGGTTCTTGAATTCGATCCGGTTCCGTTCGTTGACATCAACCGACCAGTTGTGGACGATGTTGAACCGGACATCATTGCTGTAGAAGTCATCCCGGTATTCAAACCGCTTTTCGGCCGACGTAGGCGTAAAGGAGTTGTAGCGCAGGAAGTCCGCCTCGGAATGGGCGTACGAATTGGAGTACATCAGCGAGGTAAGGTTTCCGACCTTGACCCGGCCGATAGTGAAGTTCCTGGCCAACCCCAGGTTGAAGCCCAGGTTCATCGGCGCCGTTTTGGTGATCGGGGCAAAATTGTTGGTCAGCGACTTGCCGGCGCGCTCGCGGAGGCCGGAATTCTTCGCTGAATTCCGCAATTGACTGGACGTCGGGAAATTTGCAGGGAGGTCGCGGAAGCCATTGTCAAAACCAAAGACATCGGTAGAACTTCCCTGGGAAGAGATGAAATCCTGACCGGTCATGTTGGTACGGTAGCCGAAATTGACACCCACCTGGGTGAAGTTCTCGTTAGTCGGCTGCTTGGTAACCACTTGAATGAGCCCGCCGGCAAAGTCACCCGCCATCTCGGGCGTCGCGCTCTTGTAAATGAGCATCTGGTCGATCGCACCCGAACCGATGAGATCAAAAGAGAATGAACGACGGTCAATCTCCGTACTCGGGGCAATGGCGCCGTTGATCATGACCTGGTTGTAGCGCTCAGGCACACCCCGAACAATGACAAATCGGTTGTCTACGATGGTCACACCGGGGACGCGCTGCATGACCTGGGCCGCATCGCGATCCGGAAGCCTCGTAATCTGCTCCGCGGAGATTCCGCTCACCACCAGTTTAGCCTCCCGGATGCTCTTGATGAGGTTGGCGTCGGTATTGATTTCCCGCTTGGCGGTGACCACCACTTCGGAGAGTTCGGCCACTTCTTCCGGAAGCGGAATTTCCAGGGTGGTAATCTTGCCGCTTTCCACGACAACGTCGGTGAGGGTCTGCGTTTTGTAGGTGATAAAGGAAACAACCAGCGTATAGGTTCCGGGCTTCACGTTATTGATGCGGAAGGCGCCATCCAGGTCTGTGGCTGCTCCCACCGTTGTGCCCTCAATGACGGCGTTGGCCCCGATAATCGGCTCCTGTGTCTTTGCATCAACTACCTTCCCGGCAATCGAGCCATTTTGAGCCAGGGAAATTCCGGCTAAAAGAATGAAACAAGCGGTAAACAGGGCTGAACGCATAGGGGTGGAATTCACGACACAAAGGTCTCCCCACCATATTACCCGGCTGATTCGCCGGTGTTACCTAATTGTTAAACCCCCTTGCAATGCAGCCCAAAAATTCCGGTGTAGGACAGGCAGCAAAACGGATTACCTTTTGAAAACGAATTCTTTAACCAAAGGAATTTGGTTAAAGGAGGCGTAACAGCGCTAAAGTTGGTTTAACCTACTTCCCGATAGGAACTTTCGCCAGGATGGCCCGGATGATGTCCGTGGTCTTTACGTTGTCGGCCTCCGCTTCGTAGTTGAGCAGGATGCGGTGATTCATCACGTCGGGGGCCACTTCCTTAATATCTTCCGGAAGCACATAGTCCCTTCCCTCCAGGTACGCAGCGGCTTTGCACGCCAGGTTCAGGTTGATGCTGGCCCGCGGCGACGCACCGAACTGGATGTATTGCGCCTCGTGGTCGAGCTTGTATTCCTTCGGATAGCGCGACGCCGAAACCAATTCGATGATGTATTTTTCCAGCGACTCGGAGATCTTCACACGATTGACTTCTTCCCGTATGGCAAAGATGTCTTCCTTGGTCAGCACCGCGTTCACCGTAAAGTCAAACTGCATGTTGGCGATCCGGCGCATGATCTCCAGCTCCTGTTCCTTGGAGGGATAGGACACCGATACTTTCATCATGAACCGGTCGACCTGCGCCTCGGGGAGCGGGTAAGTGCCCTCGTTCTCGACGGGGTTTTGCGTTGCCATGACCAGGAATGGCTTATCGAGTTTGAACGTCGTTTCACCAATCGTCACCGTTTTCTCCTGCATAGCTTCCAAAAGTGCCGATTGCACTTTGGCCGGAGACCGGTTGATTTCGTCCGCCAGGATGATGTTGGCGAAAATAGGACCCTTCTTGACCTCAAATTTTCCCTCCCGCTGGTTGTAGATCATGGTGCCCACCAGGTCGGAAGGCAGAAGGTCGGGGGTAAACTGGATCCGCTGGAAATCGAGATGAAGAACCTTCGCCACCGTGGAGATCGTCAGTGTCTTCGCCAGGCCCGGGACGCCTTCCAGCAAAATATGACCATTGGTAAAGAGACCGATCAGTAATCGGTTGACCATGTAATCCTGGCCAACCACCACTTTGGATACCTCGGTATAAACCTGATCGATTTTGCTCTGGTGCTCCTGCACGCGTTCGGTTACTGCTTCCAATGCCATAATTGCCTCGATTCCAGAAAAGTAAAGCGCAAGTATAAAGAATTAGGGGCAAAAACCTTCCGAATCGGGGATAAGCGGTCCCCCGCTCAATCGAAGTAGAGAATCTCCCGGTCTTCAGGGTTCTGCAACACCGAGGTAACGAGGTTTTGCGCCACCCGGTTGTCCTTGCCGGGCACAATCCATTGGCGCACAGCAGTCACATCCTCCAGGGAAATACCCCGGCCGACGAAGCCAAACCCGGAATAGTTGCCTTGCTCGACCAGGATGACGGACTGTTCATCCGGCGATCGACCGATGCCCAGGATAGCGGCAGTTGCCCCTTGCGATTCAAACGACGACAGCATGGCCTCTGTCCGGGCATTGTAGGCCGATACATCTTCCTTGCCTTCGCAGGCTCCCTGGCAAGAACCTGACTGGTGCGCAAAGCACTTGCCCTTGGCCGTCTGCAGACCCGACAACTTGGGGCACAGATTAAATTCCTTCACCTTGTTCCACAACGTACTCCACGCAGCACTCTTGTTGGCAAAGGTGAGCAGCGGCCTGGCCTGTCGCCCCACCGCATTGACTACAAATCGCCGGTACCCGTTGCCATCGTAATAGTCAAAAATTCCCCACTGCTCCACCCGGACCTTCTGGGCCAGGTTGTACTTCGGCCATCGGTTGCGGATTTCCTGGGCCTCCAGGATAAGGGCAATGAGTTCGTTGCCGGTAAGTTCATACCGGATCCCATGAATTTCATTGCGGATGTTGGAGCGATTCCATTCCGATGCTTCACCCGTAAAGTGACCATAGATTCGTTTCCGAAGGTTGACCGCCTTTCCGACATAGATCACCTGGCCGCGAGCATCGAGGAAAAAGTACACCCCCGGCTTGTCAGGCAATTGGCTCACGTCCTCCTTGCGGAGGTTGGGCGGCAGGATGGCTTCTCCGGATCCCCGCTTCAGCGCTTTGGCAATGACGCCCTGGTCATCCCGCTTGAGCAGCAAGTCAAAAATGCGCGCGGTAGCCTCCGCGTCCCCGCCGGCCCGGTGACGGTCTTCGATGGTTATCCCCAGGCTCTCCGCCAGCCGACCCAGGCTGTACGAATCCAGACCCGGAAAGATTTTTCGACTCAGCTTCACGGTGCATAACTTCTTCGCTGTCCAGCTGATACCCGCCTCCTCAAATTCCTTCTTGAGGAATCCGTAATCGAAATGCGCATTGTGGGCGACGAAAACCTTCTCTTTCAATTGCTCGTAGAGGTCCTCCGCCACGTCTTCAAAAAGCGGTGCCGAACGGACCATTTCATTGGTAATACCGGTCAGCCCGGTAATAAAAAGGGGAACCCGACGCCCCGGATTAATCAGGGTCTGGTAGCGGTGTGTGATCTGCAGACCATCATGATGAATGATGGCCACCTCGGTCACCCGGTGGTTATCCGCATAACCTCCCGTCGTTTCAATGTCCACAATGGCGTACACGATTTCGAAATTACGGTAACCTCAATCAGCATAAAAAGTAAAGCGGGAGCCAAATTGTTCCCGTTGAAATGAAGATATTCGCCAAGAATTTCCCTGATGAACCTCGTCGTCCGATTTCTCCTGTCCGGTGTCGCCGTGATGCTCACCGCCTACCTCCTTCCCGGGGTGCACGTGACCGATTACTGGGCTGCCCTGCTGGTGGCTGCGCTCGTTTCGTTCTCCAACCTCGTGATCCGGCCCATCCTCATCGTATTGACCATCCCCATCACCCTGGTTACCCTTGGCTTGTTCCTGCTGGTTATCAACGCCCTCATCATTCTCGGGGTCGACTATTTCGTCGACGATTTCCAGGTCGACGGCTTTTGGTGGGCGCTTGCCTTCAGCCTGATTCTGTCCGTATTCAACAGCCTGTTCAGCGACCTGACGAAGGAAAAGCAATAACCTCTCGCCATCCATCACTTTTGTCGTGCCTCGCTTCCTGTCGGGTCACTAATTTCCCTCCTTCTTCACCCCTTCATCATGAAACGAATCCTTCTTCTGTGGTTGGTAGCCGGTGTGGCCCACGCGCAAACGCTTTCACCGCTTACCGTTGAAAAAATCATGCGCGACCCCAAGTGGATCGGGGTCTCTCCTTCCAATCCCTACTGGAGCGAGGATGGAAAGCAACTGTACTTCAACTGGAATCCCGAGAAGCACCCGGGCGACTCCCTGTACACTATTTCGCTGGGCGACCGGACACCCCGAAAGGTGACCGCAACCATTCGCCGGGCCTTACCCTCACGCGGGGGCTCCTACAATCGGGCGTTCACCCGAAAAGTTTACGAGAAGAATGGTGACCTCTTTCTGCTGGATATCCCGACCGGTCGTTCCACGCCGATCACTTCAACCACGGAACGTGAATCCAATCCCGCCTTCTCCGTCGATGAAAAGAAAGTCTTCTTTATGGCCAATGGCAACCTGTACAGTTGGGAAATCTCTTCCGGTCTCTTTGCCCAGCATACCGATTTCCGAAAGGGCACCAAGCGACCGGATCCCAAAATGAGCGAGCAGGAGAAATGGCTGAAAGCGGATCAACTCGCCTACTTTGAAGTGTTGAAGCGCCGGAGCGACAATCGCAAGGCGGCTGAGAAAATTCAGAAAGCCGATCGCGTCAAGCGGCCGAAGGAGATCTATCTCGATGACCGCAGCGCCGACCAGATTCAAATTTCCCCTGACGGCAATTACGTGACCTTTCGCCTGGCCAAGTCGCCGAACATAAAAAGCACGATTGTCCCCAACTATGTGACCGAATCCGGTTTTACCGAAGACATCCCTGCCCGTAGCAAGGTGGGCGCCGCTCAGGCCGCCTACGATATGATGGTATACGACATCGGGAAGGATACGGTGCTTGCCGTGCGGTTCGACGCGCTGCCGGGAATCCAGGAAGTACCTGCCTTCCGCAAGGACTATCCGGCCAAACCTTCCAAAGACAGTAAACCACCCAAGCCTGAAAATCGCGCCGTCATCTTTTTTGGGCCCTACTGGTCCGATTCAGGGAAAAACAACGTAGTTATCGTTCAATCACAGGATAACAAAGATCGCTGGCTGGCTTCGGTTGACCTCACGACACGTCAACTGCGCCCCATCGACCGGTGGCACGATGAGGCATGGGTGGGTGGTCCGGCGAATGGATTTGGCTCCTCCACGACCGGCTGGATTAATGATAACCTGCTCTGGTTCCTCTCCGAGGAATCCGGCTATTCGCACCTCTACAGTTTTGACATGGCTTCCGGTCAACGCCGCGCCCTCACTTCTGGGAACTATGAGGTGCAGCGTGTCGAACTTTCAAGAGACAAGAAATACTTCTATCTCACTACCAACGAGGTTCACCCCGGTGAAAAGCATTTCTACCGGCTGCCCGTTGCCGGGGGAAAAGCCGAACGGCTTACGCAAAATACCGGGGCGCACGAAGTCTCCCTTTCTCCCGACGGAAAATGGATGGCGATTCGTTATTCGTACAGCAATAAACCGTGGGAACTCTACTTGCAGGAAAACAAGCCCGGCGCAATCGCCCAGCAAATCACGCGGTCCGTGTCAGAAGAATTTGCTTCCTACCCCTGGCGGGAACCCGCGGTAATTAACTTCAAAGCTCGTGACGGCGCCAGTGTCTATGCCCGGTTGTACAAGCCCGCATCACCCAACGGGGCCGCCGTGATCTTCGTCCATGGTGCCGGCTACACGCAAAACGCACACAAGTGGTGGGCCAGCTACTTCCGCGAGTACATGTTCCACAACCTGCTTGCCGATCGGGGATACACGGTGCTCGACATCGATTACCGGGCCAGCGCGGGTTACGGGCGGGATTGGCGCACCGGGATTTACCGGTTCATGGGCGGCAAGGACCTTGAGGATCATATTGACGGGGCGAAGTGGCTGGCGGATCAGCACCAGGTGGACCCCAGGCGGATTGGCATTTACGGCGGTTCCTACGGCGGCTTCATCACCCTGATGGCCATGTTCACTACGCCCGATGTTTTTGCCGCCGGCGCAGCCTTACGCCCGGTTACCGATTGGGCGCATTACAATCACGGGTACACGTCAGACATTCTCAACGAACCAGTAACTGACAGTGTGGCGTACGCAAAGAGCTCACCGATCTACCACGCTGAAGGCCTGAAAGGTCATTTGCTGATCTGCCATGGCATGGTCGATGTGAATGTGCACTTCCAGGATGCCGTACGGCTATCGCAGCGACTGATCGAACTCGGAAAAGACAACTGGGAGCTCGCCGTCTACCCCTTGGAGGATCACGGGTTTGTGGAGCCCAGCAGCTGGACGGATGAGTACAAACGCATTCTCAAGTTGTTTGAGACCACACTGAAGTAATCACTTTGGTTCCTTGGCGGCGACAATGGGACCGAAGGGCCCTAGTTTGTGCTGTACCTCCGAAAAGGCATCGGCATAAGGTCCGAAGGGGTAATCAAACGGCTTGGTGGAAATATCGGGCCAATCGCCTGCGAGATCCTTCTGCGGTCGCGGTTGTGAAATGATAAAGGCGGCCACATTCCAGGCCTCTTCATCCGACAACACGATACTGTCGGCACGCACCCCATTGGGCATATTCATCTTGATATAGCCGGCCATCCGGGAGAGGCGATAGATGCCCGCGCCCGTATTGAAACTCCCGGGACCCCAGAGAGGGGGATAGAGCCACTCCGGGCCTTCCTTTCGCATTCCCTGCCCATCCTCGCCATGGCATCGCGCGCAATGTGCGACAAACACCACCTTTCCTCTCTCCGGATCCGCCGGCTTCTTCAGCAGGGGAAGGTCCTTGATTCCGCATCCTTCCGGAGCCGTGTGTTCAGGAACGTCTTTACCCACCCAGCGGATGTAGGCCACGAAAGCGTCGAGTTCACGACTTCCCTCTTCCAACGCTTTTCCATTCAGACTGCGCTCAAGGCAGTCGTTCACCCGGCGCTCAATGGTCTCTATCGTGCCCGACCGCGCACGAAACTTTGGGTACGTCGACGCTACCGCAGAATAGTTATTGCCCCAGATCTTCTTGCCTGCCTTCAGGTGACAATTCTGGCAATTCATGCCGTTGCTGATGGGCGCTACCGTACCCGAAGGACCCAGGTAAACGGCGGTGTGAGCAACCAACTCACGACCATAACGAATCAAATCACCCTCGGGCGTATCGGGAATACCTGTTGAGTCCGGTGGCGACCATAGCTGTTTGGCTACCGGATCGGTTGCAGGCAATCCCGGTTCGGTGGGCTGGCCGGGTAACCATACGATCACCAGCATGAACCCCATGAGCAACAAGCAGAGGGATACTGACCAGACGGTCAGCCGGGCGACGTTTACCAATACTCTGTCCTCGTTCCGCATTACTTCAGCCTCCCTTGCGCAGCTCCCCCATCGCCTGGATAAATTCGCTCTTGATGAGTTGGCCGCGCTCATGGTGCTGATCACGAACAATCCACCGGCCGCCGATCATCGTTCCCAGGATACGACTTGAATCAGATGTGTAAACCAATACGGCACTCAAATGCTGTGCGTCAGAAGTCTCCACCAGGTGGGAGTTTGCCTTGAATACAACTGCATCCAGCGGGAGTCCTGGCGCGAAGTGCTCTTCCCTTTGGCGTCCCATGGCCACCCGCCCGGAAGTCACGGCTTCATTAACCAGGTAATGCGCCGCATCGCCGTCAAATGTATTGCGACGGTGGGTAACCAGTCGCTGCCGGTAGTCGATCATTCGAAGTTCCTCCATTGGATTAATGCCGATGTGACTGTCGGTTCCGATCGTCCAGCGGCCGCCGAGACGCGTGTACTCTTTCATCCGGAATATTCCGTCACCCAGGTTTCCTTCCGTCGAAGGACAAAGCACCACCTGCGCGCCGCTCGCCGCGAGGCGCTGTACCTCGTCGTCGTCGAGATGCGTGCTGTGAACCAGGTTGAACCGGTGGTTAACCGGAAGATGGTTGAGCACCCATTGCATTGGTTGCTCCTTGGTGAAGGCCAGGCAATCGGCTACCTCCTTCAGTTGCTCTGCCACATGCAGGTGAAAGGGAATCTCCTTCGGACCCTGTTCAAACGCGAGAACGATATCGCGCAGGTCAACGGCTCGGAGCGAGTGTACGCTGAAACCGAGGCTGGCGCCCGGGTAGTTCTTCACGATATCCCCCGAGGCCTCCAGCAAGCGTAAGTACTCATCGAGGCTCCCTGAAATAAATCGCCTTTGCCGTTCTTCCGGCGGCTTGCCAAAGCCACCCTTCTGGTAGAATACAGGAATCAGGGTGATGCGGATGCCCGCGGTCTGTGCCGCAGCCACCATGCGTTCCGCCATTTCCGCCAGGTTGCTATAGGGCGTCCCCGACTTGTCGTGATGGAGGTAATGAAACTCGGCCACCTGCGTATACCCATGGCGAACCATCTCGGCATACAACATTGCCGCGACAGCCTCGGCCTGGTCCGGATCTATAGTCAGCGCGGTGCCGTACATCGCCTCGCGCCAGGTCCAAAAATCATCATCCGTGCCGGGCGTGTGGCTCTCGGCGGTGCCTGCCATGGCGTATTGAAACGCATGGGAATGGGCATTCTGAAAACCGGGTAATGCATAACCCTCGACCGCTTCGATGGCGGCGCCTTCCGGCGGAGGACTTGAGGATATTTGATAAATGATCCCCTGGTGATCTACACCCACGTACGCCGGCATCAGCCAGTCTTCCCGCTGGAGAATCCCCTTGAACCGAAACCACTTCAAGGCTGTGCTCGCCCTCATAATTGATCGATCAATTTCAAAAAAACTCTCCTTAACACTTCGCGGATTTTCGCGGCCTTTGCTTCATCGTACGATCGCTCGGAGGCGTCCATATAATTCACCTTCGTCATTTCGAGCTGGAG
>JAEUUE010000118.1 GCA_016787605.1 Cyclobacteriaceae bacterium
AAATGGATGTCGGGAACGCCGTACTATAGTTTTACCCTGGATGAGCAGGCGACGAAATTTGCGAAAAAGAGCGATGATCTTCTGGGGCTCTATATGGCTGCGATGACAAAATATGTCCTGGAAAATAAGGCCGATTCAAAGGATCAGGATAAGATCAAGTTCAATGCCGTGAAACTGATTATTGAGTATGCCAAAGACGATAAAAACAATGTGAAGATTAATTCCGAGCTGAAGAAGGCTATTGAAGCAGATAACAAAGGACAACTTTCCGAATATCTGAAGATCTAGCTGACCCGGCACACGTAGGTATGCGTGTCGAGAGGCACCTTCTAAAACACTCAGGAACCTACCGCAAAACTATGACAGGCAATCATTCCTCAAGCCGCAACTCAGTAGGGAAATGGGCCCTAACAATACTTGGGGTCGGAACTGTTGGTTCTCTGTACTTCATGTTCAAAACAGGGAGCAGTCAGCAATCAATTCTCCTACTGGGGCTCTTTACGACCTGGGTGCTTTCCCCATTTGTTGGACTACTGTTCACCTACCGACTTTCAAAAAGCTGGACAGAAAAAATGAGCACCAGGCTCTACTGGACTGTAATCCTGTTGACGGCTGCTTCCTTGGTATTTTATAGTGGAATGGTGAGAATCCCGCAGACCCGTCCTGCCTTTATCTTTCTATTCATCCCATTTGTTTCGTGGCTGGTTATCGTGGCAACTTTACGTATCGCCAAGCGACACCCGCGCAAGGACAATAAGTAAGCCTGAACTGGGAAGGTCAACGCATGACCAGAGTGATTCCTGACAAAATTAGTGCTAACCCGCAATTGGGGACAAATTCTCGCGGCTTGACTCCAATCACAACTTGCTTACTTTTGATGAGTCAACTCCTTGCGAAACGTAAGCCAAATCAAACACATGAATGAGTC
Organism: Cyclobacteriaceae bacterium; assembly: GCA_016787605.1. Lineage (GTDB taxonomy): Bacteria > Bacteroidota > Bacteroidia > Cytophagales > Cyclobacteriaceae > ELB16-189. The sequence continues at coordinate 929 of JAEUUE010000118.1, forward strand.
ACAACAAGACCTGCTTAGGACTGCCCGCCTGGCCGGCGTGTGGTATTTGCTGCTGGCCATCACCGGCGTACTGGGCTTTGTTGTCTATCACCCGCAGGTGTTCTTGGCCGATGACCCCTCGAAAACACTCGCAAACCTGACCGCGTCAGCCTCCGTCGCGCGCATACGACTGGCCCTGGAACTGGGCATTGTCGTTTCGCAAGCGCTCGCCGCCGTTTGGTTCTACCGGCTCTTTCGGGGCATCCACGAGTGGGGAGCCTGGTCCCTGGGTATCTGGGGCACGGTGAATTCTGCCGTGATCATGGTCAGCGCCATTGCCATGGGCGCGGCGCTCGATGTGGCTTCCGCTTCTTCTTCGCAGGAAGACAAGGTCGTGATGATCCAGCTGTTGTCCCGCCTCTCGGCCAACGCCTGGAGAGTGGGAGGGCTGTTCTTCGGACTGTGGCTCATCCCCATGGGATACGTGGTGATGACCTCCAAGAGAATGCCCACGTGGCTGGGGAGGGTACTGATCCTGGGCGGCATGGGGTATTTACTAAGCACCTTCATCTCTTACCTCGGTGTCGGCGGCTCGTGGACCAGTGCCCTGACCATTCCTGCCACGGTCGGCGAGTTCTGGATGATCGGCTACCTGCTAATCTATGGAATCCGGGAACACAGCGAAGAAGCGTAGCGGCTCGTTCAGCTCCCGGCGGAATTGCTTATATTGATTTAGTTATTCTCGACCCGCTGCTTCAGGCCTCGGTTCGGACGTCTTCCCAGTCGTTAGAAATCAAACCCCTACGATATGAGCAAGAGACATGTGCCCGTTTTACTCTCACTAGTCCTTCTTTTCGGCTGCGGTGAAGTATCAGAAGAAGACATCACAGCTGAGCAGGAGAAGGTTCGGACGGTTTTCACGAGCTGGGTAAAGGACGTGGTTGAGAACCAGAATGCCGATACCTACTTTAACTATGTAACCGACGACTTCATGATCATGGAGGCCGGTGCACCTCCGTTAAGTGACCGGGATAAAATCAAGGCCGGTTGGGCGGACCTGTTTGCTGCCAGTTCGATTGGCCTGGAAGATTGGCAATCCCAGGAAGTTATCGTTCGCGACGACATTGCCATTCACCGGTATACGGGCATAGTCGTGATCAAGTCAAAATCCGACACCTCAAAACTGGAGATTAGCCTGAAGTACCTGGATATTCTGAAGAAGGATAAGAACGGGGAATGGAAGGTCTATATCCATTCCAACAGCCCGAATAAGTAAACCGGTAACCAGGCATGTACCGGTTCCGCCACTTGACAAGCGTTGGTCATACCCCATGACCGAAGTCATGGTGGATTTCCCTGCAATTCGACTGCTTAGTCGTCGAAATGAATGATACAAAAGCGAACTATCTCTTTTTCACGGGTAAAGGAGGGGTCGGAAAAACCTCACTCGCCTGCGCGACCGCCGTGGAATCGGCAGACGCGGGCAACGTTGTCCTACTGGTAAGCACGGACCCGGCCTCCAACTTGCACGACGTGCTGGAAAGCCCGGTGGATGAAAAGATCAACCCCGTCAAGGGAATCGACAGGCTCTTTGCCATCAACATCAACCCGGAGAAGTCGGCCGAAGAGTACCGTAACCGGGTGACGCTACCGCTGGAGGGCATCGCGACCAGGGAC
>JAEUUE010000159.1 GCA_016787605.1 Cyclobacteriaceae bacterium
ATGCCCTGGCACACATTAACCTGGATGCCCTTGGTGTGGGTTTGTTACTGGGGTTCACCCATAACCTGTTGCTCTCAATCAGGGTATGTATGGCTGATCGGAGAGGATTCAGTTCGTCGTGGTGAGGTGCGGGAAGTCTACCAGATTGAGGGCGAAGGAAGAGGTGTTGAAATCATGCGATGGAACAAGAAGAGGGAAAAGTACTCCTTCAGGAGGGTCCAGGAATTTGCAACAAAGCGTGATACATTCCGGGTGTTCAATGAACTGCAGCTTGACCACAGGAAATCGACCTGGATGGAAGTCGCCTTGGGCAAGCCTATTTGCCTCGGTCGGCTAAACCTTTATTCCCTGAGGTCGCCCTGGGAAATGCGTGATTCTTTTTGGGGCCCCGTATCGGAGGTTCTCATTCTGGTTGATCCGGAAACCCTCGAAGTGCACCCGCTTGTCGGAAATGTTTTGACCGTGCTCGAAGACTTTATTCCCAGGAATGAAATTGATCAATTTTTGAGGCGATTTAACGGAAAGGTGAAGTACAAGGATGTGGGTGCGCTCATTTGCGAATTCAACACCAGGCAACGCCGGTGAAATGGAGAGCAAGGATCAACGGAGCTTAGGGCCTCCAGGAGCGATCACCCCGCCACCAAAAACGCCAGGAACACCCACACACTCAGAATAAAGCCGAACATAAAGACGCGGTAGGCTTTGTTCAGCAGGGCATACTTGCGGTTTAAAATCAGCCCCTGGTTGTGCAGGTCGATATTCATGGTCTCGTAGACGTCATCGTCCGACATGCGGAGTGCGTTCATTTTCTCCAGGTACTCACTTTGGGTGAATTGGGAAATCATGCCGAAAAAGATCAGGCTTGACTTGTTCTTCGATTGCGTCAGGATTTCCGGGGTGATAATCTTGGGCTTAGCGGCCTGGATGGCGAAGATGGCAGAAACAAGACAGCTCAGCAGGATGAGACTGATGGGAATGACGATGTTGGTCCGGTTGGCATCGAATTGATTGGCCACGACCCCGTACCCGCTCACTGCAATGACGGAGGAGATGATCATCGTATTGATGCTGATAATCAGGTTGGCCTTGTTATCGGCAATCTGGATCAACGCGATCTGGTTGCGGTAGGCCACACGGTAAAGGGTTTCTTTACCTTTCCCATCTTTCTTCTTCTTTTCAATTTCTGGTCCGTTGTTGCTTTCCATGGTTATTGATTGAGTGGATCGGAGAGCTGTTGAAGGTGAATGTTCTTGACCGGCTCGCGATTAGCTTTTGCCCAGGCAGTATGGTAATGATGTTTGCCAAGAAATTGTTGCTGAAGCCTGTTCCATTCCGTTTCGTTTGCCAACTTACCCAGCAATACCAACTCATCAAACAAGCGTCGGCCAACTTCAAAAAAGTCATCGCGACCAAGGTAGTCGAGGTCGGCGTCGCACAACACACGTTCGGACGGAGTTTTCGGGCTTTGGGGGATCTTGGTGGCCAGGATCATCCCGCAGACGGATTCCACCTGCAACTCTGAAAAGCCGTAGTTCGGCAATAGCTGGCGGGCCAGCAGGCATCCGCGCTGCTCGTGATCGGAAAGAGAGATCGTCAGCCCGGCGTCGTGCAGCCAGGCGGCGATGCGAAGCAGGCGCATTTCCTCCACCGACAGATTCTCGGTGGGTCCGATGCGCTCGGCGGCATTAACCACATCGCGGATATGGTCAAGGTTGTGATACAGAAGGGTCTTGGGAAGCCCGCTTTCCAGTCGCTGAAGGATGGCTTTTTCCGCGCCGGCGTAATCGGGAGCAGAGGCGGTAGAAGGCACCAAGTGGTTGAGCAGGGGATCGACCTGCAACCAGATGAGATCAACGTCGTTAGTCTCCTTCGCCTTGTCCAGGTATTGTCGTGCGGCCTCCGGATCGCCCAGCGCGGCAAAGGCATGTGCGACATAGACGTTGACGCCTTTTTCCATGCGAAGGCTGCGGGTCACCAATTCGTCAACTAATGTCTTAGCCCGTTCCACGTGCTTCAACCCCATCCATGCCCGGCAGCCGTAGGCCACCATGGAGGGAGGACGAACAGGTCCCATCTTCAGGCCCTGGTCAATCACCCGAAGCGCTTCTTCGTACTCGCCCGTGGTCACCAGGACCCGGGCCAGGTGGTCGAACAACCGGATTACAATCGGGTAGAGCCGGATGGCCTCACGCAGGATGGTTTTTGCCTCGTCATACCGCTTCATCAGGTAGAGTGCGATGGCCTGGTAATTAAAACTGGAAACGCTGGTCGGGTCGAGCACTTTGGCTTTTTCCACCATCCGGAGTGCATCTTCAGGCCGACCCATCATGCTCAGGACGTAACTGTATGTGTAGTATACATTCGCGTTGTTGGGGCCGATCTCCATCGCCTTAAGCAACTTCTCTTCGGCCGCCTTCAAATTCTTGTTGATGAAGAATTCGACGAATCCCTCCGTGAGGTAGTCGTTGTCGGTGGCGCCGCGCCGCATCGCTTCCGGCAGGTACTGCTTGATCTTGGCCAGACTTTCGTTGGGCGTCAGATCACCGTTCCACGACATGAGGGCCGAATACGTGCTGGCGAGGTAGGAGTAGGCCTGGGTGAACTCCGGGTCTTCCGCCAACGCCTGCAGGAAATATTTCTCGGCCTGCCGGTAGCCTTCGAGGTTCCATTGGTTGAAGGCGTGGCGACCCTTCAGGAACAGGTCGTAGGCTTTCAGGTTGCGGGTGGGCGCGTCATGCGCAGGTCGCTCCGCTTCCAGAAGGGAGGCTTTAAGTTCGGCAGCGACGAATTCGGCCACGTTGCTCTGGATGGCGAAGATGTCATCGAGATTCTCACGAAAAGCCTTGGCCCATACCGGTTGATCCTGGTGTGCGTCGATCAACTGCACGTGGATGCGGACTTTATTGCCGTGGGCTTGGGCACTCCCCTCGAGGATGTATTTGACTCCCAACTCGGCCGCGATCTGCGGCGCGGTCTTGTCGGTTTTCCGGTACCGCATCACCGAGGTCCGGGAAATGACCTTGAGTTGGCGCAGGCTGGCGAGCTCAATCAGAATATTCTCCATCACGCCATCGGCAAAATACTCCTGCGAAGGATCCTGCGACAGGTTGACAAAAGGGAGTACAGCGATGGTATTGGGATCCGCTGTGGTTTTGGGTTTGGAATCCTGTGCAGGAGTATTTCCTTTCGCCGGTTCTGCTTGCTGGAAACTTTCCACGACACGGTCCGGATAACGGATGGCGTAGATAAGTTCCTTCACCGCGTTGGCCACTTTGTTGATTTGGTCGCGGTAATACGTCTTGTTCTGATTCTTTTCCGGGTTGTCGGCCGGCGTCAATGGCCGGTTGACTCCGCTCGACTTGTAAATGAATTCTATCGAACGAATGGCCCCGCCCAGTTCCGCTTCCAGCATGGTGCGGTCTTCTGCGTCGAGGTCGTGGATTCGAACCGGCAGGATGCGGCTGGCCACGTTTCCGCTCGCCAACCTGATTTCGCGGCCGCGGGTATCCTGCTGGCACATCCGGTTGAATGGCTGCAGCTCGTTCTGCCAGGCGTAACTCTTGGGGTCGCAATAGGTCTGAGATACGATCGGAAGGAAAATGAACGACTTCAGTTTCCCCTCCAGGCTCTTGTCTACATGGTGGGTTTCCAGTAAACCATCGTGGGGGTTGGCGTCAAAATAGACCGATACCGGATCTTTGAGCGTGCTGGCCAGTTCTTCCCGTAAATTGTTGACAAACTCGGTCACCCAGCCCCGGGCATTGTCGTTCTGACGGTAGCTGACAAATAGGTCGTACTCGTATCCGGGGATGATGCTGGGCATGAAGGGTGTTCGGGCAGCGGCCATCAAGGCCGTCCAGGAGCTCAAAGATAGAAAGATTGGCAGGGAATGGTAGCCGGATAAGGGCACTGTTGCCGGAAATCAGGAACATTTTCCTATCTTCGACCATCCATTTTTTAAACTTATGCTTAAGCGTATACCTCCCTTCCTGCGAAACTTCTATTCCCTTACCGGGATTCTCTTCCTGGTTTGGATGACCTTCCTGGACTCCAACGACCTGATCAACCGGTTTCGCCTGACCTCGAAGCTGCGGTCGCTGGAACACGAAAAGGAATACTACCAGGAAAAGATCAAGGAGGTAGAACAGGATCGCGCTGAGTTGATGGGCACCAATGAGCTGCTTGAGAAATTTGCCCGCGAGAAGTATCTGATGAAGCGGGACACGGAAGACATCTTTATCATTGAAGAAGCAGACTAGTTATGAAGAGAGCAGGATTGGTAGTACTCCTGGTAATCATTTCGCTGGCGGCTTCTGCACAGCGGGATGTTTTTGATAACTCGAAGCTATCCGAACGACTGTATTTTGGCGGTGGGTTAGGTCTCAACGGCGGCACCGACAGTTACGGCAACCGTTATTTCTATGTCGGACTCTACCCGATCATCGGGTATATGGTGAACAACCAGCTTTCGGTGGGAATGGGTCTGAATTACCAATACTACAGCTACCCGGACTGGGACCAGGAGATTCACCAGTATGGAGTCAGCCCGTTTGTCCGATATAACTTCGGTCAATTGTTCCTGTATGGGGAGTACACCCTCCTCAATACCCCGGTGTACAACATCAACAGTGGTGTTCGCAAAACCTATGACAGGTTGTTGCTCGGCGCCGGCTATAGTCAGCCGCTGGGCGGACGTGCCGCGATCAACGTGATGGGACTTTACGATGTGATCTGGAACCGTTCTGAATACGCGTTCGCGTCGCCCTGGGTCTTTCGCGTCTTTGTCTCCTTCTAATCAGTACTTCAGCTTAAATCTTTCTCCCAGTTTCTTCAGGTCTTCCTCTACGCTTTCGTGAAGAGGTATACCCTGGCTTAGTCGCTCCGCATGCGCTTCCCGCTCGGGATCGCCGGGGATAACCACCGCGGACTGCCCGGCGACTGTTTTGGCTGACCGGAATCGGGTGATCCACTGATCCATGTGGCTCTTGAACTCTGCCGTGGGGCGAAAGGCATCCACCCGCATGGCGCCGAAGAAATGTCCGATGCCGGCTCCGACAGGGTCGGAGGGCGGGGCAAGGAAACTTACAAAGGGCGGAACCCACGGGCCGTAGTTCGCCCCGGACAGCACCGCGGAGAAAATATCCACCCAGGCGCCGAGGCAGAAGCCTTTGTGACTGCCATGATCGCGGTCGCTACCCAGGGGAATCAGCGCGCCGCCTTCTTTGAGTTCGTGCGGATTGGTGGACGGCTCGCCATTCTTCTTCTGGATCCAGCCGAGCGGCGCCTCTTTGTTCTTTCGCTGCAGAATTTCCAGCTTCCCGTTGGCGGCCGTGGTGGTGGCAAAGTCGGCGACAAAAGGCGGCTGCTCCCCGGCGGGAATCGCCACGCAAATGGGATTCGTTCCCAACAGTCGCTCTATGGAAAAGGTGGGAGCCACCAGCGGACTCGCATTGGTCATCGCCATTCCGATCATGTCTTCCTTGAGCGCCATCATGGCGTGATGCCCGGCAATGCCGAAGTGATTGGAATTTCGAACGGCTACCCAGCCCGTACCGCAGGTCCGCGCTTTTTCGATGGCTATCGCCATGGCCTTCGGTCCTACCACCAGCCCCAATCCCTGTTCGCCATCGACCACGCCAGTGCTGGGAGATTCATGGACCAACCTGACCTGTGGCTTGCTGTTGACCCGGCCGGCCTCCCAAAGCCTGACGTAGCCGCTAAGCCGGGCGAGACCGTGGGAGTCGATGCCGCGCAAATCCGCGTGCAGCAGCACTTCGGCAGCCAGTCGGGCATCTTCTTCCGGGCACCCGATTTGGAGGAAAACATCGTGGGCGAATTGTCGCAGTTGGGTATAGGGACGGGTAATCATGCGGCAAAAATAGCGATTTGTGGGCCCGGCATGCCAATTGCAAATAATTGGCGGGTACGGGTATGGAATCATGGCCGCCCCGGCATCCTTGAAGTAAATTTGACCTTATGAAAACGAAACGAGCATTTGCATTCCTCCTTGCCGGGTTGATTTTCGCCGGCCTGCCCGGGGCCTTTAGTCAACCGGAAAAAGCTGTGGAGTCGGAAATCAGGGACATCACCGTGTTTCTCGCCCGCGCCCAAGTTACGCGAACCGTGAAGACCCGGCTCGAGGCTGGCCGTACCAGCCTGGTGATCGGCGGACTGGCTTCGCAATTGGATCCCAACAGCATCCAGGTGGCCGGCAAAGGGAACTTCATCATTCTCGGCACGAACCACCGTCAGAATTTCCTCCAGGACGTCAACATGCCCAAGTCATTGCGCGTGCTGAAAGACTCACTCGAATTCTACAAGCGCCAATTGGTGGTCGAGGAGGGGCAGAAGGAAATTCTCAACAAGGAAGAGGCCATGCTGGTGGCTAACCAGCGGATCGGGGGTAACAACGCTAACCTCACCGTGGCGGAACTCAAGAGTATGGCCGATTTTTTCCGGACTCGTTTGGGTGACATTGTCGTTTCGCGGATGAAGCAAGAAGCCAGCACCCGGAAGATCAATGAAAAAATATCCCGCGTTCAGGCGCAGATTAACACGCAGAGCGAATTGTACAGCCGCAACTCGAGCGAGATTGTGGTCAACGTTAGTGCAGACAATGCGACATCGGCAGATCTGGAAGTAAGTTATGTGGTATCCCGTGCCGGCTGGCAGCCTGTCTATGACCTACGTGCGGTGAATACCAAGAGCCCGGTTCAGTTGAGCTACAAGGCGAATGTTTTCCAAAGCACGGGGGAAGAGTGGAAGAATGTGAAACTGATACTGTCCACCGCCAACCCGAACCTTGGTGGCTTGAAACCGGAGTTGGTTTCCCAGGTGCTGGACTTCATCCAGGTGATGCCGTATCGCAATTATGACAAGCGGATGAAAGCAGCGGCACCCGTTGCCATGGAACGCGCCGAAGATGTGGGTGCAGGCGAGCAGCCTGAGGCGGTTACGATGGCCGATTTCGTCAGCACAGTGGAGTCTGCCGTCACCACATCCTTCGTCCTGGCTATTCCCTACACGGTGACTTCCTCTACCAAGCCGACTCTGGTTGACATCGGGAAGCATGATCTTCAGGCCAGCTATCAATACGCGGTGGCGCCCAAGTTGGATCCGGACGCCTTCTTGATGGCGAGGGCAACGGGCTGGGAGGATTACAGCCTGCTGCCCGGCGAGGCCAGCGTGTTTTTTGAAGGTACGTTTGTGGGCAAGACCTATCTCGATCCACAGTCAATCAAGGATACACTTTCCATTTCCCTCGGAAGAGATAAGCGGATCGTCGTCAAGCGGGAAAAGGTGAAGGATTTGACTTCCCGTAAAGCGATTGGCGCCAATCTCCGAGAGACGCGCGGTTATGAAATCTCTGTCCGCAATTCCCGGTCGGAGACCATCACCATTGTGGTGGAGGACCAGGTGCCGGTGTCGCGGAATAGCCAGATCGAAGTAACCGTCACGGATGTAGGCGGGGCGACATGGAACCGTGAGACCGGCAAGTTGACCTGGACGTGGACCTTGCAGCCTTCCGAATCGAAAAGGGCAGCTTTCAGGTTTGAGGTGAAATACCCGAAGGACAAGACGATTAATGGTCTGTAGATAAGGGGACAAAACGAGAGGCCCGGGCACATGACCCGGGCTTTTTTTATTTGAGCCGGAGACTTCCTACTTTTAGCGGCCCCTTGATTCATGAGACGAATCCTAGTATTGCTTTGCCTGACAGCAAGTTCCTTTGCTGCTCAGGCACAGGTCATGAAATCCGCCAGCCTTGATACTGTGGAAACCCTTACCGGCGACGTGGGGCTGGGTGGATATGTAGACACCTACTATAACTACAATTTCAATGAGCCGTCGGGCGGAGCTACACCCTATTTTGTCTCCTCGGCCCGGCACAATGAAGTCACCGTCAACCTGGCCTACATCGACGTGCGGTTCAAGTCGAAGTTCATGCGGGCGCGGTTTATGCCGGGTTTTGGCACTTATATGGATGCGAACTATATCAATGAACCGGGATCATTGAAGAACCTGCTGGAGGCCAACGTGGGGGTGCTCTTGTCGGAGAAAAAGAAGATTTGGCTGGATGCCGGCGTATTTGGATCTCCGTACACCAACGAAAGCGCCATATCCAAGGATCACCTGATGTACACCCGCTCACTGGCGCCGGAATATGTTCCTTACTATCTCACCGGGGTCAAGATGAGTATTCCGTTGTCCTCCAACCTGAGTGCATACCTCTATCTGATCAACGGCTGGCAGGTCATCCAGGACAACAATTCAAGCAAGGCATTGGGAACCCAGCTCGAGTATCGTTTCAACAACAAGATGGTCTTCAACTGGAATACTTACATTGGCGATGAGCGATCGGCCACGAATCCTCAATTCCGCATGCGGTATTTCAACGACTTCTATTGGGTATACAATACGCGCAACAAGTGGTTGTTTACTTCCTGTTTTTATTATGGCGTGCAGGAGCGTGAATCGATGAGCGCGGCGACCTGGTGGCAGGCTAATGTTATCGGCGAGTATAAATTCACTTCATCTTTCTCCCTTTCCGGCCGCGCGGAAGTCTTTCACGACCCGTCGAGCGTAGTCATCACCTCCGTCACCGGCACCCCGGGCTTCCGCACCACCAGTTTTGGATTGTGTGCCAACTTCCTTTTTCATGAACAGGCGATGTTTCGCCTGGAAGCCCGCCAGTTTGTTTCACGCGACAACGTGTACCAGGATAAAGGCGGCAATCCGACTACGTCCAGCGGGATGGTCGTCGGCAGCCTGACGGCCTGGTTTTAGGGTGCAGCCATACGGGCCGGGATGGCCTGCCGGTTGTATTTAGCCCCGGTGGATGCCTTCTTCTTTCCGAACATTCGAAATAACCAGCCGATCTCAAATAGAAACACATCATTGGCCCGGCTGTCGTTGTCGAACTGGTAGGCGAAATAGAGCGGCAGGTTGTGACCATTTTCGGCCGCATAAAAAACAATGCCCGTAGCGAGGCCAAATCCTTCGCCGGAACCCTGGAAATAGTCGGTGACGAATTCAAGCTTGTCGGAGAACCGGTGCTCGAAACCGGCGATTGCTCCGTATTGGATCGGGTTGTCTCCAAAAAACTTGGTATATCCGCCAATCATGAGCCGTGTATAAGTTTTAGGGCCTTCTTCATGGTTGAGGCCAAGAAAGGTGTACACGATATTCTTCATGGGTGTCTCTTTGTCGAAGTACACACTGCTCCAAGACCCCGGCGAGAGCGAGAGCGTAATCGTGTTCTTGTGCATCAGGTTGATTTTCCACTTCGTGGCGAAGACGACGCGGTTGGGGTCTTGCGGATGGTCGGGGTTGAACCAGAAATTGGTACCTACCTCGAGGAAGGGAGTGGCCTGAACGGACAGACGCGTTACCGTGGCATTGACCGGGTCATTTCCCTTCAGGGACCGATAGACATCCAGCTCGGCATAGGCATAGCCTACTTCCGGCAACATGTCCGGATTGGGCATGTTGAAGAAGGAAATCTGACCATGGGCTGTCCACGAAAACAGCACCAGGAGGGGCCATAATGACCGGATAGTCATGAAGTGGCGTTCAGCACACCCTCTTTCAGGGAATAGGAAGATACCCTAATTTTTTTGAATCGAAAGGTGCGAACCAGGAGATCAATGAGGCAGCTGGCTACTACGATCATATCTACCCGCATTTCGATCATGCCCGGAATCTGCATTCGCAATGCTCGATTCTTGGTCACAAGCTCTTCGTGGATGCGTAAAAATGCGTCTACGGTCAGCGGGGTTTCCGAGTCGGTTGGCCGGTAGGGCAATCCCTCCCGGATACAATACACTTCGCTGAGGGTATCGAACGTGCCCGACGAACCAACCAATGCCAGGGGCTTCCACAAGGTCACCGCATGGACGAGCTCACCGATAGCGTTCTCATAATGCTGGTATAGACGCTGCAATTCCCCGGCGAGCATCGGATCATGCTTGTGATATTGCTCCAGCATCCGTTGGGCGCCGATTTCCAGGCTCCTTTTCCAGAAAATGGTATCACGGTCCGCCAGGATGAACTCCACGCTTCCGCCACCGATGTCGACGATCAGGGAAGGCGCCGTGCCCAGGTCCATCGCCGCCCGCACCCCGTAATAGATATAGATGGCTTCCTGCTCGCCGGTGATTACGTCAACGTTGACGTCTGCAGCCTGACGGATGGCCGCCGTAACCTCCCGCCCATTAACAGCACTGCGAAGGGCGCTGGTGCCGATGGCCTTGATGCTGTCGACCCCCAGGACATCGCACTGTTGGCGGAATTCCCGCATGCAGTTAACGGCCCTTTCCATGGCCTCCGTCGTTATCCGGCCCTCGTTGATGCCGCCTTTGCCAAGTTTGACGGGCCGCCGGTCGCGATAAACAACCGACATCCCGCCACCGGCCACATCGGCCACCAGCAGGTGGAAGGTGTTGGTTCCCAAATCCATTACGGCAAGGCGTTTCTTCATGCGTATTCGAGGGGATGGTCAAGTTAGCATAACGGCATAAACAATCCCTATATTTGGCGCTCAACGGAAGACCTATGAGTAACGACCCCGGAGCGAATCGCGAAAAATTCAACGAGCTGGTACGGAAGAACGAAGAAGCCATGCTGGGCGGCGGCGCCAAACGGATTGAGCAGCAGCACGCCAAGGGAAAACTGACGGCCCGCGAACGCCTTCAGCTTCTCCTCGACGAAGGTTCGTTCGAGGAAATGGGCAAGTTTGTCATGCACCGCAGCCGCGACTTCGGACTGGACAAAGAGCACTACCTGGGTGATGGCGTCGTTACTGGCTATGGCACCATCCATGGCCGACTGGTCTACGTCTTTTCGCAGGACTTCACAGTGTTCGGTGGTTCCCTATCCGAGACGCATGCCGAGAAAATTGTCAAGATCATGGACCTGGCCATGAAGAACGGCGCCCCGGTGATCGGACTTAATGACTCGGGTGGCGCACGAATCCAGGAAGGCGTGGTCTCGTTAGGCGGCTATGCGGATATCTTCTACCGGAACGTTCTTTCCTCCGGGGTAGTGCCCCAGATTTCGGCCATCATGGGACCCTGCGCCGGCGGAGCGGTGTATTCCCCGGCGATGACAGATTTTATTTTCATGGTGGAGAACACTTCGTTCATGTTCGTAACCGGGCCAAACGTCGTGAAAACCGTCACCCACGAGAACGTCACTGCCGAAGAACTGGGCGGAGCGTCTACCCACAGCACCAAGAGCGGCGTGACGCATTTTGCCTGTGCCAACGAGGCTGAGTGCATCAACCAGATCAAGACGTTGTTTAGCTATATTCCCCAGAATTGTGAAGAGGAGGCGCCGCGATTACCATACACGGCGGGGGTGGAAAAACGACCGGCGCTCAATAGCATTGTGCCCGAAAACCCCAACCAGCCTTACGACATGCGCGATGTTATCAATGGCATTGTGGATGAGGGCACGTTTTTCGAAGTACACAAGAACTTTGCGGAGAACATTGTTGTCGGCTTCGCCCGACTGGCCGGCCGCAGCATCGGGATCGTGGGAAACCAACCCGCTGCCCTGGCCGGCGTCCTGGATATCGACAGCAGCGTGAAGGGCGCACGGTTTGTCCGGTTTTGCGACTCGTTCAATATTCCGTTGCTCGTCCTGGAAGACGTGCCGGGCTTCCTGCCGGGCACCGACCAGGAGTGGAATGGAATCATTGTCAACGGGGCGAAACTCCTCTACGCCTTCTCCGAGGCCACGGTACCTCGCGTTACCGTGATCACCCGCAAGGCGTACGGCGGGGCTTACGACGTGATGAACTCAAAGCATATCGGGGCTGACCTAAACTACGCCTGGCCTACGGCCGAAATTGCCGTGATGGGGGCGAAGGGCGCAGCGGAGATCATCTTCCGGAAAGAGATTTCCGAAGCGTCTGACCCGGAAGCCAAGCTCAACGAGAAAGTGGATGACTACACGAAGAAGTTCGCCAACCCGTATCGGGCCGCCCACCGCGGCTACATCGACGAGGTGATCTTCCCCGACCAGACCCGGGAGAAACTCATCCGTGCCTTTCACATGCTCGAAAACAAGGTGGCCGCCTTGCCGAAGAAGAAGCATGGTAATATTCCTCTTTGATACTCTCCTGCCTGAATTGAATAGATTTTAATTCTCATCCTATGGACAAGAAAAGCAAAACCTTCCTCTACAACTATCTCAATAACTCATCACCCACCGGCTTTGAACACACCGGCCAGCAGATCTGGCTCGATTACCTGAAACCGTACATCGACGATAAAATGGTGGACGTGTACGGGACGGCCGTGGGCATCATCAATCCCAAGGCACCCTACAAGGTGGTGATCGAGGCGCATGCCGATGAGATCTCCTGGTTTGTCAATTACATCACGGAAGAAGGATATATCTACGTCCGTCGCAACGGGGGCTCCGATCACCAGATCGCCCCCTCGATGCGGGTAAACATTTACACCGATAAGGGAATAGTTAAAGGGGTCTTTGGATGGCCGGCCATCCACGTGCGCGACGCCGGCAAGGAGGAAGCGCCTAGCCTGAAGAATATCTTCATCGACATCGGCGCCGAATCGAAGAAGCAAGTAGAAGAATGGGGCGTTCATGTGGGGTGCGTGGCCACCTTCGAGGACGAGTTCATCGAGCTGGGCAAGAACTACTTCGTCGGACGTGCCCTGGACAACCGGATGGGTGGATTCATGATTGCCGAAGTGGCGCGGAGGCTGAAAGAGAACAAGAAAAAGCTCCCTTTCGGGCTGTATATCGTCAACTCCGTCCAGGAGGAGATCGGACTGCGCGGCGCCGAGATGATTTCACGACGCATTAAACCCGACCTGGCCATCTGCACCGACGTAACTCATGACACCCAGTCGCCGATGTACAACAAGAAGGAGAGTGGCAACCTGAAATGCGGGCTCGGACCCGTGGTATGCTATGGACCCGCCGTGCAGAACAATGTGCTGAAGATGATCATCCAGACGGCCCAGAAGAAGAAAATTGCCTTCCAGCGCCAGGCGGTGTCACGCTCTACCGGCACCGACACCGACTCGTTTGCCTACTCGGCAGAAGGGGTGGCGTCGGCATTGATCTCCCTCCCGCTGAAGTACATGCACACTACGGTAGAGATGGTACACAAAGATGATGTGGAAAATGTCATCAAGCTGATTTACGAGGTGCTCCTCCAGGTGAAGCCAGGACAGGACTACCGATACATCAAGTAGGGCGATTGGGCTAAAGCCCGGACAATCTTGTTATTTCTTCAACCCCGCCCTAAAGGGCGGGGCAATGTTGCCCCCCAGGCTTCAGCCTTGATTGCCCCGGGCTTTAGCCCGGGGATTGTAGATTTGAAAATGAATGGGCTTCAGCCCAACCTGGCTCCCATGGGAAATCTTCCGATCAAGGATCAAATGGGCTTCGAGATCCTCCTCGGAGATCTCCCCCGTCGCATCGTCTCCCTGGTCCCTTCCCAGACCGAATTACTCTATGACCTTGGGCTGGAAGACCGAATCGTGGGCGTGACCAAATTCTGCGTTCACCCGGTTCATGCGCGGAAAACCAAAACCGTCATCGGGGGAACAAAAAAGTTTGACCTCGAAGGCATCGTAAGACTAAATCCCGACCTGGTCATCGGCAACAAGGAGGAGAATTATGCCGAAGGCATTGCCTTCCTTCGCGAACGCTTCCCGGTCTGGATGAGTGACATCGCCACCCTTGGAGACGCGCTGGCGATGATTGACTCGATAGTCCGACTCACAGGAACGGCCGCAAAGGGTGCTTCGCTGATCCACGAAATTCATCAGAAGTTCAATTCGATGAGGAAGGCGCCTTCTCTTCGGGCCCTTTACCTGATGTGGTATGATCCCTGGATGGGGGCGGCGTCGAACACATTTATTCATTCCATGATGCGTGCCTGGGGACTGATCAACGTACTGGCACACCATCAACGCTATCCCCAGTTGCTGGAGGAAGACATCCGCCGCCTGAATCCGGAAGTTGTTCTCCTGTCATCCGAACCCTTTCCGTTTGCTGCGAAGCAGGAACGGCAACTCCGGCAGTTGCTCCCGGATGCGAAAATCCTGTTTGTCGACGGTGAATTCTTCTCCTGGTATGGAAGCCGGCTTCGGTTTGCGCCAGACTACCTGGAGAGTCTGAACGAGAAGCTGGCCTAACCCAGTTGGAAACCCACCACGGCCAAATCTTCCCAGAAATGCGGGTAGGACTTCCGGACCACCGTCCTTTCATCGAGAGTCACCCGGGTGCGGGTTGCCAACGGAGCAAAGCCCATCGCCATCCGGTGGTCCTCGTACGTGGAAATTTGAACTGAAGGAGGCAGTGGGTTGCCCGGATTACGGGGGACAAGTTCCCATCGACCGGGTTGCTCTGTCAGCGTGGCGCCAATCTTGGCCAGCTCCTTTTGTAAGGCCGCCACCCGGTCGGTCTCCTTTATCCGCAGGCTCTCCATGCCGGTGAACTCGCCGGGCACACCCAGTACGGCGCAGACGGGAAGTACGGTCTGAGCCATGTCGGGGCAACCGCTGAAGTCGACCTGGAGTTTTTCGACTCGCGGACCTCCGCCCGACAGCCTGAGGCCGTCAGCCTCAGCCGTGGCCTGGACTCCCAGTTGGGACATGATATCTGCGATGACCTGGTCTCCCTGAAGCGATGTGCGGATAACGCCGGGCAACAGCAAACTGGCTTTCCTGGCTAGCGCAGCCATGGCAAACCAATAGCTGGCAGCCGACCAGTCGGGCTCCACCCGGTAGGGGTTGGGCCGATAGGTCCCGGTAGGTATTTGAATGACCTGTCCATCGAACCTGGGGTTTACCCCGAAGTGTCCCATCAGCGCCGCGGTCATTTCGATGTACGGGCGGCTGGCTACCCGGCCGGTGAGCGACAGGGTGAGTCCGTTGGGCAGGGCAGGGGCGACCATCATCAGGGCGGAGATGAACTGGCTGCTGATGTCCCCACGGATGCTTAGTGTGTTGACCTGTTGGGCAGGGAATCCGTGGAGACGCAGAGGTGGGTAATCTTCGGCCGCCTCATAGGAGATGGAGGCACCCAGGGTCCGCAAGGCATCAACCAATTCACGGATGGGACGCTGCTGCATCCTGGCGGTACCGGTAAGGACTTTCTTTTTTCCGGTGATGGAAAAGAATGCCGTCAGGAACCGCATCACCGTTCCGGCGTCTTCCGCATCGATCACCTCGTTCGGGGTATGAAGGAGGCGCTGCATGAGCCGGGTATCATTGGCGTCCGACAGGTTCTCAAGCTTCCCCTCGCCTCCCATCATCGCCTGGATGATTAGCGCACGGTTGCTCAGGCTCTTGGAAGAAGGGAGTCGTGAGACCACGCCTGTGATAATACCCTCCGAGGATATGGTGATTGGGTTACTCAAAAGAATAAGAAAACTCTAATCAAAGTATTTACAGGTTCGATGAAACAAATTACTTTCAAGTATAGTTATTGCTTTTATGAGTACCACACGCAAAGTAGCCATCGGACTCGGTATTGCCGGGGGAGCTTTGCTGGCCGCGTGGTTGTTGACTGGCACGAGGAAGAAGAAGACCAAAGAGTTTCTCGCCCGTACCGCAGCCGACCTCAGCAAGTCTCTCCAGAAGAAGCCAGCAAACCCTCAGGAAGATTCCGATGTCCACTACATCTGATCGTTGCGATAGTATCCGGCGGCAGCCCGTATCTCCGGCTCGCTGACGGGAATATCAAAAACGGCCTTTCCAATCGATTTGGGAAGGGCCATCAGGATATTGCGGCCTTTATTCTTCTTGTCCTGCCTTAACGCTTCCATCCACTTCCCTTCCTCTGGCAACTCTGCTTTGCCGAAAATTTCGACGATATAGTCCCTGATTTCCTCCAGTTCAGCCTCCTTAAGCAGTTTTTTCCTCCAGGCGATATAGGACTCCATGATCATGCCGGCGGCTATGGCCTCCCCATGAAGAAGCGGGGTGCGGGTTTGAAGTGACAGTCCCTCCAGGGCATGTCCGATGGTGTGCCCGAAATTCAGGATCTTCCGGAGCCCGCCTTCCCTGGGATCTTTACTGACCACCCGCATCTTGAAGTCGGCTGAGTGCCTGACCAGGCGGGTGAGGTTATGGGCCTTGAGCGGCTTCCTCCGAAGTTGGTTCCATGCCTTGCGGTCGGAGACCAGGCAGTGCTTGATGACTTCGGCAAACCCGGACCGTAATTCAGGCTGGGGAAGCGTTTGGAGAAAGTCGGTGATGATCCAGGTCACCTTGGGCAGGGCAAAGGTCCCCACGTGATTCTTCAGGGTTCCGAAATCGACGCCCGTCTTCCCCCCGATGCTTGCATCGGCCATGGAAAGGAGGGTAGTGGGGAGGAGGATAAAGTCAATACCGCGCTTGTACGTGGAAGCGCAAAAGCCACCCAGGTCGCTCACCACGCCGCCCCCCAGGGCCACCAGCACTGCATGACGGTCGAGGTTGGCCCCGGTCATTTGCTGCCAAACCTGCTGGCAGGTGGCCAGGTTCTTATGTTGCTCACCGGCAGGGATGGTGATGAGCTCGTGACCGGGCAGCTGCGAGCGGATGCGCTCGTAGCAGTGTATCCGGGTGTTTTCATCGACCAGGACGGCCACCTTCGAATAGCCCCTAAACAGGCTTTTGGGCAGTTTTGCTCTTGACTGGATATGAACCTCGTTCATAGGTGATGCGGGGACCAAGATAGCGGATTAGGGCGGCATTGGCTGGTCTCCGGGGTGCTTAAACGCATTCCGGTTTCTCCCAAACCGGACTATATTTGGGCCGTCAATTTCAGCCCTCATGGATATCCGACCCGCGGTAAGTTTCGAAGATACGGCCATCGCTTTCCGGTATAAATCGAACAGTGAGCTGCGCAAAGCCAACTTCATCTTCACTATCGTCAACCACCCTTTTGTCTCCCGCATGGCCACCGGGGCGGTGAAACTGGGAATGTCGTGGGGCCTGCCGATCAAGGGCCTTGTCCGGGCGACGGTCTTCGACCATTTCTGTGGCGGGGAAACCATCGACAAAGCGGAGCACACCATCCAGCACCTCGGGGAGTATAACGTAAAGACCATCCTCGACTATTCCGTCGAAGGCGAACAGTCGGAGGCGGGCTTTGACCGAACGGCGGAGGAGATCCTCAAGACTTTTGACAAGGCAAAGACTTCACCCCATGTGCCTTTCTGCGTGTTCAAAATGACCGGCATGGGCGACGGAAAGTTGTTTGAGAAGATCCAGTCGGGGCAGACGCTCACGGCGGCCGAAGAAGATGCCTACCAGAAGGTGCGCGAGCGCGTGGATCGCATCTGCAAGAGGTCTTCAGAAACCGGCATCCCCGTCATGATCGATGCCGAGGAGACCTGGCTGCAGAACCCGATCGACCAGATTGCCTACGAGATGATGGCCCGGTACAACCAGCGCAAGGCACTGGTCTTCATCACCTACCAGATGTACCGAAACGACAGCCTCGCGAACCTGAAAGAGGCATTTCACCGGGCAGCCATGCACAACTATTTCCTGGGCGTGAAGCTGGTGCGCGGCGCGTACATGGAAAAGGAGCGTGAGCGGGCCGCCGAGCGTGGCTACCCGAGCCCGATCTATCCCAACAAGGAAGAGACAGACAATGCCTTCAACAAGGCCCTGCAATTCTGCATGGATAACAAGCAGCGGGTGTCGGTGATGTGCGGGTCGCACAATGAATACAGCAACCAGTACCTTACCGTACTGATGCAAAAGCATGGACTTCAGCCTAACGATGAACGGGTCTGGTTTGCGCAGTTGCTGGGAATGAGCGACGTTATTTCCTTCAACCTGGCTAATGCCGGGTATAATGTGGCCAAGTATGTTCCCTACGGTCCCGTGGAGTCGGTCATGCCCTACCTGCTGAGAAGGGCAACGGAAAACACCTCGGTGGCCGGGCAAAGCAGCCGAGAATTGCTGATGATCCGCCGCGAGCTGGCCCGCCGAAAGCGGGAAGCCTGACCGTTTATTCCTTCCCTTTTTCCTCTATTTTTGCACTCCCATCCGAGTCAAACCCCTACGTCATGCACTTGAGCGAACAGGAAATTATCCGCCGGCAGAGCCTGGAAGAACTGCAGAAGCGGGGCATCAATCCCTACCCGGCCGACTTGTTCGAAATCACGACCACGGCCCGGGAAATACATGAGCGATTTCCTTCGGACGAGGCCGCGTTCAAAAACATATCGCTCGCTGGCCGGATGATGACCCGGCGCATCATGGGCAATGCTTCTTTCGCCGAACTGCAGGATGAAACCGGGCGAATCCAGGTCTATTTTCGTCGGGACGATCTCGCCCCGGGGGAGAACAAGGACCTTTACAACATTGTCTTCAAGAAACTGCTCGATATCGGGGATATCCTCGGCGTGACGGGTTTTGTGTTTCGCACCCAGACGGGAGAGATCTCCATTCACGCACAGTCCCTTACCGTACTCAGCAAGGCGCTCCGTCCGCTCCCGGTAGTGAAGGAAACGACCGATGAAGCGGGCGTGGTACACCGGCACGATGCGTTCTCTGACCCGGAACAGCGCTACCGCATGCGGTATGTCGACTTGATCGTCAACCCCACGGTGCGGGACATCTTCGTGAAGCGCACCCGCCTGGTGAATTCCATGCGGGAATACCTCAATGCCCGGAACTACCTGGAGGTGGAGACGCCGGTATTGCAGCCGCTCTACGGAGGTGCGGCGGCGCGTCCTTTCAAGACCCACCACAACACGCTGGATATGACGCTCTACCTGCGCATTGCCAACGAGCTGTACCTGAAGCGACTCATCGTGGGTGGCTTCGGCGGGGTGTATGAGTTCTCCAAAGACTTCCGCAACGAAGGGATGTCAAGGTTTCACAACCCTGAATTCACCCAGGTAGAGTTGTATGTCGCCTATAAGGACTACCAGTGGATGATGAACCTGGTGGAGGAGATGATTGAGAAGGCAGCCCTCGATCTTCACGGGAAGACGGCGGTGACGGTAGGTGACCACGTCATTGACTTCAAGCGCCCGTGGAAACGGTTTACCATGTTTGAAGCTATTGCTCATTTTACGGGTATCGACATTTCGGAAATGGACGAGGCTGCCCTGCGCGATACCTGCCGCAAGCTGCATGTACCGATGGACGACACCATGGGCAAAGGCCGCCTCATCGACCAGATCTTTGGTGAGAAGTGCGAACCCCACCTCATTCAGCCGACCTTCATTACCGACTACCCGGTGGAGATGTCGCCTCTCGCGAAGAAACACCGCAGCAAAGAGGGGCTCGTGGAGCGCTTTGAGGCGATCTGCAACGGCAAGGAAATCTGCAACGCGTTCTCCGAACTCAACGACCCGCTCGATCAGCGCAGACGCTTCGAAGAGCAACTGGAGCTGGGCAAGCGCGGTGACGAAGAGGCGATGACGCTGGATGAGGATTTCCTGCGCGCGCTCGAATACGGCATGCCGCCGACCGCCGGACTGGGCATCGGCATTGACAGGCTGTCCATGATCATGACCAATTCCCCTTCCATCCAGGAAGTGATCTTCTTCCCGCAAATGAAGCCTGAAAAACAGGCTCCTGCGTCGGATGACCAGGCTTTTGTTTCCTTGGGTGTGCGTGCTGAGTTGATCCCCATCCTGCATAAGCTCGGCATCCATAGCGTCGCCCAGTTGAAGGAGTCCAAGCCCGGCAAGCTGCTCAATGACATCGGCGGGATGCGCAAGAAGCTGAAGCTGGACCAGGTTGCGGTGGTCACCCTTCCCGAAATCGAGGGCTGGCTGAAATAATTCCGGCTTAGTTGTCGAAGAAGGAGCGGGTCCGGTTGAGCCGAAGGTCCTTCAACAGGGAGGATTTGATTCCGATATAGAAGGTATACGACTGGAACTTCCCGAAGGGTACCCAGCTGAGATTGACCTGCCAGCAATGCAGGTCGCGGGCGATCGTCAGGAAGGTCTGCGTGATTTCATTCTGCTGGAAATCATAGCCCGTGTTGAAGGTTATTTTCCACTGCCGGGTCAGGGAGAAATCGCCGTCCAGCCGAAGCGTTTGGGTAACCCGGGGGTCGCTGTTTACCGTGTGCTGGTAATCCACGTTGTAGTTGATGCGCAGGTTCCAGGGAATGTCAAAGTCGATGTACATGTCCGGGTTTTTCAGCATGTATTGCTTGTCGGCATCGGGGATGGCGGCCTTGCCGATCTTGGATCTCGTGTCGGCGTCTTTCTTTTGGCCTTTTGGACTGAGGTTGGTCCCCAGGGCCAGGTTGGCGCTGGTGATGCGGCCGATGCCAAAGCCGTCTTCCACCATATAGTACCCGTCAGGCGGCGTATAGGGGTTCCAGGCAAAATGCCGGGTGCGGATCTCGCGCTGAACTCCCCCGCTGGCGGGGTCCTTGGAGACGAGGGTAACATACTTGTAGGGATCCAGCAGCGCCGTTATGTTGATGTTGAGTTTATCGTTGAGGACGTTGGTGTTGGCCGCCAGGTTGAAGGGAGCCAGCTTGAACGAGTCGGCGCGGAAGTTGTATCCGCTGGAAATGGAAAGTGTATTGAACAGCGAAACCTTGCGGGCTACCGTATCGGTCTTGCTCTTTACCTTCATCTCGACGGTGTTGTTGACGCCAAAGCTCATGGTGGCGCTCTCCCCGAAACGGGAAGAGCCATAAACAAAACCTTCGTGGACTGACTTATAGACCGGCTTGGAGTTGCCCTCAAGGTTGAGCTCCTGGTAGTACCCGTAGCGTGGGTCGCCAAAGTTGGGCTGAAAGGACATGGAGACCGAAGGGTTAATCACGTGACGGATGGCTTGCACCCCGGTTTTTCCCTTGAAGAAATAAGTCCCGTAGATCCGGGTGGTCAGGGCCACGGAGCCCGAATAGTTGAACACCCGGTTGAACCCTTTGATGGTGTCGGTGACGACGGCCGACTTCTTGTCCGGTGACAATCCCCAATTCAGTTTTTCGAAGTACCACAACTCATCCATGGAGACGCCGGGGCTCACCGTGAAGAAATTCAGGATCTTGAAACTGGTGCCCAGGGGGACGCTGTGACGTACGCCTTTGCGGGCACGTTCAAACAATAAAGGCAGCGTCTCTGAATTGATCGCCGCGATGCTGTCTTTCGTGTACGGCTTGCCTTCGGCGTCCACAAAATTCCTTCCCAGGTTGTTGGTGATCTGGTTGGTGGCCGAGGTGGAAAGACGGGTAGACAGATTCTGGAGGAACATGGACTGGGACCGCTTGAAGGGATACAGGTTGTTGATGTTGAAGGTCAGGTCGGGGAGCGCCATGTCTACCTGGCGGGTGGTAAGGTCCTGGTTCAGGCGCATGTTGGCGCCCAGGCTGAATTGTGTGCCGAATGTTTTGGAATACGACACGTTCGAGGTCAGCTTTCGCGTGGTGTTGTCGAGACGCGGGTTGGCGGGGTTGTTGCTGGGCAGCAGGAGGTTGTTGGTGTTGTACGTGGCGCTGGCTGCATTCACCGATGCCGAGAACCGGCCGGAGCCCCTGGTTTGCGGCGTATGACTCCACATGAGCCGGAAATCCTGGACGGTGCTGTTGTCCTCAATGTCGTCGCTCAGGCGGTTGTTGGAATAGCTGAAGTTGAAGTTGCCGGTATACTTGTAGCGCTTGTTGTAGTTGGAATTGAGGTAAAGCGCGGAAGATCCCTTGGAATAGATGTCGCCGGTAAGAGTGACCTTGATGTACTCGCTGAGATCGAAGAAGTATCCCCCGTTGCGAAGGAAGAACCCCCGGTTCTTTTCTTCCCCGTAGCTGGGCACGATAATGCCCGAGGCGCTTTTGCGCGGCGAGGGGAAAATACCGAAGGCAAACCCCAGCGGAATGGGGACATCATTCATGGCCATATAAAATGGTCCGACTACCATCTTGTCGCCCGGTATGGCCTTCGCCTTCGTGGCGATGATCTCATAGTGCGGATGCGCGAGGTTGCAGGTGGTATAGGCATTGCGCACGCTGAGGAGTTCGTCCTTGTTTGTTTTCATCACCGCCTGGCCGTGAAGGAATCCCTCGTCCTGCTTGGTCACCACCTCCGAAATGCGGGCCTTCCGGTTCTTGAAGTTGTAGTCGATGCTCTTCGTCTCATACTTCTCCTGGCCGTTGATGAAGATGGGGTATCCGACTCGCCGGCCGGCGGAGTCCAGTTTTCCTCGGGCCGAGATGGTCGACTTTTCGTAGTCGATCACGATTTCCTCGGCCATCAGTTCAATCTGCCCGTAGCGGATCTTGGCGTCTCCATAGAGGTAAACGATTTTCCGGTCCACGCGCGAGTTGATGGAATCGCGGGCGGAGTAGGTGATGGTCGTTTCGATGTCGCTCTTCCTGGTCTGCGCCAGTGTGTCCCGGCGGGTGGTATCGGCCGCGGAAGGCAGGCTGGCTGCGCGCTGTCTCAGGGTTTGCCGGGCCGGTTCCGGGGTCTGCCCGAACAGGTCGAAACCCACGACGAGGAGGACGGAAATCAGGAGAAATCGTGAAGAGGAGCCGGACACGCGGGAGGTCAAAAATTTAGCTTTTAGCGAAAAATTCACGATTTTGTGCGAATTTATGTCAAATTAGCTCGTTTCACTACCCCTTGAACTTACGAACCAAGCTCTTTTTGTTAGCAATAACCTTGCTAAACTCGTCGGCAATGCCTCCGCCGGTGGCCAACAAGGTCGACACGGTGGTTATTGACGCCGGGCATGGCGGAAAAGACCCGGGTACCCATGGGGCATTTGTGAAGGAAAAGGACGTGGCGCTCAAAATAGCCCTGAAGGTAGGGGCCTATATCGAAAAGAACCTGCCGGGAGTAAAAGTGATCTATACCCGCAAGAAGGACGAATACCTTGGGCTGGATGAGCGGGCAGCGATCGCCAACAAGGCCAAAGCCGACCTGTTTATCTGCATCCACGCCAATGCCGTGGGCAGGGAAGAAATTTATGGTACCGAGACCTACGTCATGGGGCTGCACAAATCGGAAGGGAACCTGGACGTGGCTAAACGTGAGAATGCTGTGATCCTGCTGGACAATAACTATGAAGAACGGTATGAAGGATTCGATCCCAACAGCCCGGAATCCTACATCCTGTTTTCGCTCGCGCAAAGCGCCTACCAGGAAAGCAGCTTGAAATTTGCCGAAAAAGTGGAGACCCAGTTCAGAACCCGGCTCGGTCGCAAGAGTCACGGCGTGAAGCAGGCCGGATTCTGGGTGTTGTGGCGCACGGCAATGCCCAGTGTCCTCATCGAGGTGGGATTCCTGACCAACAAGAAGGAAGAGAAATTCCTCAGCGAACCCAATGGCCAGGACCTCATCGCTTCAGGCATCTACCGGGCATTTAAAGAGTATAAAGCGCAAATTGAGGCGATAAACTAACGAACGTGAAGAATAAAGAATTCAAGGTCGGCGTATTTGCGGTGCTCACGCTCGTGGCATTGTACTATGGCTTTTATTTCCTCAAGGGCATCGATTTCTTCTCCACTACGACCAAATACTACATCATCTATGAGAATACCAATTCGTTGGCGGTCTCCAACCCCGTCAAGGTGAGTGGTTTTGCCATCGGGCGAGTAAGCGATATCCGGATCATGCCGGAACGAAACCATAAAGTGCTTGTGGAGATCGACATCGATTCGAAGATTAAGCTCGGCGACTCGACCAAAGCCATACTTGACAGCGAATTGCTGGGTGGCAACTTTATTGTGCTCTCCATCGGCCCGATACAGAGAGTCAAGAAGCCGGGGGATACCATCCGCGCAGAACTGGCGCCCGGGATGTTTGACTTGCTGGTAAATACCGCGGGGCCGGTGGCCAGCAACCTGCAAACGACACTCGGAAAATTCAATATCGTGATTGACAACCTCAGCCGGAACTCACAGCGGCTGGATTCTATTTTCCACAAGCTGCAATCCACACCGGATATACTCAATGCCACCTTGCTGAATGCCAACGATAAGATCACCGTGGTGTCCGGCAACTTTACCGACGTAGCCTCCAACCTGAACGGGACGCTGAATGACCTCAAGCCGACGCTTCGCAACCTGGCGGCCATCTCGGATAGCCTGAAGCAAATCGAGTTGAACAAGACGATTGTGCGCACCCAACAGACCCTGGCAAGTCTCAATGAGACCCTTGGACGGCTGAAGAAGGGAGATAATACCATGAGCAAGTTGCTGACCGAAGACACCCTCTATGTGAATCTCAACCGCCTGCTGGTGCGCATGGATAGCCTCGTCGAACACATCAACCATTACCCCAAACACTTTACGGCTCCGCTCGGGAAAAGTCATAAGAAGGTTGAGCGCGACCTGAAGAAGATGGAGGAAGAGAGAAAAAAGAAGGCGGCCACTCCGGCCAAAACCAACTAAGGTTCATCTTCGACCCTATGGACCTGGAATTCAACCGTAACGAAGACGTACTCAAGCAGCTTTGCTTCCAGCTGGAGTCAAAGCTCAAACGCATTGGCCTGGGAGGCGGAGAAAAGAAAATCGAGGAGCAGCATCAGAAAGGAAAACTGACGGCACGCGAGCGCATCGCGTACCTTACCGACAAGGACACGGCCTTCATCGAAGTGGGCACCCTGGCGGGTGATGGCATGTATGAAGAAGTCGGCGGTTGTCCCGGTGGTGGTGTAGTGACCGGGCTTGGTTATGTATCCGGGCGGCTGTGCGCCATCGCGGCCAACGATGCGACGGTCAAGGCCGGAGCCTGGTTTCCCATTACCGCAAAGAAGAACCTTCGCATCCAGGAAATCGCGATGGAGAACCGGATCCCCATCATCTATCTCGTCGATAGCGCAGGGGTGTTCCTTCCCATGCAGGACGAAATCTTCCCCGACAAAGAACACTTTGGCCGGCAGTTTCGCAACAATGCCAAGATGTCATCGATGGGGATCGTTCAGATCGCGGCCATCATGGGGAGCTGCGTGGCCGGCGGCGCCTACCTGCCCATCATGTCGGATGAGGCTATGATTGTCGACAAGACCGGTTCGATTTTCCTGGCCGGTTCCTACCTGGTGAAGGCAGCGATTGGCGAGGATATCGATAACGAGTCCCTGGGCGGGGCGACCACGCACTGCGAAATTTCCGGGGTAACCGACAACAAGTTTCCGAATGACCAGGCCTGCCTGGATTATATCCGGTCCATCCTCTCCAAACTGGGACATGAGACCAAAGCAGGATTTGACCGCATTGCCCCGGCACTGCCGAAGGAAAACCCGGCGGAGATCTATGGCCTGATTCCTTCAGACCGGACCAAGCCTTATGATACGATGGATATCATCCGCAGGATGGTGGATAATTCGGAGTTTGACGAGTATAAGGCCCTGTATGGCAAGACGCTCATTTGCGGGTATGCCCGCATCGACGGCTGGTCGGTGGGTATCGTGGCCAACCAGCGAAAGGTGGTGAAAACGAAGAAAGGAGAGATGCAGATGGGTGGCGTGATCTACTCCGACTCGGCCGATAAGGCGGCACGCTTTATCATGAACTGCAACCAGCGGAAGATCCCGATCGTGTTTCTCCAGGACGTCAGCGGTTTCATGGTGGGCAGCAAAGCGGAACAAGGCGGGATCATCAAGGATGGAGCCAAGATGGTCAATGCCGTAGCCAACTCGACCGTGCCCAAGTTCACGGTGATCATCGGCAACTCGTATGGTGCGGGCAACTACGCCATGTGCGGCAAGGCCTACGATCCCCGCCTCATCCTCGCCTGGCCTACGGCCCAGATAGCGGTGATGAGCGGCGCTTCGGCGGCCAAGACACTCCTCCAGATCCGCGTAAGCGCCCTCAAGACGAAAGGACAGAAAATCAGCAAAGAGGAAGAGGCCTCGCTGCTCAAGGAGATCACTGACCGCTACAATGAGCAGTTGTCGCCCTATTATGCCGCCGCACGGCTGTGGGTCGACCAGGTTATTGATCCGCTCGACACACGCGAGTACATTTCGGCTGGAATCACGGCGGCCAACCATGCCAAAGTGAAAAAATTCAATGTGGGGGTGATTCAAACCTGACCATGGAGGAAAAGGAGATCAAAGCGCTCATTTCTCTCTTGGATGACGAAGACAAGCAAGTGTCGGCGCATGTGGAGGAGAAGTTGCGTTCGCTGGGCACCCAGGTGATTCCGTTCCTGGAAAAAGAGTGGGAAGCCAGTTTTAACCCGGCCCTGCAGGCGCGCATCGAGGACATCATCCACGACCTCCAGCAGGATTTGCTGAAGGAACGATTGATGACCTGGTATCGCAGCGAAGCCAAAGACCTGCTGGAAGGCATGTGGATCGTGGCTACTATTCAATACCCCGATCTCAGCCTCGATAAACTGAAGCAGGAACTGGAGCAGATCTATTATGAAACCTGGCTGGAGTTCCGTGCGGATCTCCACCCGATGGACCAGATCAAGGTGGTCAACAGCGTGTTGTTCAGCAAACTGAAGTTTGGCGCCAACACCAAGAATTTTCATTCACCGGGCAATTCGATGATCAATGTGGTGCTCGAGTCAAGAAAGGGCAACCCTATTACGTTGTGCGTGATCTATATGCTCGTTGCCCAGAAACTGAAGATGCCGGTGTTCGGGGTCAACCTGCCCAACCTGTTCATCCTGACGTACAAGGATTCACAGAATGCCCCCTTCTATATCAATGCCTTCAACCGGGGCCTGATCTTTTCCAGGCAGGATATCGAGAATTACATCCACGAACTGCACCTGGTACCACAGAACTCTTTCTTCGAGCCCTGTGACAACATTGAGATTGTCCGCCGGGCGCTCCGAAACCTGATCATGTCGTTTGAAAAAATGGGGGAGCACGCCAAAGCGGAAGAGGTCAAGCTTTTGCTCGTCGACATCTCCGAAGGCGGGGACCTCGGTGTTTAGCCTGGACTATTTTCTTCGAATCGAGCAGCCCGCTGCGCGTACCGGGGTCATAGCGGGCTTCCCGCTCAACATGTTTTCCAGCGCATCACGGAGATACGGGCTGGTCACAGCGGCGGCTTCCTGGGGGTTGTCATCAATCGCTCCGCTGTAGAAAACGGAGAACTGACCATTGGCGGGTTTTAGCAAAAACACTTCGGGACTGCGGCGTGCACCCAAGGCCTCCATGGCCACCTGCGATTTGTCTGAAAGATAGCGTGGATTAAAGCCCCAGCCGGAAGCTTGCTTCTTCATGGACTCTTCGCTTTCCTGGGGATCCAGGTGGGAATTGATGAAAAGAAAGACGACCCGATCGCCGTACTGTCCGACCAGCGTGGCGATGCGGGTGCTGTAGTAGTTGTCGTACGGGCAATCGTTGCTGGTAAAAATGACGACCACCGGTTTCCCCGCCTGTTGCGCCAGGGAAACAGTTTGGCCGCTGACAACGTCCGGCAATTGGAAGTTGGGAACGACCTGCTGCGCATAGCCAATAAAGCAGGCGACAACCAGGGGTATCATCAGGAACCTTTTCATGGGCGGGTATCCGTAAATACGACAACGTACTCCTTGGTAACGTGGTAGCCCAGGAGAACGCTTCGGGGTGAATTCTCTACATCAATCATGCCACGAAGAGATCCCCGTTCCTCCAGCGGGAAGGGCTGAATCTTCAGGTGATCACCAAACAGGAGATTTCGCTTGCCGTGGATCTTGTACAGGGCCTCTTTCGCGCACCAGTAAATGCACAGCTTGACGAGGTTATCCCCGGCATCCCTTACTTCTCCCGGCGACAGGATGCGGGGTCCTACCAGCCGGAGTTTTTCCTTGACCTGCTCGACATCAATGCCAACCGGTACGTGCCGGTCGATCTGTGCGGCCACGTAGGGATACGAGTGGGAAAGCGATATGGCATGGGGATGGGTTTTCAGAGACGGCTTTCCGAATTCATCCTTTCGAATGCCTTCGTAGGTAAGGTGCATTTCTTCGACGAGGGTCTTGATGAGGGCCCTCCCGGCCAGGTACTCCAGTCGCTTCTGCGGATGGACAATGTCGTCCGGGCAGCTCTCGTAGGAGAGATAGGAGAGGTCCGGCTCCTCTTCAGAGATGAACCATAATCCCCAGGCGCCATGGGGACCCATCGTTTCGATTTTTGACAACGGCATTAGGTAATTGCGAGGGCCCGTTCCAATTTTGTGAAAGTTAGACTGAAAAAGCGACACTTTCATGTCACCCGTCACCGTTAAGAAGGTGGTTACCCTCACCGGGCACCGCGACAGTGTGTATGCACTGGAAGCGGTACCCCAATCGACGACTTTTTTCTCGGCTTCAGGCGATGGAATGATTGTGCAATGGAATCTTGGCGGCGACGAAGGGGAAGCGATCGCCCAGCTTGGCGCCTCTGTTTATGCCTTGCGGTACGATGCCGCTTCGGGGCTTTTGCTGGCGGGTCATAATTTTGAAGGACTGCGCGTGCTGGACTGGCGTGCCAAGAAGGAGGTTCGCTCGCTTAAACTTACGTCCGCGGCCATCTTTGATATTGCCGTGTCGGGCCGCCATGCCCTGGTGGCCTCCGGCGATGGCCAGGTATCGGTCGTGGATATGGAAAGCATGCGGGTGGTCCGGCAGCTTGGGTTCTCCACGCAAAGCGCGCGCTGCATAGCCATCCGCCCGGACAAGCGCGAAGTGGCGATCGGCTACAGCGACAACCACATCCGGGTCTTTCGGCTGGATGACTACTCTCTCGTCAAGGAGTTTCCGGCGCACGCCAACTCGGTTTTTAGCCTGCACTACACCCCGGATGGCCGTATCCTCCTCAGTGGCTCACGGGATGCCCGGCTGAAGGCCTGGAAGGCGGAGGAAGACTATGGGTTGCACCGGGAGGTGGCGGCCCACCTGTTTGCCATCAACGATATCCGCTTTAGCCCGGATGGCAAACATTTTGTAACTTGCAGCATGGATAAGTCGGTCAAGGTCTGGCGTACCGAAGACCTGACCCTCCTGAAGGTTATCGACAAAGCCAGGCACGCCGGCCACGGAACGTCAGTCAACAAGGTGCTGTGGTCACCGGTAACCCAACAGGTAGTGAGCGCCAGCGACGACCGAACGATCTCCATTTGGGACGTAATTTTTTAATCTTAATAAACCCTACGTCATGAAAGTCACACCTCTGGAAATCCGTCAGAAGACCTTTGAGCGCACGCTGCGGGGCTACGACAAGGATGAAGTGAATGCCTTCCTGCTTTCCTTGTCCCAGGAATGGGAAAGGATGATGGATGAAGTCAAGGATTTGCGGGTGAAGCTGGAAGCGAGTGAGCGGGAAGTGGCGAAGTTGCGTGAAGTGGAGACTTCCCTGTTCAAGACGCTGAAGACCGCGGAAGACACCGGTGCCAATGTCATCGAACAAGCCAACAAGGCCGCTGAACTGCATCTCCGCGAAGCGCAGATGAGCGCGGAAGCGATTCTGAATGAGGCCCGCGACAAGGCACGGAATGTGCTGGAGGATGCAGAACTCACGTCCCGTCAGCTGCTTGTTGACATGGAGGACAACCTGAAGGAGTTGGCCCAGCAATACAAGACGCTGGAGACGCATCGCAATAACCTGCTCGATGACCTGAAGCGGCTGGCGCAGGAAGTTATCGACCGGGCTGGGCGCGCCGACCAGACCAACCGGTTTAATGTGGATGAGCACCTGTCGCAGGCTAAGCGCGAGTCGAAGAAACTCATTCTTCCTTCCGAACAGGAGAGCCGTCGCTTGCGTGTCCCGGTTTCTGCCCCGACCCCGGTGAGCGCTCCCGTCCAGCAGACGCCCGCTCCGCCCGCCGAGCCGTTGCGCTCGTTCTTCGACGAGGTGGCATGACCGGAAAAATCAGTCTCGAAGGTCTCGAGTTTCACGCCTACCATGGCGTCTATCCCCATGAACGTTCCTCAGGCAACAAGTTTGAAGTAGACGTCCTCGTTGAAACCAACATTGATCCGTCAGCCTTCCAGGATGATCTTTCCGGCACGCTCAACTATGAGTCGCTCTACGAAGTGATCCGGGAAGAAATGGAGAAACCCTCCAAGTTGCTGGAGCGTGTCGGCCAATCCATGGCGACTGCCATCCTGGACAAGTTTCCCCAAGCGCTCTCCGTGACCATCACCATCGCCAAATTCAACCCGCCGATCGGGGGCGTCTGCCGGAA
>JAEUUE010000167.1 GCA_016787605.1 Cyclobacteriaceae bacterium
GAGGAGTTCAGAATTGCGTTGCACCAACTTCAGGCGTTTCACCGCCTCCGGGTCATCCTTGAATCGATCCAGCATGGCATCCACCGGGCCCTTGATCAAGGTAAGCGGCGTTCTGAACTCGTGACTGATGTTGGTGAAGAAGCTGGTCTTCACCCGGTCCACTTCCTTCGCCTTTTCCAGTTCGAAGTGTTCCTTCTCCCGTTCCACCTTCTCCAGGCTCAAACTCGCCTTCAGACGTTCGCGCTGTACAATACTCCGTCGGGCCAAAAGCAAAAGGCCAATAGCCAACAGCGAATAGCCGGTATATGCCCACCATGTGCGCCAAGGGGGCGGGAGGATCATTACTTTGAGCGTTCGTTCATTGTCGCTCCAAACGCCGTGGTGATTGCTGGCTTTGACCCTGAAAGTATATGTGCCAGGTGGAAGGTTTGTATAAGTAGCCGTTCTGTCTTTTGAAGTTGTTTCTATCCAATCTTTATCAAATCCCTCAAGCATATGCCGGTAAAGGTTCTTCTCCGGTGCCGTCATCTCCATAGCAGAGAATTCGAACATGAAGTTATTGTGCCGATAATCAAGCTCCAGTTCCTTCATCGCAGCTGTGCCCATCGGGATCACAAAATCACTTTCCGAATAAGGATGACCTGATACAACAGCGTCCTTGTGATTTACCAGTAAACGGGTAATTGTGGGTCTTACTCCTTTTTCATTGATAGTAAAGCTGTGGGGATCAAGAACTGAAATGTAATCGCGTTGCGAAAAGAATCCCACCCTTCCATCCGGGAGGATGTGAACTCCTCCCATGTATTGCAACCCTTCACGTTCGCCAAAAGCGATTGTTATTTGCTTTGTGGGGTCAAACAATGCCAGTCCTTTGGGAGTTGCCATCCACAGCCGACCAAGATCATCTTCAGACGCATTAAACAAACCTGCAGCGCTGACCCTGGCAAATTTTCTATATTCATCAGATTTTCTTGCAAGGAAAATTTCCCTGGGCGTACCAACGTACAAATCTTCATTTGAGGACATAAACAATGCCACTACAGAATAACCTTTCAGCGGGTGATAAAATTTCCCATCGCGGAACATGTCCAGTCCAACCGGAGTACCGATCCATAATTCACCTTGTCGACCGGGGATCATCTTTTCAATGTGGTTGGAGGAAATGGAGGTCGTATCAGCGGGACGATGAAGGAACCGCTCTATCGATCCCTCCATTCCATATTGGATCCGTCTGTTTATCTTGTTTAATCCGGCCGAATAAGTCCCCGTCCAAATATTTCCATCCTTATCCTCATATATCCCTCCCCAGACAAATTGCTCACTAATTGAATTCACATTTCCACGGATGGTATCATAGATGACTATACCTTCCTTGGCCAAAGTGCTATTTTTATGATCGATCGGGAACCCAATTACTCCCCGTCCCCAGGTCCCTGTCCAGAAATACTTTGCGCCTTGCCATGCAAAATTGAAGACTGTGAATCGATCATTCATGCCCGAAAATGAGAAGGACTCTTCTTCCAGTTTGCCCGACCTAAATGTCAGGATGTCCAGCTGATTTGGAGAGCCCACAACGAAACGTTTTTGCTTTTCGCCCCTAAGTTCATTAACCCTCCCGGAAAGAGAGCTTTTCGTCTTAATTGTCTCATAGCGAACCTCGGACGGCAAATACATCCAAGCCCCATTCGTGTTATAAATCCAGACATTTTGGTCACGGTCCAACATTACGTTTAGACTTAGGTTGTCAGTGAGCAATGTATCAAGGGATTCCCGGTCAGGATCATAGCGCAAGAGTCGCGAGCCAAATTTGGCGACCAACGCATCCCTAACGCAGGCATAGAGGATGCCGCGGTCATCGATGTCCAACATGTAGGCATTGAGAAAGGACTCCGGAAACGCAATCACCTTTCTTACACTCAGCAGACTATCTACTAAAGCGATAATGCGCCTTTCCCAATTGACAACAGCTTTAGAATCACCTCCCAATCTTCCTGTTAGGAACAATAGAGAGTCGCTCTGATTTACCGCAGGTCTTGTAAATGACTTTTCCTTCTTATCAAAGAACCACAGGCCAAAGTTTGTAAATAATTGCAAGTACCTTCCCTTGCAGACAATACCATGGATCCTCCCATTCAACTCAAGTGAACCGGCTTTACCTTTGTTAAGAACCCTATACGGATAAGTCTTTTCTGTTTTGGTGTTAAATGAATAAAGACCTCGACCGGTTCCCAACCAAATCACGGAACTGTCGGGGTCCATCGCCAAACACGTAATGTAGCTATCAACATGAGGCGTATAGGCAACAAAGCCATCTCTGTCAGCGTCGTATTTCAGTAGTTTTCCATTCCCAACCAAAGCGCCACCGCCGGAAAGCTCAAAACCAGAAACCCAGATATTATTCGCTTGGTCATTTAAGAGGACTCCAGTGAATCCGGGACCAAGCTGAGCCAAAGAGTCGTCCATACTGTGTCTATAGATTTTGAATTCATATCCATCAAATCGAGTAAGCGAAACACTGTTGTCAAACCACAAAAACCCATGCGCATCTTGTACAATGCTTTGTACGATGTTAATTTCAAGGCCGTCATTAACAGTAAAGTTCCTGAACTTTGGTTGTGATTGTGCATGCAAGGATTCGCATCCAACCACGATAATTGTTGTCAATACTACTTTACTAAAAAGCACTAACAACCTCCTCCAGCACCAATAGAAGATCGAGTTATTTTCCTTTTCCCAAATCACGTCACCTTGTAGCTTACTGATTTTATACATACTCTGAGGGTAATGCTCCAAACTCCTCCTTAAATACTTTTGAGAAATAACTCAGATTAGAGAATCCGACCTCATACGCAACCTGGCTCACCGGCCCCCAATTCTGGTTTAGGAGTTGCGCCGCCCGCTGAAGTCTCAACTTCCTGATCAACTCATTCACCGCCATCCCCGTCAAGGCACTAACTTTCCTGTACAACTGCACCCGGCTCATCCCCATGTCATCCGCGAGCGACTCCACGCTCAGTTGTTCGTCGCTCATCTGCTGGATGATCGTCTCCTTCACCTTCTGCAAGAACTGCTCGTCTTGCGACAGTACCTTTTCCTGCGGAGTCTCCGTCAAC
>JAEUUE010000178.1 GCA_016787605.1 Cyclobacteriaceae bacterium
GACTTCTAACTTCTTTCCCATGAAAAAATTGGCCCCCTTGCTCTGGGTATTGGCCGGCATCGTATCGTGCTGCTCCACCCATAACCCCCATCAATTGCAGGTGCAAGGACTCCAGGAGCCCGTAGAAGTGCTTCGAGACTCGGCCGGCGTCAACCACATTTACGCCAAAAATGAACACGATCTGTTCTTTGCCCAGGGATATTGCGCCGCCCGCGACCGGCTCTTTCAATTTGAGGTGTGGCGTCGGCAGGCCACCGGCACCGTGGCAGAAATCCTGGGACCGGGAGAGTTTAAGCGGGACGTAGGCGCCCGGCTCTTCGCCTTTCGCGGAGACCTGGAGGCGGAGCTGAATCATTACCATCCCCGGGGTAAGGAAATCATCACGGCTTTCACCGATGGCATCAACGCATATGTTCATCAGGTGCTGAAAGACACCTCGTTGCTTCCCCTGGAGTTCCGCCTGCTCGGGATCCTGCCGGGCACCTGGGAACCCCGTGATGTGATTTCGCGACACCAGGGCCTCCTCGGCAACCTCCCGGACGAGCTCAGGTATGCCCGGGCCATTGCGACCGTCGGTGAAGCTAAAGTAAGGGAAGTGGTGAATTTCGAACCGGGGGACCCGGATCTCCGCATCGACCCGTCGATCGATCAGAAAGCCTTGTTCGACAGCATTCTCTCCGTGTATGATGCTTTTCGGGCCACCCTACGATTTAAGCCCGAACACCTTCGGGTCGCCCACCGGAACAGCAAGGATTTCGAGCGGCTGGCCGAAGCCGATGAGGCCCGCATCGAAGAAATGATGGCTACAGAAAAAGAATCCATTGGCAGCAACAACTGGATTGTGTCCGGCAAACGCTCCGCCTCCGGCAAACCGATGCTTGCCAACGATCCTCACCGGGCTATTGCGGTGCCGTCCTTGCGCTACATGGTTCATTTGAACGCACCCGGCTGGAACGTGGTGGGCGGAGGTGAGCCCACTATTCCCGGCGTATCCATTGGCCATAACGAACATGGCGCATGGGGACTTACCATCTTCAATATCGACGGCGAAGATCTCTACGTGTACAAGCTCAACCCTGAAAACAAAGATCAATATCTCTACAAAGGGACATGGCAAGCGATGACCATCGTTTACGATACGATTCCTGTGGAGAACGAACAACCGCGACCTGTCCAACACCGGTACACACAGCATGGCCCTGTCATGTATGTTGACACGGTTCGCCTCCTCGCGTATGCCGCCCGCTGTGCCTGGCTGGATATCGGGGCCGCACCTTACCTCGCCAGTCTTCGCATCGACCAGGCGACTACCTGGGAAGAATTCCGGGAGGGCTGTTCATTCAGTCGTATTCCCGGAGAGAATATGATATGGGCCGACAAGCAAGGAAATATCGGCTGGCAAGCCGTGGGTGTTGCTCCTGTCCGCACAAACTACTCTGGCCTGGTGCCGGTACCCGGTGATGGCCGCTATGAATGGGACTCCTACCTGCCCATCCCTGAACTGCCCCACCTGTTGAATCCTGAGGCTGGCTATTTCGCAACGGCTAATGAAAACAACGTCCCCGCCGACTATCCACACCGGAACGCTGTAGGGTGGAACTGGGCCGATCCCTTCCGGGTGAATCGGATCAATGAGGTTTTGTCGTCGCGGGGAAAGCACACCCAGGAAGACATGATGCAGTTGCAGGTTGACTATCTCTCCTTGCCGGCGCGCAGCCTGGTTCCCTTGCTGGCGGACCTTTCATCGGCTGAACCGCTGGTGGAAGCCTTCCGGCGCCGGCTGCTGGCGTGGAATTTCCTGGTCGAGAAGAACTCCGTCGAAGCGGCCGTTTATGTGGGTTGGGAAAAGAAACTGAACTCGAACCTTAGAGAACGTGTGGTTCCACAGGAGGGCCAGAAGTACCTCCGCTCCATTCCCTTGCGGCGCGTGATTGCCTGGCTAAGCACACCGACGGGGCCCCTGAAGTCATCGACGGAAAAGAAGAAACTGCTGCTGACTTCTCTCGAGCAAACCATCGCTGATTTGAAGGCTACCCTGGGCAACGATACTTCTGCCTGGGTCTATGGTCAGGAAAAGCTACACCATGTCCGTATCAAGCACCCCATGAGCAATGCCGTCGATGAAGCCACGCGCGCGAAACTGGAAGTGGGACCCCTTCCGCGCGGCGGGTATGGCGCCACGCCAGGCGTGACCAGCAACAGTAATAACCAATCTACGGGCGCTTCCTTCCGGATTGTTGCTGACCTCTCTGATTGGGACAAGACCATGTTCACCAATGCTCCCGGCCAAAGTGGCGACCCGGCCAGTCCCTATTACCGGAACCTCTTCCGGTCCTGGGCAGAAGACCGCCATTTTCCCGTCTACTTTACTCGTGACCGGGTCAACGCTTCTGTGAGGGAAAGACTGACATTGGCACCCTGATTACTTTCTGCGGAGCACCGCCACCCGGTTGAGGGAATCGGCGATCAGGTGGTCTCGAAGCCTGCGATCCAGGAGGCGTATGTTGCGCCGGCGGCTGATATCGATCCAGGGTCGGGCAATTTTTTCTTCCCCGATGAGTCGCCGGTCAGCCGAATAGTACCTGACCAGGGTGTAGGAATAGACCCTCGGATTTCTTTCGATGTTCCAGAAGGGACGGGGGCTTTGCGCCGCACTTAGACCATAAACGGTCAAAAGCCCAAGCAGCAGGGCACCAAGTCGGATTGTTTTCATATGGCTTTTTCACATTCCAACGGCTCTCTCTATTCATGTGATAGGAGGCTTCGGCGGAAGCGCGGAAATACTAGACGGAAGCGCAGGTTGGGTGGGTCGTGACGGTTTCATCGATGAAAACATGCTTTTCGACGATTCCTTGCCAGTCCACACAACCTTACGACGGCCAATCCGGTACAAATACCGATGGACGGCTTTCTCAGTCATTTGGTGCTATCCGATCGGCCCAGGTACCGGATAAGCCGGCATGCCCTGTTCTGGGTGACTTGTGTGGTGTTCTTCGGCACGATTTACGGGAGCCTTTGGAGGTTCGGCACTCCGAACTCACCCATCCTGAGTGCTCATGCTTTCGCTGAAGCTGTCCTTTACCTGCCGTTACACATGTTTCTTGGATACGCCATCATCTATGGCTTATTCCCGAAGTACCTTACTCAAGGGCGTTACGTGGAGTTGTTGGTGGGCGTAGTATTGCTGGTTTTCCTGACGGCCTGCCTTTCCATCCTGATCACCGAGTACCTCGTCAACTTTTATCGGGCCTGGCAGGGCCTTTCGCCCATCAAGAATACGCTCTCAGCCGCCTTGCTTGCCGGGCTCCGGGGATCCAACACGGTAGCCGGTTTCGTTGTGGCCATCAAGCTC
>JAEUUE010000047.1 GCA_016787605.1 Cyclobacteriaceae bacterium
GCAACTCCTTACCCCGCCGCTGCTTGTGCCGAACAGCCAGCCGGAAATCATCTACATCGATCAACATCCTCCGCAATACCACAATGCGAAGTCGCTGGCCTTTGATGGGATTGGCAACATGTACGTTACCCTGAGTGCCCCGACCAACGCGTGCGAGAATTGGAACAGTGTCCCGGAAGGAACTGTCGTTAATGTGAAAGGAGAGTCGCCCTGCCCCGACCTGGTGGAGCAGGCGTCGGTATGGAAACTCAGTGATTCACGCCCCATGCAATATCAGCCGGATGGAGTTCGGTTTGCATCGGGCTTGCGCAGCATCGTCGCGCTGGCCTGGAACGAGTCCGACAGTGCGCTCTACGGCTTTGTCCATGGCCGCGATTACCTGAGGGAACACGCGCCGCAGCATTACAGCGAATGGGATAACGCGGTACTTCCGGCCGAAGAGTTTGTGCGGATCCGCGAAGGCGAAGATTACGGGTGGCCGTATGCCTATTACGACGGAATCAAAAAGAAGCGCATCGTGGCGCCCGAGTACGGGGGCAACGCAAAGAAGGAGGCGACGAAGTATGCCATGCCGTTGATGGGTCTGCCGGCGCACTGGGCGCCCAACGACATGCTGTTTTACAAGGGTCGACAGTTTCCTGAACGCTACCGCCACGGTGCTTTCGTTGCGTTTCATGGTTCCACCAACCGCGGTCCGTACCCGCAGGCCGGGTACATCGTGGCCTTCATCCCATTTGAGAATGGAAAGCCGGTTGACCGCTGGGAGGTTTTTGCCGACGGCTTTGCCGGGAGGGATTCACTGGTGACGATGCCCCAGGCGCGGTTCCGTCCCATGGGACTTGCCGAAGGTCCTGACGGATCGCTTTACATCGTCGAATCAAAAATCGGCCGCATCTGGCGTGTCCTCTTTACCGGCAACCGCGACATCTTTGGGGAAGCGCAGCTCACGGCGATGGAAGAGCGGAAGTCGCGCAGTTATCTCCGGATACCCGATGAAAAATCAGGGAAGACGGTCTCCAAGCCATAATCAGCCTTCTAGAGAATTTGTATTTGTTCCTTTCAGCTCTAAATAGCCATGATGTCTTCTCAACTTTTCAAAAGTTCTTCACGATGCCGGTTGATTAAAAGGCCCCTTCTTCGAGGCCTTTTCCTGGTCATTTCACTTTCAGTTGTTTTAGCCGGTCACGCCCAGAAAGAAATTGAACAGGACTTCACGGCCTTTGTCCAGTCCGTCAATGTCGAGGCCTGGCAGGGGGGCGAATTCAGGCTTACGGCGAGTGTGCGGGTTGATCACGGAACTAAGTACTCACATGCCCGCCTTTGGGCGCGGGTCGACACCCAGAAGAGTATGGGTTATTTTGATAACATGGCGGACCGGCCCGTGATATCACCGGAATGGAAGTCGTATACCATTCAAGGGCCTTTGGATGATCAGGCGGTCAAGCTGGTGACCGGGGGCATATGCTTTGGAGTCGACCGGTACTACTTCGACGATTTTCGGCTGGAAGTTCGCAAGAAGGATGGCGACTGGGAGAATCTCTTCCTGAAGAACTCGGGTTTTGAGGAAGCGGATTGGACGGCAGGATGGAAGCCCACGCAACAGGTGAAGGGCTTCATTTTCCGGGGTACCACCGAGGATAAGGTGGAGGGCGGTAAGGCGCTCGTGATTGATGCCACTTCCCGCCCGACGGACAGCCGGTTCATCGAGGCCAATGGGATTTCTATTCATTACAAGGAATTTGGCCGGGGTGATACGGTTCTGTTTCTTCATGGCAACAATGAGTCGATCCAGTCTTTCGACAAGCAGATTCCTGAATTCTCAAAGAAGTATCATGTGATCGCGATCGATTCCCGGGGCCAGGGATACTCTTCTGAAGATGGAAAGCCACTAACGTATGAACTAATGGCAGAGGATGTCAAGGTGTTTCTCGAACGAGGAGGAGTGCGACGGGTCCACGTGGTGGGTTGGAGCGATGGGGGAAACATAGGATTGATCCTGGCTATGAAATATCCGGATAAAGTTCATAGTCTGTCCATCATGGGTGCCAACCTGTTTAACGATGATTCTTCGGTTGACCCAGCCATCAACAGCCAGGTTCGCAAACAACGTGAGCGGTTGGTGGCACTCAACAAGCCGACGACACGGTTTCAGATTGAGTTGTGTGATTTGCTGCTTCATCAACCCAACATCCGGCCGGAAGAACTTAAGGCTATCCAATGCCCGGCGCTGGTCATGGCAGGATCACGAGATATCATCAGGGAGTCGCATACGAGGCTGATTGCCTCCAGTATCCCCGGCGCAAGACTGACGATATTCCCCAGGGGCACCCATGATGAGCCACGGAAAAATCCGAAGCGGTTCAATGAAACGGTTCTGGCCTTTCTGGAAGGCTTGCCTAAGCGATAACTTCGTATCTTGTAAGTATGGTAAGGCCCGTATTTCCCGCGTACTCACACAAGGGTATCCAGGTTCTGAATCTTGTTTCCGTGGGTGCGGTGCTCGCGGCTGTGGCACTCACCGCCTGGGGCATGGGTCGACTTCCGGATAGTGTTCCCAGTCACTTTGACGCGTCAGGTACCCCGGATGATTACCGCGGTAAAACCTTTACCTGGATCTTGCCGATGGCTTCTGTCGTCGTCTACCTCGGCCTCACCTGGCTTGGCCGCCGGCCGCATAGGCTCAACTACCCGGTTACCATTACGCCCACCAATGCAAAGGCGCAGTACGAAAACGCGGCTTGGTTGATTGCCTGGATCAAGTGCCTTATTGCAGTTTCATTGGCACTCCTGATCTATTTTCAGCAACGAGTAGGACTTGGCTTGACCGATGGGCTACCAGGCTGGTTTCTTTCGGCGACGGCCGGATCGGTGATGGCTGTGTCTTTCTTATTTATTGCCAGGTCCTTCCAACTGGAGAATAAATGATGACCCGCTCAATCCTTCTTCTTGGAATACTCGTCGCGGCTTTCTGGAGTTCATGGGCGCAAAGCATAGGCCAATTCTCCAATGGGCCCTATATCTTGTACTATGAAGAGTTCGGCAAGGGTCCTCCTCTGTACGTGTTCAGCGGGGGTCCTGGCGAGCCACCGAAAGACCCCTACCTCCAGATCATCGACTCACTGAAAAGCACATATACCTGCGTTCTTTTGCATCAGCGCGGTACCGGCCTGTCACGGGGCATCCCCATGAATGCGTCGACGGTCACGATCGCCAATTATGTGCAGGACGTAGAGCGTATGCGACAGAAGCGGGGTGACCAGAAGGTAATTCTTTTGGGCGTTTCCTGGGGCGGTTTGCTGGCGATGGCCTATGCCGCCGAATACCCGGACCGGATATCCAATCTTGTTTTGTTGTGTTCGGCTCCCTTGTCCATCCGGCATTGGAATGCTCTTTATGGCAACCAGCGGGTGCGCCGGTCAAACGTGGAACTTGATTCTATGGTGTTGCTCCAGGAAAAGTTCAAAGGCTACACGGAGCGGGAG
This sequence comes from Cyclobacteriaceae bacterium, assembly GCA_016787605.1. Classification (GTDB taxonomy): domain Bacteria; phylum Bacteroidota; class Bacteroidia; order Cytophagales; family Cyclobacteriaceae; genus ELB16-189. The sequence continues at coordinate 3,483 of JAEUUE010000047.1, forward strand.
TTGGATTCCCTTAAGCGTACCGACCCGTCATCTCCGGCGGTACTGGCCTATAAAACATTCATACGCATCCATGTGCGGGCCATGTTTTACCGCAGGGATATCGACTACAGGAAGATCGATGACTTATTCTATGGCTTCAACTTCCAGGCAATTCCCCTGATCGATTCGGACGTGGTGAACAATCGGCTGGACCTGGCCCCACGCCTCAAGAAGCTGAAGGCCCCGGCATTGATTCTATACGGCCGTCAGGATGATCAGGGGGAAGCTGTCTTCTATGAGCAGAAAGCTACCCTGAAGAACAGCCAGATGTTTGTGATCGAAGAGTGCGGGCACGAAATGACAGAAGACCAGCCGGTGGAATTCTTCCGGATTCTGCTGTCCTACCTCCGCGTGAATCCCAGGCGTTAGTGTCCAAACTGATTCTTCCAATCGGCCAGGAGCTGAGGTTCCGAGAGGTTCAACGCCTGAAGCACCTGGTCCTTACGGGTGAAGGCGAGGAGTGAGAGCAGTTTTTGCCGACCATACTTCTGGTCAATATACTTCACTACGCTTCCGCTCAGCCCATACCGGTGCTGACCTTTCCAAAAGTTATCCAACAAGGTCGGCGTCTTATTTTCTTTGACCAGCGTCTCGACACCCGCGAGGCGGTCGGCAGTCAGCTGACCGGATGCATAAGTGGCGAGCCCTTCAACGAGCCAGTCGATTCCTTCCACCGCGGTGAAATCGGGATTGGGATTGTGTTGGCCATGAAAGACGTGCACCAGCTCATGGGTGATCAGTGACTGCGTGGCGACCTTGTCACCATAGCGATGCTCGCAGGCGGCCGTGTCCCAGGTGATGGGGGAGATCATGTTGAGCTGGAACCCATCGCCGCTGGCGACCATCCAGCATTCTGACTTGAAGTCGGGCATCTGGTAGGCGGCACGGAGCTTTTCGTCCCACGATAGCCGAGTCGGATGCACGTACACTTCAAATGGCTTGGGGAAGGGCTGCTGGAAGAAGAGGGATACCAATTGCAGGCCGCCGTCGACCAGTGCCCCATATTCCTGTATTCTTTCCCGGTCCGGCTCCTGGTAGAAATAGGTATAACCGGGCTTCTTGATATTTAGCCATTCGGAATGTTCCCCGTAGCTCATGAAGAGCAAGGAGGCCACCAGTGCCGTAACCGTTCTCATGAATGTATTTTGCCCGTTGGACTTATTCCGGGCGAAATAGGTTACAGCAAGAATGAAATTTAGGCGCTAATGGCGCACGACCACCTTTTCGGTTTTCTGGCCCACCGTGAGGAGGTACAATCCGGGCGGCAGGGCTGTCGTGGAAATGACCAGTTGATCCCGGCCCTTTCCTTCGAACACCCGCTTGCCCTGGGTATCCCTCAGCAGAGCGTGAAATGTCCCCGGGGCAGTCACTGTAAGACGGTCGTCGGCCGGGTTGGGATAGGCCAGCGTGTTTTGGGGCTCATCTTCCAGGCCGGTAATCAGCCCGCAGTCGGCCCAGGGAGCGCCTTCAACCGGCTCCTGAGGAGTTAGCAGCCGACCCTGGAATGCCGCGTAGTTGCTGGGGTATTTAATGGTGCGAAAGACCGGGCGCGGCGTGTAGCTGGGATTGGTCGTCGGATCGGTTCGGCCCACAATTCCGACCGTGGTGACCGGGCTCTTGTACTTCCAGATAATCTGGTCGGCGGGTGTCACCTCGGTGGCCAGGCCTTGCGTGGCCGACCCGATAAACAAGTTGCCATTGGGCATCATCTGGGCACTGCTCATGTTCCTGGAAAAGAAACTTTCGGGCGGATTGGCGGTATACGTTCGCGAGGCATTCTCGGGGGCGTAACGACCATTGGCTTGAAGGGAATAGGCACCATTGGAATTGACGGGCGGTTCGATGATCTCGACCGAGGAATAGAATCGCGCCGGGCCGTTGTTGAAGATCATGATTTTTCCGGCTTGCGGTAATCCCTGGGCGATCCAGTGGGTATGATGCTGCAGGAAAATCTTGGTATCCGCACTGGTACCTTTCCGGTAGGCCATGGGGTTGCCCCAACGGTAGAGGATGTCTCCTCCCTTTCCCTGCCGGCCCCCGGTGTGACCGGCCGCCTCGGCCGTGGTGGTACTGTGATCAATCACCCAGAGCTCGTTGAATCCATGAACCGAAATCATGATCTGGTCCAGCTGGGGATTGTAGTCCAGGGCGTTGGCATGGAGCCAGTCTTTTTTTCCATCCACGGCAAAATTGAAGTCAGCCAGTTCGGGGTGATCGGCCACGACTCCGTAGTTGGCTTTGGTGGGGTCGTAGTCCTGGATGAGGTGATCCCAGACATGCCATTCCCAGACGATTTCTCCTCCATTGGGAACAATGGGATGTACTTCCACGATGTGTTCAGGCCACATCTCACCATCCGCGATGAGTGCGGGGTTGCGGCCCGCAGCAAGTGTTTCTTCGAGGGTCTTCCGCTCCCAGGCCAGGATAAGCACGTTGCCGTTAGGCATCGGGTAGATATCGTGATGCTGTCGTACCAGGTTGTTGTTGTAGGTGTATTCCCACAGCAGGTTGGAATCCCAGTCAAAGATTTCAATGCCGCCACCGGCACCGCCGCCGGCATCCAGCACCGGATTGGTAAGTTGCCGGGTTCGGAGCAAGGTTCCGTTGGGGCGGAGGTACATGGTGTGAGCGGCGGCGTACTGGCTGGTCCACTTGTTGATCAGGCGTCCGCAGCCGTCAATGAGGTAAGCCTCCTTGTAGTTGGTGGGATTGTAGAGAATGTACCCATCCTGGATACCCAGGTTGATGGTAAGCGGGCCGGCAATCTTCTGGGCACTGGCAGAAACAGAAAACAGCAGGATGAAAAGGCAGGTTCGGGCGCAGTTCATTTCAGATTCAAAAATTGATCAGCCTACAAGGTAAGCATAAAGCCATTTTGAAAGGTGAGGGGGCAAATCTTGTTCAACCCTTTCCGGGATATTCCGTTTGGATACTTTTATTCCCATGAAAAATACCCCATTTGGAACCGAAGCAGGAATCTTCGACGTGGTGGCCGGCTTCCGCGACCGTACCCTTCCCAAAGAAAAGTGGACCCACGAGGCTCACCTGGTAACGGCCATCTGGTTCCATGTGAACCATACCCCGGAGGAGGCCATCTGTTACCTGCGCAGCGGTATCATCACCTACAACGACTCCGTGGGAGGGAAGAATACCCCTACCGATGGCTACCATGAGACGATGACCTTGTTCTGGTGCCGGACGATCAGCGCTTTTGTAGCTGCCAACCGCCAGCTTTCCCTGGTCGATCTATGCGCCAGGTTCCTGGCGAGCGAACAGGCAACCAAGGAATATCCACTCCGGTTCTATTCGCGCGAGGTGCTCTTCTCCGCTAAAGCGAGGGCCATCTGGGTAGCACCCGACCGGGCATCGTTGGATTTTTGAGCTTTGGCCCGGTTTGCCGCTCACTCTTTGCCGATTTCCCTCGTGGCCCACGCGTTGTGTTTTCTCCTGAAGTAGAAGAGGGAGAAGAGCATGAGCAAAGTTCCCACCACCGATAGTACATATCCTGCGGAGATGAAGAAATCAAGCCAGCTCAGGTTGGATTGGCCGTAGTTCTTGTAGAAAAGTACTCCCACGCTGCCGACGTACCCGAAGCTGTCGGCGAGATTGATCAGAAAAGCAACTGTTCCCGCGTACCTGAATGCGGCCAGGAGGCGGTCGAAGAAGATGCTGTTGAACTGGATGTAACCGAAGTAGAGTCCCATCCCCACGAGTGTCATCCAAACCGGGCCCGAGATCAACTGCTTTTCAAAGGCGAGGGTACTTGCTCCAGCGAGCAACATGCCGAAGATGACCATGCTGTGGTTGATTATCAACGCCAGCCGGTTGTTCTTGATGATCATCAGTGTGGCAATGGAGACGAGAACAATGACTGACACGATCGATTCCGTCTGCGTAAAGATTTCAGGTTTGTCGCCATAGCCAAGGGAATTCCAGATCTCCCGCGAGAAGTTGTCGCGAAGCTCCCGGAAGATGGTAAGCAATGCATAGGAAGCAACCAGCAGAATGAGTCCGAACCCAAAAGTGCGGACAAAGTTCATCCGCTCTTTGCCAGACATGGGCTGTCGTTTCGTGCGCAGGGCCTCGTCTTCCGGCGTTGGCGGCGGAAGTTTGTCGATCAGCCAGAGAAACAGTACCATCGGCACAAAGAAGAGGATCGCCGAGACGAAAGGCATCCAGATTTCCGATACACCCCAATCCCGCATGACTAGCCCGCCGATGGTCTTGCCAAAGCCACCAGAGAAAATAAAGCTAACCGACAAGCTGGCGCCGAGGACTTCGGTATTTCTGCGGCCTTCGAGGTAGCCAAAGACCAGGCTCCATACCATGCCCAGAGGGAGGCCGTTGGTAAAGAGAAAAATGAGGTTATACGGCGCAGGGGTAAGGCCAAAGAGCAGCCAAGACACCGTAGCGATGCTGACCATGATAAAGATTCCCTTGGTGCGGTGTGTTGACTGCATCTCCGACACTACCTTGATGCCGATAAATTTGGAGATCAGGTAACCGACTACCTGGAAGGTGATCATGAGCACCTTGTAGTGGATGCCCCAATACATGAGCCCATCGTAGGTGGCTACCCCGAAGGTTTTACGGATCGCGAAGATGCACAAGTAAAGACAGAATGAAACGGCCGAGGCGTAAAGCGTAAACGACAAGGCATTGGTGCGCTTGAGCCAGGAAGTAATCGGGTGGTCGTTCATCCGGATGAATATCCTGCCTAAAGTAAATGTTTTTTTCCATCTTCGTTTTTGAATAGTCCATGGTCGATAGTCCATGGCATTAGTAAATGGTTATGCGCATAAAAATTCTGATTGTTCTCTGCTTTTTGACGCGGGTATCGTTTGCTCAATCTTCGGAGCATGTCATCCTGGTCACCTTCGACGGGCTTCGCTGGCAGGATGTCTTCCGCGGCGCCGATACCAGCCTGATGAAGCAGCAGAAGACGCTAAAGGACAAGCAGGTGAAGGAAAAGTACTGGCGCGCTGACCCGGCGGAGCGGCGCAAGGCCCTGCTGCCTTTCCTCTGGACAACCATCGCCTCACAAGGACAGGTTCATGGCAACCGCGATGTGGGCAGCCTCGTCAATGTCACCAACACGATGTGGTTTTCTTACCCGGGCTACCAGGAGATCCTCTCCGGCTTCGCCGACGATGCCCGGATCACCAGCAACGATAAGGTGTACAACCCCAACGTGACCGTCCTTGAATTCATACACCAACAGCCGCCCTTCAAAGGAAAGGTGGCCGCTTTCACGTCGTGGGATGTGTTCCCCTTCATCATCAACGACAAGCGCAGCGGGATATTCGTGAGCGGGGGCGAGGTGCCGGCCAGGGAACCGCTGACGGAGAACGAGAGACTCATCAACCGACTCATGGTCGCCACCCCCAACATGATCCCCGAAGTGCGGCTCGATGCGTTCACCTTTTATTACGGACTCGAGTACCTGAAGAAGAACAAACCGCGGGTGGTGTATTTTTCCTTCGATGAGACGGACGACTTTGCCCATTCGGGAGAATATGCTGCCTACCTCAATTCAGCCCATAAGACCGATCAGTTCCTGGCGGAGTTGTGGGATTATCTGCAATCGGACCCGGTATACCGCAACAAGACCACGCTGATCATTACCACCGACCACGGTCGGGGACCCGGACCCGATGACTGGAAAAGCCATGGTGCCAGGGTGAAGGGTGCCGATGAAATCTGGATCGCCCTACTTGGTCCGACGGTTGCACCCACAGGCGAATCACGCTCGGAACAGCGCTACCAGAACCAGGTGGCCGCGACCGTGGCCGAGTGTGTGGGCATTGACTACAACGCCGGCGGCAAGGCGGGACGGTCGTTGCTCAAAAGAAATTAGCTCAAAAAGAAAATCGTGCCGCCCCTGCGGGACCGCAAAACGACGGAGCCGTGAATCAGATCATTTCCGGTAGTCCAACGCAGGCTTGCGGTCGCCGATAAGCGCTTCGTATTTGAAGTTCTCGCCACGCTTCTTCAGGAATTCCTTCTTTGCTTCTTCAATCGTAGCCGGGTTGGTGTACAAATCGGTCGCCGCCAGGGCCATCGTCTTCGCTGCGATCATCATGCCTTTCGTGCCGATTGACGTTCCGCCCGCCGCTACGGCCTGCCAGCTGTGGGCAGCAGTGCCAGGAACCCAGGTGGCGGCACTCATGCCTACCGTCGGAACGGCCCAGCTTACATCGCCTACGTCCGTGGATGCAGATCCATCGGTTATTCGCAAAGGCTGAACGAGGCTGGTTGACTCCAGGGGAGGAACTTCGCCGGTAAACGTCTTCTGGATCTTGCTGGCAAACTCTCTCTCTTCCGGCGTATAGGTATATCCGCCCACGAGCCGGAGGTTGGCATCCATCACTTTGGCCAGGGTTTCATTGCCCAGCAGTTCATGGACTCCGCCGGTGATCTCCACTTCCATGCGGGTATCCGTTCCCAGTGCTGCTCCCTGGGCAGCACGTTCGATGCGCTCCCAAATCGATTTCACGTTGTCGCGACGGGGATTGCGGACATAATAATACACTTCCGCAAAGGCGGGTACCACGTTTGGTGCCTCACCACCGCGGGTGATCACGTAGTGGATACGTGTCTCCTGGGGTACATGTTCGCGAAGCATGTTCACCATCACATCCATCGCCTCCACGGCATCGAGGGCCGAGCGACCACGCTCGGGAGCGGCGGCCGCGTGCGATGCCTGTCCATAAAACCGGAATTTGCCAGTCTTATTGGCCAACGAAGAACCGTAGCCTGCGCCATTGGAGGCACCCGGGTGCCAGTTGAGCACGACATCCACATCGTTGAATAATCCTTCACGGACCATATATACTTTTCCGGATCCCCCTTCCTCGGCCGGGGTACCATAGAACCGAATGGTGCCGCCCCGCTTATTGGCGGTGAGCCAGTCCTTTACGGCAATAGCTGCTGCTGCAGAGGCAACGCCGAAGAGGTGATGTCCGCAGGCATGACCGGCCACTTGGCCGGGTATGGGCTTGTGTTCAGGTACAGCCATCTGGGCAACTCCGGGAAGCGCATCGAACTCCCCCAGGATCCCGATCACCGGCTTGCCGCTGCCGAACGTAGCGGTAAAGGCGGTAGGCATGCCGGCGACATTGTTTTGAACGCTGAAACCGGCTTCGCTCAGCATTTGCTGCAACAAGGCGCTGCTCTGGGTCTCCTGGAAGCCTACTTCCGCCAGGGTCCATATCTTCTTCGCCGCTGCCGCGTACTGGTCGGTACGCGCATCGATGGACTTGATCAGTTCTTGTTTTGTTTTCTGGGCCTGCGAGGCGGTGAACAAAGCCATTCCGCACAGAAGGATAACGAAGCGTTTCATGGGTGTAGGTTTACCCAAACTTAAGGGATAGGAGGGGGAAAGGAAAATTCCCGAAAGCTGTTGACTACTTACTCCTTTCGGTACTCCAGCAAATCACCGGGCTGGCAATCCAGGGCTTTGCAAATGGCTTCGAGCGTACTGAAGCGAATGGCTTTGGCCTTCCCGGTTTTGAGAATCGACAAATTGGCCAGGGTAATGTCGACCTTTTGCGACAGTTCGTTGAGCGACATCTTGCGCCGGGCCATCATCACATCGACGTTGACAACTATAGCCATGGCCTTATACGGTTAGTTCGTTTTCTGATTGCAGTTCGACGCCCCGTTTAAATACCTGGGAGATGACGAATACCAGCCCGGCCATGAAGAGAAACTCGCCCGCATTGTCACCAATCCAGCTGATGTTGAAGTCCTGCACCCGCTTGCTGAGCCACCCGGTTTGCACGTTGCAGAGAATGGAAATGATGACCCCTCCGAACAGCACATAGCTGATGGTCTCCAGCCGGGTAACCGTCTCCGCGGTGAAGGGGCTTTGCAGTTTCACCTTCATCATGATTTTGATAACCAGGTAGACCGCATAGGCTTTTATCGCCACCAGCGCCACGATGTACGACACCATTTGCGTGTACAACCAGAAGTCGTACTGGCTCAGGTCGTAGAGGTTCATTCCGCGGTACAAGTCTTTGGCCGCTATTGGGTTGAACCAACTCACGCCATAGGCGGTCAGGATGGCGCCGGCTTCGATGGCCAAACCGATAAAACCAATCCAGGCCAGCACATGCATGACGGTTAAAATCGTCTCCGTTCGTGTTTTCATATCGAGTTATCCGTTGAATTTGTTGTGACAAATATCAATTAATAATTATTGATAAACAATAATTAAAATATGAAATACAATAAATTTTGTAGAAGAAGGGGCTTTTTGGCCCCGTTTGGATGGGTCCCCTGCCCAAGTTCCACCGGTTCCATCGGTGTCCTACACCTGTCAGGTGTAGGACACCGACCGTCCGAGCGTTCGGGGAGCAGGGTAAGTTGTAGTCCTACTTCCCGTTACTGATCGGGGACATAATGGAATGCTGGGCGATGGCGATGAGACTGTCGCTACGCCGTATTTGGACGGAGGAGGTCTGCTTCGGTGCGCCTTTTGACTGGCTTGACTTTCGCTCCACGCGGATGACAATAATGAGCATCATGATCAGGATCAGGATGACCAGGAAGTACCCAAACACACGGATGATTTTCTTGATGCGCTTTTCCTCTTCGACGCGGTGCAACACGGCGCCATAGTTGCGGAAGCGGTCGGCGCCGCGGGCCGTCATCTTTTGTCTGCGCAGTCGTATTTCGTTCTTACTCATTGTACTTCATCTTCAGCTTGAAATGTTTTCTTAGTTGATCCAGCGCACGATACGTCCTCATCTTGGCTCCACTCTCCGTAATATCCAGGATGAAGGCGATCTCGCGGAAATCCTTGTCTTCGAAGAACCGCAACTCAAGCACCTGCAGCATCTCTGTGGGAAGATCCTTGAGATAGGTGAGCAGGCGCTGGAGAATTTCTTCATCCCACCCCCCATGCCCGGGGTCGGCTTGTTCAACGAGTTCACGCACCCGGCCCTCTTCGATGCTGAACACCTTCTTGCCTTTCTTTTTGCGGTAGTACTTGTTGATTTCATTGGTGGCAATCTTGTACAGCCACGCCGAAAAGGGATATCCCCTGAATTGATACCGGGGCAGATGATGTAACGCATTGACAAACGTCTGCGAGGCCAGGTCGCCTGCCGTATCCTCGTCACCCGTTTGCCTCAGCGCAAAATTGTAAATCCGGTCAAAGTAAGCCTCATAGAGTTCGCCGAATGCCCTGGGATCAGTCTTGGAGCGTTCGATTATCTCATTCTCCCTGCGGATGTCTTCCTCGCTCATGGGCAGGCTTCTTGGGATGATAATGCATTACCTCGGCCAGAGACACGGAATATCAGCAGGAACCTTGTCGGGAACCAAAAATTCACGAATCCCGTATCTTGAGGTAACGGATCTGATTCGAATATCCGCAATATTGGACAGTTGCATGATGCGTGGACGCCTGATTTTATGGTTATGTCTCCTGGGCGCCCCCCTGGCCAGGGGTCAGCACTATGCCCTGCGTCAGTACACGGCCATCGATGGTTTGCCGCAATCACAGGTCAACGCCATTGTTGAAGACCGACTGGGCTATCTGTGGATTGGCACAGCGGGCGGCGGCCTGGCCTGCTTCGATGGCCGGGAGTTCAAGGTCTATACCACCTTCGATGGCCTGCTCAGCAACATCGTCACTTCCCTTTTCATCGATTCTCATGATGTCATCTGGGCGGTGCACCCGCAGGGGATTACCCGGTTTGACGGTCTCAGCTTCCGCCAATTTCAGCCGCCCCCTTCACCGGAAGGAATGAAGCGTATCCGGCGGCTGGTCGAATACCAGGATACACTTTATATTGTCTCCAACCCGGGTTTGCTCGGCAAGATCTACCGCGATTCCGTTTATCGCTGGGCCGATCGCGTCGCCCCGAACAAGACGATCTTCTTTGCGCATGTCACGACGCGGCAACGGCCCTGCTTTTACCTTAGCGACAGCTCATTCCTGATCCCCGGGCCGGGTGGCTACCGGCGCGTATCGCATGCCGCTGTTTTCAACACCGCCTATAACATGTACAATCACGGGAGCGAGGTGTGGCTGGAGACCGACAAGGGTACTTTCGCGCTGGACCTGAACAACGCAACCTTCTCTGCGAGAAAGAAAATGATTCAACGGTACGTCATTGGCTATGACAGCGCGACGGCCACCTACTGGACCCGGGATGAACGCACCTTGTTCCGGGAGCACGTTATGGAAGATGGTATCCAGATCGATACGTTGCTCCGGGGTGTGCCCATCACCCAGGTGCTTCTCGACAAGGAGGGCAACGCCTGGATTGGAAGCGCCGGCAACGGGCTGTACCGCTACTACCCGAAAGACTTCGCCAAAGTGTATGGCGGACTTCGCAAGGTAATGGCGGTGAGTCAGGACAGGTCCGGTAACTTATGGCTCGGTGGCGAAGGGCTGGTCCGGATTCAACCCCGCCGCAGCGCGGAGCACTTCCCCTTGCCCAACGGCGATGATGACGGTGTTCGTGCCATCCTGGAGACACCAGCCGGAGAATTGTGGATAGGTTCTTATTCCGGGCTGGGGCGTTATGTGCCTGCTCAAAACCGATTTGACTGGTTCACCCGTGAGCATGGCTTGTCCAGTGCCTACGTGACCGCGCTCGAACACGACGGAAGTCAGTTGTGGATTGCGACCACGGGCGGCGGCCTCAATCGTTTCGATGGAAGGAAGTTCCGTACTACGCCCACGCCCGGCGTGAAAAACATTGCTTCGCTTCGGTATATGCCGGCGTTGAAATCCCTGTTCATCGGAACAGATTTCGGCCTGTTCGTTGCCCGGGGAGAAGAACCTTTGAACGAAATCCCGGTGTCGCAGTTTGAGCATACGACGATCCTGTCCATGTCGCTTTTTCGCGACACGCTCTTGCTGGCCGCCTCCGGCGGGGCAGGGGTGGCCATCATCGACCCGCAGCGCTCCACCCAGACTTTCCTGGGTCCGCGCGAAGGACTTCCCTCCGGTTTCGTCTTCTTTGTCGGGGTCGACCATCACCAGCACCTGTGGATCGGTACGGAGAAAGGAATCACCCGCATCCGGCTCAACGAGGGCCTGGAGATTACCGAAACGCGTGACTATGGTTTCAACAATGGGCTGACCGGAATCGAGACGAATCCCAATGCCTATTTTCTTTCCCCCAACAAGAAATACTTCGGGCTCATCGACGGCGTCTATGAGTTTCTCGGCGAAGACACTACGGGAAACAGCTCCTATCCGGTACACCTGAAGGCGGTGGAGATTTTCTACGGCGAAACACCGATCACCCCGTACGGTCGAATGGGAACCGATTTCTTCCGTATTCCCTCTTCGCTGACGTTGCCGTTTGACAAGAACCACGTGACGTTCACGTTCAACCGGGTGGACAAGCGATACCCTAATTCCGTTCGTTACCGCTATTTCCTCGAGTCGTTTGACAAGACATGGTCACAGCCGTCGGCCACGGGAAAGGTGACGTACAGCAACCTCCCGACGGGCAGCTATGTCTTTCGCGTGATGGCCACCAACCAGGACGGCAGCTGGGAGGCACCGGCCATTGCCTATCGCTTTTCGGTGGAGGCTCCTTTTTACCGCACACTCGCCTTCTTTGCCGTGATGACCGGGCTCGTCCTGGGTTCATTGGTCTTGTACATCCTGGTGCGGATGCGGAAGAACGTGTCACGGGCCATTGAACTGGAGCACATTCGGCAGCAGGAGCAGGAAGTGTTGCGCAAGGAGATTGCGCGTGATTTCCACGATGAGATGGGCAACCAGTTGACGCGGATCATCAACTATGTGAGCCTCATGCGACTCAACGGGGAAGGACAGGGCCAGGAACTTTACCGCAAAGTGGAGGAGTCGGCAAAATACTTATACAACGGGACGCGGGATTTTATCTGGGCGATAGACCCGGTGAACGATGATTTGGCTAAATTGTTCCTGCACATCCGCGATTTCGGGCAGAAGCTGTTTGAAGAAAAGGATATTCACTTCCGGGCGTTTAACGAAATCTCCGAAAAAGTGAAACTTCCGTATGGGTTTAGCCGTGAAGCTAACTTGATCTTCAAGGAGGCGATGACCAATGCCTTCAAGCACGCCGGGGCCTCCAATGTGTCGTTTTGGCTGCGCTCCGTCAACGGCGCTTACGAAATGGTGCTCGAAGACGATGGGATCGGCTTCGACCCCGCCCAGGCGGTGAGTTCGAACGGGATCAAGAACATCCGGGCGAGGGCCGAAAAGATCAAGGCCGCTCTCTCGGTGGAACGAAGGCCGGAGGGACCGGGAATGAGAGTACAGTTGGTATTTACGATAAACAAAAAGAACACCTATGACGACGCTACCCAAAAAACGCGTGCTTATCGTCGAAGATGACGCCGAGATCCGCAACAGTTTTGTCATGATTGTCAACAGCTCGCAGAAGTTCGCCGTCGTCAACGCCTACGGCAGCTGCGAGGAGGCGATCAAGCACCTCCATCATGACAAGCCCGACTATGTGCTGATGGACATTGAACTGCCCGGCATGAGCGGCATCCAGGGGAGCCGGATCATCAAAGACAAGAGCCCGACGACGGAGATTATCATGGTGACCGTGTACGAAGACAACGAACAGGTCTTCGAAGCCCTAAAGGCGGGCGCTACCGGATACATCACGAAGAGCTCCAATCACCTCGAGTTGCTGTCGGCACTGGAAGAAATCTCCCGCGGCGGCGCTCCCATGAGCAGTAAAATCGCCCGCATGGTCATCGATAATTTTCACATCAATCCCAATTCGCCGCTGACGAAGCGCGAAACGGAAATCCTTCAGCTCATCTCGGAGGGAAAGACGTACACACAGATCTCCGAGCAGTTGTTTATCTCCAAAGAGACAGCCAAGACGCACATCAAGAACATCTACTCCAAACTGCAGGTCAACAGCAAGTCTGAAGCGCTGGCCCGTGCCGCGCAGGATAAACTGATCTAGGAAAAGTTGTCCATGACCATTGATGATGGACCATTGACCATGGACCAATTGTCAACTGGTTTGAAAAATCCCGTTCTGCGCGTGATTCGCGACAGGGGTAAGCAGGCGTACATTTGATCTATCAATTTTTGGGTAAGGTCGGGTGGCTGTCCCTAGGTCATGGGTGGATTCAGGGCAGCCACCTTCCTTTTCCGCTCATCCCAAGCGTGTTGGTAACTCCTCCCTCTTTCCTTAGGTTTAGGGCCCTATTGACACGCCATGAAGAGAATCCTCCTCCTGTTACTCCTGGGCACCGCCTCACTGGCCGTTGCCCAAAAGAAGAAATCGGCCCCCCAGGAACCGGCCCCGGCACCCGCACCGGCACAGTCGGCCATTGAGGCCAAAACGACCGGGATGAAGAAGTTCCCGGGTTTCTTTGAATACTACTACGACGAGAAACAGGACAAGATCCTCCTGCTCATCGATAAGTTCGATACCGAATTCCTGTATATCGAATCCCTCGCCGCCGGCGTGGGGTCCAACGACATCGGCCTCGACCGCGCCCAGCTGGGCAGCGAGCGGGTGGTAAAATTCGAGCGCCGCGGACCCAAGGTGCTGATGACGGAGATCAATCTCCAGTTCAGGGCCATCAGCAACAACCCGCTTGAACGGCGGGCGGTCGAAGACGCCTTTGCCAAATCGGTCCTTTGGGGCTTCACGGTCCTGGCCGAAGAGGGCGGAAAAGTTCTCGTCGACGCCACCGACTTTCTCCTGCTCGACGCCCACGATGTGATCGGTCGCCTCCGGGGAGCCCAGCAGGGCAATTACTCGCTCGACAAATCGCGCTCGGCCATGTACCTGCCCCGCACCAAGAACTTTCCTGATAACTCCGAGTTTGAAGCGACCCTCACGTTCACCGGCCAGCCGGCCGGCGCCTGGATCCGCAGCGTAACGCCCACGCCCTCCAGCGTCACGGTGCGTCAGCATCACTCGTTTATCCGCCTGCCCGACACCAACTACAAGCCGCGGAAGTTTGACCCGCGCGCAGGGTACTTCAGCATGTCGTACTACGACTACGCCACACCCATCGACCAGCCGATCGAGAAGCGATTCATCAACCGCCACCGCCTCCAAAAGAAAGATCCCCGTGCCGCGGTGAGCGAGGCCGTGGAGCCCATTGTCTATTATATGGACCCCGGTGCGCCCGAACCCATTCGCTCCGCGCTCATGGACGGTGCACGGTGGTGGAACCAGGCGTTTGAAGCCGCCGGCTACAAGGATGCTTTCCGCGTGGAACTGCTCCCGGAAGATGCCGATCCCATGGATGTGCGATACAATGTCATCAACTGGATACACCGCTCTACGCGCGGGTGGTCTTACGGTTCTTCCATTACCGATCCCCGCACTGGTGAGATCCTGAAGGGCCATGTGAGCCTCGGCTCGCTCCGCGTGCGCCAGGATTTTCTCATTGCCGAAGGTCTCATCGCTCCGTATGAAAACGGCAAGCCTGCCTCCAAGGAGATGGAGGCCCTCGCGCTGAGCCGCCTGCGCCAATTGGCCGCCCACGAGGTCGGACATACCCTCGGCCTTTCTCATGCTTATTCTTCCAGCTCGGAGAATCTCGCTTCCGTCATGGACTATCCCCATCCGATCGTCAACCTGAAAGACGGGAAAGTGGACATCAGCAGACCGTATGACGACAAGATCGGCGCCTTTGATAAAGTGTCGATCACCTGGGGTTACCAGGATTTCCCGGAGGGAACCGACGAGGAGAAGGCCTTGAACGACCTCATCCAGAATTCCATCAAATCAGGGCTGACTTTCCTTTCCGACCAGGATGCCCGTCCCGCCGGCAGCGCCCACCCGTACACGCACCTCTGGGATAACGGCCGCGATGCCGCCGCGGAGCTCAACCGGCTCCTCGATGTTCGCGCCGTGGTGCTGCGCAACTTTGGTGAAAACAACATCAAGCCCGGTGCCCCGATGGCTACCCTTGAGGAAGTGCTGGTGCCCATGTATTTCTTGCACCGCTACCAGGTGGAAGCCGCCTCCAAGATGCTGGGCGGTCTCAACTACCGCTATGCCCTTCGCGGCGATGGCCAGCCTGTCGCCGAATTGCTTACCCCGCAGCAGGAACTCAACGCTCTCGAAGCACTGCTCCGCGCCGTTCAGCCGGCTTCGCTGATGCTGCCGGAAAACCTCCTGCGCAGCATACCGCCTCGGCCGCTGGGCTACCAGCGCCACCGTGAGCTGGTGAAGATCAGGACCGAACTCACCTTCGATCCGCTCTCTGCGGCCGAAACCGCCGCCGACATGGTCTATGCCATGATCCTCCACCCGGCGCGCGCCAACCGCCTCTTTGAACACCATTCCCGCGATGCACGGCTTCCGTCGCTGGAAGGAGTGATTGACCGCCTGCTGATCACATCCATCAAGGCCGCTCCCAAAGCGGGCTATGAAGGGGCTGTCCAGATGGCTGCTGATTACGCGATGTTCAGCAACCTGGCCAAGCTGGCGATGTCGACTGATGCCGCACCGGCTACACGGGCCATCGCCTTTGCCAAACTCAAGAGCCTGAAGACCTGGCTCACGACCCGCCCGGCCGGCAATGAAGAATGGTCGGCGTTCTACGCGTACCTGGCCGACCTCATCGACCGCCTCTCCGACGACCCGGAAGAATTCAAGGCCCAACAGGTGCTGGCCCCGCCTCCCGGTCAACCCATCGGCGACATGGACCTCGACTACTGCAACTTTACTTCGAACCGTTAATACCCAACTGATCTATGAAAAACCTAATCGTCATCCTCGGTTTGTGCTGCGCCATCTTCGTGGCGGATGCACAAAAACTTGACATGGAAAAGCTCAAGGGCATAAAGCCACGCAGCATCGGCCCGGCAGGCATGAGCGGCCGGATAACGGCCATCGATGCCGTGGTGAGCAACCCGGACATTATCTATGCCGGGGCGGCTTCCGGCGGCGTATGGAAAAGCGTCAGCGGTGGAACGGCCTGGACGCCGATCTTCGACAAGGAAAGCACGCTTTCCATTGGTGCCATTGCCATCCAGCAGAGCAACCCTTCCGTGATCTGGGTCGGCACGGGTGAAGGTAACCCGCGCAACAGCCTCAATGGCGGCGACGGCATCTACAAGAGCCTCGACGGCGGCAAGACGTGGAAGAAGATGGGTCTCGAGAAAACCCGTCACATCCACCGTATTCTTATTGATCCCCAGAATCCCAACACCGTGTATGTCGGTTCGATTGGCGCACCCTGGGGCGACCACCCGGAACGCGGCGTGTACAAGACGACCGATGGCGGAGCCACCTGGACCCAGGTGTTGTCCGTAGACCAGAAGACCGGCGTGGGCGAAATGGTGATGGATCCTTCCAACCCCAACAAATTGATCGTAAACATGTGGGAGCACCGCCGCCAGCCGTGGACGTTCAAGTCAGGCGGCCCTTCATCAGGCATGCACATCACCTATGACGGTGGAAAGACGTGGAAGAAGATCACCAGCAAGCAGGGATTGCCCGAAGGCGACCTGGGCCGCATGGGCCTTGCTATCGCCCGCAGCAAGCCGGAGATCGTATATGCGCTGATCGAATCCAAGAAGAATGCCCTCTACCGTTCGGAAGACGGCGGCGAGAACTGGAAGGTGGTCAACGACAAGACGGAGATCGGCGACCGCCCGTTCTACTATTATGAAATCTACGTCGACCCGGCCAACGAGAACCGACTCTACAGCATTTATTCCGGCCTGAGCGTCAGCGACGACGGCGGCAAGTCGTTTTCACGGATCAACAGCAGCATTCACCCCGACCATCACGCGTTCTGGATTAACCCGCAAAACCCCAGTTTCATCATTGAGGGTAACGACGGCGGTTTGAACATCTCTCGTGACCGTGGGGCCACCTGGACGTTCTCGGAGAATATCCCCGTGGGTCAATTCTATCACATCAACGTCGACAACGACCTGCCTTACAAAGTGTATGGCGGTATGCAGGACAACGGATCGTGGGCAGGACCTGCCTACGTCTGGCGTCAGGCCGGTATCCGCAACTCCTATTGGCAGGAGGTATTCTTCGGCGACGGTTTCGACGTATCGCCTGACCCGGACAACAGCCGCTACGGCTATGCCATGTCGCAGGGTGGAAACCTGGGCCGCTATGACCTGCAGACGGGTTATACCCAGTTCATCCGTCCTACGCACCCGGAGGCCAACATGAAACTGCGGTACAACTGGAATGCCGCGCTGGCCCAGGATCCGTTCAAGAACGGGACGATCTATTACGGCAGCCAATTCGTACACCGGTCCGACAACCGTGGTACCACCTGGGAGATCATCTCCCCGGACCTGACCACCAACAATCCCGACAAGCAGCGGCAGTTTGAAAGCGGAGGCATCACCATGGATGCCACCGGTGCCGAAAACCACTGTACCATCCTCGCCATTGCACCCAGCCCGGCGAAAGATGGTGTTATCTGGGTCGGTACCGACGACGGTAACGTGCAGGTTACCCAGGACGGAGGCAAGAGCTGGACGAACGTTAGCGCAGGTATCGTGGGCATGCCGAAGAACGCCTGGATCCCTCAGATCCATGTGTCGAAGACCAATGCCGGAGAGGCATTCGTCGTGGTGAACAACTACCGCCAGTTCGACTACAAGCCTTACCTGTTCCATACCAAGGACTTTGGTAAGACCTGGGAGAGCCTGGTGACCGGCGCACAGGTAGGGGACAGCAACTACACGCTGGCCGTGGTGCAGGACCCCGCTGAAGCGAAGCTCCTCTTCCTCGGAACAGAAAACGGATTGTTTGTGAGCATCGACGCCGGAAAGAACTGGACGAAGTGGACCAACGATTTCCCTGCCGGCGTGCCGGTGATGGATCTCGTCATCCAGCCCCGCGAGCACGACCTGGTGATCGGCACCTTTGGCCGCGCCATCTGGGTGCTCGACGACATTCGCCCGCTGCGTGAACTTGCCAAGTCAGGTGACGCCGCGCTCAACGCCACGGTAAAATTGTTTTCGCCGCCCGACGCCTACCTGGCCAGCATCCAGCAGCCGTCAGGTCCCCGCTTCGATGCAGACGCCATTTATAATGGACAAAACCGGCCGACCGGTGCGCGGATATCCTATGTGATCAATAAGCCGGCCGATCCGAAGCCGGCCACCGACCCCAAGACCGGCAAGCCGGTGGCGGCACCGGCTGCAAAACCGGAAGGTCGCGGCGGAGTGAAATATGACTCCGTGAAACTGGAAGTATTCAACGCCCAGGGCAAGCTCATCAACACCATTCGTCAGAAGACCCCCGATAACCTGGGGCTTAACCGTATGGTTTGGAACCTGAATGAGCAGGGCGAACGGCAACCCAACCGGGAGCGTAACCCGGCCATGGGACGCGGCGGGTTTGGCGGCTTTGGCGGCACCGTGGTGTTGCCAGGCACCTATAAGCTTCGCCTGAACTTCGGCGGGCAGAAGGACTCCACGATGGTGACCGTGAAAGCAGACCCGCGCTTTGATGCCCCGGCGGCCGTACTGGAGGCACGGTACAATATGGCCAAACAACTGCAAGGCTATACCAAGGTGACCGCACAGGCCACCGACCGCCTTCGGGAGAGCAAGGAGCTGGTGGAAGACTACGAGAAGCGCATCAAGGAGGCCAAGCGCAATGATCTGAAGGAAGCTGCCGACAAGACCAAGGCGATGAAGGATTCCATTGCTGCTGTCTTCGACTACATCCTGGGCCCCGAGGACAAGCGCCAGGGAATCACGATGAGCGAGAAGCCCAGCCGCTATTCTTACGTGGGCACCGCATCACAGTATGTGGCCCGTTCGCGCGAGCCCATCAGCGACACCGACCGTCGCGTGGTGAAACATGCGGAGGATAAAGTGGCCGAGATCATCAAGCGAGTGAACGCCTTCTATGCCACCACCTGGGCTGAGTACAAAGCCCTGATGGAGAAGACGAACCTGTCGCCGTTCAAGACCTACGAGCCGCTGAAACAGAATTAACGATCGGATACCAAGTGGGCCATTTCGCTGCCAGAGGCAGGAGATGGCTCACTTTTTTACCGTATGATTCGAGTCAAAGACACCTCCTACCAATATGCCGGCGGCACCCGCATGGTGTTCCCCGACTTCCATATTCCGAAGGGCAAGCATGGAGTCTTGCTCGGCGAGTCGGGAAGCGGCAAAACCACGCTGCTCCACCTGATCGGCGGTCTGTTGCGCGGCCATGAAGGCCGGATTGAGGTCAACGGGGTAGACCTGGCCTCGCTTACCGAGCATGGCCTTGACCAGTACCGCGGTCGTCATTTCGGCTTCATCTTCCAGAAGAATCATCTCATTGCCTCACTCACCGTGGAGCAGAACCTGTTGGCGGCACCCTTCTTTGCCGAACTCCCGCAGCAGGAGGAGCAGGTGGACGCGCTGCTGGCCGAACTCGGCCTGGAAGGCAAGCGGCATGCCCGCGTCCAGGAGTTGAGCCACGGACAGGCCCAGCGCGTGGCTATTGCCCGGGCGCTCATCAATAAGTCGGCGCTGATTCTCGCCGACGAGCCGACGTCGGCGCTTGACGACCGGAACTGCGACAAGGTCATCCGGCTCCTCATGGAGGCGACTACCAGTCATGGGGCGACCCTCGTGGTGGCCACTCACGATCAGCGGCTGAAATCCGTGCTGCCCGTTGCCGTTCAACTCGAAGCCCACACGTAGACGTACTTCACTGGTTGAGTTCTGGTGAAAATAAAATACCTTTCAGCAATGGAATTCCGCCGATCATCAATCGTCGCTCACCAGGTGACTAGCCTGGTCATGGTGGTTTGGCTTTTGGCTGTGGTTGTTGCAAGCCCTGCTCACTCGAATGTTGAGTCTTCGGCGGCGACCATCATCCAATCCCTGGAGGAAGCCGTCATGCCCTCGGTGGACCCGCGGTCAGAGGTCCCGGTAAGCCAGGGCTTCCAGCTTTCTTGCGCTCCGTTTCCTGAATTAGAAATTTCTAATGAGAAGGTCGCCGTCACCTTCCGCCGCGGGCAGACCGTCAGCGTCACCGCGAGCAATCCCTTCTACGTCAATCCTTCCATCAACGCCCCCTGAGGGCAGCGGATCCTGTCTTTTGAACCCGGCGCCCTGAAAATGGCTGTGCCGGTCTTGACCTATTTACATAAACAGAAACCGCATTGTATTATGAAGGAATTTATTGAGACCATCAAACGCATCTGGTTTATCATCCTCATTCTCGGATTCACCCTGGCGTTGATCGTCATTGGATTGCTATCTTAGAAACGAAGAACAAACCATGACGCTGTCGTCGGAAAACATCCTCCTGTTCGGTTCGATCCTGCTGTTCATCAGCATCATCGCCAGCAAGACTACGTTCAAAGTTGGCATACCCACACTGATTCTCTTTCTCATCGTGGGAATGCTGGCTGGTTCGGAGGGACCTGGGGGTGTGTACTTCAACGACCCCAAGCTCAGCCAGTTTCTCGGCGTCGCGGCGCTTACCGTCATTTTGTTCTCCGGTGGCCTCGATACCAAGTTGGAAAGCATCCGCCCCGTGCTCAAGAATGGCATCGCGCTATCCACTCTCGGCGTGCTCATCACCGCAGGCACGGTTGGCGTGTTTGCCTCCTACGTCATGAACTTCACCCTCGTGGAGGGGCTACTCGTAGGGGCCATTGTCTCCTCTACCGACGCCGCCGCGGTGTTCTCCATCCTCCGGACGCGAAACATCGGCCTCAAAGGCAACCTGCGGCCATTGCTGGAATTTGAGAGCGGCAGCAACGACCCTATGGCGTACTTTCTCACGATCAGCTTTATCGATCTCGTGCTTCAGCCTGAGATGTCGATCACCATGCTGATTCCCAAGTTCCTGAAGGGCATTCTCCTGGGCGCGGCATGCGGGTACGGAGGTGGCAAGCTGATGGTATTCGTGGTCAACCGCATCAACCTCGACGTGGCCGGACTTTACCCGGTGCTCGTCACCTCGCTCATGTTTTTCGTGTTTTCGTCGACAGACACCATCGGGGGAAACGGCTTTCTCGCGGTATACTTGTCGGCGATCATCCTGGGCAACAGCAGCCTGATCCATAAGAAGAGCCTTATCAAGTTCTTCGACGGTATTGCCTGGCTCATGCAGATCGTGATGTTCCTCACGCTGGGCTTGCTGGTGTTTCCGTCGCGCATGGCGCCCATTATCGGGGAAGGCCTCCTGATTTCCCTGTTCCTCATGCTGGTCGCCCGCCCGCTTGCGGTGTTTGTGATGCTCCTCCGGTCGAAAGACCTCAACGTGCGCAAGAAGTGGTTTATCTCCTGGGTGGGGCTTCGCGGTGCGGCGCCCATCGTGTTCGCCACCTATCCGCTCATCGCCGGCGTCAACTATGCCGACACCATATTCAACCTGGTCTTCTTTATCTCCGTGTCGTCGGTGCTCGTGCAGGGCACCACGCTCACCCAGGTGGCGCGCTGGCTGCATGTTGATGTGCCGGAGAAGGTTAAACGTCGGTTCCCGCTCGACCTGGAACTACGGGAAGACTCAAAGTCCGAACTCCTCGAACTCGATATCCCGGAAGGATCAGAAGCGGCCGGAAAGCGAATTGTGCAATTGAACTTGCCCAGATCCTCACTCATCGTACTGATCCACCGCCAGGGTAAGTACCTTAACCCCGATGGAGATACCGTCATCCAGGCCGGCGATCACCTTTTGGTACTGGCCGACCGCAAAGAGTTCTCTCCGGTCATCCGGGAGCGCTTCGGTATAGTTGGACAATGATGTTATCTTGCCCGCCACTGCGACTTCTGGTCATTTCCTGGCGGCCGCCTGAACCAATGCTATGAACCTGATCATACTTGCCTGGAGTTATCTCAAATCCCGGCCCTTGACAACGGTGCTCAACGTGGTCTTGCTGGCGCTTGGTACCGGGGTGATCACCTTGCTGATCCTGTTCGGGAACCAGCTGGAGGAGAAGATCACCGCGAATGCAAAAGGAGTCGACCTCGTTGTGGGTGCCAAAGGGAGCCCGATGCAACTGATTCTCTGCAGCGTGTTTCACATCGATTTCCCCACGGGTAACATTAACCTGAAAGAAGCCGAACGCATCGCGAGGCATCCCCTGGTGAAGAAAGCCATTCCCATGGCCCTGGGTGACAGCTACCGCGGCTTTCGCATTGTGGGCACGCGCCGCGACTATGCCGAACTCTATGCGGCCGAGCTGGCCGAGGGCAAGTGGTGGGAGCAACACCTCGAGGTTGCCATTGGTGCCACCGTAGCCCGGCAGCTCGGATTAAAATTGGGTGACGAATTTGTGAGTGCGCACGGGCTGGCCGAAGACGGGCATGATCACGAGGCGCATCACTACAAGGTGGTGGGTATCGTGAAGCCGGGTGGCACGGTGCTCGACAATTTGATCCTCACCAATGTGCAGAGCATCTGGCTGGCGCACGACCTCGAGGTTGGGCCTGCCGGCAACGCGGCGCCGTCGAACCTGGTTCCGGGCCACCTGGCCGGCGACTCGTCTCGGGAGGTGACGTCGCTGCTGGTGCAGTACCGCAACCCCCTGGCCGTGATCCAGCTGCCGCGCTTCATCAATCAGCAGAGCAGTATGCAGGCCGCGGCACCGGCTTACGAGACGGCCCGGCTCTTTTCCATACTCGGGGTAGGCGCCGACGTGCTCCGGGGGTTTGCCCTGGTGCTCATCCTGGTTTCGGGGCTGAGTATTTTCCTCGTGCTCTACAATTCCATGAAGGAGCGTCGCTACGACCTGGCCATCATGCGGTCGATGGGGGCGGGGCGCGGCAAGTTATTTACCGCCGTGGTGTTGGAGGGAACGTTCCTCACGGCGTTGGGCACGGTGTCGGGGCTGGCGCTGGGTCATGCGGTGGTTTGGATTTTCGCGGCCACGGTACCCCAGGCCGCTGCCTCGGGGATACAGGGTGGAGTCTGGTACGTCGCGGAGACCTGGGTGCTGGGCGGAAGCCTGGTACTGGGCGTGATCTGTTCGCTGGTGCCCGCCTTGCAAGCCTACAAAACCGACATCCACACCGTCCTCGCGGGGAATTGACTTAGAGAATCGAATTGAGCCCCGGCCACTCGCTAATCTGTGATCGGTAATCCGTAGTCTGTAATCTGTAGTCTGTAATCTGTAATCTGTAGTCTGTAATCTGTAGTCTGTAATGTCCTTGGCCACCCGGCACCCGGCTATCTGGCTGCCCGGCAACTGGTTACAGGTCACCGGTTACCGGTCACTGGTTACTGGTTACCGGTTACTGGTTACCGGTCACTGGTCACCCGGCCACCCGGTTCCCCTTCTACATTCTGCATTTTACATTTTACATTCTACATTTACGGACTACTGATTGACCATGCAAAGACTCTTGTTCGTCGCCCTCGCCCTTCTAATGTGCTCCCCCGCCTTCTCCCAGGCTCCCGAGGGCTGGGCCTTGTTTGCCAAGACCAAGTTTGAAGCCAAGTACAACGACAAAACCGCGGAGTACTTTTTGTACCCGGCGTTCCCGGCCGAGCTGAAGGCGCTGGTGGGGAAGGAGGTAAGCCTGGAGGGGTATTACATGCCCATTGAGATCGAGGGCAACGCCTACATCATTTTGTCGAAGTTCCCCTACAGCCAGTGCTTCTTCTGCGGCGCCGCCGGCCCGGAAACCATTGCCGAGGTCAAGTTCAAGGAGAAGCAAGGCAAGTTTGAGATGGACCAGTACCTGCGGGTAAAGGGCAAGCTCAAGCTCAACGAGACCGACATCGAGCACGGCAACTTCATCCTGGACGAGGCCGTGATGGTGTCGAAGTAGCTGGTACACCCTTCTTGAAATTCCCGGGCGGAAGCGTTATTTTCATCCGGTGAAGCATGCTGTCCCCATCGTGAATCCTGTTGGATATACGACACTCCCTATCGCCCCACCAGCGACCGGGAAGGCAGGTTTAAGGGTAAACATGCAGACATTAAGGATATATACGACATAGAGTGTCGTATATACAGACGTTGGCCGCAATGCAACTACTAATATTTGAATAACGAGCTAAGCTATAAAGGCTTTTGGTGGACACCCAGCCAGCCGAAAAACAAGTTTCCAGGTGAATTGGAAATTGACCAAACCGGAACTCTTGTCCTTACAATTTTGGTGGATCAGAACTATTCTGAGTATTTCACAGAGGAGTCGGACAGAAATAATAAAATTCAAATCATAAATGGTTATGCAAGAAATACCTCAACAAAAAAGGATCTTGCATTTACCTTGTTTGATAACTCAATTTACTCGTACCACGTAAGTGGTCTAGCTGAATTCAAAATTCAATCGCGATTTGCGGTTACAACCAAACATTATTCGACAACAGATGAACTCCGGCTTAGTTCTGCGTTCATTGAATTCAGACTCTTAAAGGATTGGATTGATGTATCTGGTGTAAAGGTGAAGCATAAAACTAAAAGAAAGTTCAAGCTTACAGTAGATTATGACCAACCAGAGCCAATAACTCTCCTTAAAACTAATGACTACCACTTGTACCTATGGTTCTATGCTAAGACAGGTGGATCAGTCAATGGTTTCAAGATTGAGGAAATGCCCAGAATCAATATTGAATTTAAGAAGGAGATCAAATTTGAAGAGTTTATTAAATACTATGAGTTAATAAAGAACTTCTTTTCATTCTGTATTTCGGTCCCAATTACCAGTGACGAGATTGAGTTTTACGAGCATTCTAAGTCCACTCTGAAAAAGCACGGAGTAAAGCATCAGAATAGAAGGGACCTAATACTTTCTGACACTCGAACCTACACGAAACAAACTACCCTTCAGAATAGGGTGATGTTGCTTGATTATGAGACGTTAAAGGGACAAGAAGGGAGGCTAATTCAAAAGTGGCTTGAACTAAACGTCAAGTACGAACCTGTATTCAAACTCTATTTTGACACCTTATACAATCCTGACCTCTACAAGGAAAATGCGTTTCTGAACTATGTTTCAGCTATTGAGATTTATCATCGAATTCAAAACCCTGAATTTGATGGAAGAGATGACTCGTATCGCCGAGAACTGGAGGCAGTACTTAGTGAAATAACGACTCCTAGCAAACGAAGTTGGGTGGAAATTAGGCTCAGAAAAAGGAAAGAAATGAGTCTGTTTAACCGACTTAAGGATATCGTTAATCGGACGCCAACAATTTCGAAACGATTAGCTGGAGACGAACTGGAATTCAGTAGGAAAGTGGCAAATACTAGACACTATTTTACCCACTTTAACCAAGCAGACAAGAAGATGGCTGTAACAGATAGCAAAGGACTGCTTGAGCTGATGTTCAAAATGAAGATATACTTGCAAATCCAAATATTGTTGGATATGGGGTTCCAAGAAAGTGAAGCGAACTCGTTGACAAAGAAAGCAATATCGAATTGGTTTGAATGGAACAGATAAGTTGCACAGCGGCCAACACAAGCTATTTGCAATTGCGGGTGTTCGCAGTAAATTGAAGAGTGAATTTCAAACGCAGTGACGGTTCATGGAACTTGCGCAACTGGTCGGGCTTGTCAGCCTTGTGCCGGCGGCTTTAACAAGCCCTCCTAGAACCCGCAACTGCAAATAGCCAACCGTTGCGAACGCATCCCAACCCCCACGCACCACTGATTCCGAATGAGACAAAGGCTGTATCTTTTAGACCTTCTTCTTTCATGTTTTACTGCTTTGTGCCTCGGCTCCTGTAGCAGCGGATCTGATAAAGCAGCCAATGACGCGCTCGCTGCCAAGGTAAGGCGTGGAGACTATTTGGTAAATGCAGTCGCCAATTGCATGCATTGTCATGCGGATCGGGATTTTACGAAGTTCAGCGGGCCAACCAGACCCGGAACGGAAGGGAGCGGCGGACAGCGAAAAGGTGTAGTGGTTCGAGGCATTACACCCACGACACTGGGAAGCTGGACAGACGAAGAGCTCGTGCGGGCCATCACGACCGGCATCAACAACAAGGGGGACACGCTCTTTCCCACCATGCCGTACATGAACTACAGGTATTTGACGCCATACGATGCAGAAAGTATTGTAGCCTACCTCCGCACGCTGAACCCTTTGCCCGATAGCATACCCGACAGGGACCTCAGTATTTATCCGCCCGGTATCGTAACTTCGATGTACCAGGATTGGTACGGCGACGATATTTACCTGTCGTTGAGCCAACCGCAAGGCAATGAGGAATTGCTAAAGGGTAAATACCTCGTGACCCTGGCCGGTTGCCTCGGGTGCCACACCAACATCGATAGGAAGGCGATGGCATTTAAACGGGATAGCGTTTTTGCGGGAGGGCAGCTGTCCAACAAACCGGGCAATAACTTCAAGGTAAATTCAGCCAACATTACGCCCGATACCACCACAGGCATTGGTGCCTGGTCCGAGGAGGTATTCCTGGCCAAATTCAAAAACTATCGAGATAAGGAAGCCTACGACTATAACCCCGGAAAATACAATTCAGAAATGCCGTGGACCGTATTTGCGAACATGACGGATGAAGACATCCGGAGCATTTACAGGTATCTGCGCACGATAAGGCCGATCAGGAACCGGGTAACCAAATGGCCTCAATAGGCCTTTGGAGGGAAGACACAAAGATTCCCAATTGACCTACCAGGGAATCACCTTCTGGTCGCGGAAAAACTTTCCGCCCCCCGTATTTTCCGCGGTAGCCAGCCACACCCCGGTTTCTGCCCCATGCTCGACGGAGCGAGGCGCTGATTTTCCGCCCATATCAGTCTTCACCCATCCCGGACAAAACGCATTGACCGTAATTCCCTTGGGTTGAAGTTCGTGTGCGAGATGGCGCGTGATAGCATTCAGCAGGCTCTTGGAAATGCAATAAGCCGGC
>JAEUUE010000048.1 GCA_016787605.1 Cyclobacteriaceae bacterium
TTGTTCCAGGCCATCTTGCAGAACACGCCCCAGGGAGTGGCGACCTGGAAGATGACTTGGGCGTTGGGTATCTCACTTTTTCCCAACGTGGTCCAGCTGTCCTGGTTGAGATCGAGGACGTGCAGCGAGTCGGTGTTGGGCTGATGGGGTGACATGCCGTTGACGTACAAGTGCCCTGTCGTCTCATCCAGCCAGCAGCTGATACCCAGCGGGTCGGCGACCTGGATGGGGACTTCCCGGTCCAGGGGCACCAGTTGCCATTCGTGCTTCTTCGTATCGAACACCCGGAGCTGGCCGTTGTAGTGCCAGAAGCCGTAGCCCCCGTAGCTGTACAGCGTGTCGCGGTAGACGAACGGGAAGGCGCCGAAGTTGTAGCCCATGAAGCGGGTGGAATCGATGCGCACAAAGTCCAGGCGGCCGTCGGTTGGTTGGGCGACGTACACGCGGCCCGTTCCGTCCGGGAGCAGGAGCAGCCCGGTCGAAGTCTTCAGCACTTTCTGCGGCGGACCGGGCGCGTCGAAGAAGGGATTCAGATCCGTTATCTCGAGCAGGCGGGCACTGCGCGGAACAAAAATCCCGGAATACCGGCAAGCGCCATCGGCCATTTCCAGGAGAAGTTGCGTGTCGGCCTGGGGCGACTGGGCGCCGGCGGAATTTCCCAGGGTGTGGAGTAAGCAGAATAAGGTCGGGAGAAGAGAAGCACGAAAGGTCATGGGTACCTTCAGATGGGAAGTGAGTAGACTAAGACATGGTGAAAGCGGGTTGCATGGCGGACTCCTTACTCCATCGGGTTATTGAGGTGAAGCAGTCCTTTTTCATGGGCGAACTTGACGAGCCCCACGTTTCCGCGGCAATTGGCTTTGGCCAGGATGTTGGCCCGGTGGTTGAAAAACGTCTTCTCGCTGATTTTCAATCGTTCACTGATTTCGCCGGGGCTCAGTTCCTGGCAGATGAGAAGCAGCACCTCGAGTTCGCGCGCGGTAAGTTTCTGGTGCGATTTGCTCGCCTGCCCGTTGCTCTCGATTTTTTGCAGCGCCCGCTCCATGATGTCGTTGCGGTAGAAGTCCTTGTCGACGATGGCGTAGAGCGCTTTCTCCACCTCGTCGGGTTCGCACGACTTGCTGAGCAGGCCGTGGACGCCGAGGTCCATGAGGCGGATGACGAAGATATCTTCGGTATGCATGGTGAGGATGAGGATCTTGACCTCGGGGAAATGTTCGGCGAGGTAGCGGGTGGTTTC
>JAEUUE010000051.1 GCA_016787605.1 Cyclobacteriaceae bacterium
CTTCAACACCTACGGTCTGTTGGCACAAATGATGGTGGACAAGTTTCGCTTCGGCTATGTCTTTGAGTTGCCGGTGGGCTCGTCCAACCTGAACTACACCACGCACGAAATCACCGTCGGCCTAGCCATGCCCGTGTTGTCATTTCATGACCGGGCCGTGAAGATTTATTGACATAACTCTATCTGACAGCGGCCCTGCCTTTGCGTTAGGATCAGCAATGCTTACCTTCATCCATCGTATCAACTGCCAGCGCACACCTGGCAATTTGTATGTCCCGGTTAAGCCGCCATCTGATAAGGTCAACGCTTTTGAGCCTCTTTTGGCTGCTCTGCTCTGTATACCCCTCCATGGGGCAGTACACAAAAATTTTGGATTTTGCGGGTTCAGCCAATGGAAGCGTCCCTAATGGCGGACTGATCATTGATGGCACTTACTTGTATGGACTGACGCGGGCCGGAGGTCTCAACGACCTGGGAACAATTTTCAGAGTACGTCCTGACGGAACAGGATATCAAAAACTCCACGACTTTAACGGCACCAATGGGAGCCACCCCATGGGTTCCCTACTTAGTGCGGGTGGCTTCCTGTTCGGAGTCGCCAGTAGCGGTGGCGCCAATGGGAGCGGAACCGTTTTCAGAATCTTGCCTGATGGCTCGGGATTCACAAAACTGATCGATTTTGCACCATCCATAACCGGCGGAAATCCCCTTGCCGGATTGGAAACTGATGGCACCTTCCTTTATGGCACCACCAACCAGGGTGGCTCCAATCTGGGAGGCACCATTTACCGACTGTTACCCGACGGGAGTTCGTTCAGCGTAATCTGGCACTTTGGCGGAAGTAGCGACGGGTACTCGCCCTATGCCGCATTGCTTTTTGATGGAACCTCCCTGTTTGGAACAACGAGCCAGGGCGGAGCTGCAGGAGACGGAAACATCTTTCGGATCAATCCCGACGGGACCGCCCATTTGGTATTGCATGACTTTCTAAATGAAGAAAACCCTCGAAGCGGATTGACAGCTGATGGTACAACCCTTTATGGAATGACCTTCGGTGGCGGGGCCACAGCCCAAGGCACCGTGTTTCGCATTCAAAAAGACGGTTCAGGATTTTCTACCCTTCTCGAGTTTGATGGCACAACGGGTGCCACTCCAACGGGAAGACTCACTCTTCAAGGGTCAACCCTCTATGGAATGACGCGTGATGGAGGCGTCAACAACCTGGGTGTGGCATTTTCCATAAAAACAGACGGTTCATTATTCCTCCCGCTGATAGATTTCGATTCGGATAACGGCAAGTTCCCGCTTGGTGATCTGCTGGTAGATGGTTCAACGCTCTATGGCATGACCTCTGCCGGCGGTTTGAATGACTTGGGTGTAACTTTCTCATACAGCATTGCCAGCTCTTGTGTCCCCGCCGCCCAACGCAACGCTCTCATCGCCCTCTACAACGCCACGGACGGGGCCAACTGGACTGATAACACCGGCTGGCTTAGCGCCGATGAGAGCACCTGGTATGGCGTCAGCGTTACAGGATGTGATATCACCGGCATCGCCCTCGACGGCAACAACCTGGTGGGTACCATTCCGCCGGAGCTCGGCGACCTCACCGCCCTGGAGACCCTCGAAATGGGAGTTAACCAGTTGTCAGGGGGCATACCGCCTGAACTGGGAAACCTGGCCAACCTCATCGACCTGAACCTGGCCGTCAACCAGCTCACCGGGAGCGTACCGATGGAACTCGCCAACCTCAGCAACCTGCAGGCCCTTGCCCTGTCCAACAACCAGCTGTCGGGCAACCTGCCCATCGAATTGCAGAACCTCTCCTCGCTTCAATTCGCCTTCCTGGGCTTCAACCAGTTCACCGGCGATGCCCCGGCGGTCGGTCTGAGTTCACCGGCCATGAGCATCCTCCAACTCCAGTTCAACCGGTTCACGGGCGTGCCCGACTTCACGGCCTACACCGCCATCAGCTTAATCAACGTGGCCAACAACCAACTGACTTTCGGAGACCTTGAACCCTACATGGGCGTGGCCGGATTGACCTATTCACCACAAGCCATGATACCCCCCGGAGGAGTTATTTCCTTCGTTGATGGGGGGCCGCTATCCATTCCTTTCACTACGGATGGCAACTTCAACAGCTATCAGTGGTTCAGGAATAACCTCCCCATCCCTGGGGCCACCTCATCGAGCCTGATGATCGGCACGGCCACCGCCGCCGACGTCGGGAGTTACCACGTGGAAATCACCAACTCCATCGTCCCGCTGCTGACCCTTCGCTCCTTTCCGTATACCGTGATCACCGACCCCTGCCCGCCCAGCGCCCGGACGGCCGGCGATCTCGACGCCACCTTCGCGCCGCTCATCAGTGTTCCCTCCTTCTTTTATGGCGTTGACGTGCAGAGTACGGGCAAGATCATCACCTCCACCAGTTATACCATTGAAAACTCCATCGTCACCAGCGGGGTATTGCGCTTCAACGCCGATGGAAGCCGTGACAACAGTTTTGCCAGCAATACCCATGACGGACTGTTCCTGGTTTTACCCGACGACCGGATCATCGCCACCTATGCGGACGGCACCTACACGTATCCCATCCGGCTCGACGCCAACGGTAATGAAGATGCTGCCTTCAATGCCAATGTGACGCAATACTATTCCGGCAATATCACAGCGCTCGCCCGGCAGCCCGATGACAAGATTCTCGTGGCTGCAACGGCCTTCAATACCCCGCCATTTGTCGAGCGCTTCAATACAGACGGAACCTCCGATGGCTTACTGGCCGGAGCCGATGGCCTGGATTTGTATGTCATTAAAGTACAAAGTGACGGCCATATTCTCCTGGGGGGTCAATTCCCCGGGGGCATCACGCGGCTCGATCCCACCGGCGCTGTTGATCCCACCTTCAGTGTGATCGGCGCAAGCGATTATGTCACCGACATTGCACTTCAGACCGACGGAAAGATCCTGGTTGCCGGCGCCTTTCCCTTCTTCGACGACCTGCCGCACTACGGCATCGTGCGGCTCAACACCGACGGAAGCATCGACAACTCGTTCACCGCGCTGGGCATTACCGATCTCTATGACCTGGGGAGTTCGGTGTTCAAGATCATCATTCAACCGGATGATAAAATCATCCTGGCGGGTTCATTCCTGGGCATCAATGGCACCGAACGCAAGAACCTGGTCCGCCTGAATCCTGACGGAACCGTGGACTGCGCGTTCAACCCCGGGGTAAGCTCGGATGCCGCCATTCAGGGGATTGCCCTGCAGAGCGACGGCAAGATCCTCATCACCGGCTCCTTCACTTCTTATGAAAGCACCACGCGAAATGGCCTGGCCCGGGTGAATGGTGGGGTGGGCGGCCCTCCCACCATCACCAGTTTCAATCCGGCTAGCGGAAAAACCGGAGAAGTCATCACCATTACCGGTACGAACTTCAGCCCGATACCGGCGGGCAACATCGTCTACTTTGGCGCCACGAAAACAACGGTTTCTGTGGCGACCCCGACGCAGCTGACCGTCACGGTACCTCCCGGCGCGACATTTGAACCCATTACCGCAACGGTAGGCGGCCTTACGGCCTATTCCCCCACTCCTTTTATCCCCACCTTTACCGGCGGAAATCCCATCGTTGCCGCTTCCTTCGCGGCGCACGTTGACTTCAGCAATTCCGCAGCTCCAAGAAGTATCAACATTGGAGACCTCGATGGCGACGGCCTGGCGGACATGGTCGTCTCCTCGCAATCCGGTACCACGGGGATTATCTCGGTATTCAGAAATACCAGCACACCCGGCGCCATTACTGCCGGTTCATTCGCCCCGCCTTTCGACCTGGTCAAGCTCGGCGCAGAAAGAGAAG
Source organism: Cyclobacteriaceae bacterium (assembly GCA_016787605.1). Taxonomy (GTDB): domain Bacteria; phylum Bacteroidota; class Bacteroidia; order Cytophagales; family Cyclobacteriaceae; genus ELB16-189. Next base: position 3,866 of record JAEUUE010000051.1, read on the forward strand.
GTATGTCACTGGCCGATATTGATGGTGACGGTAAGCTGGAAATTCTCGCCGTGGACGTGATCAACAACCGGCTCTCGGTGTACCTGAATCTTTCCACCCCCGGCACGCTCAACGCCTCCTCCTTCGACTCTCCCCAGGAATTCAATGTGGGAATCCTGGATGCTCCCACTAATGTCGATGTGGAGGACCTGGATGCGGATGGCCTGCCAGACGTTGTCACGGCTGATTTTAACCGCGACCGCATTACGATTGTCAGGAACATATCATCACCGGGTGTCATCGCGTTCGAACCGCGATTCTACATCCTCGCAGGAGACGGGGCTGCCGATATCGCAATCCGCGACCTAAACAATGACAGGAAACCCGACCTGGCCATTGCCAACGAACTGGGCAATTCCGTATCCGTACTGGAGAATGTCTCCGTGGCCGGGACGCTTGAGGTCGCCTCCTTTTCAGCTGCGGTAAATTTCGCAGTCGATGTTGGCCCTACCAAGATCTCCATCGGCGATATCGATGGGGATGGCAGCCAGGACATCATTACCGCCAACCTGGGAACATCCAATACCGTTTCGATTCTTCGCAATATCCTCACCGGCGGTCCGATCAATCCGGCCGCATTTGCTTCGGCTGTACACTTCACCACCGCCGGCCCCAACAACAGCGTTGAGCTCGCCGACCTGAACGGAGACGGAAAAATTGACATCGCCACGGCCATGCCATCGGTATCGCCAGAGATTGCCGTTCTTCAAAACGCGAGTACGCCTGGAAACCTTGTCCTGAATCCCTTCGTGGGATTCGACGCCGGGGTTAACACGTTTGAAGTGGCCCTGGGCGATCTGGACAACGACGGTATGACGGATATTGCCACAGCCAACAATGGCGACAACTCGGTTTCTGTACTGCGATTCAACACTGCATCCACGCTCACCATCACGCTCCAGCCTTCCGATGCCATCGTCTGCGAGGGTGCAACGGCCATGTTCAACACAGCCGCAACGGGAACGACCAACATCACATACCAATGGCAGTTCTCCCCGGATGGCATAGTACCGTTTGTCGACATTGCCGACGGTGGCGGCTATTCCGGCGTTTCCACGGCCAGCCTTTCGGTGAATACCACCGGCAGTTTCGGCGCCGGCCGCTACCAGTGCCGCATCAACGGGGATCTCGCTGCCGAAGTGTTGACATCAGACGAGGGTCTCTTCATTAATCCTCTGCCCTTGGCGCCAGGAGCAACCGGATCGTCCGTGTGTGGAGGGGGCACGGTAGCCCTAACCGCCACGGGCGCTACCGATGGTGAATACCGGTGGTATACTGTTTCTTCCGGCGGCAGCCCGATCGCCGGGGCAGTCAACGCAGCCTTTACTACACCTGTTCTCACAGTCACTACCACCTACCACGTGTCCATCCACAACGGCACCTGCGAAAGCGCCACCCGCACTCCCGTGACGGCCACCGTTTACCCGGTTCCCGGCGCCCCCGGTGCAACCGGGTCGTCCAGTTGCACGCCAGCCTCCCTAACGCTTACCGCCACCGGCGCTTCCAACGGGCAGTATCGCTGGTACACCGCAGCGATTGGCGGGAGTCCCCTTGCCGGGGAAACCAATGATACCTACGTCACCCCAGCACTGACCGTTTCTACAACCTACCACGTCGCCATCAATGACGGCAATTGTGAAAGTGCGCGGACAGCGGTCACCGCCTCGATAATCGTGGTAGCCAAGCCGACCGTAGTCACCTCAAACTGCACGGCTGTGGGAGCCACCTTGATTGGTCCCACCGGCTTTGCCGCGTACAACTGGTCGGATGGCAGTTCCACGCAACAGATTAATGTTACCGTGGCCGGTTCCTACACCCTGACGGTAACCTCATCGGCCGGGTGCGTAAGCCCCCCTTCTGATCCGGTTACATTCACCCCGGCCTTCTGCAACCAGCCACCGGCCATTCAGCCCACGCCCGTTACCACCACCGTGCAGAGTACGGTGACCGTCAATATCAGTTCCATCTCTTCGGACCTGGACAATAACATCGATCTGAGCACCCTGAAGGTGATTACGCAACCTTACCCCAGTGGAGCAACGGCCTTTATCAACGCTAACTTTGAATTGGTGGTCGATTATTCCACCGTCATCTTTGCCGGCACCGATCAACTGACCGTAGAGCTGTGCGATGTGGCCGGCGCGTGCGTGCAGGAGGTCATCACCATCGAAGTGGCCGGAGACATAACTGTATACAACGCCGTCTCCCCCAATGGGGACGGGAAGAACGACGTGCTCTACATTCAATACATCGATGCATTGCCGGATACCCAGCAAAACAGGCTCACCATCCTGAACCGGTGGGGCAGCGTGGTGTTTGAGGCCAACAATTACGACAATGCAAATACGGTCTTCCGTGGCTTGAGCAGCAGCGGCTCGGAACTCCCGTCGGGTACGTATTACTACGTCCTCGAGTTCAGCAGCGGGGCTCCCAAACGAACGGGATTTATTTCACTCAGAAGGTAAAACCACTTTCACGATGAAGACATCCATTGGGTTTTTGACTCCTACCATGAAGAGACTGCCAACGGCCCCCGCCCTCGTCTCCCTCTTCATTCTTCATTTTTCATTTTTCATTCTTAATTTTTCATTCGCCCAGCAGGATCCCCTCTACGCTTCCTACATGATGAACCCGCTGGCCATCAACCCCGCTTATGCCGGCAGCAACAACATGCTGAACGGATCGCTCCAGTACCGCACGCAGTGGGCCGGGCTCGATGCCAATCCCACTACGGTCAATTTCTCGGCGCATATGTCGGCCTTCCGCAACCAGGTCGGGGCAGGTCTTATGGTCATCCAGGACAAGCT
>JAEUUE010000052.1 GCA_016787605.1 Cyclobacteriaceae bacterium
TTAAAGAAGCGACCCACCTTGGCCGTAAGCGAGAGATCCAGTCGATGGTCGACTTTGTTGATTTCCAGGGTCTGGTAGTTGGCAAACAACATGTATCGCGCCTTGAGGTTTACGTTCTTGGCGATGTCTCTGTCGATGTCGGCCGTCATATTAAACGCATACCACTCAAAACGTTCCGGCTTACCAACCGTTACGCCGTAGGGCGCCACCGGATCGACCGCCGCATAGCGGCCATCGTTCTGGCGGAGGATGGTGACACGGGGGGCCACCGGCGAGAAGCGCATCTTGAAATAGCTTACCGGTTTCCACTCCGCACCGAGGCTCATCGTAATGAAGATCGGCGAGAAAGCTTCGGAGATGAGCTGACCCTGTTCCACTCCATTGACATCCTTCACATATTTATAACCATTGGCAAACTGGGAAAGGATGTTCAAGCCCACGAAGGCATCCCAGGTCTCCGAAACCCTATGACCTACTTTGGTGTCGATGTAGAACCGGTCCATGGTCTTCCGAACTCCCTGTCCCTCGTTATTGACCATTCCATACAAAAAGTCCACCTCGTTGTCCCAGGTGGTTTTGTCTTTCTTGTAGTTGGCCTTGTAATTGAACAAGGTATTGAAGCCGAAGGAATTCACACCTCCCCCTTTCCAGTTCCCCGAGAAAGCCGCCTGGTTGATATTTAGCCCGGCCTTCATGGACCGTCTCCAGTTGGTGGTGGAATCAATCGCCACTACCTGCGCTTCGGCGAGCAGGCACGCAAAAAAAAGGATCAGGGCCGGGATCAGCCGGCGGAAGAATGATGGGGTCATATTACTGTGGTTAGCCGGCAAAAATACAAAACGCGTCCGAATCACATATGCTTTCGGCGAATCTCCTCCAGCGACGTCTCCGTCAGTGGTTTGGTGATGAATTTGATGACGTAGTTGTTATTGACGATTTTATCAATGTCCCGCTTGTTGTCGGAGCTGGAAAGGATGATCACTTTGCACTTCGTGCGCAACAATTCTCTGAATTTTTCAAATTCATAAAGGAAAACAAAGCCATCCACAACGGGCATGTTGATGTCCAGGAAGATGATGCTCGGAAGATTCTCCGGGTTGTTCTCATTCTCCGCCAGGTAGTCCAGCGCACTCTTTCCTGAATTCTTGACTTCCACGCGACTGGCGAACTCCGTGATCTCGATGATGCGCTTGCTGATGAAGTTGTCCGTGTCATTGTCATCCACAAGCATTACCAGGTCGATCGGCTTCTTCTTATCCATGTCAGGCTAGGTTCGGTTCAGGTCTCGAAACGAACAAAATTATCTTTTTTCGGCAGAATCGGGAGCCTGCCTGATGTCTTTGGAAAAGTCACACGTAAGGAAAAGGCGGAAATTGCGATAATCGGCCTCTAGCGGCCGGCCACCCGGAGCTTCTCCCCGACGGAGAGGTTAAAATCCTTCTTGCCGTTCCACTCCATGATCTCCCGGATGGTGACACCATATTGCCGGGCTACGCTGTACAGGGTATCCGAAGCCTTCACTTCATGGTAAGTCGTGGTCGAGGTGGCTGAACGATAGGATTCTGGAGCCGGGATGTCTGCCGCTACCGGCTTGCCGGTGCCGCCTCCGCTGGATGCAGACAATGTGGTCTTTCGCGTGGGGGCAAGGGATACGTCCCATTCAAAGGTATCCCCCGTATCGAGCAGCGCGATGGTGCTGTCCGACTCGGATACCGTACCGGACGGCTTGTGAAACGACAGGTAGATGGGGCTGCCTTCCAGGTTGACCGTTTCCTTGTCGAGATCATTGTATTTCATCAGGTACTTCATCCTCACGCCAAAGCGCTGGCTCACCTCCCAAAGACTCTCTCCGGGTGAAACGGTGTACACATCCTGCGAGGCATGCTTCTTTTTCTTGTCCAGGAAATACCAGGCCCCGGTGCGGACGGGCTGGTCAATGTCCATCTCGTTATAATTGAGAAAGCGGCTGAGGCTTATGTCCGCCCGTGCCACAAGGTCGGTAAGCCCCTCTCCTGCTTTGGCCTGGATGACCGGCACCCCATTGACTTCACGAGGTTCAGAACTTTTAGCCGCCGGTTGCACCGCTGGAGCGGTCTTCGCTGCCGCCGCGACCGTAAGCGTATTGAATTCCGGAGCCATCGTACCCCGGGGGATAATGACGACATAGGGCTTGTCTTCCGGAATCCTGTCGGTCTTCAGCCACTTGTTCACCTCCAGCAAGGCGGACTCCTCCACCGAGGCCTCGCGGGCAAGCTCGCCCAGCGTCTTCCCGGCGGCATCGCTCACCACGGTGATCTCCAGCGCAGGTTTCCCGCTCACTTGTTCGAACGCCACCTTGTGCGCCAGGAACTTCTTGACGTACCAATAGGTGTCTGCGTTGATTTCCATATGGCGCGAGCCGAGATCCTTGTCTCCTACCGCCCGCATCACGCCACCGGCACCCATCTGGTAGGATTGCAGGGCGTAAATCCAGTTGTTGAAATAGTGGTTGCACTGTTTGAGATACCTCGCCGCCCCGCGGCTGGAGCTGGCGATGTTCATCCGCTCATCCACTTCCTGGTCGACACGCATGCCCATTTCGGTGGCGGTGAAGTCCTTGAATTGCCAGAATCCTACCGCGTTTGACGTGGAAACGGCATCGGGTATGAGGGCACTTTCCTGGAGGGCGAGGTACTTGAAGTCGAGGGGCAGTCGCTCCTCTTCAAATACCTTTTCGATGATCGGGAAATAGGTCTTGGCGCGCTCGGCCTTGATGTTAAAGTATTTCGGGCTGCGGGTAAGCGCATCGACATCGGCCTGGATTTCGCGACGGGCATCATCGCGGATAGTCAGGGTCATCCCCGCAAAATGCATTTTGTGAGGAACCTGCGGAGATTGGCCGAAACCGGCAATTGCTCCGCAAAAAATTAGCGCTGGAGCGAGAAGTTTCATGAATGCCCAAAGATAGGGCTTTTTCCTAATTCTTGCGCATCAGCAGGATGCCGTCGCGCAACGGCAGCAGCATAGCCTGTACCCGTGCGTCGGCGATGACCTTCTCATTGAACTGCTGGATAGCGCGGGTGTCCTTGTCCGGCCTGGTCTCCAGGACCTTTCCACTCCACAGGACGTTGTCGGCAAGGAGAAATCCGCCTGACGGCACTTTGTCAATCACCAGGTCAAAATACAGGGAGTAGTTTTCCTTGTCGGCATCAATAAAGACCAGGTCAAACGGACCCGGTAGCGCCGGCAGGATCTCCCGGGCGTCGCCGATGCGGTAGTCCAACTGATGCGCCTTTTCCGACTGGCTGAAATAACCCCTCACCCGGGTCTCCAGTTCATCGTTGATATCGATCGTGATCAGCTTGCCCTTTGGGTCAAGGCCTTCCGCGAGGCACAACGCCGAGTAACCCGTGTAAGTACCAATTTCAAGAATGGAGGTTGGACGGATCATCGTGCTGATCATCGCCAGGAATCTGCCTTGCAGGTGCCCGGAAAGCATGCGTGGCATTTTTACGTCGGCATGCGTGTCGCGGTTGATGCGTTGCAGCAGCGGCGACTCCGGTGTGGTGAACCGCTCGGCGTAACGGGTGATCTCGGGTATCTCCAGGTTGATGGCCATCTCACTTGGGTTCCATGCGAAGGTAGCTCAATTGTCGCTCATCGAACATCTCTCCAGCCATCGACCGGAGATCTTCGGCGGTGGTATCCCGTATCCGGGAAAAGATCTCTTCCAACGGCGGAATCCGTCCCAGGTCGAGAAGGCTGCGCCCCATCATCATCATGAAGCTCAGGTTGCTTTCCTCGGCCATGGCCACCTGCCCCATAATTTGCTCCTTGGCAGAAGCCAGCTGCCGCACGCCCAGCTTTCCGTCGCGGAGTTTTCGCAACTCTTCCCGCACCAGCCGGATGCTTCGCGACAACTGGGACGGTTCCGTTCCAAACGAGATGACAAACAAACCGGTATCGGTAAAGGGAACAAAATGGGCGCCGATGGAGTAGACAAATCCGTACTTCTCGCGCAACGAAAGGTTGAGGCGCGAATTCAGCCCGCCGCCACCCAGGATATTCGTCAGGAGGAAGAACGTGCTGCGGCGCGGGTCGCTGAGTGCATAGGCAGTACGCCCCATGGCGCAACGGGCTTGTTTCACTTCACGTTGCAGGGTGACCTCATTGGGCCGGTAGCCCGAAAATGGTTTCCGCTTCCGTCTGCTGATGGATCGCGGCACTACCCCGAGGTGTCGTTCGGCCAGGCGCATTACTTCCTCCATGGAAATATTGCCGACCACCGAAAAGACCAGCCTCCGGGTATCGAGGTGCTCCCGGATGAAGTCCTGGAAATCGGACCGATGAAAATTCCCCACTGTCTTTTCCGTACCCAGAATATTCATCCCCAGGGGGTGGTGGCCAAAAATCAGCTTGTCAAACTCATCCTGGAGCGAACCCTCGGGATCGTCATGGTACATGGCCATCTCCTCGAGAATGACCTTGCGCTCCCGGTTGATCTGGCTGGTGGGAAAGACGGAGTGAAACGTGATGTCCGCAAGCAGTTCGACCGCTCGCTCAAAGTAGACATCCCGTAGTGAGGCGTAGAACAGGATTTTCTCCTTGTCGGTAAAGGCATTGAGCTCACCACCCAGGGACTCCAGGCGGTTCAGGATATGGAAAGCCTTCCTCTTCCTTGTCCCTTTGAAGGCCATGTGCTCCCAGAAATGCGCGATCCCCTGGTTGGCCGTCGACTCATCGCGGCTGCCGATGTCGAGCATGATGCCACAGTGGACGATCTTGGTGGTCGTCACCTGGTTCAGCACCACGCGGATACCGTTCGAAAGGGTATGGATGTTGTATTCTCTCATTGCCGGAAGGCGGCAAAGATAAGGGATTGTCTCAAGGTCGAACACCACTGCCCGTCTGCGGGCGGAGGGTTGGAGGGATACCTTTTGATTTAGTAAAATAGGGGCATAAATCGTGGCATAAGGCTTGTTATTCGATCAATATCAATCGACCTATGGAAACACAAAAAGTACGGACCTGTTTTACCATTACGTTTACCGACGAGCAATACAACCAGGCAAGGGCCTATGTGGAAGACATGAAGCGCCATCCGCTCCGGGTGTTCTGGCAAGGAAAAGAGGGCAAGACGGAAGAAGAACTGGTGATTGAGCAGATTGCCCACCGGATTCTGTCCGGGTTCTATAACAACGAGCCCTTCAAGGCTGGCAAGCACATTGTGCGCATGGACAGCATGACCACGGCCTGAGATACCGGGTTTTTCATCTTTCAAACGCCCGTGCAACGCCCGTTGCCCGGGCGTCTTTCCTTCAGACGTTTTCAAGCACGCGCCGGATCAGGGCATCCACTACGTCATGTGACTCCTTGGCAAACTCCCGCCTTACGCGGTTGGCGATAATGGCGTTGGCACTGGCCGTATGATGGCCCATCAGCCTTCCAAAAGCGAAATAGGCTGACGACTCCATCTCGAAATTGGTAAAGCGGAAATCCCCATGCCGGAACGATCCGAGATCATTCAGCAGGTCAGGGTAACGGATCGGCGTCCGCACGCGTCTTCCTTGCGGCGCATAAAAGCCCGGGCAGGTCACCGTGTTGCCCACCAACATTCCCCTGCCCGCCTTCTCTCTCCACTCCCTTGACCCCTGGGTGACGTAAGGCCTGAACGAAAGCCCGGTGTGCCGCTGAAGAGCTTCCGCTATGGCAGACTCATCCGCGGCATGTGGCAAGTCATAGAAGCTCATGAGGTTGTCCAATCCCGCCGCAAAATCGCTGATTACCAGTGAGCCTACCGGCACGTCGGCCTGCATGGCTCCCGAGGTGCCGACGCGAATGATGTTGAGCGACCGCGGAACAGGTCGTGGCTCCCTCCGGGCCAGGTCGATATTGACCAAGGCATCCACTTCGTGAAAGAAGATCTCCACATTATCCGGGCCAATGCCGGTGCTGATCACCGAAATGCGCTTGCCGTTGAAGGTCCCGGTATGCGTGATGAACTCCCGCTTATGCGTTCGCGAATCAATATGACTGAAATAGCGACTCACCTCTTCTACCCGGCCCGGGTCGCCGACCGCAAGGATGGTATCCGCCAGTTGTTCTGGAAGGAGGCCCAGGTGGTAAACGCTGCCATCCGGGTTCAGGATAAGATCGGTATCGCTGATGCGTGCCATGAGTTATGCCTTAACGGGTTGAGCCGGGTTCCCAAACACGGTCGCGCCAGCTTTGACCGAGGAGATCACGACCGATCCCGCCCCGATGCGGGCACCTTTTTCCAGGGTAACGCCCGATATCACCACGGCGCCAGTACCGATGAATACATCTTCTTCAATCGTCACCCCCGCGTTGATGGTGGCGCCGGCTCCGATCTGCACGAAATCGCCCACCACGCACTCTGCGCCGATGTGGCAACTGGCTCCGAAGATGCCGTGGCTGCCGATAGTGCAGCCCGGACCGGTGGAACTCCCGGCATCAAAAAGGTTTCCGTAGCCGATGCTTCCCCGAGGCGACAACATCGCCAGGCGGTGCACGGCATTCACCGGGAGCACATGACGTACGTCGCGTAGCATCTTTACCAGGTTGCGCCTGACCTTGCTATCATCGATGGCCACGAAGGCTTCGCACTTTTTCCCAATGAGTTTCAGGAACCCATCGTCATCCGTGCTTCCCAGCACGACGGCGTCGTCCACTTCGGTCGAATGAAGTTTCTTGTTGTCGTCAAGGAAACCGTAGACGACAACTTGGTTGCTTTCAAAAATATCTTTCGCGGTTCGACCGAGGGCGTTGGCCCCGAAAATGATGACGGGATTTTCCATGAGATTTGCGTGGCGCAAAGGTAGACCGAAAACGGGCGTCACCCAAACCATCGCCGGGACGACAACCATCGGCCCAGGGGTGTCGAAGGTGAAAGGCAGAGAAGAAGCAATACGGGCAAAGCCCCGATGCGGTACCGCGACAAGGTCCCGAAATTGGGCGTAGAGAGCGCCAGGAAGGCGGTCAACAACAAAGCATAAGTCAGACCGGCTACTACCAGCACACGATGTTTCGAATGGATCACATTTCGCAGCGCCGGCAAGGCCTGGATCAGCAACAACAGGATCAGGAGGTTTTCCAATGAAGCCATCCAGGACAACCAATGAAAGGCCTCCCATACGAACGGCCGAAACAAACCCGCGACAATTGCCGCCGGAACGTTCATCAACACGCTGATTGCTTCGGGGCGCAAATCATCGTAGGTAACGAGTTGCGAGGGTTCGGAGAGGCGGGTAAACTCCAGGTTGCTCTGGCAGATCACTTCCAGGATTCGAGAGGCATAGAAGTTGGGATGCAAATGCGTGGCCACGAATACACACCCCAGGAAGAACAGGAGCCATAGGAGCAGGTCATAACGCAGCAGGCTGTTCCTTCTGCTCACCATCCAGACAACAATGACCGCCGGGATAGCCACGGGCAGAAAGATACCCAGCCAATAATACTTGAGGTTCCATCCCACCCAAAGAGAGATTGGGAGGAGGATGATCTCGAGGGCGCTCAAGGGTTGTCGTCGTATCATAGACAGGACCGCTGCCATCATCAGGTAGAGGGCAGCGAGGCCGAGACTCTCCTTAATTAGACCAGACGACCAAAAAACCACGGAAGGAAAGAACAGAATGATCAAGGCGTTGGCGGTCGTCATCTCCGGGAAGAAACGGCAGAGCCGCACATAAAGCTTCCATGAGGCGACAAATGACGCAAAGGAAAGCCACGCACTCATGATCCCGTATTGCCCGCCACCTGCCAGGGCCAGCAGACCGCTGATCTTGACAAAAAACAAAGACCGGGGCCCTTGGTGTGAGAACTGTTGGTACAGATCCGGCGTCAGCGACTCATCCCAGTAGAAAACAAGCGTATCCAGTGGACGGTCCAGGAGATTACCGGACAACCGGATGCCATCCTGCCAAAAGGAAATCGTGTCGCCCGCGCCGTAGTGATCCAGGTACAACCATCCCAGGCACACGCCGGCCACCAGCTTCAGCCCCAGCGCGGGCCAGAAAACTCGCTTCCATGAATCGGGCTGACGCCGAAACATCCCATAGCCCAGCCAGGCCATCAGCAGAACATTAAGCAGCGGGAGTACCAGGTTCATTCTTTACCGGGCGCAACAGCGCGGCGCCTATGCCGCACTCCAGACAACGTTTGCCCCGGCAAAAGGTATTAAATAATTCAATCTGTCCCTGAGCCTCGCCGGCATTTTGAGGCGGCATCCCCAGGTCGGTCCACCGGCGGGTGATGTTGTTTTCCTCGGCGGGGATATCGTCGAGAATGCGGATGGCACGTTCCATGTACTCCGCCTGATCGCTATACTGGCTATAGGCCGCAAGAAGCGGCGCGACCGTGTTGGTAATCATGATCTCCACGCTCCCCTGGCCCAAGTCGTGCGCGGGCTTCACAGACGGAACCGAGAAGCGGTAATGCGTCTTCCAGTAAGGAGAGGGCTGGGCGTTAAAGAATCGGCTCAACTCCTCCCGGGAACGCAATTCGGTCAGCCTTGAAAATAACGATCGATGCTGCCCTACCACCGCACAGAACTGGGCGATTCTCAGGCTGGGAAAGTTGGGTGGTCGAAGGCGGAGAAACCGCCATTGCGAAACCGAGAGGCGCGATGCCTCGAGTCCATACTTGTGACTTAGTAACTGGTACTCCTTGCGCAGGGCGAGGTAGTAGCTGTCGCCCTTTGGTGGCTCCAGGAATCCTGCCTGCCCAAACAGCAAGGCTTCACGCTGAATGGCCAGATCCTGTTTGCGAAGGATTTTTAGCGGCAAGGTGCGGGCCAACTGGAGGAAGGGCTCGCGGTTGATGTTGAATCCGAATGCACCGGCCAGCAGCTGATAACTCGTTTCCTCCCAGTCCCCTTCCTGGAATTGCAGCAACTTAAGCACCTCCTGTGCCTTTTTTTCCAGTCGCACAGCCAAGGCTCTCCCCATCATCGCCGACTTCACCACCGGCTCAATGGCAGGAAGTCGTTGCTGGCACGGAATGGAGAAAGCGCTGCCGATCAACTGACGGTAGTCCCGGATGAGTCGCTCGTCCACGCGGCCGCGTAATTCGATGGCCGGTAGCCTGGTACCGTCCCTCCGGGTTACCGGCTTGTCTTCCTTCCAAACGACATGCAGGATGACCGTGTCGTAAGCCTGATCATCAGAATGGCCATGAGTCATCCATTCCGATGCATGCAAATGAACCTCCACGTGACCGATCCACTGCATCCCCCCGATCTTCACCCGTGCGTTGGAGAAATCGGGACCTGCATGGGTATTCAGCATCCCCGGGTCAAATACCTCGACGGTTTCGCCTTCCGTCGTACGCAGCTCACTGCGGGTGAAATACTGCAAGGACCATATATAATGGAGAAATCCCTCCTGCATGGCCACGAGTTATGGAAATGGATGGAGGAACGCTCTATGCAACGCCGGAGGAAAACCGGACGAAATTGATCAGGATTACCAGCCCGCGAATTCGGACAGGTACTGGCTCATTTCCTGGCTCGTGCGAAGTGCTTCGTGACGCGCGGCGCGGGCAAAATCCTTGTCGGAGGAAGCGTAGATGATCGCACGGGCACTATTCACGACGAGGCCGCACTCCTTGGTCATTCCCTTTTCAGAAACTTCCCTCAGGTCTCCGCCCTGGGCGCCCACCCCGGGTACCAGGAAAAAATGATCCGGCGCCAGGGCCCGGATCTCGGCGATCTTATCGGCACGTGTGGCGCCCACCACGTACATGAGGTTTTCGATTGTTCCCCACGGCTGTGATTTGCGGATCACCTCTTCATAAAGGGTGCGGTTGTCGGCGGACCTGAAAAGTTGAAAATCGGCGCTGCCAGGATTTGATGTGTGTACCAGCAGGATGACCACTTTGTTGTGAAAGGCCAGGAAAGGCGTCACCGAATCCGCGCCCATGTAGGGAGCCACGGTGATGGCATCGAAATCCATCTGCTCGAAGAATGCCTTGGCGTACATGGTCGAAGTATTGCCTATGTCGCCGCGCTTGGCATCGGCAATAGTGAAATGGTCTTCCGGGATGTACTCGAGGGTTCGCTGCAGGCTTTCCCAGCCCTTGGGACCGAGGGCCTCGTAAAAGGCGATGTTGGGCTTGTAAGCCACGCACAAATCCTGCGTGGCATCAATAATCTGCTTATTGAATTCAAAAATGGGATCCGGCGTGCTGCGCAGATGCGCGGGGATTTTATCCAGATCGGTATCGAGGCCTACACAGAGGTAGGTCCGCTTCTTCTTTATTTCGGCGAGGAGCTGGGACCGGTTCATGCCGTCAGCGAAGGTCAACGACTTCTACGCCCGGGTATTTCTTGGGATCGAAGGTAAACGTCGCATCGTCGATCTTGGCGGCAGGGTTGAACTTGGTGATGGAATACTTGTAGAGGTTGCCCGCCTTGTCGAACATCGTCCAGCTGTGAATGCTCTTGTCTTTCTTGACAATGTTCATCCTCACTTTGAAATACTGGGCGTCCCGTTTTTCCGGAACAAGGTCAACCACCTCGCAAACCACCCCGCCTTCCGTCTTGTCTTCCAGGTAGAGGTATTTGAATCCCTTCTTGTAGATCTCGTAGAACTTGGAGGGGTTCAGATCTTCGGAAGTGGCGTCAAAATTGTCAATGTTCACTTCCTTGGCTTCCGGCAGGTAGGTCCAGATCGTAGTCCCGTTGTTGATGACTTCCTGCTCCGGAAGAGTAAGCCGGTATTTGTCCCCCTTCACCATCATTTTCCCCTTGAACTCCTCGTTGATCTTTTCGGTCTCGTTGGTCAGCGTGTAAGAAAAGGTCGCCTCAAACGAAGGGATGGCCTTGTATTTCTTGCTCATGGCCTCCAGGATTTCCAGGGCCTTGGGGTCGTACTGGGCCCGGAGGGAGACGGAAGCACCGAGCAGAAGGGCTACGAGAATGGCTTTTTTCATGGAAATTGGGCGGGATTTCGTCGAATCGGCCGCAAATTTAATTATTGGTCGTGCTTTTCCTTTAATGCACTCAATAATTGTTCCAAACTCATCTCGTCCTTGACCAATACTTCGCGGGCTTTCGACCCTTCAAATGGGCCCACAATTCCGGCGGCTTCCAGTTGATCGATGAGGCGGCCGGCGCGGTTGTAGCCCAGCTTCAGTTTCCGCTGGATCAACGAGGTGCTTCCCTGCTGGTGAGTGACAATAAGTCTCGCGGCCTCTTCGAAGAGCGCATCGCGTTCCGCGAGGTCAACGTCGGAAGCGCCACCCTCTTCCTCGCCCACAAACTCCGGCAGTAAATACGCCGAATCATATCCGCGCTGCGACCCGATGTACTCGCAAATCCGTTCGATCTCGGGCGTATCGACAAACGGGCTTTGAAGGCGGACAATATCGGAACCGGCCGACAGCAGCATGTCGCCCATCCCGACCAACTGGTCGGCGCCGCCGGTGTCGAGAATGGTCCGGGAGTCGATCTTCGACATCACGCGGAAGGACAGGCGCGCCGGGAAGTTGGCCTTGATCACGCCGGTAATTACGTTGACCGACGGTCGCTGGGTGGCGACAACCAGGTGAATGCCGATGGCGCGGGCGAGCTGCGCTAGGCGTGCGATGGGCGTTTCCACTTCCTTGCCCGCCGTCATCATCAGGTCAGCCAACTCATCGACCACCAGGATGACATACGGCAGGAAGCGGTGACCCTCCTTCGGGTTTAGCTTTCTCGCAATAAACTTCGCGTTATACTCCTTCAGGTTCTTGGCCCCCGCCTCCTTCAGCATCTCGTAGCGGTTCTCCATTTCGATGCAGAGCGAGTTGAGCGTATACACCACTTTTCTCGTGTCAGTGATGATCGCCTCCTCACTGTTGGGAAGCTTGGCGAGGTAGTGCCGCTCGATTTTGCTAAAGAGCGACATCTCCACCTTCTTGGGGTCGACGAGCACAAACTTCAGCGTGGCAGGATGGCGCTTATATAATAAGGAGGTCAGGATGACATTCAATCCCACGGACTTGCCCTGGCCCGTTGCGCCGGCTACCAGCAGGTGAGGCATCTTTGCCAGGTCGATGACCAGCACTTCGTTGGAGATGGTTTTACCCAGCGCCACCGGAAGTTCCTTGTCCGACTTCTGAAATGCTGCGGAGGCCAGCACCGAACGGATACCCACCATCTCCCGGTTTTTGTTGGGCACCTCGATGCCGATGGTTCCCTTTCCGGGAATCGGCGCGATGATACGGATGCCCAGGGCCGACAAGCTCAGGGCGATGTCGTCTTCCAGGTTTTTGATACGTGAAATCTTGATGCCCGCATCGGGAACGATCTCATAGAGCGTAACCGTCGGGCCGATGGTAGCCTTGATGCTCTGAATGCCGATCTTGAAATTGACCAGCGTGGCGATGATTTTATCCTTGTTCTGATTCAGTTCTTCCTGGGTCACCTGGACCTTGGCCGTATCGTACTCATTGAGCAATTCAAGCGGCGGAAACTTATATGACGCAAGATCCAGGGATGGATCGTAAAAGCCTTTTTCTTCCACCAGTTGCTCGGCCAGCTGATCGGACTCGCTCTTGGCTTCTTCGATGATGAACTCCGGCTCTTTCTTTTCCTTCGGTTTCTCCACCTTGGGCACTACCATTTCAGGCATCGCCACCGGCGCGGGCGGTTCCACGATCTTGCTGACCAGTTCCACTGGCTGCGCCGGCGTAGGCTCGACCACCGGCGGAGGCACCATCTCCGGCCAATTGTCGCGCTCATCGGTATACCGCGTGTTGCCGACCTCCGCCTCGAGGGCCTCATTGCCCATCGGTTTGGGGTCCTTCACCTGGAAGGCGTTGATGGCCGTGACGTTGAAGAAATAAATAATGAAGATGAAGAGCGTCAGTACCAGGAAGAGGAACGTACCCCATCCCAGCATGCTGTCGGCCAGGGCTGCCAGCTGAAAACCCAGGCCACCGCTCAGGAAACTGATTTCCGTGGCCCCTGCGATGCTGTGTGTGATGTATCCCAGCAGGAGGCTAAGCCAAAGGCCGGCAAAAAGAGAAAAGGTGAAGGCCGAGGAGAACGTGAGGAGGTCGCGCTTGAACACCATGCGGAAGCCGATGAGGAACAGCAGCGGGGGGATGAAGAACCCGGAGATGCCGAACCACCGGAAGATGAGGTAGTGGGAGACGAAGGCCCCGGCATATCCCAGCCAGTTTTCTGCTTCTTTCCCGGACTCCACGAGCGACGAATCGCCGACCGCTTCGATCACGCTTTGGTCGGCCTTGCCGGTGAAGAGATAGGATACAAACGCCGTGAATAGAAACAGCGCGGCAATGATCAGGAAGAATCCTACCGCGAGGTGGAGCCGGGGGTCTTTAAAAAAGGCGAGGCTGAATCGTGAGCCGGACTTGCTGCTTTTGCTACGTTTTTCTTTCTCGGGTTTCTTAAAGGTGTTGGACTTGTAGGTGTTTTCGGCCATTGAAGTTTAAAAAGTATTCCAAAACTAAGGAAAAAAGGGGGAAATACGCACCGGCATGGACCCTCCCTACCTTGTCATTCGTGAGGCCTTGCCGCGTCAACTGAATATGAGCCACTTTTCCTCCTGCCTGATTGCCTGATCAAATTCCTTATCTTCAGGGTTGACAAATCCCCTGGTTTGTGAGCTCTCTGAAAAAACTTCTCGTTAAGACCATTGTTGCGTTATCGATTCTCAATTATGCCGGGGCGCAGACGCCCAGCCTGGATTGGGTCAAGAGAATAGGCGCTGGCGTGGGGAGCGATGTCGGCTACGCAATAAAGACGGATGCGGCCGGCAATGTGTATACAGCGGGTACTTTTGGCGGTACCGTTGACTTTGACCCCGGCGCAGGGGTATTCAGCCTGACTTCAGCCGGAGGCCTGGACATCTTCATAACCAAACTCGATCCTGCTGGCAATTTTCTTTGGGCCGGACAGATGGGCGGCGTTTCAAATGAATTCGTAGCGTCGCTACAGCTTGACGCAGCCGGAAACATCTACACGGCAGGTTATTTTTTCAATACCGCTGATTTTGATCCAGGCACAGGGAACGCTGACCTTACCGCGGCGGGAAGTTCTGATGGATTCATATGCAAACTTGATCCCTCCGGCAATTTCATTTGGGCCAGGCAAGTGGGTGGAATCAACTCCGATCGCATTGAAGCCATGGATCTCCAGGGGACGGTGCTGGGTTTTCTGGGTACGTTCTTTGGCACCGGCGACTTTGATCCAGGCACCGGGACAACCAATTTGGTTTCGACCGGTTCTGAAGAAGTCTTTGTGGTCAGCCTAGACCTAAACGGAGATCTTGTATGGGCAGGCCAGTTAGGCGGGGTCGGATCGGACCAAGGGCGCGCCATTAGCGTGGATGCTTCGGGTAACGTCTACGCAGCAGGGATCTTTAACGGCACAAGCGACTTTGACCCCGGAACAGGAACAACAAATCTTAGCGCTACGGGAACTTTTGATGCATTCATAGCCAAACTCACCCCCACCGGAACTCTTCTCTGGGCAAAAAGAATAGGTGGAAGCGGCATTACAACTCCGCTCATCGCGTATTCCAAAGTAACCGGATTCGTTCACATAGCCGGAGTATTTGACCTTACCGCAGATCTTGATCCCGGTTTACCCAATGTTGACGTGACTTCAAATGGGAGTAACGACGCTTTCCTGGTAAGGCTCGATGCGAGTGGAAACTATACCTGGTCAAAGACGTGGGGAAGTACAGGGCCTGAAAGTGCTTATGGTCTTGTCAACGACATCACCGGTAACTTGTTTATTGCCGGCGGATTCCAGAACACCGTTGATTTCGATCCTGGCCCAGGCACCGCAAATTTGACTTCCGCGGGGTCAACGGAGATTTATGTGTCCAAATTGGACCCCTCCGGAAACTATCTCTGGGCTGGCCGAATGGGCGGAATCAGTGTTGATTTGGCTCGCGACATTACGGTGGATGGATCCGGAAATATTCTCATCACGGGGTTTTTCCGATCCACTGCCGACTTTGATCCAGGGGCCGGCCTTTTCAATCTGACCTCGGCGAGCAGCACAGAAGATGTATTTATACAGAAACTTAATCCAGCCTCGGGACCGGTCATTACATCCTTCTCTCCTTCAAGCGGATCCGTCGGTATCGCCGTGACTATATCAGGAAAAAGATTCAGCGCGACACCAGCAAATAATGTTGTCTATTTTGGAGCAACACGTGCTGTCGTCAATACTGCAACAACCACACAACTCAACGTAACTGTTCCGGCTAGTGCCACCTATCAACCCTTATCCGTAACCGTGAATGGCTACACCGCCTACGCCCCCTCTCCCTTCATCACCACGTTTCCCGGCACCGGAACAATTGATGCCTCTACTTTCGCACCCAAGGTCGACTTTGCCACCTCAACCCAACCGAGGGAAGCCATTATTGGAGACCTGGACGGAGACGGAAAACCTGACATTGCCGCAATCAACAGGGCAACGCCTTCCATTACAACACTCAGAAACAGCAGTACAGTCGGTACGGTGAGCTTTGCTGCTGGCGTGGATTTTGCCGCCGGCACCAATGCACAAGGCATGGAGGTGGGTGACATCGACTCCGATGGTAAACTCGACTTGATCACCGTGGATTGGACTCCACAGGTTTCCGTATTTCGCAATACAAGTACCCCCGGCACCATCAACCTGGCGCCCGGGGTCAACTTCACCACCGGCACCTCTCCGGTGAAGGTTGCCATCGGAGATCTGGATGGCGACGGCTTGATTGATCTTGTCGTGGCCAATGCAGGAGCCTCCTCGGTGTCCGCATTCCGCAACACCGGATCTCCAGGAACCATTTCATTTGCTCCCCGAATTAACCTGCCCACCGGCGCGACTCCATATGATGTAACCGTGACCGATATGGATGGCGACGGCCTTCGGGACATCATCGTTCCCAGCCGCTCAGCCCATATCGTGTCCATTTTCCGGAACACCAGTACACCAGGTGCCTTGTCTTTTGCTGCCGCAGTTGACCTGGCCTTGGGCATTGGGAACCAGCCGTTCAGTGTTGCCACGGGCGACCTTAACGGAGACGACAAGCCGGACCTTGCGGTACTGCATAGGACGACCCGTCTACTTGCCGTAATACGAAACAACAGCTCACCAGGCAACCTTACTGCCGGAACGTTCGACAGCCCGGTAACCTACCCCATCAGCCCCAGCGATCCGGCTTACGTCGCTCTGGGCGATGTGAGTGGTGATGGCAAGCCGGATGTGTTGGTGGGCAATGACAATTTTTCTACCGTTCAGGTATTTAAAAACACGACCTCCCCCGGACCATTTACCATTGTCTCCTTCGAAGCTAGCGTTAGCTATACCACCGGTACAGGCCCCAATACGGTGAAAGCAGGGGATATTGACGGAGATAGCCGCCCAGACCTTGTCGTTGCGAATGCCTCCAGCAATACGGTATCGATCTTGAGAAATCAATCAGGATCTTGCGTCCCCGCTGCCCAGCGGAACGCTCTCATCGCCCTCTACAACGCCACAGACGGGGCCAATTGGACCGACAACACCGGCTGGCTTAGCGCCGATGAGAGCACCTGGTACGGCATCACCGTCATCGGCTGCGACATTACGGGCATATCACTGGATGGTAATAACCTGTCGGGCACCATCCCCCCCGAGATTGGAGATCTCCCCGCCCTGGAGTTCCTGGAGATGGGGGCCAACCTGCTCAATGGGTCCATACCGCCAGAGATTGGAAACCTGACTTCGTTGGTGCACCTGAACCTAGGGCTCAACTCCCTCTCGGGATCCATTCCTCCGGAAATGGGCAACTTGATCAGCCTGGAGATACTAAACCTGGGCTTCAACACCCTGGAGGGGAACCTGCCGGTGGAACTGGAAAACCTGGACAACCTCTCCGACGCCTATCTGAACAACAACGGGTTCGTCGGAACCCTTCCCTTGCTGGGACGAAACACCCTGGCCATGAATTCACTCGATGTGAGTTTCAATTACTTCACAGACCTCCCGGATTTCAGTGTCTATCCTACCGCAGACTACATCAACGTAGCCAACAACAGACTAACTTTCGATGATCTTGAGCCGGTCATTTCATTAGCTATTTACAGCTTCAACTACGTCCCTCAGGCCATGGTACCTCCGGGAGGCATTATCTCTTTCATTCCGGGTGGCACCCTGAACATTCCCTTCTCCACCGGGGGGACGGGCAACAGCTATCAGTGGTATAAAGACAATGTGCTCATCCCGGGCGCTACATCGGCCTCGCTTTCCGTTCCGGGGGTCACGGCCGCCGATGTCGGATTCTACCAGGTGAATATTACCAGTTCAGTAGTACCATTCCTGGTCCTCGAGTCCATGATCTACACGGTGATTACGGATCCCTGCGCGGCGACCACACCCACATCGGGCGGCATTGATGCAACGTTCGCGCCACCCATTGACGTGCAGAGTACTTTTACTCAGGTCGAACTGCAAAGCACAGGGAAAATAATTACGGAAAGCGGAGGCACGGTCATCAGCGGGGTAGGCCACCAAGGCTTGCTTCGCTTCTTGCCGGACGGCACGCTCGATAACACCTTTGCTCCAAACGTCAATACGTCGCCGTTCCTTATCCAGCCAGACGACCAGATTCTCGCCTCCTACTACGGCGGCGCATACGCCTACGTCGTACGAATGGATGCGGATGGAAATGAAGACGCTTCATTCACCGCCAATGTGCCCCAGTACTACAGTGGATACATATCCGCCCTGGCGCGGCAAGCGGATAACAAAATCCTGGTGGCAGGAGCAGCTTATCTCATCCCCCCTTTCATCGAGCGCCTGAATCCCGATGGCACTTCCGATGGACTGCTGCCCGATGCCAACGGATTGGACGTTACGGTGATTCGTGTACAATCTGACGGCTACATCCTGGTGGGCGGACAGTTTCCTGGGGGAATCATACGCCTCGATCCTAGCGGCACACTCGATCCGTCATTCGTTGCAGTGACGAGCGACTTTGTCTCGGACATTGCCATTCAGTCCGATGGAAAAATCCTGGTCTCCGGAATGTTCCAGTTTGTAAACGACATCCCGAAGCGAGGCGTGGTGCGGCTGCACCCCGATGGCAGCATCGACAACACGTTTACCGCGCTGGGCATCACGAACGCGATAGAATCCGGATTTAACGCACGGAAAATTGCCATTCAAACGGACGGCAAAATTGTGCTTGCCGGGGAATTTTCCTCCATCAACGGCGCAGAGCGAATCAACCTGGTTCGCCTGAACCCCGACGGAACAGTGGATTGCCTCTTTAACCCTGGTACAGGCACCGATCTGGCAATCACCGGCCTGGCCCTACCCTCCGACACCCAGATGCTGGTGTGCGGCAGCTTCGTTGACTATAACGGAACAGCACGACTAGGACTTGCACGAATCAACTCCGGCGCCACTGTGTCCTGCGTTTCCGCGATCCAGCGAAATGCCCTCATTGCCCTCTACAATGCCACCAACGGCGCGGGATGGACCAATCGCACCAACTGGCTCAACGCCGATGAAAGCACCTGGTTTGGCGTTACCGTCCAGGGATGTAACGTGACGGGCATCAGTCTCGATACCAATCAACTCTCCGGGCCGCTGCCTCCAGAACTCGGCGATTTGACCGCCTTGACGTTTCTCATCCTGCCCAACAACAGCCTGACAGGGCCGATCCCGGGTTCCATCGGCAACCTGACGGCCCTGCAAAGTTTTCAACTCTTCAATAACCAAATGAGCGGCTCACTGCCTCCAGGCCTATTCAATTTAGCCAGCCTTCAAACACTGGATCTCTCGAACAACCAGTTTACCGGCGGACTTTCCACTTCGGTAGGCAATCTATCCAATCTCACCTACCTGTCCCTCAGCATCAATCAATTGACAGGGCCTATCCCCACGGAGCTCGGAAACCTTTCCAATCTTCAATTCCTGCGACTTGCCCTCAACCAGTTTTCCGGAACACTCCCCTCCACAATCGGGAGCCTCGCCGCGTTGAAAGAGTTTACCGTCGCCACTAACCTACTGACCGGGCCTGTCCCGACCACCCTGGCGAATCTGTCCAACCTGACTGTACTCGGGCTTTCGTTCAACACCTTTACCGGCGACCTTCCTGCCGGGATTGGCAGTCTCAATTCTCTCCAACTGGTTTCTGTGCGGTCGAACCAATTGACTTCCTTGCCCGCGTTTACGTCCACAGCCATCACTGAACTGTTGACGGAGAACAACCGCTTCCATTTTGGTCATCTCGAACCCAATGCCGGAAAAACGGGCTTCACCTATTCGCCCCAGGCCAACCTGGCCGGCGGCTCCGCCACAGCCTGCGAAGGAACCACGCTCACGATTCCATTCACTACGCCAGGCACGGCCAATCAGTACCAGTGGTACAAAGACGGGTTGCTGATTCCCGGGGCTACGTCAAGTACGTTTACCAAGAACAACGCGATTCCCGGTGATGCCGGTAACTATGTGGTTCACGTGACCAACACGCTTGTTCCCGGGCTCACCTTGCAATCCGATCCCTTTGCCGTTACCATCAATCCCCGACCGGTGGCACCCGGCACCACGGGAGCCTCCGCCTGTGCAGCCAGCGCACTCACCCTGACTGCCACAGGCGGAAGTCCGGGGGAATACCGATGGTATGCCACCGCCACCGGTGGAGCGGATTTGGGCAGCGGTAACGACACCTTCACCACGCCGGTGCTGACCACGACCACCACTTACCATGTTGCCATCCACAACGGCACCTGTGAGAGCACCCGCACACCCGTCACGGCTACCATCGATGCGGTGGCGAAGCCGGCCGTGGTAACGTCCAATTGTACGGCTACGGCGGCCACCCTCACCGGTCCTGCTGGTTTCGCCGCCTATGCCTGGTCTAACGGTGCCACCACGCAGCAGATTACCATAACCACGGGTGGGTCATACACCCTGGTGGTTTCGTCAGCCGGGGGATGCCTCAGTCCTGCCTCTGACCCGGTCACGTTCACCAGCTCCTTCTGCAACCAACCGCCGGCTCTTCAGCCCACGCCCGTTACCACCACCGTGCAGAGTACGGTGACCGTCAATATCAGTTCCATCTCTTCGGACCTGGACAATAACATCGATCTGAGCACCCTGAAGGTGATTACGCAACCTTACCCCAGTGGAGCAATGGCTTTTATCAACGCTAACTTTGAATTGGTGGTCGATTACTCCACCGTCATCTTTGCCGGCACCGATCAACTGACCGTAGAGCTGTGCGATGTTGCCGGCGCGTGCGTGCAGGAGGTCATCACCATCGAAGTGGCGGGTGACATTACTGTATACAACGCCCTATCCCCTAACGGCGACGGAAAGAACGATGTGCTCTACATTCAATACATCGATGCGTTGCCGGACACCCAGCAAAACAGGCTCACCATCCTGAACCGGTGGGGCAGCGTGGTGTTTGAGGCCAACAATTATGACAATAACACCAATGTCTTCCGGGGCTTAAGCAGCAGCGGCTCTGAACTCCCGTCGGGTACGTATTACTACGTCCTCGAGTTCAGCAGCGGGGCTCCCAAACGAACGGGATTTATTTCACTCAGAAGGTAAAACCACTTTCACGATGAAAACGTCCATTGGGTTTTTAACTCTCACCATAAAGAACCTGCCACACAAGCCCGGATGGAAGTCATTGACGAGCCCTGCTCTCGTCTCCCTTTGCATTTTCCATTTTTCCCTTTTCATTCTTAATTTTTCATTCGCACAGCAGGATCCCCTCTACGCTTCCTACATGATGAACCCGCTGGCCATCAACCCCGCTTATGCCGGCAGCAGCAACATGCTGAACGGATCGCTCCAGTACCGCACGCAGTGGGCCGGGCTCGATGCCAATCCCACTACGGTCAATTTCTCGGCGCATATGTCGGCCTTCCGCAACCAGGTCGGGGCAGGTCTTATGGTCATCCAGGACAAGCT
>JAEUUE010000107.1 GCA_016787605.1 Cyclobacteriaceae bacterium
TCAAGCCCGACGACAAGATCCGGCAGACCCTGGGCATTGATTCGTTTGATTACCTCCAGTTCATCATCCGGGTGGATGAGCGTTTTGGCGTCAAGACACCGGAGGAGGACTATGGCAAGATCGAGACGCTGCGTGCGCTGACTCCTTACCTCGTGTCACGCCTGGCGGCTGGGCAACCGGCCTGAACCCGTGATGAAAAGTGCCAGAAGGCTGGCACTCGTCTCCGAAGAGTTGCCTTCCGCGAGCGTGGATCGAAGGCGATTATCCACAATCTCTGAGACGAAGAAGGAGGCCCTCACTGATATTTCGAAAAGTTGTCATGAATTCCGTACAAGGTGGTCTTTCCACGGAACGTGAATTGAACGGATATTGGCCTTATGTCAGAGAAATACAAATTCAACGACCCACAGGGCACTTATTTTGTCACCTCAACGGTTGTAGGCTGGGTGGATTTGTTCACCAGACGCGAGCTTAAGCACATCATAATCGAATCATTGAGGTTTTGTCAGAGAGAGAAGGGGTTATTGATTCATGCATGGTGTTTGATGCCCAGCCACCTGCACATGATTATAAGTAGCGACAAGGATCCACTGCCGGACATCATGAGGGATTTTAAGAAATTCACCTCAAGAGAAATCATCAAGGGGGTGGACACGGTTTTTGAGAGCCGGAAAGATTGGATACTTGAGCTTTTTGGAGACGTGGCTGACAGGTTGGCCAGGGTCAGAAATTACAAAGTTTGGCAGGATGGGAACCATCCAATTCAGGTAATTAGTCCAAAGGTGATAAGACAGAAAATGGACTACATTCACGAAAATCCAGTGGTAGCGGAGATCGTGGGTGAGCCAGAGTACTATCTCTACAGTTCCGCGAGGGACTATTACCTTAACCAGCAAGGATTCCTGGCTATCGATTTCCTGTAGTGTTAATCGTGCTTTCGAAGAGCGTTCGCCCAAGGCACGCGTCACAGACGCGCGCCAGCGCGGGGTTTGTAAAGCTGTTTGCTTGTTAAAAGAAAAAGCCCTCGAGTATCGAGGGCTTTGTACCCCGACTGCTGTCGGGGCGGGAATCGAACCCCGACTTCGTCGAGGGCAGGCCCGCACACCCGAAGGATTGATTATCTGTTTGTCTTGTAAAGAAAAAGCCCTCGAGTATCGAGGGCTTAGTACCAAAGGCGGGAATCGAACCCGCACACCCGAAGGTACACGATTTTGAGTCGTGCGCGTCTACCAGTTCCGCCACTTTGGCTAGTGGTCAACTTTTTCTTTCGAAGGCGAGTTGCGCGCCTGCCCCGATGACGCCGAAGGCGGAACGTCGGGGTCTACCAGTTCCGCCACTTTGGCTAGTGGTCAACTTTTTCTTTCGAAGGCGAGTTGCGCGCCTGCCCCGATGACGCCGAAGGCGGAAGGTGGCTGGCCCGCCCTGAGCCTGTCGAAGGGGGGCCGCAAATATGATCAATCTTTGGTTTGTCCGCAAGGCGAGGCCAGAGCGCAGACGGATTTGAAGGGAAAAGCCTGGGCGATTATCCAACAACCCGCTGCTGTCCGCAGTACACCGTATACCGGTTCTCTCTCAGAAACCCCACGAGCGTCATCCCGCCGTCTTCGGCCAGCGTGACGGCAAGCGACGACGGGGCGCCAATGGCGGCTACCAGCGGGATGCCGGCCATCGAGGCTTTTTGTACCAACTCGAAACTGATGCGCCCGCTGAGCAGCAACACGTGATTACTCAACGGAATCTTCTTTTGAAGGAGGGCGGCGCCGATCAGTTTATCCAGGGCGTTGTGCCTGCCCACGTCCTCACGCACCATCACCAGGTTGCCGGCCGAATCAAACAAGGCGGAAGCGTGCAGCCCGCCGGTGACGTCAAAAACTTTCTGGTGACCGCGCAGCTTGCCCTGCAGCTCGTTAAGCATCGCCGACGCGACCTTCAGCTGGCTGTCGCCAGCATTGTAGCGCGACTTTACCCGCACGGCATCTACCGACGCTTTGCCGCACACGCCACAACTGGACGTCGTATAAAAGTTCCTCTCCAATCCCTGCAAGGCCGGAGCCGCCTTCGGGTCGAGTTCTACCACGACGGAATTGCCCTGTGGGTCTGCGCCGGCCTGCACCGATAGCACTTCGTCGGAGCCGGTAACAATTCCTTCTGTGAAAAGAAAGCCGACCGCCAGCTCCTCGTCGTGGCCCGGAGTGCGCATGGTCACCGACACGGGCTTGTTGCTGCGGGCACTTCCTTCACCGCTGACCAGCCGGATCTCCAGCGGCTCTTCCACCGCCAGCATGTCGCGGGTATCCTCGGCGCCTGACGCGGTAACACGTCGCACGGGAAAGGAGGCTGCAGGGGAAGTGTCCATAGTCAAAGGTAACCGTTACGATGCTGATTTCATCCGCGCCATCGCCTGGTGAAATTCTTCCGGTGTATCGACCGAGAGCAGCGGGTCGCCGGAGGGAATTTCAAGCCGCACGGTTCGCAACTGTTGCAGCGTTTTTCGCAGCGAGTATTCGCCATTCCGAAAACTCTCCCTGATTGCGGGCAGGGCGGTGGCTTCATAAATAGTGACCAGAGGTTCGTCCACTGCTTCAGCGCCGCGTGAAAAACAGACGGCATCGTTTTCTTTTCTCCGGGCGCCGATCAGTCTCTGCAGGACTTCTGCCGTCAGCAGCGGATAATCGCACCCGACGAGGAGGAAGGAGTGTCCCGGCAGTCGGTGTGCCGCGGTGAGCAGCCCGCTCATGGGTCCGTGCCCGGCCAACTCGGGGAGGTCGGCGGCCAACAGGGGAGGGTGGGGCAACGAAGGCAGGGCTTCGGAGAGCCTCGAGAGCTGGCGCACCTGGCAGCTCACCATCACCGAGGAGCAGAGCGGCTCGAGGAGACGGACCAGGTGTTCCCACTGGGGATGGCGGTGATAGCGCAGAAAACACTTGTCTTCGCCCATTCGCGAGCTGTCGCCGCCGCAAAGCACCAAGCCGGCCAGGGGATCCATAGACTAAAGTTAACGGTTTGAACGGCGATCGCCCGGCGATGTATTTTTTCATGCCCGGTGCCTCAATGCTTCCTATATTGTTTGCCCAACCCTGCCAGATCATGCGTATCCTGACCCTGCTCTTCGCCATCCTGCTTGTTTCGGGGCCTTTGGCCGGTCAGAACCTCAAGGCGCGGATCAAGGTAGATAAGGAGCGCAAGACCG
>JAEUUE010000108.1 GCA_016787605.1 Cyclobacteriaceae bacterium
GGCGTTGATACGAATCCGTTCGATGGAAGGAAGATCGACGCCGGTCATCAGCGCGGCGGCTTGTCCCTGGGTACCGCTGACTTTGATGGTGGCGTTTTGGATACCCAGCAAGCCATCGGTGGTTTTCAACTCAAATTCCACAGTGATCGACTTATCGGGAGTCGTATACGTCCAGAGGCCATCGGGCGAAGTAAAGGTCGGAACCGGGTCGCCGGAGTTCTTGCTGCAGCCGGCGAACAGGAGTACGCAGATCAACACAAAAAACACAATCCTCATAGCGCGAAAATAGGCAATTCGCTCTTTCGTGGGGTAGCGGTTGAAAAATACCCCTAATCAAGGGGCTGGTCACCACATGGCATGATTTCACAGGGAGGTGCGCTTCCAAACCAATTGAGGAGCCCTGGAACATTCGAGACTACCTCAAAACCGTTACCTGGATGGAATGGATATCCCAAATTTTCAGTCACATCGTCCTTGCCTTCCCCCGATTTTTTCCGTAAAATTTGTAATACCACATACTTGCCGGTTGCCAGTCCCGGCAACTGCTGAAGCCATAGCAACCGGTCAACGGGTCCTGCGCTTAAACCACTACGTGTATGAAAGCTGCCCGAACCACCCTGAAGGTCATTATTCTCTTCGTTGCCTTCCAGACCATATTCACCTGCAAGAAAGAAGAGGAAGTCCTGCCCCCTCCGGCCGCTCCAACTTCCCTGTCGGGAACCGCCACATCGGCTACAACCATTACCCTCACCTGGACCGACAACGCGGGCGATGAAACAGGATTCAAAATCGAACGGGCCATCGTGGGCGGCACGGGATACACGGAAATCGCCACGGTCGGCGCCAATGTAACGACCTATCAAAACACGGGGCTCACCGCCACCACCACCTACACGTACCGGGTAAGGGCCTTCAACAACTCCGGGAATTCGGCTTTTTCCAACGCAGTAACTATTGTCACGCCGGATACCGTTCCTGCCGCTCCTTCCAACCTGACGGCCTCGGCAATTTTGCCCACGCAGATTAACCTCTCCTGGACCGACAACTCCTCCAACGAGACCGGGTTCAAGATTGAGCGCGCTCCCGGAGGCACAACGACGTTTACCGAAATTGCTACCGTGACCGCGGGAACGACCAGCTACCAGAACACGGGACTTACCGCAAGCACCAGCTATAGCTACCGGGTAGTGGCCTTCAATGCCGCCGGCAATTCCTCCTACTCCAACACCGCTACCGCCACCACACCGGCGACTACCACCGTGCCCACCGCGCCTGCAAACCTTACGGCCACGGCGGTCTCTTCCTCGCAGATCAACCTCGCCTGGACAGACAACTCTTCCAACGAACAAGGATTCAAAATAGAACGGGCCCCGGGAGGCACAACGACGTTTGCCGAAATCACGACGGTAGGTGCCGGGATCACTTCCTACTCCAACACCGGTCTCACCGCCAGCACAAGCTACAGTTACCGCGTTCGGGCGTACAACACCGCCGGCAACTCCGGATACACCAACACGGCCACCGCCACCACCAGTTCCACGACGACCATCCCTACAGCGCCCAGCAACCTCGCGGCCACCGCCAGTTCCTCCAGCCAGATCAACCTGGCCTGGAGCGACAACGCGTCCAACGAACAAGGGTTCAGAATTGAGCGCGCTCCAGGAGGGACCAGCACATTTGCAGAGATCGCTACCGTAGGTGCCGGAGTGACCACCTACCAAAATACCGGCCTCACGGCATCTACCAGCTACAACTACCGCGTGCGTGCCTACAACACCGCCGGCAACTCGGGGTACTCCAACACCGCCTCAGCCACCACTCTGGCGGCCACCGTGCCACCCGTGGCACCCACGAACCTTACTGCGACGGCGGCTTCCACCTCGGCGATCAACCTGGCCTGGACCGACAACTCTTCCGATGAACAAGGATTCAGGATCGAACGTGCTCCTGGCGGTACCACGACATTTTCCGAAATCGCCACCGTGGCCGCCGGGGTGACCTCCTACTCCAATACCGGCCTTGGCGCCAGTACTTCCTACAGCTACCGGGTACGCGCCTATAATGCCAACGGCAACTCCGGGTATACCAACACGGCCTCCGCGACTACCTTCACGCCTCCCGCGGCACCCGGTATCACGGCACCAACCACATCAACGGGATCGTTCACGGTGACCCTGACGTATTCCTGGCCGAGCCTCGGCTCCAGCACCGACAAGTACCAGCTGGAAGAGTCGACGGTTTCTTCCACTTCGGGGTTTTCAGTTACTTACACATCCCCTGACAATACCCGCACCACTCCTTATGCCATCGCTCTCACCCGCACGACGGGAACGTACTACTACCGCGCCCGGGTGTATACCAACTCGGTATGGAGCTCCTACAGCACGGTGGTCCAGGTAACCGTGACCGTGGCCAACGGCGTGCTGCGGATCGTCAACAACACAAAGTATGATATGATCGACATCCGCCTGAATTCAGCCCAGAAGGTGTCGACCAACCAGGGCGTGCTGATCGGGAACTACGCCGACTTCACGTATACGTCGGCAGGAACGGTCAACTATACCCTCGGCGTCGGCTTTTGGGAAAGTGGGGTTCGCAATGTGTGGTTTACCCTGACCGGCACAGCCACCATTACCCTGGGTCAGACCACGACGGTCACGTTCAACAACCCGACCATCAATCAACTCCTGTCGGGCTTCAGCAGCAGTAATGACTGGCTCGGCGAATATTGGATCAGTACAACTCTCTATTACGCGAAGTTCCGCTACTTCAGCAATGGCAACTGGCAGTTGTACGACAACGTGTCGATGACCGGTGCGGGAGGCACGCTCATCAGCAGTGGCACGGTGACGCTGACCAGCTGGACCAACTACGCTACGGTAGTGAAGTTCAAAAATTGCAGTACCTGTGCTGAGATCTCGCTACTCTATCCATTTGGGCAATTCTACTACAACAATGGGCCAACCAGCTGGCCTACGATCCTGTACGTGAGGCAATAGGTGCGGCGGTCGCTTTATTTGGGCGACCAACTCGATCGATTACACAAAGCCCGGACATGCGTCTCCCCGGGCGCCGGTGCGCTTTGGCATGGACAGGCGTCATGCAAATCAGGATCGGCAACCTGATGGCGAAAAGAACCTCCCTTCCCATGTATTTCTGCCTTTACCGAGTTAACTTTAGTCAAGCCCACAACCCTTGGACCTGCTTTATCATACCCAGCTGTTCTTCTCCATTTTCTTCCTCCTGCTGTTCGGTTATTACTTTATTCCGGCCGGCACTGCCTATGGTTATTTCTATCTGTACAAGAAGAGCCAGCCAAACAACCGCCATATTCAACCCCGGTATCCGACTCGCCAATCCATGATGAGGGAAATCAAGTGGTCAGTACTGTCCGTCCTGATCATGTCCTTCTTTGTTCAGGGGCTTTACCTGCTGATCATCAACGGATACACCAGGATGTACTTCTCGATCAGCGACTATGGATGGCTTTACTTCGGTTTGTCGACGGTGATTTCCATCCTGGCCTATGACACCTACTTCTATTGGCTGCACCGCTTCATGCACCTGAAGGCCGTGTTTCCCATTCTCCATCGAACGCATCACCTTTCTCACACCCCTTCACCCTGGGCGATCCTGGCCTTCGATCCGCTCGAAAGCATTTTGGAATTTGGCATCTATCCTATCCTGGTTTTCCTGGTGCCGCTCCACCCGGTTGCCCTTGGCTTGTTTGTCGCGCACAACATCATTCTCAATACCGCGGGGCACATTGGGTTTGAGGTGGTCCCCAAGTCATTCTTCCGCCATCCTATCCTTCAGTTCGGGCTGACGGTCACCCACCACGACATGCATCATTCCAAAACCAATTGCAACTACGGCATCTATTTCAACTTCTGGGACCGGTTGATGAAGACCAACCACCCGGATTATGAAAAGACTTTCTTCAGGGAGGAAACGGAGGCTCCCCAACCATGAACCACATCACGGCAAAAACGACCATACCGAAATTCCAGTCCGGGGATGCCACCGGTTTCTCAACGACGCTTCGCCAACGGGTGGATGACTACTTCAACCAGCGCGGCCTTTCCCGGCGCGGAGGGACAGAGATCACGGTGAAGACGCTGGCCCTGATCACGCTTTTCGTGGTCACCTATGCCCTGCTGCTAAGCAATCGCCTCAGTCCCTCGGGAATTTTCTTTTCCGGGCTGGCCTTCGGGCTGACCCATGTGCTCATCGTGTTCAATATCGCCCACGACGCCGCCCACAATGCCCTATTTGACAACAACCGGCTGAACAGAATGCTCAGTTACAGCTTCAATGTAGTCGGGGCAAGCGCGTATTTATGGAACATCACCCACAACAAGATTCACCATACCTACCCGAACGTGGGCGAGTACGACCCCGACATTCACCAGCAGGCACCTTTCATCCGGGTTTCCCCTTCCGTGAAAAAAAGATGGTATCACCATTACCAACCCTATTTTGCCACGCTGCTGTATATGATCTACAGTCCCTTCCTGGTTTTTGTTAAAGACTTCCAGGACATCCGGCTAATTCCCAAATCCGACAGCAAACTGCTGGCCATCCAGAAGCACCGGGCCGTTGATTACATTGTTTTCTTTCTATCGAAGATCGCCTACTACGGATACACCATCGTCATTCCGTCCCTGGTGATTGACGTAAGCTGGCAGCAGTTTCTCATCGGTTATACCGCCATCCAGGTTTGCATGAGTCTTTTTCTGGCTGCCGTCCTCATCCCCGTGCACATGGTGGATGAATCGCCCTTTGCCATGACCAATGCCCAGGGCTCCCTGGACGACCACTGGACTGAGCACGTCTTCAAGAACACCACCGATTACTCACGCAAAAGCAAGTGGGCTAATGTATTCTTCGGGGGACTGAACACTCATCTTGTGCATCACCTGTTTCCCGGTGTCTGTCATGTGCACTACATCGAGCTTTCCGAGATCCTGAAAAAGACCGCGGAGGAATTCCATCTCACGTACCATGAATTGACAATGGGACAAGCCATCGCCTCGCACTACCGATTGCTCCGGAGAATGGCAGCCTGACTAGACGTCCTGCCTGTACATGCGATACGTTTTGTAGCGGTCTGCCCCGATCTTGTCCATGATGCGGATAAGGTTCTGGTTATCCTCGGATATCCAGGAAAGCTCCGCCTGTTCATAACCTAGTTCCACCGCCCGGCGCATGGTGTGCAGATAGAACAAGGCATCCAATCCCTTTAGCCTGTACTCTCGCCTGACACCGAGAAAGATCAGCCTGAACCCGTCCATCCGTGACCGGTAGTAGAGAAACTTGAAAAGTCCGGTAGGGAACAACTTGCCATCCCGGATATGCCGCATGACCTGGTTCACGTCCGGCACGGAAATGGAGCAACCCACCACTTTTCCGTCTGCTTCGGCCAGGAAGACCAGTTCCTTGTCGACGATCTCCTTTAACGGCGCGCTGGAATAGTACATCTCCTCCCACGTCGCCGGGGTAAATCCCCAGTTTTCCCTCATGGTTGCATTGTAGATATCCATGATGTGCCGAAGCTCCTGCTTGTAATTCCTCAGGTTGAGTGTTCGCACCCTTATCCCGGCCTTCTCGATGGCATTCGAACCCGTTTGCTCCAGGCGATTTAAGAACAGTTCCCGATTTTTTACCTCCCCGGCCGTCATGCGGTAGGCATACATATCATGCTCCTTTGTAAAGCCCGCCCGCTCAAACAGTTCGCGATAGTAAGGCGGCGTATAGTTCATCTGGATAACCGGGGGGAATTCGAAGCCCGAAAGCTGGACCCCGCATTCGTTGCCGATCGAAAGGTTCATAGGGCCGCAGACCTGCCCAACGGCCTTATCCTTTAACCATTTTTTCGCAGCGACGAATAAGGCGTTCGCGGCGGGCTGACTGTTGGCACATTCAAAAAAACCAATGAAACCGGTGGGCCTGCTGGAGCCGGAGAACAAGTCATCAACGAATGCGACAATCCTTCCCTCAACCCTGCCCCCATCGGCAACCAGCCAGGCCTTATAGGTGCAATGTTTGAAGAATGGATTTCGGGATACGTCCAGCTGGCGCTTCTGCTCGCTGATGAGCGGTGGAATCCACAGGGGATCACCCTGGAATAGCTGAAAAGGCAGCCGGTAAAATGCCTCCCATGATTTCCGGTCCGATACCCCCATCAGATCCATAACGAACAACAACCAGTCGGCTTTGTCGCGGTTGTGATTTCTAAGGTATCACTCAAACCCGGAAAGGCGATCATGAATTCTTCAAAAATGCCCATTCATCTACATGTTAAGAAGTGAGAAAAAGGCAATAAGGGCCAATACCCCAATTGTAAAGATCACCAGGCCCAGTACAAATAAGCCCGCCTTGGCCGCCCCAGCATTCTTGGGTGGTGTCTTCTCCCCTGTCTTCTTGGACTTTTCCTTCTTTGCCGTAGTAATAATCGCGAGGACAAGTCCCGTCAATACCATACCTGCCCCTACCCACTCCCAATTCGACTTCATCAGCAACAACAATCCGCCCACAATCAAGAGCAGGGAGGAAATACCCATCCATCCGTTCTTCCTGGCCACCTTCGGCTCCTGCGCTTTCATCGACTTGACATCATTCGATTGAATCGTGGCTGACGGCCATGAAGAAGCGGCCTTCCCGGATTGAGTCCTGTTTTTCCGAAGTCCTGGTTGCTTCGAACTCTGTACTGCCTTCAGGGGTTCGAGAGGCTTGACTATGGATGAAGACATCATCTCCGTTTGAACCGGAATCACTATGCCTGGTGAGTCATAAGAAGTGGTGGGCGTCTCCCGTTGTGAAGGCCGTGCTCCGTAGAATTGCTTATCAAAGTAGTAGGTGTATTTGGGTGCCGCACAATCGGTAAACAAGAGAGCAAATGCCAGGGCGCCTGATTGGACAGCAATGATCATACGTCGAAATGGCGCCATGGCGGGGTTGTTTGTTCAAACTTCGACTATTCGTAGGGTTATGAAAGCCATTCTCTGCAACACAAGTCCCCAATAGTTGCGGGTTTTGCAACTTGCTGAATCCAGGGTTCCTGGCGATGGGTGACATTCCTCATTCATTGCGGGGCTTAACCCCAGTATCTTCAAATACACCAAACAATGCCTTCATGAAGGGCTTGAACGCCTCTTTGATCACCGGTATTATCTGCGCGGGGTTGCTGGGCGCCTGCAGCACGATTGAGAAATCCTCGAGACATGGATTTGAGAGCGGATACTACCGGCAGCGCCAGGACAAGAATGACCAGGCCGAAAAGGTTTACCTCGATATCACGGACGAAAAAGTAACCGTCTATTCCCTCGAGGGAGAAAAACCAGGACCGGCAAAAGTGACCCTGCCTATTCGCGAGGCAGACTCCCTGCACCAGCCCTCCTCGCGTTTCAGCAAGAAGAGCCTGGATATCGACCTCACCTCCGTACTGTTCAAGTACCGCCCTCGCACCGGCGATTTGCCCGAGCAGTTATCGGCTGAACTCAACGTGGCGCTCTACGCCGGGTGGAGACGTGACTACTATGCCATCAAGGCGTCCCGAGATCCGCTGGGCCGCAACCAATACCGGGTGGTCAGCCGGGGCTTTGACTTCGGCATCCTCGCCGGCACGGGCACCACGCTGGTAAGCCCATCGACCACGCGCGGCGCCATTTCCACCGAGTACAACGGGATGATCCTTGAACTGGGACTGGCCGGCTTCGTGGAAACCAGCTTTGCGAGTTTCGGACTGGCTGTCGGCTTCGACCACCTCGTGGGGCCCGACCGATCGGTATGGATCTATAACCAGAAACCGTGGGTAGGGTTTGTGGTGGGGGTGGCAATCAATTAATCGGGGATACAACCTGCGCAGGACCTGAAATGGAGAGCCAGCCTGCATTCAAACAAGCGGGCATTAGGTCACAGGATTTCAAGGCTAAGAGCCCCCTGTCGGAATCGAACCAACGACCTACTGATTACAAGTTATTTCCCCTTTTGCTTCTCTATTAGCCTTCCCTTATCTATCTTTACAGAAACGCTGATTTTAGTATGCATAGTCAGTTATTCTGTAATCCCTCTTTTTCGGCTATTATCAGCGTCTGTGTCAAACTTGTGTCAAAGTGACTTCATTAAACGCGATATAACGATGCAAAAAGCCAGGGAGTCCCAAACTACGGTCCGCGCAATTCAATGGACCTGGAGCAAAATAAAGGGCCAAAAACACCCCATTAAGCTAGTTGTCACCCATCAGCGGCAGAAGAAGTATTACCCCATCAAATTCGAGGGTGATAACCTGTTCCTGACGGCGAAGGAATGGGAGTCAATAGACGGAGAGAAGAAGAACCCCCGGGGAAGGCTTCGCAAGATCAAAGAAGCCATAGATACGGCAAAGACATCGGCGACAGCGGCACGAAATCAGGTAACGGCTAATAACGTCCCTTTCACCTTTGAACGGTTCGACCTGGAGTATGAAGTACAGGAATCGAAGTCAGGGTTCCTGGTAACCTTTGAGAAGCACCTGGAAGCCCTCAAAAGCGAAAAGCGGATAGGAACCTATCGGGCGTACTCTAACGCGCTGGCGGCCTTTAAAGCGTTTCGCGGAGGCCGTGACCTGGCCCCTATTGACCTCACCCCTACACTTCTCAAGCAGTTTGAAACCTATATGCTTGACGTGCGCAACGTGGGACGAAATACCGTTGCCATGTATGCGCGTGCTCTTCGCGTGGTATTCAACCTTTGCGCAGAATCTAACCCTGGCTTGAAGGAGTTTTACCCCTTTGCCCTAAGGCAGAATGACCGTCACCGCTACCGCATCAGGACAGCGGCGGGAAAGAAGGCCGAGGCCCTGGAAGTTGAGCAGCTGCAAGCCTTCATTGATACCGAACCCGACAAGGATTCCCCCGAATATGAAGCGAAGCAATTGTTTCTTTTTTCCTTCTACGCCCAGGGAATGAATATGCGCGATATAGCGAACCTGAAATATCAGGATATCAAAGGACAGACTATCACTTACATCAGGGAGAAGACCAAGCGGTCAGAGTCAGAGGAAACACCCCTGGAAATACCATTGACCGAACCACTACGCCGAATTATTAGGGCCATTGGTAACCCTGATAAGAGGCCACAAAGTTATGTGTTCGGAATCCTTCAGCATGGACTAACCCCATTACAACAAGACAGCAGAATCCGCGACAAGATCAAGAAGACCAACAAGGCCCTGAAATCACTATGCCAGGCCGCAGGTTTACCCGTCATTTCAAGCTACACGGCGCGCCACAGTTACGCGACAATGTTACGCGACTCCGGCCAGTCAATTGAAACGATAAAGGAACTTTTAGGGCATAGTGACGTGCGGGTGACTGAAGCCTACCTGAAACGCTTTGACCTGAAGAAGAAACGGGACATTAACGAACGGTTACAATCACTTTTTAAACTTCAATCAGCATGAAACAGAAAGAAGAGTCCTTCGCCGAAAAGAAGAGAAGGGCATATCTCCAATATTGCCTTTGGATTGCCCGACAGGATAAGACAAAAGCGACCGAGTTTTTCGATAATGGCTGTGTACCAATTGACGATGTGATCAGGCTTGTTGACTGGTATTCAAAACTGGAAAAACAGGACCTTGCCGACTACCTGGACATTAGCAAGAAGCACCATAACCTTGCCATGAAAGAAGCAACGGCAAGAAAGCTGGAAAAGGAAAAGCAGGCCGGCCGAGGTAAAAAAAGCGGCGAAGCCAGGAGAAATGAAACTGAAAACATAAAGAAACTGCTTAAGGAATTTACTATTCAGTACAAAAAGGACTTAATGAGAGATAAACCATACTTCTGGAAAGAGATTTCAGTTTCCCTTCTGAAGGATAAGATTCTTTCTTCATTCATGCCTAAGCATTCACACATCAAGAGAGATAAGAGAACTCTTAGAGGTTACCTGAATACATTCTGGAAAGAAGTGTATTAACTACTTCTTTTGCTTAGAACAAGGGATACTGCAGAACATAAGCAACGGAAGGAAGTAGGTCAGTAAACAAGTCTAACCCCCTACCCCCTAGAAGAGATTAGACTGTTTACCAGGACACTGCGTCACATGAAGTTTCCGTATAGTTTAGCTTTGGCTGTGATCGGGTGCAAGTCTTTAGAACCCCTTCTATCACATTTAACTGGATTTGAACCCTTGTCGGGGAACGCCAGCTTCTTCGCCCTGCTGTATCGTCTATGTTTCGGAGCAATGATAGTTGACGCAATGGGGGCCAAACAGCGCAGATGAGATCGAACACGGTTCAACTGCAAAAAGGCTTCAGAAAGTTATTGGCGATAAAAAGTCCATCAGAGAATTTGCAATCGAACACGGTTCAACTGCATTTGCTGCTAGTGACGACTAAGGGAGGTAGTAACTTTCGGAAAATTCAGCAAGTATGACGACCAATCCATTTGAAACCCTTAGCCAACAAATTGAAAGCCTCCGCGCCGAAGTATCGGACCTGAAGGGCCGTATTTCCTCGCCGAAGTCGGAGGGCAAAAAATTCTATTCTATCCCGGAAGCTGCAGCGGAAACGGGGGTTTCCAAGATCACCCTTTACCGTGGCGTTGAGTCTGGAAAGATTCCTAGCAAGAAAATTGGCAGCAGGGTTTTGATTCCGGCGGCCTATTTCGATAGGACTATTGGATGATGAATATGGAAGACTGCGTACCTGAGCAAGCCGAAAATACGGGTTTTAACGGTCGCGATGAGCGCGGGCGGTTTATCGTTGGCAATGCTGGCAGGCCGCCAATGAGCCAGGGTAAGATTTCAAAAATTATCCGTGAATGCTTCGCCGAATTTCTACGGGCAAAAGTTCAGGACACGAACGAGCTGGAAAAGATTTACCAGGATCTTACCGCAAAGGAAAAGGCGCGGTTTCTAATTGAAATTAAATCTTTCAACGTGCCCAAGCTGCAAAGTGTGGGAATCCGGGAGGAAGGCGAACAGAAAGCCGTGATTAATTTCTCTAAACTTTCAGAGGCTGCATTAAAGGAAGTATTAGCAAACACAACGACAAATGAATGAGGAAAAAATCTATACGCTGTTAGGCGGCCAAAAGTTGACGGCAGAGGAATTGAAAAAATTACAGGCCATTCAGCCCGTTATAGTTCGATGGATGACCGATGACGAAATGAAAGAAGCAATTGAGCGAATCAAAGATGAGTAACGATGAGACAAATCAGTAGATCAGAAACCGCAGAGGAACTACCAAACGGCTTTATCAAGCTGGCAAATGGTACTTGCCTCACTCCTGCGCAGTTTGAGCGATTACAGGAAGTTGACGCCGAAACACTTTACATTTTGTTTGTCGATCCTGTATTGCAGACCAAGAGAACCGAGGCAGGCGACAAATCACCGATTATTGAATTTAAAGACTAAAAGACTATGGAAACAGTAGAACTACTTTCACAGATCGAATTTGAAAGGCTGGCCTTGCTGGTGGCTACTAAGGGAAGGGACATGAAACCCGAAGACCCGGAGCGACTACGGGAGCAAATAGCTTTGCGCAAGCAGCGGGAAGAAGAAGCCCAGGCCAAGCGATTTGCTGAACGACAGGCCCGACTTCAACAACTTAACGAGGAAGCCAAAGCAAACACGCCACCCGCACCAGTAGTTGCAGATCAACCACAGACGGAAGGCTGGCAGCCGTTTATTTCAGACCCCAGGGCCGCTGTATTAATAAAGAAAGACCCGCATGGAAATGTTATCGGCTTTGCTTGTCGCAAAAAGCTGGACGGCAGGACGCTGCCCCTGGTTCAGTTTGAAAACCTTTCAGCCGGACCGATCGGGAATTTTCTGCTTTGTGCTGCGGAGCTTAGAAAAATGCTTTCATGAATATGTACGTACCAACACGGCTAACCATCCATGAAGCCGGTCACGCTGTGGTCGCCCATGTCCTGGGGGTTCCTTTTGAAGGTGTAACCATTCGGGCAGAGGGCGATACTCACGGGCGACTTTTGACAAGTACCTTCTTTGATCGGACGCATGGACCCTGGGCGGCTGCGCTGGTTTATGCCGCTGGCCCAGCTGCTGAAAAATTGAAATTCGGCAATGACAGCGACTACGGCAGAGACGACTACCGGGGCATGACGGGTAACGTCCCCCCTCATATGGTCGCAACGGCCTACCAGGAAGCAGAGGACCTGCTTAGGAAGCATTGGCCAAAGGTTGAGGCACTGGCAAAGCAACTGGAATGGAGAGGAACACTAACGCACGATGAGTGCGTGAAGATATGGGCAGTCTGACTAGTACGTTTTTTCCCGTTGTCAATTCCGGGGTTTATCGGAAAGTCAATGATCCTAAGGATCGACTGCCCTAAAACCTTGCGCACCGAACGGGTCGGGTTTCATCAAGGGGTTTTAAAGTTTACCCAATTCATCCCCGGCTACCAGTAGGGCGCAAATTCTTGGAGGTTTTGGGGAAAGCCTCCCGCTCACCTCTAGGAGTGTGGGCGTTATCCTGCGGCCTTCCCATAAACGGGCCGCCCCGATCTCCAGGAGGTCGGGTAATATCAGGGGTCAGTTCCCTTACCGGGGCTGGCCCTTTTTATTTTTCCAGTATCTCCGGGCGCACCAGGTCCAATAGTACGGCTGCCAGTAGTTAGCAAGCCACAAGTAGAGCCTTTGCCAGGTGGTTAATTCCATGCCCGAAAAGTAGGCTCCGGCGGTTCCAAAAAACGTTACTTTCTTGACGGTTTTCCTGATCGTATTAGACCCTTATTTGGGCACAAAAAAAGGGCTAATTCAGCCCTATGTGTCAAACGCGTGTCAAACTTAATAGGGTCATTAACGCTGATTGACCCGTAACTACTTGATTATCAGAGAGCCCCCTGTCGGAATCGAACCAACGACCTACTGATTACAAGTCAGTTGCTCTACCAGCTGAGCTAAGGAGGCTAAAAGGAGGTGCAAAAATAGGGTAAAGTGGCGGTTATGCAAACCCCTAAATAGTGAGGGTGCTTTGCTCCAGCTTTATTGAAACCTTGATTTTAGGGATTCTAGCAGCTCAGGATACCTAGCCAGGTTCCTGAAATATTGGGTTGATTTCATTGACTTTATGTGTCGTTCAATTTTCAGCGCTTGTTTTCTCGATTTGCACTCAATAACTAGAACAAGCTACCAATCACTGGCCCTTTTAGTGTAGCTTCTGCGAAAAGGAAAGTGGTTATGCCGATGGAGTCTTTCTAGAAGATCAATTGTTTGACCCACATAGTACTTGTCCAAAGACTTTGAGAATACTATATACACAACCACCTCATCAAGGTATCAGGTTTTATCGGGCAGGATGTGCTTTCAGAAAAATAGTCAGGAAAATTGCGCCACGCTTGTACGGAAAACCTGTTCCAAAAAATGTTTATGAGCTCGAAAAAGTGGGAGTCAGTTGCTCTACCTCCCGATAACTATCGGGATGAGCTAAGGAGGCTAAAAGGAGGTGCAAAAATAGGGTAAAGTGGCGGTTATGCAAATCGATAGCCAAGCGCGCCGGTTTTCCCGCAGATCACGCGGACGTAATGCACGCAGATAAACGCAGAATCAAATTACTGCGGACTTCAGCCTGGGTTTCAAATAGCCAAAAAAATCGAAGGGCCACAGAAATACCGGTTCCGTGAGGTAAGTGCGCTTGGCCCGCACCGGTGAGACTTATTCAAAATACGAACGCCTGGCTGGCATTAACCAGCTAACCTGTACGCTCTTCTTCCGCCAAAAAATCTGCGGGAAAGCGCCGGGCGGACTAATGGTGCGCGTGCCGGGCTTCCTCTTCGCGATCCTCCTCCTTCGTGCCCCACACATGATGGGTCAGCAGCTCAGGAGCCAGGATTGCCAGCGTTATCAACGTCAGCGCCAGCAGGGGAACAAACAAGATCGGCAACACGGAAGCCAGTAGGAACAATGCGAAAATGATGAAGATTTTCATAACGCTTTGTTTAAGTGGAACATTCCTTTTACAAAGCATAGGTACCAAGAACCCAAAGTCATATCGACGACAAATCTGCCGGTACACGATGATGGAAATCATTGACCTGGAAAATTGGGAGGAAATGGCCCTATCATGGACATTGGGCGCTAAGTACTGGGTACCATCCACCTGGTTACTGGTTACCGGTTACCCCGACTCCGTGAGGCACTACGACGGGGCAGGCTGGTCACCGATTGCCGGTCACCCCCGCAGCACGGCCCTCAGCTCCTTCAGCTGGCGCTTCAGGCTGGCGATCTCGGCTTCGGCCGCGGATATCTTCGCGCCAAACTCGGCTTTCATCTTCTCCGCATTCTTGCTGCGGCCGAAAAATTCGAGGTTGTTCTTCAGGACGGCAATGTCGTTCTCCTCCTTCTGGATGCGCTTGCGCAGGCCCTGCTCCCGCTGCTGGAGCTTGTAGGCGGCATCCGGATCGCTCTTCAGGTTCTCCACCTGGAGCTCCATCATGGCCCTGTCTTTGTCGGCTTGACTCACGTCTACGGTAGCCATGGCCTGCTGAAACAACTCGGCAAACCTGGTCTTAATTCCACTCGCCTGGGCACGTGGCACGAAGCCAATAGCCTGGAACGCACGCTGCGTCTCCTTCAACCCCTCGAGGGTAGCCGTCTTGCCGGCAATCATTTGCTCGAGTTCGGCACACACCGCCTCCTTCTTGGCCAGGTTATCAGCCTGCTCCTTGTCGGCCGCCTCAAAACGCTCGCGACGCTGCCCGAAGAAATGGTCACAGGCCGCCTTGAATTCAGCATAAATTGACTCCCGGTACTTATCCGGTACGGGGCCTATCTCCTTCCACTGGGCCTGCAGGTTACGAAGTGCGGTCGAAGTCTTGTCCCAATCCGTATTTCCCTTCAACTCTTCTGCCTGCTTCACCAACTCTCGCTTCTTCTCCAGGTTGGCCTTGCGCTCGCCTTCCAATTTCGAGAAGAACTTGCTCTTGGTCGCAAAGAAACTCTTGAACGCCGACCAGAACTGTTTATTCACTTCCTTGGACTTGCTGCGCGCCACGCCGCCGATTCCCTCCCACGCTTTCTGCAAAGCCAGGATCTCCTGGGTTTTCTGGTTCCATTCCTTGATACGGTCCGACTGGAAAGCTGCGAGTTCAGTCACTTTTTTGATGAGTTCCTGCTTCTGTTCCAGGTTTTTCGCCCACTCGGCATGCTGGGTGGCTACCGCGGCGTCGCGACGCTCATAGACGGCGTCGGTGGCTTTGCGGAACCGCTCCCACAGGGCGTCCTTCTCTTCGCGCGGAACCGGCCCGATGTGTTTATACTCTTCGTGCAACTCATGCAGTTCACGGAGTGCCACGCCTAATTGCTTCTCGTCGGCGAGCTTTTCCGCGCGAACGCAGAGTTCAACCTTCGCCTCCAGGTTTTTCTTGCGGTCGAGCTCCTTCAGCTCAAAGTAAATGTTGCGATTGTCGAAGAAGCGGTCGACGAGCGCATGGTAACTTGCCCAAGTCGGGCGCACATGGGCGGCCGGAACAGGTCCCGTCTCGCGCCATTGCTTCTGAATTTCCTTGAACTTTTCAAACGCATGCTTGTCGTCCTTGCCGTCGATAAGTTGACGAAGCGTATCCAGCAACTCCTTCTTCTTCGCCAGGTTTTCGTTCTTCTGGTGTTCGATGTTGCGGAAGTGCTCGAGCCGCTTGTTGCGAAGGAGCTTGAAGTTGGCCTCAAAGGCAATGTCCAGGGCGTCGAGACGATAGTCGAAGTCGTCGAGGGTACCGCCGTTCTCCAGGAACCGTTTCAGGGCTTCGGTCTTTTCCAGGTGCTGCAAGTCCTCGAAACGGGTCCGCAACTCCCGCAGCGAGGCTTCCGACTTGAGAAAATCATTCTCACGGACCATGTCTTTGAGCAGGTCCACGAGATCCTTCTTGGTCATTTGCGAATAGTCCGCCTCATGCACTTCTTCGGCAAGTGCTTCAGGTCCCGGGTCGGGCGATTCCGGGAGATTTGCGGAAGCCTCATTCACCACCTCCAACCCTTCTTCTTTCGCTTCTGTTTCCATGCGTATCAATTTGCAAATGCCCTCATCGGGAAGGCAAAACTAGCCAATCCGGCCCTAATTCAACCGCGGGTCCTTGGGATAATTTGAGTATACGGAAAATCGGCCTCCCATGATTTTGAGGGTCTTTTTCCACATCCCCTCAGGCTCGGTATCAAAAATCAATTCTTCGCTGGCCTGGTCGGAAACGATCCATGAATCGTGGTCCAGTTCCTCTTCCAACTGACCGGCCGACCAGCCGCTGTAACCCAGGAAAAAACGAATGTCCTTGTGGGCCAATTGCTGAGTCTCCAGCAGGAAAAGAATACGCTCAAAATTACCTCCCCAAAAGATGCCGTCCAGGATCTCCACGGCGTCATCAATGCCGGGGTAGCGATGCAGGTAATGCAGCGTATCCTGCTGCACGGGTCCGCCCACCATGGCCGGTGAATTGTAATCCTTGATGTCGTCCATCACATCACTGACATTGGCCAGCGATGGTTTGTTCAGCACAAAACCAAAGGACCCTTCCTCGTTGTTCTCACACAGCAGGATGATGGTCCGCTCAAAGTTCGGATCCGGAAGGAACGGCTCCGAAATGAGCAGCCTTCCCTTCTCCGGCTTGATCTTGTTCTTGTACTTGAAGAAATCCATGCTTTCTTGTGACCAAGAAACTCATCATTCTTCAGACCGCCAAGTGAACTTCTGAAAAATATCGGGCAGAGTCACCATCTTTGCGGTAAACCGGCTTGCATGATTTCTCTGGCTGATCTTCGTAAGGAATATTCAATGGGCGAATTGGATGAAACCACCGTCGCCAAGCACCCCCTTGTACAGTTTGAAAAATGGCTCCAGGAGGCCATCCACTCGGAGGTGGCGGAACCCAGCGCCATGAACCTCTGCACCGTGACCGAAAGCGGCCTGCCCTCCTCGCGTATCGTCCTGCTCAAGGGCATCGAAAGCGGTGGGTTTGTGTTCTACACCAACCACCAGAGCCGCAAGGGCGTGCAACTCGACGCCAGCCCGGTGTGCGCGATCACGTTCTTTTGGCCTGACCTCGAACGCCAGGTTCGCATCGAAGGGATAGTTGCCCGGGTAGACGAAGACACGGCCACCGCCTATTTCCAAAGCCGGCCGCGCGACAGCCAGATCGGCGCCTGGGCATCGCCTCAAAGCACGGCAATCGCCAACCGGAAGATCCTCGAGGAGCGGGTGAAAGAAATCGAAAAACGCTTCGAAGGTCAGGCGGTGCTCCCCAAACCGAAACAATGGGGAGGCTACCGGGTGGAGCCGCACAGTATGGAGTTCTGGCAGGGCCGCGTGAGCCGACTCCACGATCGCATCTTGTACGTGAAAAACGACCAGGGCTGGACGATCAGCCGCCTGGCTCCTTAGCTTCTAAATCAGGTCGGTAAGAGAATTCACCCCGATCCAGCGGCGGGTACGGAATCCTTCCCCGTACTTAACGCCAATGGCGTGGCCCATTTCAATGGCTCGCGACTCCAGCATGCGTAGAAATTCGGGGGTGGAAATGTAGGTGACCGGCTCCTGGCTTTCTGGGTTGTGAAACTGTGACTTGTACGCCCGAATGGCCATCATCTTCTGCTCCCATTCACCGGATATATCTACCACAAA
This sequence comes from Cyclobacteriaceae bacterium, assembly GCA_016787605.1. Taxonomy (GTDB): domain Bacteria; phylum Bacteroidota; class Bacteroidia; order Cytophagales; family Cyclobacteriaceae; genus ELB16-189. Next base: position 17,608 of record JAEUUE010000108.1, read on the forward strand.
ATCAGGTTGAATGAACTGACTTTGGATGTAATGATACAATGCTTTGGGTCGCCAGGGCTCCTGTGACTTGCCACTGGCGTCATGCGTGGTGACCTTGGCTAAACCAGCCAGGAAACAGGAGGAATAGGCGATGTCGGCCCCTTTGCCATGGTCGGGATGGCGGTCATAGAGGGCGTTGGCCACCACAATTTCCGGGCGGTATTCCCGGATAGCGGCCACCACCTTGAGCTGATGTTCCCGGCTATCCTGGAAGAAGCCGTCAGGAAGGCCCAGGTTGGCCCTGACAGCAAGCCCCATGATCCTCGAGGCTGCAGTGGCTTCCTCATCACGCTGTTCAGGTGTGCCACGGGTGCCTAGCTCACCACGAGTGAGGTCTACGACTCCTACCTTCAACCCCGCCTTGATATGCCGGATCAGCGTCCCGCCGCAGCCAAGTTCGGCGTCGTCGGGATGTGCGGCGAGGGCGAGGATATCGAGTTTCATGCCGGGACGGTTTCATGCTCGCGGGCGGCCAGCCAGCGTTCGGCATCCAGGGCGCCCATACAGCCGGTGCCTGCGGCCGTAACCGCCTGGCGGTACACTCGGTCGGCGGCATCGCCCACGGCAAATACGCCTTCAATGTTGGTACGGGTCGATCCAGGCTGCACCTTGATATACCCCGTCTCATCCATATCCAATTGACCTTTGAAAATTCCGGTGTTGGGCTGGTGACCGATGGCCACAAAGAACCCCTTGACGGGAATCTCACGCACCTCTCCGGTCTTGGTGTTGCGTACCCGCATGCCGGTCACTTCATCCGTACCCAGGACTTCTTCGGTCACCGAGTTCCAGAGGATTTCAATCTTCGGGTTGGTCTTCACGCGTTGCTGCATGATTTTCGACGCGCGCATTTCGTCGCGGCGTACCACGAGGTAAACCTTCGGGCACAGTTTCGTCAAGTAAGTAGCCTCTTCCGCTGCCGAATCGCCGGCGCCGATCACCGCCACTTCCATACCCCGGTAGAAAAATCCGTCGCAAACCGCGCAAGCCGAAACGCCCTTGTTCATGAGCCGCTGCTCGGACGGCAGTCCCAGGTATTTGGCGCTTGCTCCGGTGGCGACGATGATGGCTTCGGCTTCCAGTTCATGGGTATCATCGACCACCGCATGAAAGGGATAGCGGGAGAAATCCACCTTGGTCACCAGCCCGTCGCGAACCTGGGTACCGAAACGTTCGGCCTGTTCCTTAAGGTCCATCATCATCTGGGGGCCTTCCACTCCTTTAGGGTAACCCGGGTAGTTCTCTACTTCTCCGGTGATAGTCAGCTGCCCGCCCGGCTGCCCGCCGGAATACAATACCGGATTCATGCCTGCCCTCGCGGAATAAATCGCCGCTGTGTAGCCGGCCGGACCCGAACCGATGATCAAGACTTTTACTTTTTCCGTTGCCATATAAATCTGAAGGTGACAAAAAAGGTCCCGTGAAGAGACCTTTATAAAAATATTGTTTTCAAGGAATATTAACCCAGGTAAGGCTTCAGGGCCTTGCTTCGTGAGGTGTGACGCAGCCGGCGGATCGCTTTCTCCTTGATCTGGCGGACGCGCTCACGGGTGAGGCTGAACTTTTCGCCGATCTCCTCCAGGGTCATGGCATGTTCGCCGTTGAGTCCGAAGTAGAGGGCGATGACATCCGATTCCCGCTGGGTCAGGGTGGACAGCGCGCGCTGCACTTCGCGGCGCAGCGAATCCGTCATCAGGCCCTGGTCAGGAGTGTCCTCTCCGTCATTTTCCAATACGTCGAGAAGGCTGTTCTCTTCGCCCTGGACAAACGGAGCGTCCATGCTCACGTGACGACCGGAGATCTTCATCGTATCGACGACTTCGGCAGTCGTCACCTGGAGCACTTCGGCCAGCTCTTCGGGGGAAGGCTCGCGTTCGTACTTCTGTTCGAGTTCCGAGAAGGTCTTGGATATCTTGTTCAACGATCCTACCCGGTTGAGGGGCAGGCGGACGATGCGGGACTGTTCGGCGAGGGCCTGGAGGATCGACTGACGAATCCACCATACCGCGTAGGAGATAAACTTAAAGCCGCGCGTCTCATCGAAGCGCTGGGCCGCCTTGATCAGTCCGAGGTTGCCCTCGTTGATGAGGTCGCCCAGGGAAAGTCCCTGGTTCTGGTATTGCTTGGCCACCGACACCACAAAGCGAAGGTTCGCCTTGGTCAGTTTCTCGAGGGCGATCTGGTCCCCCTCCTTGATCCGCTTGGCCAACTCCACCTCCTCATCGGGCGTAAGCAGATCCACCTTGCCGATCTCCTGGAGGTATTTGTCCAGGGACTGGCTTTCGCGGTTGGTGATCTGCTTGCTGATCTTTAGTTGTCTCATGATGCCCTCGTTAACTTATCTGAAAACGTCTCGACGATAAATTAGTTCCAAAAACCTTTACGGTCAACTTAGACCTGTGCGGCTTCCTCCTTTTTCGGAGGTTTGGGCAGCAGAACCTTGCGGGAAAGGCGGAATTTGCCGGTTTTCTTGTCGACTTCGATCAGTTTAACCTTGACCTCCTCGCCTACCTCCATGACACCTTCCATGGTCTCCAGCCGCTCCCACTTGATCTCGGAGATGTGCAGGAGGCCGTCTTTGCCGGGCATAAACTCCACAAACGCCCCAAAAGGCATGATGGACTTGACCACCCCGTCGTACACCTGGCCCACCTCGGGTACGGCTACGATGGCGCGGATCCTCTTGAGGGCAGCATCCATCGAGGCCTGGTTGGTGGCGAACACGCTGACGTGGCCTTTCTTGTCTTTCTCTTCGATCACCACGGTGGCACCGCTGGTGTTCTGGATATCCTGGATCACCTTTCCGCCAGGTCCGATGACGGCACCGATCATCTCTTTGTCGATGATCATGCTGAACGCCCTCGGGGCATGAGGCTTGAGATCCGGGCGAGGCTGTGTGATGGTTTTGCTCATCTCACGCAGGATGTGCAGGCGGCCTTCCTTCGCCTGGAGCAGGGCCTGCTTCAGTACGTCGTAGGTAAGACCCTCTACTTTAAGGTCCATCTGGCAGCCCGTGATTCCCTTCTCTGTACCGGTCACCTTGAAGTCCATATCACCGAGGTGATCTTCGTCGCCAAGGATATCGGAAAGGATCGCATAACGGCCTTTGTCTGAAATCATTCCCATGGCAATTCCGGAAACGGCAGCCTTGATGGGAACGCCGGCATCCATCAGCGCCATCGAACCGGCGCAAACGGTAGCCATCGACGAGGAGCCATTCGACTCCAGGATGTCGGAGACGATCCGGATGGTGTACGGGTTGGCGTCCTCGGCCGGCATCACTTGCTTGAGCGAGCGATAGGCCAGGTTGCCGTGCCCTACCTCCCGACGGCCCGGGCCGCGGTTGGGCTTGATCTCCCCGGTCGAAAACGACGGGAAGTTGTAATGAAGCATAAACTTGTTGCTGCCCGAGAACATGGCACCGTCAATGAGCTGCTCGTCGAGCTTGGTACCGAGGGTAACGGTGCTCAACGACTGGGTTTCACCCCGGGTAAAGACAGAAGAGCCATGGGCGGAAGGCAGGTAGTCTACCTCCGTCCAGATCGGGCGGATTTCGGTTGTCTTTCGGCCGTCGAGGCGAACGGATTCGTTCAGCACGAGGTCGCGGCAGGCCTTCTTCTGGATATCGTGGTAATACCGTTTCACCAGGGCCGGGTCGATGGTGGAATCTTCGGGCAGCTGGGCCAGGTAGTCATCCACGATCTTGGCAAAAGCGTCGGAACGCTGCTGCTTGCTCTTGATCTGCTGGCGAGCCACGGCGTAAGCCTTATCGTACATGAGCTTGAAAAGCTCTTCCTTCAGCGCGGCGTCGTTGGTCTCGTGGTTGTACGTCCGCTTCTGCGTCTTGTTCGTAGCCTGGGTGAGTTCGATCTGCAGCTGGCACTGAACCTTGATGGCATCATGGGCCACCTTCAGGGCTTCAAGCATGTCGTCTTCGCTCACCTCTTTGGCTTCGCCTTCCACCATGAGGATGTTGTCGAGTGAGGCGGCTACGATCAGGTCGAGGTCAGCTTTCTCCTTCTGCTCGAGGGGAGGGTTGATCACGAACTTGCCGTCTACGCGGGCCACGCGGACTTCGGAGATCGGTCCTTGGAACGGGATATCGGATACCGACAGGGCGGCGGAGGCAGCAAAGGCAGCGAGGGAATCGGGCAACGCGTTGGGGTCACCCGAAATCAATTGGATAATTACTTGGGTCTCGGCATGATAATCATCTGGAAACAAGGGACGTATTGCCCGGTCAACCAAGCGGCTGATGAGGATTTCGTAATCGGAAAGGCGTCCTTCACGGCGGAGGAATCCTCCCGGGATTTTGCCCATGGAGGCGAATTTTTCCTGGTAGTCGACGGAGAGCGGGAGGAAATCGGCTCCCTCCTTGCCTTCCTTGTTGGATACGACGGTGGCAAGGATCATGGTGTTGGCCATGCGCAGCACAACCGACCCGTCTGCCTGGCGGGCGAGCTTGCCGGTTTCAATAGTAATTTCCCTGCCGTCAGGAAGTTGGCAGGTCTTTGTAATAGGAGTTGGTTTCATAGTAGTTAGGAATGGCCGTTTGTGGCCGTAAACAAAAGCGAAAAGGGAACCCTCCGGAGGGTTCCCTGTTCACCATATTGGTTTTTTATTTTCTCAGGTCCAGTTCTGCAATGATCGAGCGGTAGCGCGTGATGTTGGTCTTTTGCAGGTAGCCCAACAGTTTCTTGCGCTTGCCCACCAGGTTGAGGAGTCCCTGCTGCGTGGAAAAGTCCTTCTTATGGCCTTTCAGATGCTCGGTCAGGGAGTTGATCCGATGGGTGAACAGGGCAATCTGGGATTCCGGGGAGCCGGTGTCTTTGGCCGATTTGGCCGCTCCGTACTTGGTAAAGAGTTCCTTCTTTTTGGTTGAATCGAGGTACATCGCTTAAAGTTTACAGCTTTGGTCGTTTTTTAATCGCGCAAAAGTAAGAGAAACCGCCCAATCTGCCAAATGCTTAGCGGGCAGAAACCCCCTCAGGGCGCCTGCCAAAGCGCCTTTTGAGCTTCTCGGCGATAACCCGGTAGTAGTCGGAATCAAACAGGCGGGCATCCAGGCGGGCCTGCCTCAGAAAGAACAACCCGATAACAGCCAGGATGCAGTCAGCAGCCCAGATACCCTGGGGTACCGAAATCCGGTCCTGTAAGGCCCATTTTTCGCCAGTACTCATGAATAGGTAAAACAGGATAAAGAAGAAGATCGAGAAGATCACGGGAAAACCCAGCCCCCCTTTCTTGATGATGGCCCCCAGGGGCGCCCCGATCAGGAACATGACGATGCAGGCAATGGAGTTGGAGAGGATCTTGTGCCATTGGATCTGGAAGACTTTCCGTTCCGTTACGTAGTTGGTCCGGTTGGTGTTCAGGTTAAGCAACTGGGCCTTCAGCGTTCGCGTGTAGTTCAGGGCAAGGGTGAGTTCCTCCGCACTTGGCTTGGCCTTGAAAAGACTGTCGGAGGCTTTCCGGGTTGTCGTGTCTATTTCGGCCGGACTCACCGGTTTGAACTCCAGGGCAAAGGGTGTCTGGTAGGGATCCCTGGCTTTGTCTACGGAATCGCGGTACTGCTGGAAAGACTTCAACTCGGGAGGCACCTGCAGGGTATCCCCTTTCCGGTGATAATTGAACATGGAGAACTGCAGTTTGTACCGGCTCAGATCGGTTTGGTTGATCTCGGTTTTGAGGGAGTCCATATCGTCCTCCAGCTGGAAAACACTTCGCATGATTCGGTTACCCTGGAACCACCGCTTGTCGGTACGGGCCAGGCCGAACGACGAAAGGTCGAAGACAATTTCCGACTTCGCGAAGTGGGTTTTACGCAGCGACTCCTGGTTGCCGGCCTCCGGACCCACCCGCTGGCCATCGGCTCCCTCCGTGTAATCGTAGCCGTTGTAGAGCTCCAGTTTGAGGTATTGGTCATTCAGGATGGTGTACATCCGCCCGGAATCGGCGCTGGTCACCTGCTTGTTGCCGATCCGTGACCGGTGGTCATAGATCATTACTCCTTTGAGCGACTTGCCGTCGGGGAACTTCCGGTTCACCTTGATGCTGATGTCGGGGATGCCGCTGTAGAAGGCCCCCTCCTGCAGGTCCAGGGCCGGTTTCTTCTGTTTGATATCGTAGAGCAGGCTGTAGGCCTCCAGGGCGGAATGAGGCACCCAGGTGTTGTTGACATAGAAGGCGAAAAAGGTTAACCCTATGACCATCAAGAAGATAGGAACCAGGGCGCGGGTCAGGGATATTCCCAGCGACTTGATGGCGGTTATCTCGAAATGCTCACTGAGGTTACCGAAGGTGATGAGGGACGAGAGGAGGATGGCCAGGGGAAGGGCCAGGGGCGTCATGAATACGGCAAAGTAGAACAGCAGGGTACCCACGACGTCCCACCCCAGGTCTTTGCCAATGATATCGTCAAAGTACTTGAGCATGTGCTGCAGGAGGAGGATAAAGACCACCACCAGGAACGTGAGGATGAACGGCCCGACGAACGACTTGATGATCAGTTTGTCGATTTTGAGCATGCGCAATGGATGGCTCAAAAATAGCGCCATTTTAAGCGCCTTGCCGAACTATTACCGCAAATGGCAAAAGTTTATAAATTTGCGCCTCCTTTGAACAGGCCATCGATAGTCTCCCTCCCACGCGAGACGCGTCGGCCGGCTAACAAGGCGAGGTAGCTCAGTTGGTTAGAGCATCGGATTCATAACCCGAAGGTCGGCAGTTCAAATCTGCTCCTCGCTACTCAGAAATCCTCGTACCGGTCAGCTACGGGGATTTTTTGTTGTATCCCCGAAAATTCGGCAATTGCGATCAAGTCATTTGACAGTCCGGAAAATTCGTATATCTTCCAATCGAATCTGAGCGATGGAAACGAAAATGGCCAAGAAGCAACTTTTTACAGCGGACTACGAATTGCATGCGTCTGTAAAAATGCTCTACCCCTATATCCAGACCGCCAGTGGACTCTCCGAATGGTTTGCCGATGATGTCCGCATCAGCCCGGAGAAAGTGTTCACGTTTGTCTGGGATCAGGAAGAACATAAAGCCGTCATGGCAGCCCACCGGACTAACCACTTTGTCCGCTTTGAGTACCTGCCCGAGTCGGCCGAAGACAAGAAGGATCCGTCCTACTTCGAACTGCACCTCGACGTGAACGAGTTGACCCAGATGACGTTCCTGAAAATCTACGACTACTCGGACTTCGACGACATGCAGGAACTCCAGGATCTCTGGGACGGGCTTATTGAGAAGCTTAAGACCGTCGTTGGCGGGTAACCCGTGATCGGCCTGCCCCGTCGTAGTGCCTCACGGAGTCGGGGTAATCGGCAATCGGTGATCCGTAATCTGTACTGGGGTGTAATTCCTACACCCCAGCACCCCAGCACCTCAGCACCTCCGTTCACAGATTCAACCAGTAAGTCAGCTTCACCACAATCGCCCTGTTCTTTGGCGTAAAATTCTCGGTCGGCTGCTGGTCAAAGGCATAGAAGTAATTGTCGGTGTACACAATAAAGAGATCCGACACCGGCTTGAACCGCCACTGCAGGCGCGTATTGATGTTCATGTTCTCGTACTGGCTGTTGTATTGCACAAACGTCGTGAAGAACACCGTGCGCGTCAGCGTAAGGTCGAGGCGCGGGCTGATCAGGTAGATGTCCGCGCTGGTATACGGGGCCGGCATCGTAATCCGGTTGAAGTTGGCGTCCAGCGACACCACCCCGAACGGCTGAAACCGGTAGTTCAGGCTGGCGGTAAGGTTGCTCCTCATGCCATTGAAGTAACTGCCGTAAAGAGCCCCCAGGTTGACGGTAAACAGCTTCCGTGGATCGGATTGAAAATTGACCGAGGCATTGGTGTACGTGTAGTCCGTAAAGGCCGGCAGCTTCATCGCATTGTCTTCCGGTGGCGAGTTGGTCGGATCAAAAGGAAACAAGAGGAAGGTATAGGTGTGCTGGGCCTGGAGATTCAGGATCGCCTGGCTCTGGAAAACAACCGAATAACCGGGGACATACTGGTAGTCGGATAGCCCATACACATCATCCCATATATACGAAGCATCGAACAGCGGACCGTGGTTGTTTATACGGGAGTTGGAGGGAAACCAACGGTACGCGCCGGATGGCGAGATCCGCTTATACCCCGCCCTCGGCACAAACCCCACCGCCGGGTTGTAGTTTTTCCCAATGGCCTGCTGGTAGAAGTTGAACGTAATGGCCTGCGTGTTGTAAACAAAACTGGCTCCCTGGGCATATTCCTCACCAGGGCTCTCCGGCGTAAACTGCTTGTGGTAAAACAAGGTACCCGTGTACCGGTTGTTTTTGAAATTATAATTGTAGTCGGCACCGAGCACCCGGTTATACTGGTATCCTTCCAGGCGGAAATCTCCCGAATCGTTGGTGAACGTCTGCCGGTTGACAAAGATCGCCCGCAGGTTGCTGTTGGTGCCGAGCCGACGCTGCCCGGTAGCCACCGTGTAGTTGTAGGATGGGACTTTAGACTCAGGAATCTCTGCCGTTTGCATGTTGAGAAACCCGATGCGGTAGTTCTTGTTCACGTTGCCACTGAGCCGTGCCCCATACAGGATCTGGTTCTGGACATTCTGACCCGTATTGGGATCGCGGGCAACGCCGATACGACGGGAAAAGAATGGCCGCGCGTTGGGATGCCCGTAAGAAAGGAATAAGTCGGCATTCTCCAGGAAGAATTGCCGCCGCTCCGGAAAGAAGATTTCAAACCGTTCAAGGTTCGTGACCTGGCGATCCACTTCCACCTGGGAAAAGTCGGGGTTCACGGTCAGGTCGAGGTTCAAGGAGGAGGTCACAGCCACCTTGGCATCGCCGCCCGCGGTGACCTTGGAAGTGGAGGGCTTGTTGTTGAGAAAATCCTTCGAGGCATTCCCGGCCACATAAGGGATGAGGGAAACATTCGAACCCGGGTTCCGGAGGGGTTCATCCCAGATCAGGTCGGCGGTATAGTTGAGATTCCCAACCTCGAAGAACCGCGGGGTCCACGGCCACACAGCGCGTTCATTCTCCTTGCTGTCCTGGCGGTAGTACTTTACATTCCATTGCGTCGAACCCGCCTTGAAACGCAAGGTGGTGAACGGAATAGCCATCTCGGCCACATAGTAGCCCTCGTACTGCCTGACGGCACTGTACCACTTGTTGTCCCACGAGAGATCAAGGTTCTCCCCGGCGATATAGCCGTTCGAGATAAGTCCTTCCCGCTGCACGCCGGCCGGGCTCAGACCAAAGAAGAAGGCATTGGTCACGTCTTCGAACGTATCGAGGATGACGGCCACCCCGTCGAGGCCGGGTCCCCGGAAGTCGCGTCGGAGCGAAGAAACCGCATATCCACCCGGCTTGTTATCATAGGCCACGATACTGAAGTACACAAAAGCCTCGTCATAGGCCGCCCGGAACTCGGTGCGCAGCGGTGAGCGACTGGTGTCGTAGGGAAACTGCTGCATCAACTCGCTCCGGACTTCCGCCTCCTTCCAGGTCACTTCGTCCACCACCCCATCGATGCGAATGGGGTCCAGGGCACGGCGGATATGCACTGACTCCGGCTGACCTTTGGGCTGGGCGACGGCGCCAACGGCCAGGCAGCCAAGAAGGGCAACAACGTAAGCGCGCATCATGCAAGAGAATCAGGGAATCAGGAACCTGCAAAATAATTGGGATGAACGGACACAGGACCATTTCCGTTGAGTAGATCGTCGTTATTTTTACAGCCTATTCCTGACCACCCATGCTACCTTCCACTAACCCTGCCGAAACACTCGCCTGGCGAAAGCTGACCGTCCACTTCCTGGAAATGCAGGCCTTCTCCATACGAGAGGCTTTCGAATCCGATCCGTCGCGCTTCGAAAAACTGCACCACCGTTTTGAGGACCTCCTGGTGGATTACTCCAAGAACTGCATTACGGAAGACACCCTTGCCCTGCTCGTTGAGCTGGCACGGGAATGTGGTGTACCCGAAGCCATCGAGTCTATGTTCGCCGGGCAGGCGATCAACCAGACTGAAGCCCGCGCCGTCATGCATGTGGCCCTGCGCAACCGGTCGGGCAAGCCGATGCGCGTCAACGAAGAAGATGTGATGCCCGACGTAAACCGGGTGCTGGCCCAAATGAAGGACTTTGCGACCCGCCTCCAGGATGGCTCGTGGAAAGGCTTCACCGGCAAGGCCATCACCGACATCGTCAACATCGGCATCGGGGGTTCTGATCTCGGCCCGCTGATGGTGTGCGAAGCCCTTCGCCCCTACCACCGGAATATCCGCCCTCACTTCGTGTCGAACATCGACGGTACCCACCTGACCGAGACCGTGAAAGCCCTTGATCCGGAAACCACCTTGTTCATCATCGCATCCAAGACATTCACCACCCAGGAGACGATGACCAATGCCGAATCGGCCCGCAGCTGGTTCCTGCAGAAGACAGCCAACCGCGGTGAAGTGGCCAAGCATTTTGTTGCGGTCTCCACCAATGAGAAAGCCGTTCGGCAGTTCGGCATCGCTCCCGAAAACATGTTCGTCTTTTGGGATTGGGTCGGCGGACGGTACTCCTTGTGGTCCTCCATCGGCCTTTCCATTGCCTGCACCATCGGCTATGAAGCCTTTGAGCAATTGCTGGACGGAGCGCATGCCATGGACAACCATTTTCGGCATGAGCCGCTGGAGAGGAATATCCCGGTATGGCTTGCCCTCATCGGCATCTGGCACACCAACTTCTTCGATGCGCACAGTGAAGCCATCCTTCCCTACGACCAGTATTTGTACAGGTTCGCGGCCTACTTTCAGCAGGGCAACATGGAAAGCAACGGGAAGTCGACCGACCGCAACGGGCAACCTATCCTCTACCAAACCGGCCCGATCATCTGGGGCGAACCGGGTACCAACGGGCAGCACGCGTTCTACCAGCTCATCCACCAGGGTACGCGGATCGTACCGTGCGATTTCCTGGCGCCGGCCATCAGCCACAACCCGCTCAGCGATCATCATGAGAAACTGCTGTCCAACTTCTTCGCGCAGACCGAAGCCCTCATACGGGGCAAAACCGCCGAAGAAGTGACGTCTGAATTGCAGGCGCAAGGCATGTCAGCCGAACAAATCAACTTCCACCTGCCCTACCGGGTGTTCACCGGAAACCGGCCTACCAATTCCATCCTGTTCCGGCAGTTGACGCCGCGAACCCTGGGCAGCCTCATCGCCATGTACGAGCACAAAATCTTTGTGCAGGGCGTCATCTGGAACATCTTCAGCTTCGACCAATGGGGCGTCGAGTTGGGCAAGGTGCTGGCCAAGAAAATCCTGCCCGAACTCACCTCACGAGAGCCGGTCAGCGGCCACGATGCCTCGACCAACGGGTTGATCAACTATTTCAAACGATTGAAGGGATTGCTTTAAACAGGATGTTGGAATTAGGGCGCACTACTCTATTTTAGGCCCTTATTTTTTACGTTTTGAACGCTACAAGCATCAACAAAATCGGTGTGTTCACCTCCGGCGGCGACGCACCCGGAATGAACGCCGCAATCCGCGCGGTAGTCCGCGCGAGCAACTTCTTCCAAAAAGAATCCATGGGCATCGCCCGCGGCTACGAAGGAATGATCGAAGGCGACATCTCCAAACTCGGAACCCGCTCGGTAGGCAACATCATCCAGCGCGGAGGTACGATTCTCAAGAGCGCCCGCAGTGAAACCTTTCGAACGAAGGAAGGCCGCGCCAAAGCCATCGCCCAACTCCGCAAGCACGGAATCGACGGGCTCGTGGCCATCGGCGGCGACGGTACCTTCACCGGTCTCCATGCGCTGATTGAAGAATCTGGCATCCCGGCCATCTGCGTGCCCGGCACCATCGACAACGACATTGCCGGCACAGATTATACCATCGGGTACGACACCGCCACCAACACGGCGGTGGAAGCCATCGATCGTATCCGCGATACGGCCCTCTCCCACAACCGCCTGTTCTTTATCGAGGTCATGGGACGTCACTCCGGCTATATCGCCCTCAACAGTGCCATCGCCGGAGGGGCCGTGGCGGTAATCATCCCGGAGGCAGAGACAACGTTCGACGAGTTGTATACGATCCTCGAACAGAGCGGCAAGGCAAACAAGAAATCCAGCCTCGTCGTCGTCGCGGAAGGCGCCAAGCTCACCGCTATGGACCTGGCGAGGATGGTCGCCGAGCGATCCAACTACTTCGACATCAAAGTCACCATCCTGGGTCACCTCCAGCGGGGCGGGTCGCCCACGTACTTCGACCGCGTGCTGGCCAGCCAGATGGGCGTTGCCGCCGTGGAAGGCCTGCTGGGCGGAAAGACCGACTGCATGGTCGGCATCCGCAATGGCAAGATGGTGTACAACTCATTCAAGGACATCATGAACGGTCAAACGCACGAAATCGACCCCGGGGCCTTGCGGCTAGCCAAAATTCTTTCTACCTAAGGGGTGTTATGACACCCTTCACCGTCGGCATCGACATTGGCGGGACCAGCACCAAGTTTGGACTGGCCGACCGCAGCGGACATGTGTTCAAACAGGGCAACCTGCCCATGAGCGACTTTGTCGAATTCCAGGACTTCTTCGACGCCATGGTTGATGCGATCCGCAAGTGGATGGGTAGCCTTTCGAAAGACTACCAGCTGGCAGGCATAGGCGTAGGCGCGGCCAACGGCAACTATTACCACGGCACCATTGAGAACGCGGTTAACCTGCGATGGAAAGGTGTCCTCCCGTTGGCCAAGATGTTTACCAAAGAATTTCATGTACCCTGCCTCGTGACCAACGATGCCAACGCCGCCGCCGTGGGCGAAATGGTATATGGCAACGCCAAAGGGATGAAAGACTTTGTCATCATCACCCTCGGCACCGGGCTGGGTAGCGGCTTCGTCTGCGGCGGCGTCCTGCTCAACGGGCACAACGGCATCGCCGGCGAACTGGGCCACACCTCTGTCAACCCTAATGGTCGATACTGCAACTGTGGCAAACGTGGATGCCTGGAAACCTACGCTTCGGCAACAGGTATCAAGCGCACCGTGTACAAGCTGCTGGCCGACCACCTCGAACCCAGTGAACTGCGGGGCATCAGTTTTGAAGAACTCAACACCAAGACGATATCCGAGGCTGCCCAACGTGGCGATGTGGTCGCCAAAGAGGCTTTTGAATACACCGGCCGCGTGCTGGGTCTGAAACTGTCAGATACCATCGTACACACCGACCCGGAGGCGATCTTTCTGTTTGGTGGATTAGCCCAGGCCGGCCCGCTGATCTTCGATCCCACACGGTACCACATGGAAAAGAACCTCATGCCCCAGTTCCGCGGACGCGTGAAGCTCCTTCCCTCCGGCCTGGAAAACCAGGTAGCCCCCATCCTCGGCGCCAGCAGCCTGGTCTGGGATTACCTCGAAAAGAAGTAGACACTTTACTCCTCTCTGTGCAAACAGTGAGGGCGTGGTGAGTTATATCTTCGGCTCCTTTGGCGTCAGCAAACTGCCCACGATCAACGCGACCGTACTCAGCCCCGTGGCGGGCACCAGGCTGTGGATACCGATGTCGATCAGGAACTCAAACACAATCCACGCCACAAAGCCCACGACCATCGACAACATGGCTCCGGCAGAAGTGGTCCTGCGCCAGTAGATGCCGAAGGTGAGGGGCGCCAGCAGGGTGACCATGCTCAGCACCGAAGACTCTCCCACCAGCTCATAGATGTTGGTCCGGACGCTGGCCATAATGGTGGCGAGGGTGCTGAACAAGAGAACTGAACCTCTTGTAAGCCAAAGCATCTGCCGGTCATTGAACCGCTGGCCTGACAAGGGACGCACCAGGTTCTCGCTGAAGATGGATGCCGGGGCCAGGATGGCCGAGCTGGTCGTGCTCATGATCGCCGAAAGCAGGGAGCCGAAAAAGAGCACCTGTACGGCCAGGTTGGTATGCGTCAAAACCATGGTGGGCAGTGTCAGCTGGGTGTCGCCGGTGACCTGGTCGGGATACAGGTGCTTGGTGCATAGACTGATAAACAGCGGCAACATGGCTACCGTCAAGTACAAGCCGGCGGCGTAGTAACACGACCGGACAGCGGTATCGGCCGACCCCGACGACATGGAGCGTTGGAACACGTCCTGCGAAGGGATCGAACCCAGGCCCAGCACCGACCAGGCAGCAAGGTAGGCGGTAATGTCTCTCCACTCCGCCTTGGGTAGAAAACGGAAATTCTCCGGGTGAACCTCGGCGAAGACGGCACCCACACCGCCAGCTTTCCCGGCCAGCACCACAGCCAGCACCAGGAGTCCGGCGATGATGATGATGCTCTGCACAAAATCCGTGATGGAGATAGCCCACATCCCTCCGATGTAGGTGTAGAACGTCACCACCAGGGCGCTGCCCACGACCCCGACCCACACGTCAATGCCGGAGACCACATTCAGGATCAGCCCCATGGCCACGAGCTGGGCGGCGATATACCCGACGTAAGGCGGCGCCATCAACGCGCTGGACAGCAGCTCTGCCTTGGGCCCGTAGCGCAGTTTGAAATAGTCGCCCAGCGTCAGAAGGTTCATCGAGTAGAGTTTCCGGGCAAAGAACAGCCCGAAGAGGATCAGGCAGAGCGCCGCGCCGAAAGGGTCTTCAATGACGGCGATAAGGCCACCTTTGAGAAACTCCGAGGAGGCGCCGAAGACGGTCTCCGAGCCGAACCAGGTGGCGAACAGCGCCGATGAGCTGAGCAATATGGGCAGGCTCCGTCCCGCCAGCATGAAGTCGCCGGCCGTCTTGACTCGCCGCGAAGCCCAATAGCCGATGAGCACGGTGAGAAGCAGGTAGCCGATTATGGAAAGTAGCAGCAAGGTGGCGTCGGGTCGCAACAAAAATATGAGAAAAGTGGAATCGGTAATCCGTAATCCGTGATCAGTAATCTGTGAGTCTGTGACCCGGAGCCCAGTGACCGGTAACCAGTGACCGGTAACCAGTGACCGGTAACCGGTAACCGGTAACCGGTGACCATTGGCCTGTGAGTACTGATGCCCAGTAGCTAAAGGTTAAAGGCTTGAAGCTGAAGCAGATTTTACTTCTGCTTGCTCAACTGAAACGTCCGGGTCACATTGAAACCAAAGCTGATGTCGCCGGCAAAGAAATCCCCGTTGGTTTCCGTAAGGAACGCCCGCTCGGTGAGTCCGCGCGAATTGGTCATCACCAGTTGAAACACGTGGCCGCCGGTTTCAATGTCTATGCCGAACCCAACGGGGTTATGGTAGGGGTTTCCGGAAGGCACATCGAACCGATAGTAGTACTCCGTAGTCAGCGCCACGCTCCGGGTCACCTTAAGTCGTCCGCCAAAACCGAGGGCCGCCGAGTTGTTCTTTTCGATAGCCGGATCCACGGCATTCTTGTGCACAAAACTCGGCATGAGCTGCAGGGTCAGCGCCGGGCTGAATTTCCGGGCGATCAGCAGCTGGCCCACGTAAGACAACCGGTCCGTAGATTGTATATCATAGCCTGCATCCTCATCACGGGGAGAAAACTTATACCCCGCGATACCAAAAGCGGTTACCGACACGGGCATTCCCTGACCTGACTGCTGGCGCAGGAGTTTATAGCGCAGGTATGCGTCCATCGTCTTGTCTTCCGAGTTTCGACCCAGCCCCACACCCAGGCGGTCGGTGATCCCGTACTCCAGGCCCAGGCGAACGTACGCCTGGTCCAGTCCGTAAAGCTCATAGGCCCCGCTGCTCAGGGGCCCGAACCGGTGAGCAAAGATGAACTCCAACTCCCCTTTCCCTTTGGTTTCAATGGTCTGACCATTGACCAGGCGAGTGCCTTTGAAGGAGGCGGATACATACTCGTTCTCCGAAGGAGCCTGCTTTTCCAGTTCCGCGAGCAGATCCTGGCCGGAGGCAGTGGTGGCGGCAATCAGCCAGCATAAGGCCAGTTTATTTCTCATTGGGCTTGAAGGTGAAATCAACGGTTACTTCCACGGCTTCGGCGATGTTCTTCCAGAGGACCTGGGGTCTTTTCACTTTATAGTCTTCCAGGGTGACCATGAACTTGGCCGCCAGCAGGAGCCGGTCTCCCTTCACCTCCAGGGTACCTGCAACCTCCACGTCGCGGGTCACCCCGTGCACGGTAAGTTTGCCTGCTGCACGCGCGGGCTGCGGGCCCGTCGCGGAAAGCGAATAGCCCGTTACTTTTCCCTGGAAGGTGGCCTTCGGGTACTTCTCGGTCTCCATGTATTTCTCGTTGAAGTGTTCCCGCATCAGCGACTTTTCAAACGTGAATTCCTTGACCGGAACGGAAAACGCGATGTCGCCGCTGCCGGCATCAAACAGGGCGATCGACTTCTCGTTGACCGCCGCGATATCTTCGATGGTCGCCTTCGAGAAAAAAGTCACGCGGGAAGTTTCACTGATGAACTTCTGCGCCGTGAGCGGGCCGGGCGCCAAAGCGATCAGCATCCAAAAGAGTCTCTTCATGGTCGGATTTGGTTTAGTTGTTCTTGGCGCCATCATCCACCCAGCAGGCGATCAGCTGAATTTGCTGAGTCGTCAGATCGGGGCTCCCCGCCGGTGGCATGGAACCGTTTGACGTCCGCAGTTTGATGTTCTGGGCCCTCGAGGACACTCCCGAATAGGTCGAGAAATTCGGTACACTGGTTCCCGACACGTGACAGCCCGGGACGGCACAACGGGAGGCAATAATCGACTGAACATCGGACGAGTAGCTCACGCCGGTGTCTCCGCGTGGAACGTTCACGTTGAGCGTCACGCTACAATTGGCGGCATCCTTCACCACAACCGAGTAAGCTCCTGCCTCCAGCCCGTTGAACGTGGTGGCCGAACCAAAGGCACCATTCCCCAGTTTGATTTCATACGGTGGTACTCCTCCTGCCGGGATGACCTCAAGCGCCCCGTTGTCGGGCGGGAAGCACTGGGTATCGGGCGTCATTGATGTGGAAGCTGAAAGTGTGGAGCCCGCAGCACTTACGGTCACCTGCACCCCGGCGGTACAGCCCCGCGAGTCCTTCACCTCCACCGGGTATTGCCCGGCCGAAAGCCCGGTGAAGGTGGGGTTATCCTGGAAGGTGCCGTTGTTGAAAGCGTATTGGTATGGCGCCACGCCGCCGCTGGCACTCACGGTAACCTGGCCGTCAGAAGCGGCGCAGCTGGTGGCGTCGGTGATGGTTGCGTTGGGCACATTCAGCGGAGTCTGTGTGCAATCCACCCCCGTTGGTATCTCTTTGTTTGTGCAGTGAATGAGAAAAACAGCCAGGAGGCCATACCGGGAGGCTCGCACCATTCGCATAGGTTAGGAATCAGGTTAAGGACGGAAATTATGCAAAACCCTCTTTCCTCAGGTGCCCAAAAAAGAAAATCCCCCAAAGTCCTAGACCCCAGGGGATTTTCCTGTCTATAGTTGGCTTTAATCCGTATCGAAGATAGGCTACCGGCCAGGGCGCAAAAACCCTGATCCGACGGGCCGAAATTAGGGCTGTTGAGTTGCGGATTTAGACGACGAACGGCCTTGGATGGTGTCTGCCGGAGCCTCCTTTTTGGCCTTTTTCGAACCGGGGAAGGTCGTGCGCCGGCTGATATCATAGATGGTAAAGGCCAGGAAAGCCACGAACAGGGCGGCAGCGAAAAGGAAGATCTTCCGGGAGCGGCTCATGCCACAAAGGTAGTGTCGGCGGATAAAAAAAGGGGCCGAAGCCCCTGTTGATTTACTTGAGTTTGTTCACCACTTCGGTAAACGCCTCCGGGTGGTTCATGGCCAGGTCGGCGAGTACTTTGCGGTTGAGGTCGATACCGGCCTTCTTGAGCTTACCCATGAGCTCGGAATAAGACATTCCGTGCAGGCGGGCGCCAGCGTTGATCCGCTGGATCCACAAGGCGCGGAAATCGCGCTTCTTGGCTTTACGGTCGCGGTATGCATAACCGAGACCTTTTTCGACCGCGTTTTTGGCGACGGTCCATACATTTTTCTTCCGGCCAAAGAATCCTTTGGCGAGTTTGAGCACCCTTTTGCGCTTGGCGCGGGATGCTACATGGTTAACTGAACGAGGCATAACTACATTTTTTGGCGGTTGGCGCCGGGCTTATTTCAGCCGGACTTAAAGCCTAACCTCCGGGTTAAACATAAAACACAAAACCACCCGACTCCCGATAGCTATCGGGACGGGACTAGAGGGCATAGGGAAGCATCGGGCGAACGTTGCCTTCGTCTACTTTCTTGACGACGGCGCTGTTGCTTAACCTTCTCTTCTGCTTGGTTTCCTTTTTCGTCAGGATATGACGCTTGTATGCGCGCTTACGCTTGATCTTACCGCTTCCGGTAACTTTGAAGCGCTTCTTGGCGCCTGACTTGGTCTTCAACTTGGGCATGACTGTATCGCTAAATTCTACTACAAATGGTTACTACTTCTTTCCGCTGCCGCCCGGTTTCGGGGCGACCATCATATACATCCGCTTTCCTTCCAGCTGCGGCAGCTGTTCTACCTTTCCTACATCCTCCAGGGCCGTGGCAAAACGCAGGAGCAGGATTTCACCACGCTCCTTGTACACGATCGAACGGCCGGCAAAGTGTACATACGCCTTCACCTTGGCTCCCTCCTTCAGGAAGTTGACCGCGTGCTTCACCTTGAAGTTGAAGTCGTGATCGTCGGTATTGGGGCCGAATCGGATCTCCTTCACCACCGTCTTCTGGGCGTTGCTCTTGATCTCCTTCTGCTTCTTCTTTTGCTCGTACTTGAACTTCGAATAGTCGATGACCTTGCACACGGGCGGGTCGGCATTGGGAGAAATCTCCACCAGGTCCAAACCCTGCTCCTGGGCCATCTTTATCGCCACCTGGATCGGGTATACATCCACCTTGATGTTCTCACCTACCACGCGGACACGGGGAGCCGTGATCCGTTCATTGACTCGGTAAGGTTCCTCAACCACCCGGGGACGAAATCCCCTGTTATACGGACGGTTGCCTCCAGGCGGGCGATTGCCCCCGGGAGGTCGATTACTGCCAGGAAAAAATGCCACTCGACGGGTTTACGTTAAACATCCATTACTCTAGTTCAGCCTGCCAAACGGGCTTAGGCCAGTTTGCAGGGCCGCAAATATCACCAAATTTTAAATCTTTCCTTACAAAAAGGCCGAAATTTTAGCCTCCAGGCCTATAGCGGCATGGCAAAGTCCTTCGCGGCCAATTGCATAAACTCGGCCAGCGAAACAGACCCTTCATCCCCAATCCCGTGCCTGCGCACGGACACCCGGTTTTCCGCCGCCTCCTTCTCACCCACAATCAGCATGAATGGCACTTTCTTCACCTCCGCATCCCGGATCTTCCGGCCGATCTTCTCGTTGCGGTCATCCAAATAGCCCCGGATATCCTGGTTCTTCAACTCCTGGATTACCTGGGCGGCGTAGTCGTTGAAACGCTCTGAAATTGGCAGTACGGCCACCTGGTCGGGCGACAGCCAAAGCGGGAACTTGCCGGCACAGTGCTCAATGAGTACGGCCACAAAGCGCTCCAGCGACCCAAAGGGGGCCCGGTGAATCATGACCGGACGATGCCTCTGGTTGTCGGAACCAATGTACTCCAGCTCAAACCGCTGGGGCAGTTGGTAGTCGACCTGGATGGTGCCCAGCTGCCAGCTCCGGCCCAGGGCATCCTTGACCATGAAGTCAAGTTTAGGCCCGTAGAAGGCGGCCTCTCCTTTCACCGCGACGGTCTTCAGTCCCCGCTCGTCGGCGGCTTCCTGGATCTCCCGCTCGGCCCGGTCCCAAAGCGCATCTTCACCGATGTACTTCTCCTTATTGGCAGGATCGCGCAAAGACACCTGGGCGGTGTAATTCTCAAAGCCCAGGGAATTGAACACATGGAGCACCAGGTCGATCACCTTGATGAATTCCTCCTTCACCTGGTCAGGCCGGCAAAAGATGTGGGCATCGTCCTGGGTGAACCCGCGTACGCGCGTGAGACCATGCAACTCACCGCTCTGCTCGTAACGGTAGACCGTACCGAACTCCGCAAAGCGGATGGGCAAGTCCCGGTAGGACCTTGGCTTCACCTTGTACATCTCGCAGTGATGGGGACAGTTCATCGGCTTCAGCATGAACTCCTCCCCTTCGTTCGGGGTCTGGATCGGGCGGAAGGAATCCTTGCCGTATTTCTCCCAGTGACCGGAAGTCACATACAAGGCTTTGCTTCCGATGTGCGGCGACACCACCGGATCGTAGCCGGCCTTGATCTGCGCTTTGCGCATAAACTGCTCCAGCCGCTCGCGAAGGATCGTCCCTTTCGGCAGCCACAGCGGAAGGCCCATGCCGACATTCTCGGAAAAGGCAAATAATTCAAGTTCCTTACCCAGCTTGCGGTGGTCGCGCTTCTTCGCTTCCTCGAGCATCACCAGGTACTCTTCCAATTCTTTTTGCTTGGGGAACGTCACCCCGTAAATGCGGGTGAGCATCTTGTTCTTCTCGTCGCCCCGCCAATACGCGCCGGCTACATTCAGGAGTTTCACCGCCTTGATGAATCCCGTATGGGGAATGTGCGGCCCCCGGCAGAGGTCGGTAAAGTTGCCCTGGTGATAGAAGGAAATTGACCCGTCTTCCAGGCCCTGGATGAGTTCCAGCTTGTATTCATCGCCCTTCTTTCCGAAGAAATCCAGGGCTTCCGCTTTGCTTACTTCTTGCCTCGTATAAACGCTGTTCTTGCGAGCCAGCTCCAGCATCTTTGCCTCCACCCTGGCGAGGTCGTCCTCTCCAAAGGTCTGCTCGCCCAGGTCCACATCGTAATAGAAACCATTTTCGATGGGCGGACCGATACCAAACTTCACCCCCGGGTAGAGAGCCTCCAGGGCTTCGGCCAGCAGGTGCGCCGACGAGTGCCAGAAGGCGTACTTGCCCCCCTTGTCGTTCCAGGTAAAAATGCGGATGGCGGCATCGCCCTGTATGGGGCGGGACAAATCCAGGATTTCTCCGTTGACCTCTATGGCCAGGGCATTGCGGGCCAGGCCTTCGCTGATGCTCTGCGCAATGGCCATGCCGGTAACGCCGGAAGGATAGTTCCGCGATGAACCGTCGGGCAGGGTAATCTTCACTTCACTCATTCAGGTACACGAATTTAAGGTTGCAAATATGCAACTTTCACAGGAAAGACGGCGCGATCAGAGTTTGAACTGCACGGTAGCAACGACCCCAAAGGCCCGTGCATCGGGGCGGTCGAGGTACGTGAGGCGGTGCACAAAGTCGACCCGGAAGAAGTGAAAGATGTTCTCCACCCCCCAACCCACTTCGACGTAAGGTGTCCCTGAAAAGTAGCCGGTAGGGTACGTCGACTGACCGTCGGGGGTCTGGCTGGCGATCATCTGCCGGTTTTCGGCACTGAGTTCGCCGTAGATGATGTTGGTAGTTGCCACCAGGCGCCATTTCAGCTTGTTCATGAGAGGAATGCGGTTGAGGAATAACCCTTCCAGGAACTGCCGATACCGGATGGTCACGTACCGGTCGCTGACGAATTCTCCGAAGTTCATCAGGTTATAGGCGTACTGGCTGTACAGGAACGACTGGTTGCCCAGGTGAACGGCCAGCAGCGGATAAGGCAACTTGTCCGGGATATATTCCCCTGCAATGGTCACGAATCCCACGCCCAGGAGGCCCATCCGGATGCGCTTGTCAACCTGCAAGCGGAACTTGTTGTAGTCATAGTCGCTGCCAAAAAGTCCTTCAACGCCACGGGTGTACCGGAAGGTGATAGCCGGCCACTTACGCAGACCCAGGCTCACCCGCTCGTTGCCGTTCTGGATGTAGGTCTCATCACGGGCATAGCGGGACTCGAGAAAGAATTCCGATGACTGAAACTGTGAATAGGTGGGTGCGCCGGGCACGGTGGCATCGCTGGGTTCCCGGTAATAAGCAAAGGGGTACGCCGGCTCAAAGGTGTGATACCGGAAGGCAAAGCGCTGTGAGAAGCCTTTGAAGAACTCCCGTTTAAACTGGGGAAAAACTTCATTGAAGTAATAGGCCCGACGGTAATTCCCCCACCGGACCGCCGTGAGGAACAGTTGATTATTCGACAGCAGGTCATCATCGATACTCAGGCGTATGATGTCGGTCCTCGCGGAAATGTTGAAGGTTGTCCACTTCTTGCGGTCCATGATGCGTTCGGCAAACCCGGAGGCCTTGACCCGGTGGTCGTCGAAGCCATAGGCCAGCATGGCACCGTACATCATCTTCTTGCTGTACTTGGAGTTGGTCTTGAACCCGCCCTGGATCCGGAAACCTTCCACGGAGTTCCAGGTGAACGTTCTCAGGTAAGGTCCCACCTCCACTTTGCCAAGGCTGTAATAACCATCCACGATGGCCTTGAAGATCTCGGTGTAGGTTTTGACCACCGGGATGTTCTTCAGCGTGTCGATCATTTGGTACACGTTGCGTTCCGTGGTACTCAATGGTTCATGGCGCAGGGTGTCCCAGTATTTCTCCTCTTCGTAGACCGTTGCATCCTCTGCCACGTTGATGCGCCGCTCATAGAAGGACTGCTCGTGGGGCTTGTTGATGACGAAGTTCTTGTTGCTCGTGTAGAACTTGGCGAGGATTCCTACGGAGTTCTTGCTCAGTTCGCTGATGTTGATGAGCACCCGGTTTTTCAGCGGCAGCCATTGGCCTGACTCCGTTTTCGTCAACTCCTGCTGGATCTTGATCCGGTCGATGAAGTTGACGTTGGCGGATTTTCCGATGGACGCATCGATCTGCTTGAGTGCGTATTCCTTTTTCGTAATCCACATCGACCCCGTAAAGGCCAGTTCGAGCGGACTTTTGGGGTAAAAGTCAATCCGGTAACAGTAGTCATCGCCCAGGTACAGGCTGTCGAGCAAGTCATAGTCATAATACAGGCGCCACCCGTCGGCCAGCGGGCTGACGAAGTTCTTGTTGATGATGGTCACCCAGTTCTGGTAGAAGTTGTACTCCTGGAAGGTGGATCCCACGAGCTGGGTCACCATGGTCCCATCGTCGATTCCCACGCCATTGATTTTGCTGCGCAGGATGGTTTCGGTGCTGAGCTGCGGCTTCTCCCGGTAGTAGAACTTGGAAACGCTTTCGGTAATGAACAAAGGCAGCACGGGTTTGCCGTCTTCACCCACGATGCGGTCGACGCTGTCGAGCACCGCGGCTATCTTCTTCATGACTTTCCGCTCCTTGAACTTGTCGGTGATGTTGTCGATGTCCACTTCCGTCTTGGTATAGACATCGTACTCATAGGCCTCGAGTTTTCGCTTGTCGTTGAGCTCGCGGTTTCGTACCACCCCACGCAGTATTTCCCAGGCCGGGTTCTCCCCGGCTTTCACGACCACTTCCTGAAGGTTGGTCTTCTCTTCTTCGAGCTGAAAATTGACGACCTGATCGACCCCCTTCCTGATTTTTTTTGCCCGGGGTTTGTAACCGATGTAACTGGCGACCACCGAGTCGGTAGGTTTGAGGGCACGGATGACAAACTTCCCGTCAAAATCAGTGGTTCCGCCAATCGTAGTTCCCTTGAATACCACGTTGACAAAAGGCAATGGGTCGCCTGACCCGGCGTCAGTTACTTTCCCGCGGATAATCGTTTCTTGCGCGTGGGAGACGGAGACGGAGAGAAGAAGAAAGACAAGGAGTGGAAAAAAACCAACGCGAATCTTCAACGAAAACTGTTTTTTATAGCTTATTTGGGGGCGCAAAATGCCATGATTTCTTCAAATTAGCAAAGACATCGATGGAATCAACACCCCCATTTCACCATCGGGTCCTCCCGACTTACGACGCATGATCCTTCGGCATTTTCTCCTCCTCCTCTTTTGTGGAATAGCATGTGCTGCCTGGTCCCAGGTCAAGCAAGAGGAGAAGAGTGCTGAAATCAGCCCGTTGCCGATGTCCATCGATTCCACCAAGGTCACCTACAAGAACAAGATCCTCGCCTTTCCCCTCATCGCACTCTCCACAGAGACGAGTTGGGTGTTCGGCGCCGGGGGAGCGTACATCTTCAAGACATCGAAGAAGGACCTCAGCCTACGGACCTCGACCATGCCTTTGCTGCTCCTTTATACGTTGAAAGACCAGATCCTGGCCGGCATCGGGGCCAATATTTTTCTGCCCAAAGAAAAGTACATTATTCGCTTCGAGAATACCTATAGCCGGTTTCCCGACAAGTTCTGGGGCATCGGCAATGACACGCCGGCCAATGCGGAAGAATCCTATACGTTTACCCAGTTCTTCATCAACCCGGCCATCAGTCGCAAGATTCACCGAAACCTGTTTGCCGGCCTGGGTATCGAATACCAGCACGTGTTCAACATCAAATACGATTCCGGTGGCAACTTCGAAAAAGACCAGGTGGTTGGCATCTATAACCGAAGCGAATACGATGTCTTCGGACTCAGCGCGCTCATCACCTACGACTCACGCAACCACGCATATACCCCCAACAAGGGTGCTCTGTTCCGCGTTCGCTTCTCCAACTTCAACCAAAGCCGGGGCAGCGACTACAACTTCCAGTCACTGGACATCGACTACCGCAAATTCATTCAACTCAAGCCAAGGAGAATACTGGCCCTTCAATACTACGGCCTCATGACGTTCGGCGAAGTCCCGTACCGAAACCTGGCCCAGCTCGGCGGCAGTATGATGATGCGGGGGTATTACCAGGGCCGCTACCGCGATAAGATGATCATGAGTGCGCAGGCGGAGTATCGCTTCCCGGTGGTTTGGCGATTTGGCGCCGTCGCCTTCGCCAGTGCCGGGCAAGTAGCCGATAACATGTCGCAGTTCAACTTCTCACGGATGCATTATGCCGCCGGGGCCGGGGTGCGTTTCTCGGTGTTGCCTAGTGAAAACTTCAACCTGCGGGTGGATGCGGCCTATGGCGACCGGTGGAACGTCTACGTTCTGCTCACCGAGTCGTTCTGATCTTTCTTACAATACGATAGGTTCCTTCTCCCCCAGGTGCCGGGGACCGGTCTTCAGGACATAGAGATCAAGAATGGCTTTGGCGCGTGCAAAATATTCCCGCACATAAACGCTTACCGCGGGCTCGTCAGCTGGCTCATTGGCCACCAACGCCACGGCATCCATCTCATAATAGCGACTAATGAAGACGGCGCGATAGGAATGAAATGGCTGGGTGATGATCGTTATGTGATCTTGCCCGAATATCTCCTTGCTGCGAACCACCGAGTCAAGTGTCCGAAGGCCGGCGTAGTCCAGCGTGATCGCGGAATCCGGAACCCCCAACTTGACCAGGGCCCGCTTCATTTCCATCGGTTCATTGTAGAAGCGCGACCGGTTATCGCCGCTCACGATGATGTGGCCGATCTTGCCCATATGGTACAGACGGGCCGCCGCTTCCATGCGGTTGTAGAAGAACGGATTCGGGGAACCGTCGGTCCGGCGGCTGCTGGTACCGAGCACCAGCCCGACAGGGTTGGAGGGTATCGCTTCGTAGTCGGAATAAATCGAGGAGGAAGTGCTTCGGATCACCCACCAATTAGCGACAGCGAGGCCCAACACCGCACTCACACCCACCCATATACCCAAACGCCACCACCGCAGCATAGTCGTCATCGAATTAAAGCCGAAACAAAGTTAGGCAATCGATCGCAGAAACTCGCGCTCGATGACCTCGGCGTTGCGGACGCTCTTCCGGTACCATTGCAGCCTGAGTTCCTCCTTCTCCTCTTCCGACAACGGCCAGGGATAGTCGGACCTTCGCAGGCGCGAAAGTGTCGTATGCAGGCAGATCGCCGCACTGACCGAGATGTTCATGCTTTCCGTAAATCCTGCCATGGGTATAGTAACCGCGAGGTCGGCATGTTGCAGGGCAAAGGGCGATGAACCATGTCGCTCATTGCCCATTACGATCGCCAGCGGACGGTCGAGGGGCACTTCATCGATGGGAACGCCACCGGCAGGGTCAGTTACGGCAATCCGGTATCCCTTTGAGCGCAGGGCCTCAAAACAATCCGCGGTGTTGTTGGAACCCTTCTTGCGGTAACGAATAATGTTCAGCCATTTATTGGATCCCTTCAGGATTAACTTGTTGGTTGACCACTCGCTGTTGGTCTCGATGACATGCACATCCTGTAACCCCATGCACTCACAGGTGCGAATCACGGCACTCGTGTTCTGCGATTGGTAAATATCCTCCAGCACTATGGTGAGGTAGCGCGTACGGGAGGCCAACACACGCTCCATAAACCCGCGCTTATGCTCAGTTACAAACTGGCTCAAGTGTTCCTTTAATAGCTGCTGCTGTTGAAGTTCAGTCATGGAACCATCGCTTACTCTGCGCGTTATGAAATTCTTTGTGTCGGCATCTCTGCTCCTTCATCTCTTCGAAAAAAATTGAGCACCTGCCGCGCAAATTAGCTATCTTTGCGTCGAATATTTCATACTTCTCTCCTGGTCTAAACCCCTTGTCACGCAGCACCAGGACCCTCCGGAATGCAGGTTTGTTTATTTTTGCGCCGGATTTTTTGGTTATGGTACGAATTTGTTGGTTATCAATCGTTTGCATACTCATGGTGGGAAGGGTCTATGCCCAACCTATCCCCCTCTCCGACGAAGAAAATGATCTTCGCGAGGAGCGCACGACCCATTTTTCTCAGCCGGTGGACTTCCGCCTTTGGGAACTGGTCGAAGACACCACCGACCAGTGGAAGGATTGGGATATGGTCGACAATTATTCCTTCGGTATCAACCGAGGAACCCTGTCGATGATCGCTGACCTGGAATCCCTGCACCCCTATTTCCGCGACAAAGTCCTTGGGCTGATCCAGGCCTGCAAATCCAAAGGCATCGAACTCGCGCTGGTGGAAACGTATCGCACGCACGCCAAGCAAACGGAATACAAAACCATGGGACGCCGCTATACCCGCGTGAAGGCCGGTCAATCCAAACATCAATATGGGCTGGCGGTCGATGTGGTTCCCGTCATCAATGGTGTTCCTCAATGGAAGAACTACAAGCTGTGGCGGAAGATCGGCCCCATCGGCGAACAACTCGGACTACGTTGGGGTGGCCGCTGGCGCAAGATCTATGACCCGGCACACTTTGAATGGACCGGCGGACTGGTGGCCGCTGACCTGGCCCGCGGTAAGTTCCCTTCCGTTCCCCGCCCTGGCGACTACCCTTGCCTGGAAGAAGATCTGAAAGAACTTCGCCGCCATTGGAAAGCCTGGGATTCTGAGCAGGCTGCCGTAGCCCGTCGCCTGGCCAACGACAAATTGCTCTCCACCTCTGCCGCTACCAAGGGAACTACCCTGCGCGGTGGGGAAGAATAGCTCATCGCTTCAAATCCGGATTCCGCTATCTTTACCCGATTGCAAATCGGTATGAAAAAGATGTGGATCGTGTATGCCTTGCTCGCCGCGGTGCTCTACGCTGTAGGAAGCACACTCATTGCCGCAGGCGTGTTCAAGTCCATTGAGCCCGTCGCCGCCGGTACCGTTCAGGTCTATGAAGGCATCTATGGCCCCGAAGACATGGACCTGGACGAGGCCACCGGCAAACTCTACATCTCTTCGTCCAACCGCTGGAAGACACTTCGCGGCCTGCCGTCAGAGGAAGATGGCATCTGGGTGCTCGACGTCGACTCGGCGTCCGCTCCCCGACGGATGACAGACACCTATGCCGGGGAATTCCATCCGCATGGAATCTCGCTCTTCACCGCCGGCCCCCAGCCCCTGCTCTTCGTCATCAACCATAACCCGCAAGGAAACTTTGTCGAGGTGTTTCGGATTTCCAATGACAGTTTGATTCACCAGAAGAGCATTTCCGATCCCAACCTCTGCTGCCCCAACGACGTCGTCG